>CANRCB010000024.1 GCA_947629015.1 uncultured Gemmiger sp.
TATGGCAGAAAAACGCGATTATTACGAGGTTTTGGGCATTGGCAAAAACGCCAGCGACGCCGAGATCAAAAACGCCTACCGCAAGCTGGCAAAAAAATACCACCCCGACCTCAACCCCGGCGACAAGGCCGCCGAGGAGAAGTTCAAGGAGGTCAACGAGGCCAACGACGTCCTCTCCGACCCCCAAAAGCGCCAGCGGTATGACCAGTTCGGCTTTGCCGGCGTCGACCCCAACTACGGCGCCGGGCAGCCGGGCGGCGGGTTCGGCGGCTTTGGCGGCGGGTTCGGCGGTGTCGACCTGGGGGATCTTTTCGGCGATATCTTTGGCGGCGGGTTCGGCGGGTTCGCCGGCGGCCGGCAAAACCCCAACGGCCCGCGCCGCGGCCACGATGTGCAGGCCAGCGTGGTGCTCACCTTTGAGGAGGCCGCCCACGGCTGCGCCAAGACCATCACCGTCAACCGCAAGGAGACCTGCCCCACCTGCTCCGGCAGCGGCGCGGCCCCCGGCACCCAGCCGGAGACCTGCGCCCAGTGCGGCGGGCGCGGCGTGGTGCTCACCCAGCAGCGCACGCCCTTCGGCGTGATGCAAAGCCAGCAGCCCTGCCCGCAGTGCGGCGGCCGCGGCAAGATCATCAAAAACCCCTGCGCCACCTGCCGCGGCACCGGCAAGACCAGCACCCGCAAGACCCTTGAGGTCAACATCCCGGCCGGCATCGACGATGACCAGAACATCGCCCTGCGCGGCCAGGGGGACGCCGGTTCCGCCGGCGGGCCGTCCGGCGATGTCATCGTGCACGTCAGCGTCAAGCCGGACGCCATCTTTGAGCGGCGGGATTCCGACGTTTACATCCGCGTGCCCATCACCTTCAGCCAGGCGGTGCTCGGCGCCGAGGTCGAGGCCCCCACCGTGGACGGCAAGGTCAAGCTCCAGGTGCCCGAGGGCACCCAGAGCGGCAAGGTGTTCCGCCTGCGCGGGCAGGGCATCCAGTACCTCAACGGCCGCGGCCGCGGGGACGAGTACGTCACCGTCGAGATCGAGGTGCCCAAAAAGCTCACGCGCACCCAGCGCGAAGCCCTCAAGGCGTTCGAGGATACCCTCCGGGACGACAACTACGAAAAACGCAAGGGCTTTTTCAAAAACCTCAAGGACCGCTTCAACTGACGGTGGCTTTGCCGGGCACACTTTTCCCCCTTGCGGTATGCGGTGGGCTGTGGTATGCTTTGGGTATACGGGCTTTCCGTAGCGGAGGAGGTTAAAAACAATGAAAACGGCAAAACTTGTGACCGGGATCTTGTGCATGGTCCTTACGGTGTTCGTGCTGTTCCAGTCCTGCGCGGTCGGCCTTGCCAACACGCTGGGGGATACCGGCGAGATCAGCGGGACGGCGGGCTTTTTGGTCGCTGTCCTGATGTTGGCGGGCGGCATCGTCGAAGTCGTAACGAGAAATTCGGCAAAAAAGGGCGGTTCCGTCGCCTGCATGATCCTGTTTTTCCTGGCGGCCCTCATCGGCTTTGGCAACGCCGGGAGCTATGCTGACCTGAATATCTGGAGCGCCTGGTGCCTGATCCTGGGCGTGGTGAACTTGGTGTGCGTTGTAAAAAGCGGCGCGAAGGCCCCGCAAAGCCTGCCGCAGGGCGCGCCCGCGCCTGTAGCTGCCCCCGCACCTGCGCCGGCACCGGCAGCTGCCCCCGCGCCGACACCGGCGGAGGCGCCCGCCGCAGCACCGGCAAACGAACCGTAAACCTCCCCGCCATGGGCCTGCCCATGGCGGCTTTTCTCAAGGGCTCTTTCCGGCCCTCGGCAAGCCCTGCTGCCCTAAAAAGGCAGCGGGGCTTTTCTCTTTGCCCGGCAGCGCACCATCCGCGCGCCGGCGGCATAGGATGGCCCAGATGCCGGGGGTGAGGAAAATGCAGTATCGTATTTGCGTGGTGGGCACCGATGCCCGCCAGCGTGCCGCCGCCGAGACGCTGCGCGCGGCGGGCTATGAGGTGACAGGCGCCGAAGGCGCGGGCAGCGCCGGGGCCATTTTGCTGCCCATGCCGATGGACGCCGGCGGGGTGGAATCGGCCCGCATCCTGCGCGCTGCCAAACCGGGCACGGTGGTGCTGGGCGGGCGCATCGGCGCGGCTGTGCAAAGCGCCGCGCAGGCCGCCGGGGTGGAGCTCATCGATTATTTTGCCCGCCCGGAGCTTGCCTGCCTCAACGCCGTGCCCACGGCCGAGGGCTGCCTTGCCCTGCTCATGCAGCGGCGGGAGCGCACCGTCTGGGAAAGCCCCTTCCTTGTGCTGGGCTACGGGCGCATCGGCCGTGCCGTGGCGGGGCGTTTGGCGGCGCTGGGCGGCCTTGTCACCGTTGCCGCCCGCAGCGCCGAGCAGCGCGCCGCCGCCCGCTGTGCCGGGCACCGCGCCGCGCCGCTTGCCCAGCTGGAGCAGCTGCTTCCGGGGTTCGATGCCGTCATCAACACCGTGCCGGCGCCGGTCCTGGGCCGCGCCCAGCTGGAAAAGCTGCCCCGGGGCGCCCTCATCATCGACCTTGCCAGCCGCCCCGGCGGCACGGATTTCGCCGCCGCGGCGGCACTGGGCCTGCGGGCGGAGCACGCCCTCAGCCTGCCCGCCCGGTGTGCCCCGCAGACCGCGGGCGTCCTTGTCGCCCAGACGGTCATGGCCATTTTGCAGGAAAGGAGCGCCCGTCCATGAGCCAGTATTCCGCCCTGCCGCGCACCGTGGCCTTTGCCATGTGCGGCAGCTTCTGTACCTTTGACGCCGTCTTGCCCCAGATCGCCCGCCTGCGCGCCCGCGGGTGGGAGGTGCTGCCCGTTTTGAGCGCCAGCGCCGGCACCCTTGATACCCGTTTCGGCACCGCCGCCGCGCTGCGCGCCCGCCTGGAGGAGCTGACCGGCCACGCCCCGCTGGACACCCTCCAACAGGTCGAGCCGCTGGGCCCAAAACGCATGGCGCGGGCGCTCGTCATCGCGCCCTGCACCGGCACCACGCTCTCGCTGCTGGCGGGCGGCATCAGCTCCACCCCGGTCACGCTGGCGGCCAAAAGTATGCTGCGCGGCTCGCTGCCGGTGGTGGTGGCGCTCTCCACCAACGATGGCCTTTCGGGCAGCGCCGCCAGCCTGGCCGCGCTTTTGCAGCGCAAAAACTATTATTTTGTGCCTTTTGGCCAGGATGACAGCTACAAGAAGCCGCATAGCTTGAAAAGTGACCTTGCCCTTTTGCCCGACACGCTGGACTGCGCCCTCAAGGGCACCCAGATCCAGCCG
This sequence comes from uncultured Gemmiger sp., assembly GCA_947629015.1. Taxonomy (GTDB): domain Bacteria; phylum Bacillota; class Clostridia; order Oscillospirales; family Ruminococcaceae; genus Gemmiger. The sequence continues at coordinate 3,270 of CANRCB010000024.1, forward strand.
CTGCTGCTGTGAGGGGCGGGCAGGGGCCGTGCGGCGCGCGCAGCGCCGGGGAAGGGGGTGCCGTATGCAGCTTTATACGGTAACGGGCGGGGCGGCGCTGGGCGGCCGCCTGCGTGCGCCCGCCGCCAAAAACAGCGTGCTGCCGCTTTTGGCCGCCACCCTGCTGTGCGATGCCCCCTGCACGCTGCGCGGCGTGCCGCGCCTGGCCGATGTCGATACCAGCCTGCGCCTGCTGGGGGCCGTGGGGGCTGCGGCCGGATGGGAAGGGGAGGACATCGCCACCCGGCCCGCGCCGGCGCTTTGCGGGGATATCCCGCCGGAGCTGGCGGGCGCGATGCGCAGCTCGGTGTTTTATCTTGCGCCGCTGCTGTACCGCTGCGGGCGGGTCACGCTGCCGCTGCCCGGCGGCTGCAAGCTGGGCCCGCGGCCGGTGGATATCCACCTTGCGGGGCTGGCCGCCATGGGCGCGCGGGTGGAGCTGGCCGGGGACACCGTCACCCTTTGCTGCCGCGGGCCGCTGCGCGGGGCCGATATCACGCTGCGCCTGCCCAGCGTCGGCGCGACCCTCACGCTGATGATGGCCGCCTGCCGCGCCGCCGGCACCACCGTGCTGCGCGGCGCCGCGTGTGAGCCGGAGATCGGGGACACCGCCGATTTCCTCAACGCGGCGGGCGCGGACGTGCGCGGCGCCGGTACGCCGGTCATCGTGGTGTACGGCAAAGCGGCGCTGGGCGGCGCCGTGTACGCCCCCATGCCGGACCGCATCGCCGCCGCCACCTACGCCGCGGCCGCGGCCGCGGCGGGCGGGCAGGTCACCGTCGAGGGCTGCCGCCCGCAGCACCTTGCCGCCTTTTTGCAGCTGCTGCGCGCGGCCGGCTGTGCGGTGGAGGCCGGCCCGGATGCCCTTACCGTCGCGCGGGATCCCGCCCGGCCGCTGCGCGGCGGGCAGGAGGTGTGCACCGCGGCCTATCCGGGCTTTGCCACCGACACGGCGCCGCTGGCCGCCGCCGTGCTGCTCACCGCGCAGGGGCCCAGCCGCATCTACGACGCCCTGTTTGAAAACCGCTTCGCCTGCGCCGCCGGCTTTGCCGCCATGGGCGCGCGGGTGGGCGCCAAGGGCCGGCTGCTCTGGCTGGGGGGCGGGGGCGCCCTGCACGGCGCCGCCGTCACGGCGCCCGACCTGCGCGGCGGGGCGGCGCTGGCGGTGGCGGCCCTCGCGGCACAGGGCACGACGTGCATCCGCGACCCCGGCTACATCCGCCGCGGCTACGCCGCCCTCCACGCCGACCTTGCCGCCCTGGGCGCCGCCTGCGCCTGCACGGAGGCCGACGCGGCGCCCGCGGGGGCGCAAAACCGGCCAAATTGACAAAGAAGCTGCCGCCTCTTTGGTGGTTTTGGCGGGAAACATCGCATTTTTTTTACAAATTCCCCCCGTAGGTATTGAAATTGCCGCACAATTTTGCTATTCTTATAAGCAGTGTAGTATTCCTGCCCATGGGCCTTGCCGCGCAAACGCGCGCTCCGGCCTGTCGGAACAGTAAAATTTAGGGGGAACCTTCCATGGCATTCATTCTTGATGAGGAAATGCAGAATGTCACCAACATCAAGGTCATTGGTGTCGGCGGCGGCGGCGGCAACGCCGTCAACCGCATGGTCGAGGCCGGGCTCTCCGGCATCGAATTTGTCGCCATGAACACGGACCAGCAGGCGCTCATCAATTCCCGCGCCACCCAAAAGGTCCAGCTGGGCGCCAAGCTCACCAAGGGCCGCGGCGCCGGCGCCGACCCGGAGATCGGCCAGCGTGCCGCCGAGGAAAGCAAGGATGAGATCTCCAACTCCCTCAAGGGCGCGCAGATGGTGTTCATCACCGCCGGCATGGGCGGCGGCACCGGCACCGGCGCGGCGCCCGTCGTGGCTGCCACCGCGCGGGAACTGGGCATCCTCACCGTGGGCATCGTCACCAAGCCCTTCGGGTTTGAGGGCAAGCGCAAGATGAGCATCGCCGAAGAAGGCATCGCCGCCCTCATGATGCACGTCGACAGCCTCATCGTCATCCCCAATGAGCGGCTCAAGCTCATCAGCCAGGAGCGCATCACCCTGATGAACGCCTTTGAGGCGGCCGACAACGTCCTGCGCCAGGGCGTCGAGAGCATCTCCAGCCTCATCAACGTGCCCTCCTTCATCAACCTCGATTTCGCCGATGTGCGTTCGGTCATGAAGGACGCCGGCTTCGCCCACATGGGCGTCGGCACCGCCAAGGGCCCCGGCAAGGCCGAGAACGCCGCCAAGGCCGCCATCTCCAGCCCGCTGCTCGAGACGAGCATCTCCGGCGCGCGCGGCGTCATCATCAACATCACCTCCAGCCCCGACATCGGCCTTGACGATGTCGAGTTGGCCGCCGGCATGATCACCCAGTCCGCCCATGCGGAGGCGAACATCATCTGGGGCACCGCCTTTGACGAGACTCTCAACGATGAGATGCGCATCACCGTGGTCGCCACCGGCTTTGAGAGCACCCCCTCCGTCGACGCGCCCATCCAGGCCGCGATGGAGGCCCAGCAGAGCGCTGCGGCCCCCGCCCCCGTGGCGGCCCCCGCCGCTGCGCCGGCGCCGGCGCCGGCCCCGGCGGCCGAGGCGGCCCCGGTCATGCCCAGCCCCGTTTTCAGCCAGGTGTTTGAGCCGGAAGCCGAGACCTCGGTGGCCGACACCCAGGCGGCCCCCGAGGAGGAGGACGACGGGGATTACTTCAATCAACTGCTTGACATCTTGAACAAGCGTTCCTGATGCAGCGCCCGGCCCGCCGCGGCATTTGTCCGCGGCGTGCCGGCTGTCTGGCGTAAATTTGCGGTGAAAGGGGGGCCGGTATGCCGACACAGGCCGATGCGTTGGCGGAACAGGGGTTCCGCTCCAGCTTTTTCGGGTTTGACAAAAGCGACGTTTTGGCATATATGAGCGCCCTCGCCGAGGAATCCCGCCAGCGGGAGGAGGAGTTCCGCCGCCAGACGGAGGAACAGCACGCCCAGGCCGAAAAGCTCCAGGGGGAGCAGGCCGCCGCCCGCCTCTGCGTGGAAAAGCTGCAAAATGAATTGCAGCAGACCCGACAGCTGCTGGAAGCCGCGGAGCAGCGCGCCCGCCAGGCCGAGGAAAAGCTCGCCGCGGCGGAGAAGGCCGCCGCCGAAAAGGACGAGCGCGCCAAGGCCGGCCAGCAGGCGGCGGTGGAGCTGCGTTTCCGCTGCAAGGAACTGGAGGACAAGCTGGCCGCACAGGCCGCCGCCCCCCGGCCCACTGACGATGATGCGCAGGCGCAGGCCCGCCTGCAGGCACGCAAGATCCTGGCCGACGCCCGCCTCTACGCCGAAAACGCCGAGCAGCGCCTCAAACAGCAGGCCGAGGAACAGAAGGCCCGCATGGCCGAGCACGCGCGCGGCGTGGCCGCCGGGGTGCTGCTGCTGCGGGAGCGCCTTGCCCGCGTGGACGAGAAGATCGGCGCCGCCACCCTCGATATGGAGAACGCCACCGCCGCCATCTACCAGGCGCTGGACGCGGCCGATGCCGACCTGGATGCCCTTGGCGCGCGGCTGGATGGCTTTGACCCCGATGACCCCGTGCCCCCCACGGCGGCCGTCCCGGCGCTGGATACCGGCGCCGTGTTCGGCACGCCCGCCGCGCCGCGCCCGCGCGTCACCGCACAGGCGGTGCCCCCGCGGCGCCCCCGCGCCCCGCGCGCCGCGGCGCGCACCACCGGCCGGCGGCTGCGCCGCAGCCCCCACGTCGTCTCACAGGATCTGGCCGATGCCCTCATGCGCTTTGAGGAGCCGTGACCCCCCGGCCTTCCCCCAATACAAAGCGGTATCGCCCTCGTCTGCATATGTCAGCCGAGGGCGATAGGTTTAAAATATATCTTTCCACAAACGTGGTGCGGGCCGCACGGATGGAAAGGCAAACATGGCAGGGCAAAAAGCGGCGCCCGGCTCAGTGCCCGTTGGGTACGCTGCTTGTGCCCTGCTCCATCAGATAGGTGGCGATCAGGTCCGCCACATGCAGCTTGACGGCCAGCGGATACCGGTTGTAGGCGTCGCTGGCCGCAAAGCTGCCGCCGCGCACGGCGTCGTCAAAGCCGCCCATGTGCCAGCGGATGGCGATGGCCTCGGCGGTCTTCAGACGCATAAAATGCTCGATCAGGTACACGCTTTTCTCGCCGTGGCCGTAGGGCAGCTGATCCGCCACCTGGTAAAAGGGCACCTTCTCCCACTGGCCCGTTTCGTCATTTTTTACGTTGCGCAGCGAAGATTTGTAAAAATTCGCCTTGCACACGTCATGCAGCAGCGCGCACACCGCAAAACTCTCGGCGTTTTCCTGCTCGGTATAAAAGTGTGCCATCATCGCGTCGTACACGTTCACGCTGTGCATCACAAGGCCGCCCTCGCACGCACCGTGGAACCGGGTGGATGCCGGCGCCGAGAAAAAATCCGTCGTTTCCAGCCAGGCCAGCAGACGGTCGGCGCCGGGGCGGGTGATGTTTTTGGTGTACAACTCGACAAAACGCTCGCGGTACGTGCCCATTTACAGCTCCAACTCTTCCAGAATGCCCTTGAGCGCCGCCATCTCCTCGGCGCTCAGGCTGATGCCCTTGCTCATCCGGGACCCGTCGGGCGACCAGTCCCGGATATCGTATTTGGCGGGGTTGCCGTTCCAGCTGATCAGGTTCAGCTGCCGCTCCCACCCGCGGGCGTTGGTGGAAAGCACCGCGATGCGCTGCTCGATGTCATAGGTGATGTCCGGCATAAGGCATGCTCCTTTTGTACAAACTGCAATATAAAACAAATTGTATTATACATATCGTATATATAATACAAACCGTAATGCAAGCCGGGGCCTGCGCCCTCATCATACTGCATCGCGGGGCAAAATGCAAGGGGGCGGGGCTCACGCGTCGGGGCAGCGCACGGCCAGCACGGCCAGCCGGGCGTCGGTGCCGGGGGTGAGGTCCCCGCAGGTCGAAAGCGTCAGCAGCTGGTCCCCGTACTGCGGCGCCACCCCGGTATCATACAGGGCCAGGGGCAGGATGGCGTCCATCCACGCCTGCCATTCGGCGCGGTCGGCGGCGTCAAAAAAGGCGTAATACGGCAGCGCGTCGGCGCCAAGGGTGGTGCGCAGCACCGCCGCCACCCGCCAGGTGCCGTGCTCGTACAGCGTATCAAAGGAAAAGGTGGGGTGCTGGGCAAAAAAAGCCTCGTCGGCGTAGCGGTCCAGCGTGCCGAACATACTGCCGCCGGCCATGTTGTGGCCGTACAGCAGCCAGTTGGCGGTGGGGGCCTCGTCCCCGTCCAGCCCCAGCCGGCAGCGCCCGTCGATAAACAGCGTGCCGCCGCTTGCATACAGGCCGTCAAAGCCGCGGCGCAGGTAGCAGGCATTGTCCCCGGGGATCTGCACCACCGGGTAGTCGATGCCGGTGCCGTCGATGCGCAGCCAGCCCACAAGGTCGGGGTTTTGGGCGTACAGGTCGCGGTATTCGGGCAGGATCTGCTGCCCGGCGCGAGGCACGGGGGTCGGGCGGGGGGCGTCCTGCGGGGCGTCGGCCGCCAACACGTCCCGTTCCACATCGGCGGTGGCAAGGCGGATGGCCACCGCTGCGGGGGCCGGGGCGGCGCTTGCCGCGCCCGCCGGCGGCGCGGGCTGCCCGCCGCGGGCGGCGGTATCCCGCAAAAAGGCAAAACAGGCAAGGCCCAGCAGCAAAACGCCGCCCGCCCACAGCCACGCCGCCCGCCGCCGTTGGCGGCGGCGCAGGCCGGCCCGCGCGGCGTAGGGCAGGGTGGACGTATCGCCCGAAAGGCGTTTGTAGCGCGGTGCCCTGGCCATCCCGCCGCCCCCTTTCCGGAACAAAAAAGGCCCCCGCAGGGGCCGGTGGTTCAGATACGCCGCAGCATCAGCAGCCCGGCGGAGCATATCAAAATCAACCCCGCGGCCCCCAGAAAGGGCACCAGCGGGAACCCCCCGGTGCCGGGGGTGGGCACCGGCGCCGCGGGGGTGGGCGAAGGCGCCGCCGTCCCGGCGGGGACGGTCGCCGTGTCGGCGTAGGCCTCCGTCACCGAGACGGGCGGCTGCGGCACCGGTTGGGCGGCGGGCTCCTGCGCCCCCTGGGCGGAAAGGAACCGCGGGCTGCAAGCCGCGCACAGCAGCACCAGCGCCAGCGCCAGTGCCGCGCACACAACGCGCTTCAAAACGAAAGCCTCCTTTGGGACGGCGATACAATAAAAACCGCGATAAAGCCGGCAAAAAAGCGGCGTAAAAAACAATTTTCTGCCATTGATTGTACCACACCGGGCCTTGGGCGTCAAGATATAGGCCCCCAAAAGTTACAAAAGGGAAACAAAACCCCCGGCAAAATCACAAAACAGGGCGCAAACGGGCGGCGCACAGGTTGTAAATCCGTTCCAAATATGGTATGGTATAAGCACTTGGCCGGCGCGCCGCGCGGGGTGCGGGCGCCGCGGCGGCTGTAGCCAGTATGCGCCGGCAAACGGCATTTTATGTAGAAGGGGGCCCACCATGAAAGGCATCATTCTGGCCGGCGGCGCCGGCACGCGGCTGTACCCGCTGACGATGGTCACCTCCAAGCAGCTGCTGCCCGTGTATGACAAGCCGATGATCTACTACCCGCTCTCCACGCTGATGCTGGCGGGCATCCAGGACCTGCTCATCATCTCCACCCCCGAGGACACCCCGCGTTTTGCGGCGCTGCTGGGGGATGGCAGCCAGTTCGGCGTGCGGCTGCAATACACCGTGCAGCCCAGCCCGGACGGCCTTGCCCAGGCGTTTTTGCTGGGGCGGGATTTTATCGGGGATGACTGCTGCGCCATGGTTTTGGGGGACAATATTTTTTACGGCGCCGGGCTGGGGCACCGCCTGCGTGCGGCGGCGGAGGATGCCGCCGCGGGGCGCGCCACGGTGTTCGGCTACTATGTCACCGACCCGGAGCGTTTTGGCGTCGTCGCGTTCGACGCGGCGGGCCGCGCCACCTCCATCGAGGAAAAGCCCGCCGCCCCCAAAAGCAGCTACGCCGTGACGGGGCTGTATTTCTACCCGGCGGGCGTGCCCGATATGGCCGCGCGGGTGCGCCCCAGCGCGCGCGGGGAGCTGGAGATCACCACCCTCAACCAGATGTACCTTGACGCCGGCGCGCTGGACGTGCAGCTTTTGGGCCGCGGATATGCCTGGCTGGACACCGGCACGATGGACAGCCTTGTCGAGGCGGCGGATTTTGTGCAGATGGTGGAAAAGCGGCAGGGCATCAAGATCTCCGCCCCCGAGGAGATCGCCTACAAATACGGCTGGATCGACCGCGCCACCCTGCTCCAAAGCGCCGAAAAATACGGCAAGTCCCCCTATGGCGCGCACCTGCGCAACGTGGCGGACGACAAACTCAAGTACTGACCCCGCGTAAGGAGGGCACGGCATGAAGATCTTGATCACCGGCAGCCACGGCCAGCTCGGGCAGGAGGTCATGGCCCAGCTCGCGGCCGAGGCGGGCCCCTTCGGCACCCCTTTGCCGGAACGGCTGCACCATGCCACCGTGCTGGCGGTGGATGTGGAGGATTTGGACATCGCCGACCGCGAGGCCGCCATGGCCTATGTGCGCCGCCACCAGCCCGACACCGTCATCAACTGTGCGGCGTACACCAACGTCGACGGCTGTGAGGCCGACCCCGACGCCGCCTACCGCGCCAACGCCCTGGGCCCGCGCAACCTTGCCCTGGCGTGCGAGGAGGTGGGCGCGCAGCTCATCCATGTCTCGACGGACTATGTGTTTTCCGGCACCGAAAACGGCGGCGTCCCGCTCGACGAGGCCGCCATGCCGGGGCCGGTCTCGGCATACGGGCGCACCAAATGGCTGGGGGAGCAGTATGTACAGCAGTTCTGCCGCCGCTGGGCCATCGTGCGCACGGCCTGGCTGTACGGGTATAAGGGCAAAAACTTTGTCAAGACCATGGTGCGCCTGGGCGGCACCCAGGGCAGCGTGGCGGTGGTGGACGACCAGCGCGGCAACCCCACCAACGCGGCCGACCTTGCGTGGCATCTGCTCAAGCTGGCCGCCGGCCGCGAATGCGGGCTGTACCATTGCACCGGCAACGGCGTTTGCAGCTGGGCGGAGTTCGCCGCCGAGATCATGCGCCTGGCGGGGCTTGGCTGCACCGTGACCCCCTGCACGAGCGCCGAATACGCCGCCCTGCACCCGCAAACCGCCAAACGCCCGGCGTGGAGCGCGCTGGAAAACCGCGCGCTGCGCTGCACGGTGGGCGACGAAATGCGGGACTGGAAGACCGCCCTGGCGGATTATTTTGAACATTGGGACGGAGAATAAGTATGGAGATGCAAACCTTCCTCGTCACCGGCTGCGCGGGGTTCATCGGCTCGAACTTTGTGCACTATATGCTGGAAAAATACCCCGGCGTGCGCCTGGTGGGCCTGGACAAGCTGACCTATGCCGGCAACCTGGAAAACCTGGCCGACGTGGAAAACGACGCCCGCTATACCTTTGTGCAGGGCGATATCTGTGACAAAGCCCTTGTGGAGGAGCTGCTGCGCCGCCATGACCCCGACTGTGTCGTCAACTTCGCGGCCGAGAGCCATGTGGACCGCAGCATCAAAAACCCGGAGCTGTTCGTCAAAACCAACGTGGAGGGCACCGTCGATCTGCTGCAATGCTGCAAGGATGCCTGGTACGATGCCGCCGCCAAAACGTGGAAGGCGGGCAAAAAATACCTGCAGGTCTCGACCGATGAGGTCTACGGCGCGCTGGGGCCGGAGGGCTATTTTACCGAGGCCACGCCCCTGTGCCCGCACAGCCCCTACAGCGCCTCCAAGGCCGCGGCGGACCTGTTCGTCATGGCCTTCCACGATACCTACGGCATGCCCGTCAACATCACCCGCTGCTCCAACAACTATGGGCCCTGCCAGTTCCCCGAAAAGCTCATCCCGTTGCTCATCAACAACGCCAGGCAGCACAAGGCCCTGCCCGTCTACGGCGACGGTATGCAGGTGCGGGACTGGCTGTATGTGCGCGACCACTGCAAGGCCATCGACGCGGTGGCCCGCGCCGGCCGGGAGGGGGAAGTTTACAACATCGGCGGCCACAACGAGCGCCCCAACCTGTTCATCGTCAAGACCGTCATCGCCCAGCTGCGGGAGCGCCTGGGGGACGGCGCCATCAGCGAGGCGCTCATCACCCATGTGGCGGACCGCCCCGGCCATGACCGCCGCTACGGCATCGACCCGGCCAAGATCAGGCATGACCTTGGCTGGTACCCCGAAACGCCCTTTGAAAAAGGCATCGCCCTGACCATTGACTGGTACCTGGCAAACCCCGGCTGGATGGCCGGCGTGACCAGCGGCGAATACTTGAAATATTACGAACAAATGTATAAAAACCGCTGACGGCACCACTGTGCCAAGGAGCTTTTGCTATGCCGAACCCAAGAGAAGAACAACTGCGTGACAACCGCCGCCTCGCCCGCCAGCTGCTGGGGGCGGTGGCGCTGCTGCTCATCGTCATCGGCCTGTTTACCGTGCTGGGCTGGCTGGCGGCGCTGTTCCGCATCGTCACCGACGACACCGCGGACCGCCGCGCCTATGAGGAAAAGCTGTACGGCATGGTCATGCTGGACGCGCTGCCCTTCGCGGATGCCGCCGAGGTCGACCCCACCGTCTTCCGCGAGGCCGCCATCTGGGGCACGCTCTACCAGATCCAAAACCGTGACGGCAACTTTGACAGCTATGAGCGCGACGAGGCGACCGGCTCTCTCATCCTGCCGCGGCTGGAGGTCGATACCTACCTGACCAACCTCCTCGGCCCGGATTTTGAGATCGTGGATGCCTCCTTCCGCACGGCGGATTTCCTGTACACCTACAGCGAGGAAAAGCAGGGGTATCTGGTGCCCGTCACCGGTTCGGTGGGGCTGTATGTACCGCGGGTGGACGATATCTTTACCCGCGCGGGGCGCACCCATGTCACGGTGGGCTACATCCCCACCCTGACCAACAGCACCGACCTGGTGCTCACGCTGCCGAGCGAGCCCACCAAATATATGGACTATATCTTTGTGCGCGGGGACAACGGCCAGATGTGCCTGACGGCTTTGCAGGAGAGCGCCGCCCACCCCAACACCGCCCCCGCCCCCACCGAGGAGCCGCTGGCCGTCGTTGACCCGCAGGACCTTGTGCAGGAAAACCTCGACCCCGCCATCACCGCCGAGGTCACCCCGCCGCCGGAGGGCGAGCCCGCCCCCGGGGCGGAAGGCACGGAAGGGGAGCCCGCCCCCGAAGCGGGCGACGCTGCCCTCGCGCCCTGAGGATAGGGATACGAAAACGGCCGCCCTTTGTGGGCGGCCGTTCAGCGTGTCGAGAAACTCGACACGCTGCAAGAGAGGGGTTCGGCTTAGCTGGCTGCGCCAGTCCGCCTGCACCCCTCTCTTGGACACACCCCGTCGCAAAAAATACCGTTCTCATGCCTTACAGGCGACTCGAACGGTATTTTTTGCTCTAGAGGTATCGTCCTCGTCGGCGTCTCCGGCCCAAGAGCCGCGCTTCGCGCGGTTGGCCTACGACGTGCGCCTGCGGGCGCGAACACGCCCGCCGAGGACGATGGATTTAAAAAACATCTTTTTCGACAGCCTGAGTCCGTAGGGGCCGATTACAATCGGCCCGCAAAGCGTGAGAAACGTATCATCTGTTTGTAGGGCGGGGGCTTGCCCCCGCCGCGCCCTCCTTACCGCTGCAACAACGTTTTCCGGCGGGTTCAAGTGCCCGCCTTGCACGCCTCTATGAGGCAGCGATCGTTTTTTGACAGTCTCACGCGGCCGCCCTTTGTGGGCGGCCGTTTTGTGTGGGTGGCAAAACGGCGGGTGCTTTGCGGGCGGTCGGCAGGGCAGGCCCGCCGAAAAACGTCGATGCACCGCACCTCAAAACTCGGTGCTGTGCTCGGCGGCGCGCACGTCGTTTTGTTCAAGCTCCGCCAAAATAGGGTCGGGGCCGTCGCGCAGCAGCAGCTCGCGGCTGTAGCGGGCAAAGCGCGCGCAGGGGTTCTCGGCCAAAAACGGCGCCGAATCCGGCCCCAGCGCCAGTTCGTTCACAAACACCGTCATCGCGTGGGCGCCGTCGCCGTCCGCAAAGGCGCGCTCGGCAAAATCAAAGGCGTGCTCCACGGCGGCGGCCGCCGCGGCAACGGCCTGCTCCCGCCGCCGCACCTGGTTGTTGAAGCCCGCCCGCACAAAGGCGAACGCGGCGTCGCCGTCCATCGCGGCGTCCAGCCCGGCGCCCCAGCGGCGCAAAAGCGCCAGCGCGTTGTGCGCGGTGCCGGCCTCGCCCGGGGCAAGGCGCCCGGCCGCGCCGTCCTTTTGCAATGCGGCCTCGTATGCGTCGCACTGGGCGGCAAACAGCGCCGCGGGGCCCAGCAGCACGGTGTCGGCATCGTCGGCGGCCTGCTCGCCCAGCACCCGGCGGTAGGTGCGCAGCAGGCGGTAGCAGGCGTCGGTCACGGCGTCGGCGCGGCGGGCGGCGGCAAAGCGGGTGTTCAGCCCCGCCACCAGCAGGCTGACAAGGCTCATCCGCTCGTCAAAGGCGGCGGCCTGCGCGCGTGCCACAGCCGCGTCCGGGATGTGCCCCTGCAAGATCTCCTCCACGCCGTAGTCGGCGTTGTATTTTTGATACAGCGCCCAATAGGCGGCAAAGTCCCGCGCCGTCTCGGGGTGGCGCAGGTACTGCCCGATGACGGCTTCGTCCACCGGCAGGCCCAGCGCCTGGCAGCCGCGCAGGAACACCGAGAGGTCCTCCCACCCGCGGGCGGTCACGAACCGCGGCCCGTCTACGTCGTTCTCCACGCGGTAAAAGTGGCCGGGGCGCAGCTCCAAAAACGCCGTCACGGCCGGGTGCAGGCGCTGCGCGCGGGCGTAGCGCTGCCACACCGCGGCGTCCGGCTCCACGTCGATGCGGCGCACGCGGTCCAGCGTGACCAGGTCAAATTCCCGCACGCTGCGGTTGTATTCCGGCGGGTTGCCCGCCGCCACGATCACCCACCCCGCCGGCACCGCCTGGTTGCCAAAGGTCTTGTACTGCAAAAATTGCAGCATGGTGGGGGCAAGGGTCTCGCTCACGCAGTTGATCTCGTCGATGAACAGGATGCCGTTTTTCAGCCCCGTGCGCTCCATCGCGTCATACACGCTGGCGATGATCTCGCTCATCGTATACTCCGTCACGCTGTGCTCCTGCCCGGCATAGACCTTTTGCCGGATGAACGGCAGCCCCACGGCGCTCTGGCGCGTGTGGTGGGTGATGGTGTACGCCACCAGCGCCACGCCGCAGGCGCGCGCCGCCTGCTCCACGATCTGGGTCTTGCCCACGCCGGGCGGGCCCATCAGCAGGATGGGGCGCTGGCGCACCGTCGGGATCAGCGGCTCGCCCCCTTCGTCCACGGCCAGGTACGCCTTGACCGTGCGTTCTATCTCCTCGCGGGCACGTTGGATATCCATACGCGGCCTCCTTTTCTACGTCTGCGGCAGCTCCGCCGCCTCCCATACCGCCCAATCGGGCGCGGGCGGCGCGGGCGGGGGCAAAAACTCCTCCGGCTGGAGGGTCAGCCGCATCGCCCAGGGCGGCGGTTCGGGGCGCGGGGCCCCGTCCTCCAAAAACAAAAACGCGGTCTCAAACGGCGGGCATCTTGCCGGGTAGGTGCCCCGGCCGTCGGTAAAATACAAGACGCCGCGCAGATCCCGGAACGCCCCCTGCGCCTGCAATTCTTCAATGCGCGCCAGCGCCGGGCGGAAATCCGTCCCGCCGCCGCCCACAAGGGCAAGCTGCCCGCAAAAGCGGTCCAGCGCGGCAAGGTCGGTCAACAGCGTCTCGCTCCGCACGCGGTCGTCACATTGCAGCACCCATACCCGGCATTGGCGGAAAAAGCTGTCCTCCGCGTGCAGAAGGCCAAACGTCTCGCGCAGGAAATTCTTCACCAGCGCCCCGGCGGTGGACTCGCTCGTATCCAGCACGATGGCAAAATCCCGTATCTTTTTGCTCTCCCGCGTTTCCAGCGGCTCGATCAGCGGCATATTGCCGTATTCCCGCAGGCCGTAGGTGTAGTAGCCCAGGTCAAAGGCGTCGGGGTCAAGGCGCGCCTCCTCCCGCCAAGCGGAAAAGCGGCGCAGAAATTCCCGGTAGGAGCGCCGGCTGCGCCCCGCCTCCACCTGCGTTTGCAGCGCCCCGGCGCCGTCGGCACCGGCCTGCACGCCGCTGCGCTGCGCCTCCAGCCGGGCCTCGCGGCCAAGCTGCTCCCACCGGCGGGCCAACACCTGCGCGGCGGGGGCAGCCGGGTCGGCGGGCCAAAGATGGTGGCTGTCACACCAAAACTCCGCCCGCAGGGCGGCAAGGCGCCCAGCATCACAGCCGCACAGCGCACGGTAGACGGGCCCCGCCGCAAACAGGCGGCACTGTGCGTCCAGTTCCGCGTAGGCCGTTTGCCGCAGCCGGCCCACCGGGCGGCGCAAGGCGTCGCTGTCCAGCCCGTCGATCACCCGCTCGGCGGCGATATCGCACGCAAGGCCCCACAGCGCCGCGTCCCGCTGCCCGCGCAGCCACGGGTGGCGGAACACGCAGTGCAGCACGCTGTGCAGCATCGCCCGCGGCAGATAGCGCCGGTTGCGGCGGTACAGCTCCAGCACCCACGCGGGGGCAAAATACAGCGCCGCGCCGTCGGTGGCAAGGCCGTGCCCGGCGTCCGCCGCACGCAGATCCAAAGCGCCCAGCGCCGCGCTCAGATACCGCAGCGCCAGGTACAGCTCCGCCCGCACGCGCTCCATCGCGCGCAGGGCAAGCGCCCGCTCCCATTCGGTTTGGCTCTGTGCCTGTGGCATGGCTAAAGCTCCTCAAAATCGTAACGCTTCCGGGCAGGGGCCCCCTGCGCGGCTACCGCCGCCCCGGCGCCCCACCCCGCCGCCGCGCACGCCGCGGCGGCCTGTGCCGGCGGCAGGCCCAGGGCGCACAGCAGGCGCAGGGCCGCGGTGTCCCGGCCGGCGGCGGCCAGCGCCAGCGCCGCGCCGCCCTGGGCTTTCAGGTACCCTTCATAGGCCGTGCGTGCCGGCGCGGACAGTGCGTGCGGGTACAAAAGCCGCCCCAGCGCCAGCCGGCACAGCTTGGCCGGCGCTTCCCCGACCATGGCGCGGGGGAACACCGTGTCATACCCGGCATAGTCCACCGCGCCGTCCGCAAAGCATTGGCGGTAGCGGTAACCCTCGCCTTCCACGCCGCGGTCAAACAGGTGGGCGGGGGCGTTTTCGTCCAGCACTTCCCAATATTCGGGGTAAAACAGCTTTGCCGCCACGCCGCCGCCGGCCTCAAACGTCACCTCAATGTCCCCCGAAAGCGCCCCCAGCAGCTTTTTCAGCCCCGTCGGGGCGCTCGGCGCGGCGCGCACGGCCACGCTTTGCAGCGCGCGGCAGTTGGTGAACAGGTCACTGCCCAGCGCGGCCAGCCCCGGCCCCACGCACAGGCGGCGCAGGCGGCGGCAGTCATAAAAGGCGGCGTTGTGCAGCGTGTGCACGGTGTTTGGCAGGGTGGCTTCCTCCAAAAACAGGCCGGCGGCCGCCTGCGGCAGGCCGGCGCCCCACAGCCGCGCACCCTGCAGCAGGGCGGGCGTGTGCGCCGCAAAGCAGTAGGGGCCAAGCTCGGCCACCGGCACACCGTCCAATGCGGCGGGCAGGGCGGGGCAGGGGGTATCGCCCATCACGCGCAGCACCCGCGCGCCCCCCGCGCACGGCTGCCACCAAACGCCCAGTTCCGCCGGCATGGCCTTTGCACACCTTTCCACAAAATCCGCGGCAAAAACCCACGGATCTTCTGTCTTTACAACACCCTTATTATAGCATAAAATAGGGCCGGCACAAGCCACAACCTACCGAAAGCAAGGGGCAGCGATCTTTGATGGGCACCAGCAAAAATGCGATCCTGACCGGCAGCATCCCCAAACAGCTGCTGCTGTTTTTCCTGCCGATCTGGTTCGGCACGCTTTTTCAACAGCTGTACAACACCGTCGATACCTGGGTGGTGGGGCGGTTCGTCGGCACACAGGCGCTGGCCGCCGTGGGCTGTACCGGCGCCTTCGTGCAGCTGCTTGTGGGGGTGTTCACCGGGCTTTGCAGCGGCGCCGGCATTCTGCTCTCGCAAAGCTACGGCGCCGCCGACCCGGACGCCGTGGACCGGCAGGTGCACACCGGCCTTGTGCTGGCGGCCATCAGCGGCCTGGTGCTCACGGCGCTGGGGCTGGCCGTCAGCCGGCCGGCGCTCACGCTCATGCGCACCCCCGGCGATATCCTCGATACCGCGGTCGGATACCTGAACATCTACTTCCTCGGCATGGTGCCGCAGATGCTTTACAACATGGGCACCAGCGCCCTGCGCGCGGTGGGGGATTCAAAGCGGCCGCTGTACTTCCTCATCATCGCGTCCTTTGCCAACATCGCGCTGGATCTTCTGTTCGTGGCGGTGTTCCGCATGGGTGTGGCGGGCGCCGCATGGGCCACCATCCTCAGCCAGGTGTTGAGCGCCGCGCTCACGCTGCGCTGCATGGCCGGCCCGGACGGGCTGCCCTGGCACCTGGCGGCGGGCAAGCTGCGCATGGACGGCGGCGTGCTGCGCGGCATCTGCCGCATCGGGCTGCCGGCGGCGGTGCAGGGCTCGCTGTACAGCGTGAGCAACATCATCATCCAAAGCTCCATCAACGGGTTCGATACCGTTTCGGTCGCGGCGTGGAGCGTGTACGGCAAGATCGATTTCCTGTTCTGGATGACGATGTTCTCGATGAGCACCGCCATCACCACCTTTGCGGGGCAGAATTTCGGCGCGCGGCAGTATGGCCGCGTGCGCCGCGGCACCTGGGTGTGCCTGGGGCTGACCGGCGCCATGACGGCGGGCATCATCGCCGTTTTGTACCCGGCGGCGGGGGCGCTGGTCGGCTTTTTCAGCACCGACGCCGAGGTCATCCGCCTGGGCGTGGAGACGATGCACTTCCTTGTGCCGTGTTACAGCACCTATTTTGTGCTGGAGATCCTGTCCGGCGTGCTGCGCGGCTGCGGCGACGTCAAGGTGCCCACGCTGTTCACGGTGTTCGGTGTGTGCGTGCTGCGCGTCGTCTGGCTGCTGGCCGTGGTGCCGCTGCACCCCAGCCTCAGGATGGTGCAGGCCAGCTACCCCATCACCTGGCTGCTTACCTCGGTGCTGTTTCTGGCCTACTACCTGCACGGCGGCTGGCTCAAGCGCCGCATCGCCGCGCAGCGGCCCGCGCCCTGAGCGCGGCAAAAGGGCGGTGCCGTGGGTGTGGGCGGGGCGGCCACACCAAAAAAGATCCGCACCGGCAGGGATGCCCCCGCCGGTGCGGTATTCCTTTACAGCACAGGTTTGCGGTACAGGTTACGGGCGCTGGCCCATGCCGCCCTCCAGGGTGAGGGTCTCGCCGTTCATATACTTGAAGTCCGGGCTGGCCAGCTGCACGCACACGCGGCCGATCTCCAGCTCGGCGTCGCCGTAATGGCCGGCCGGGGGCATATGGACGTTGGCCTTGAAGGCGTCGGGGTAGGCGTTCTGGAACTGCTCCAGCTGGCTCGTCCACGCCAGCGGGCAGACGATGTTCACGTTGATGCCGTCGGGGCCCCACTCGGTGGCGGCCACGCGGGACAGGCCGCGGATGCCTTCCTTGGCGGCGGCGTAGGCGCACTGGCCCTTGTTGCCGAACAGCCCCGCGCCGGAGGCAAAGTTGATCACGCTGCCCTTGCTCTGCTTCAGGTAGGGGTAGCAGGCTTTCATATAATAGAAAGCCGCATACAGCCCGCTGTACAGCGCCAGGTTGAACTGGTCGGTGGTGTGGTCGGCCAGGGACACGCCGGAGGCGGAAGCCTGGGCGTTGTTGATGAGCACGTCGATGCCGCCGAAGGTATCGACGGTCTGCTTGACGACGTTCGCGACGACGGCCTCATTGTCGGCCCCGGCGTTGACGTCCGCCTGGATGATGAGCACCTTGATGCCGTACTTTTCTTCCAGCTCGGCCTTGGCGTCCTCCAGCTTTTTGACGTTGCGCCCGGTGATGACAAGGTTGCACCCCTCTTTGGCGTAGGCGGTGGCGATGCCGTAGCCGATGGAGCCGCAGCGCCCGTCACTGAGTACGGCGCGCCCGGCGCCGGTGATGATGGCGGTCTTACCCGTTAAAAAACCCATGATGCATTCTCCTTTTTTTATCACTGGCCCGCACCGCAAAGCGGCGGGGCCGCCCAGAACCATGGTAGCACAATTCCCCGCGCAATGCAAGGCCGAAGCGCGCCCCGGCGGCGCAAAAAAGGCTTGACTTGCCCCGGCCGCTGTGCTAAAATACCTTTTGCAAGTCTATGCGGAAGTGCTGGAATAGGCAGACAGGCACGTTTGAGGTGCGTGTGTCGACGACGTGTGGGTTCAAGTCCCATCTTCCGCACCAAAGAGGGAGCCCCCGGGCCAAAGGCCGGGGGCTCCCTCTTTGGCGCAAAAAATCCGTAGGGACTTGAACAGCCCGAGCCGGCGGCAGGTGGGCAGAGAGGTGCGGCGGCCGGGCGCTGCCCGGGGGTAGCCATTTGCGGGGCGAGAAGGCACACGTCCCGCCGGCGGCGAATCCGTCCTGCGGACGGTTCGCCAGGGCGCGGGAAAGTCCCATCTTCCGCGCCAAAGCCCGCCGTGTGGCGGGATGACGGTTACGGGGCAGGCGAGGCGTTCCCGCAGGCTGTAGGGCGGAGGCTTGTCCCCGCCGCGGCGCAAACGGTTGCCCGGCATCCCCGTATGACGCGCGTGCGCGCGCCGCCCATTTCGGAACAGCCCTCGCTCCGCTGCGCTCCACTCCGGCCGTTTTTGCCAAAGCAAATTTTTAGCGGACATACAAAAACCCCCGCAGACAGCGTATCTGCGGGGGAACTTTTGGTGCGGATAAGAGGACTTGAACCTCCACGGTATTGCTACCACTAGAACCTGAATCTAGCGCGTCTGCCAATTCCGCCATATCCGCTCATCTGGCCGCCCTTGTGGACGGCAGAGACAATTATAGCCAAAGCGGGAGTGTTTGTCAACGGTTTTTTGCAAAAAAATCACGCGGGGCCAGCTTGCGGAAGTGCAAAAAATATGCTAACATAAAAAATACATGACAAAAAATGTCTCTTTTTGCAAGGAGGCGCGCACATTGTCCTGCCAATCCATTCTTGTGCCGCACGCGGAATTTGCGGCCGGGCGCGAACTGTGGCCCGCCGGGGCGGCCATGGACGCCTACCACCACCATCCGGGGTATGAGCTTTGCTGCCGGCTTTCCGGCACGGTGCTCTACCGCACCCAGGCGCAGGAATTCACCGCCGGTGCGGGCAGCTTTGTGCTGCTGGGCCCGCAGTGCCCGCATTGGCTCTCGGCCCCGGCCCGGCAGCCGGGGCACGGCATCACGCTGCATTTCACCGCAGATTTCCTGCGCCCGCTCGCCGGGGCCCTGCCTTGCCCCGTGCCGGAACTGCTGCCCGCCGGCGAGGCCGTGGCAAGCCTGGACGCCGCCCGCCAATGTGAGGCCGAGGCCCTGCTCGACGCTTTGCTGCGCGCCGCAGCGTGTACCGATGTCCGCGCCCCGGCGCGCTGCCGGCTGCTGCTGGGCGCGCTGCTGCTGCTCCTGCGGCCGGCGTGGGGCAGCCCTGTGGCGGCAGGCGCGGCCGGGCGGCTGGCCGCACAGGCCGAGGCATACCTCAGCACCCATTACGCCGACCCCGTCACCCTGCCGGGGCTGGCGGCGCAGTTCGGGGTCAGCCCGTCGTATCTGAGCCGGGCGTTCAGGCAGGCCACGGGCCAGACCATCGTTGCGCGGCTCAACGCCCTGCGCGTGATGGCCGCGCGGCAGGCGCTGCGGGCGGGCATGGCGCCCGCATCCGCTGCGCGCGCCTGCGGTTTTGGCGGGGCGGCGCATTTCCGGCGCGTGTTCAAGGCGCAGGTCGGCGTTTCCCCGCAGCAGTACCGCCGCCGCGCGCAGGCAAAAGCCCCCGCCGAAGCGGGGGCGGAAAGCACCGGGCGGTAGGGTCAGCCTTCGTCGTCTTTGGGGGCGTTGCGCAGGCGGTAGCCAAGGCTCATCAGGCTGTCGCCCAGGTGGACGTTCTCCACCGTCAATTCGGGGTACGGCACCGAAAGGTCATAATGGCTGAAATTCCACACCCCGCGGATGCCCAGACCCGGCAGCATAGCCGCCAGGTCGATGGCGCTGTGGCGCGGCACGCACAGCACGGCCACCACCGGTTTGTGTTTGGCGCAAAACGCGGCCAGCTCCTCCAGCGGGCGCACCGGCACCCCGGCAAGCTGCCGGCCGTGCAGCGCGGGGTCGATGTCAAAGGCGGCGATCAGGCGGTAGCCGTTGGCATCCCGCGCGATAAAGCTGGACACCGCCGTGCCCAGCCGCCCCGCGCCGATCAGGATGGTGGGCAGCAGCGTGCCGTCGCCAAACAAAAGGCGGTTGAGCTCGGCGTGCAGCACCTCGACCCGGTAGCCGATGCCCTGCTGGCCAAACCCGCCAAAACAGTTGAAATCCTGCCGCACCTGGCTGGCCGTCGTGCCCATGAGGCGGGCCAGCTCGCTGCTGGAGACCTTCTCCCGCCCCTCGGCGGCCATGGCGCAGATGGAACGGTAATATTTTGGCAGCCGCTTGATGACCGGCAACGATACCTTGCCCGGGCTCGCCATATTCCTGCCCCCTATATACGATATGTATAAAATATACAAAATGGAATGTTGCCCGCCGGCGGGCGGCGCACATAAAAAGTATAGCGGATTTTTGGTCCCCTGTCAATTTGTCCGCAGCCGTTTTGCGCCAAAGGTTTGGCGTTTTGCGCAAGCGGCCCAAATAATCCGCCCTTTCGGCGGGCATACTGGCGGTAAGGCGTTTTGCCCACACACCAAGGGAGGGAACCCACCGCCATGCCCAAACCGGAACACCCCGCCAGGCCCCGCAAGCCCGCGCGCAGCGCGCGGGCGCCGCGCCCCGCCGCCGCCAAGGGCGGTGCCGCGCAGGCGCAGGCCACCCGCGACGCCATCATTGACAGCGGCACCCTGCCCGCGACCAAGGGCCCGCACAGCATCCACTGCCTGACGGTTATCGGCGCCATCGAGGGCCATACCCTTGCGCCCGAAACGCAAAAGACCACCAAGTACGAACACGTCATCCCGCAGCTTGTCGATATCGAGGAGGACCCTGCCATCGAGGGGTTGCTCGTCATCCTCAACACCGTCGGCGGCGATGTCGAGGCCGGGCTGGCGCTGGCGGAGCTCATCGCCGGCATCAGCAAGCCCACCGCCACGCTGGTGCTGGGGGGCGGGCATTCCATCGGCATCCCGCTGGCGGTGTCGGCCCGGCGCAGCTTCATCGTGCCCACCGCCACCATGACGGTGCATCCGGTGCGCCATTCCGGTATGCTGCTGGGCGTGCCGCAGACCATGCGCTACTTTGAGCAGATGCAGGAGCGCATCGTCAGCTTCGTATGCGGGCATTCCGCCATCGCGCCCGCGCGCTTCACCGCGCTCATGCACAACACCGGGGAGCTTGTGATGGACATGGGCACCGTGCTCAACGGCCAGCAGGCGGTGGAGGAGGGCCTTATCGACGCGCTGGGCGGCCTGGGCAGCGCGCTTGGATACCTTTACAGCGAGATCGAGCGCGGGCGGTAGATCTTTCCGGCCGGGGCGGCGCGCGCCCGGCGCCGGAAACCGTTTACAAGCACAAGATTTTGTGGTACAATATCCATGTATGCCAAACTGGGGGGATTGCGGCCCCCCTTACATAAGAGTAAGCAGCAAGGGGTACATAACACATGGCACAGAGCAAAAAAACCAAAAGCAGCACCCGCGGCCGCACGGCCGCCGCGCAGCGCACCGGGGGGCGCGCTTCGCGCCGGGCCAAACGCCGGGCGGAGCGCAGCCATCTCATCGCAAGCCTCGCCCTGCTGGGGGCGGGGCTGCTGGTGCTGGCGCTGGTGCTGGTGCGCGGGCAGGAAGGAAACGGCTGGCACACGCTGCGCGGGTGGATGTTCGGCGTGTTCGGCATCGTAACCTACTGCATCGGGCCGCTGCTTTTGTATCTGGCCTACCTTGTGGCGTCGGGATATCTTGTGGGCAAATTCACCGCCAAGGTCGGCCTGATGGGCGCCGTGTGCGCCAGCGTGCCGGTCGTGTTTTCCGGCCTGAGCTTCACCGGGGAAAAATTTGCCGGCATCGTGCAGCTGCTCTTTGCCTCCGGCCAGACCGGCTACTGGAGCGGCGGCGTGCTGGGCGGCATCATCGGCGCGCCGCTGGTGGTTTTCTGCGGCCGGCCGGGCGCCAACATCATCATGGTGCTGGTGTTCCTCATCGGGCTGATGGTGTTCTTCGCCGTCACGCCGGTGGATGTGGTGCAGTTCGTGACCTATTACTGGCAGCGCCTTATGGAGGCGCTCGCCGCGGCCAGGGCCCGCGCCCCGCAGCCCGCCGACCCCGGCGAGGAACCGCTGGAGCCGGAGCCCGCCCCCCAGCCCCGGCCGGAATTTGACCCGCACCTCAGCCCGCGGCCGATGTTCTCGGCCAACCCGTACATCGACGCCGGCACCGCGCAGCCCGCCGCGCCGGCGCAGCCGGCCCCCGCCTGCCCGCCCGAACCGGCCGCGGCACAGCACGCCGCCGCGCCGCGCGCGGATTTTGACGTTGACCTTGGCCCCGATATCGAGCAAAAGGCTCTGCAAAACGCCGTCGAGCATGACCCGCTGGAGCCCGTCGTCATCGGGCCGGGGGGCACCTTTGGCCTTGACCCGCTGAAAAACCTGGGCGGCCGCAAGGACAAACCGGCCCCCGATGCCCCCGCCAGCACCGAGTTTGACCAGCACCTTGACGAGGAGGAGGCCCCGCCCGCCGAGGCCGCCGCCGACGAGCTGGACGAGCTCATCCAAAAGGCGATGGGCACGGCGTACAGTGAACCCGGCGGGGAATTCGATACCCCGCTTGAGCCGGTGGACGAAACCTTCCCGCTGCCGGAGGGCGCCGAAGCCCCCGCCCTGCCGGAGGACGGCGGCATGGGCATCACCCCGGCGCCGGCTTTCGGCGGCGTGCCCACGCTGGACGGCAGCTATGACCCCGCGCGGGAGGCGTGGCTTTCCGGTGCGCCGCTTTCCGGCGCGCTGGGGCAGGCGGCCCCCGCCAAGTACGATTTTGACGCCGACGCCGACACCGACGATGACCCCGGCCCCCTGCCCGCGCCGCACCCGACGGCCGCCGCCGCGCGCTACCGCGCCCGCGTGCACCGCACCGCCGCGCCCGGCGGCGCCCCCGCCAAAACGCCCGACGCCCCCGCCGGGGCCCCGGCCGCCGAGGCGCCGCAGCCCTTGGCGCCCCGGCCCTATGCCTACCCGTCGCTCGATCTGTTCAACGCCGCCCGCCCCGAGGACGAGGCCGGCGCCGAGCGCGAGATGCGCCGCAACGCCGACATCCTCGTCAACACGTTGGACAGTTTTGGCGTAAAGACCCGGATACTGGATATCTGCCGCGGCCCCTCCGTCACCCGGTATGAGCTGCAGCCCCAGGCCGGCATCAAGGTCAGCCGCATCACGAGCCTGGCCGACGATATTGCCCTCAACCTCGCCACCGCCGGCGTGCGCATCGAGGCGCCCATCCCCGGCAAGCCCGCCGTCGGCATCGAGGTGCCCAACAAGCTGCGTTCCACCGTCAGCATCCGCAACGTGTTTGAATCGCAGAACTACATCAACATGCGCTCCCCGCTGACCATGGCGCTGGGCAAGGATATCGCCGGCGTCGCGCAGGTGGCCGATCTGTGCCGTATGCCGCACCTGCTCATCGCCGGCTCCACCGGCAGCGGCAAATCGGTGTGCGTCAACTCCATCATCATCAGCTTCCTCTTCCGCTCCTCACCCGAGGACGTCAAGCTCATCCTCATCGACCCCAAGGTCGTCGAACTGGCCGAATACAACGGCATCCCGCATCTGCTGATGCCCGTCGTCACCGAACCGCGCAAGGCGGCCGGGGCGCTGGGCGCCAGCGTGGCCGAGATGGAACGCCGCTACAAGCTCTTTGCCGACAACAACGTCCGCGAGATCAAGGCCTTCAACAAGCTCGCCCAGACCGACCCCAGCCTTGAACACCTGCCCTACATCGCCATCGTCATTGACGAATTGGCCGATTTGATGATGGTCGCCGGCAAGGAGGTCGAGGATTACATCTGCCGCATCGCGCAGAAAGCCCGCGCCGCCGGCATCCACCTCATCGTGGCCACCCAGCGCCCCAGCGTCGATGTCATCACCGGCCTTATCAAGGCCAACATCCCCAGCCGCATCGCCTTTGCCGTCTCCAGCCAGATCGACAGCCGCACCATCCTGGACGGCGCCGGGGCGGAAAAACTGCTTGGCAACGGCGATATGCTGTTCTTGCCGGTGGGCGCCGCCAAGCCCATCCGCGTGCAGGGCACCTTTGTGACGGACGAGGAGATCGCCGCCGTGCTCGCCTTCATCAAATCCACCTCCGACGCCCAGTATGACGAGGAGATGATCGCCGAGATGGAGCGCCGCGCCGTGGCCGAAAAGGGCGCCAAGAAGGACGCCGAGGCCGACGACGCCTCCGGCGCGCTCGACCCCATGTTCGACCAGGCGGTGGAATGCGTCATCGAGGC
>CANRCB010000025.1 GCA_947629015.1 uncultured Gemmiger sp.
CGCCTTGGCGGGCGCGGCGGGGGCCGCCGCCGTCGCAGGAGCGGGGCGCGAACCGGGCGCCGTGCGGGTGATGTGCACCCCCTGCCGGTGCGCCGGCGCGGGGGGCGTTTGTCCCATGGCCGCCGACGCGGCGGGCGTTTGTTCCGGAGATACCGGCGCGGCGGGCGCGGGGGCCGGGCGGGTGATGTGCACCCCCTGGCGGTGGGCCGGTGCGGGGGCCGTTTGTTCCGGGGGTACCGGCGCGGAGGGCGCGGAGGCCGGGTGCTGCGCCGGGAACTGCCCGGTGGCGCGGGCCTGCATACGGGCCTGCCATTCGGCACGGCCGCGCGGATCATTTGGCTGCATCACACGGTCCCCCCCACAAGAGGTTGTAATCTCTATGTAACAATACCACCAACGGCCGGGAAAATCAAGGGGGCAGGCCCCGCGCGGCTGCGGGGCCTGCCCCTCGGGTGGGCGGCGTCAGCGCTGTTCGGCGCCGAGGCGGTATTTGAGGTTGCCGAGGATCTTTTTGACAAAGCGGTCGACCTCGGCGGCCTCCAGCGGTTTATCGCCGGGCAGGAATTGCAGCGTGAACGCCATGCTCTTGTTGCCGGCGCCGAGTTTTTCGTCCCGGTAGACGTCGAACAGGCGCACCTCGCCCAGCTGCGGGCAGGCGCGGCGCATCTCGGCCATCACGTCGCCGCAGGCAACGTTTTCCGCCATGACCAGCGCCAAATCGCGCTGGACGGCGGGGTGCTGCGGGATGGGGGCGTAGCGGATGCCGCCCGGTACCTGCGCCATGAGGGCCTCGTAGTCCAGCTCGCCGAGGTAGATGACCTGGTTTTCGCGGCTGTCCTTGGGGAGCTTGAGCCCGGCGGTGACATCGTTGGCCAGCTTGCCGAACCAGCCCACGCGCTCGCCGCCGCACAGCACATAGGCGGCGATGCCGGGGTGCAGCCACGGCACATCGGCGGCGCGCACATAGTCAAACTGCAGGCGGAAGGCCGCGCCCAGCGCCTCGACGGCACCCTTGAAGGCGAAAAAGTCCTCGTCCCGGCCAAAGGCGGCCAGGCCCAGGTGCAGGCGCTCGATGGGCAGCTCGGTGACGGGCAGCTGTTTGGGGATATAAATGTTGGCGAGCTCGAACAGGCGGCCGGCCCCGTTGCCGCGCTTGAGGTTTTCGACAGCGACGTTCAGCAGCGAGGGCGCCAGCATCGGCCGCATGAGGGTGAGGTTGGAGGAGATAGGGTTGAGGATGCGCACGACGGTGCGCTCGGGCGCGTCGGGCGCGACGTGCAGCATATCCAGCTCCGCCTCGGAGTAGAAGGCGAGGGTGGACGTCTCGCAGAAGCCCTGCGCGCAGGCGGCGCGCTTGAGCGCGGCGCGGGCCTTCTGGTCGGCCGTGAGGCCGCCGCCGGTGACCTGCGCGGCCTTTAAGAAGGTGGGCTTGATGTGCCCGTACCCGTATTCGCGGATGACCTCCTCGGCCAGATCCGGCTCGCCGATCTCGATGTCCTCGCGCCAGGGCGGGGCCACGGCGGTGAAGGCGTTGCCGCCGGCCTCCGGCGTGACGGTGAATTGCAGCCGGCGCAGGATATCGAACACCGCATCGGCGGGCACCTCGATGCCCAAAATGGCGTTGATGCCCGATACGCTGGCCCGGATGGTGCGCGGCGCGGCGGGCCCGGCGTTGGGCTTGCCGTCCTTGACGTCAAAGTGGCTGGCGGTGACCTCGCCGCAGCGGAGCTCCTGGATGAGGTGCAGCGCGCGCGCCATGCCCAGCTCGGTGGTATACTCGGCGATGCCCTTCTCGTAATGGCTGGAGGCGTCGGTGTTCTGGCCAAGGCCGCGGGCGGTGCGGCGGATGTTGTCCCGCGCGAACTTGGCGCTCTCGAACAGCAGCTGGGTGGTGGTATCCTTGATCTCGCTGTTGAGGCCGCCCATGACGCCCGCGAGGGCGACGGGCTTTTCGCCGTCACAGATGACGAGGTTCTCGGGCGTCAGGGCGAACTGCTTGCCGTCCAGCGTGGTGATGGCCTCGCCGGGGGCGGCGCGCCGCACGATGATGGCGCAGCTCTCAAGGGTGTCCATATCGAAGGCGTGCATCGGCTGGCCGATCTCCAGCATGACGTAGTTGGTGATATCGACAACGTTGGAGATGCTGCGCAGCCCGCACAGCGCCAGGCGCCGGCGCAGCCACGCGGGGCTTTGGCCGGGGGTGATGTCGTGCACATAGTGCCCGATGTAGCGCGGGCAGAGGTCGGGCGCCTGGACGGTGATGGACAGGCGCGCATCGGTGCGGGCGCTGACGGTGTAATCGGTGGCGGGCATGGTGAGCGGCTTGCCCAAAACGGCCGCGACCTCCCGCGCGATGCCCAGCACGCTCTGGCAGTCGGCCCGGTTGGCGGTGACGGCGATATCGAACATCCAGTCATCGAGCCCCACGACGGGCGCGATGTCGGCGCCGGGGGCGGTGTCCTTGGGCAGGTCGAGCAGGCCGTAGACCTCGGCGCCGGGGAAAAGATCCTCGTTGAGGCCGAGCTCCTCGCCGGAGCAGAGCATACCGTTGGACACAACGCCCTGCATGGCGCGGGCCTTGATGTGCACGCCGCCGGGCAGCGTGGCGCCGTCCAGCGCCGCCGGGCAGTGCATACCGGCATAGACGTTGGGCGCGCCGGTGGAGATGGCGATATCGTGGCCGTATTCGCCGCAGTCCACCTTGCACAGGTACAGGTGGGTGCCCTCCTGCCTGACGGCCTCGGTCACGACGCCGACGACGACCTTTTCGATGCCGGCGGACAGATCGGTCAATTCCTCGACCTCGAACCCGCAGCCAAACAGCTTTTGCTGCAATTCGGGGGCGGTGCAGTCGATATCGACATATTCTTTGAGCCAACTGAACGGTACTTTCATGGTCAATGTCCTCCCCTGTCAGCCCTGGAACTGCTGCAAAAAGCGCAGGTCGTTTTCAAACAGCAGGCCGATGTTGTTGATGCCGTATTTGAGCATGGCGATGCGCTCGATGCCGATGCCGAACGCGAGGCCGGAATAGACGCCGGGGTCGATGCCGCAGTTTTTGAGCACCTGCTGGTGCACGATGCCGCCGCCCAGTATCTCGATCCAGCCGGTGCCCTTGCACAGGGGGCAGCCTTTGCCGCCGCACTCAAAGCAGCTGACATCCACCTCGACGCTGGGTTCGGTGAAGGGGAAGTAGCTCGGGCGCAGGCGCGTTTTGACCTCGGGGCCGAACAGCGCCTGGACGAATTTGTCCAGCATGCCCTGCAGATCACACAGGGTGATGCCCTTGTCGACGACAAGGCCCTCCATCTGGTGGAACATGGGCGAATGCGTGGCGTCGGAATCGGAGCGGAACACCCGCCCCGGCACCAGCACCTTGATGGGCAGCTGCCCGCGGTCCATCACGCGGATCTGGCCGGGGCTGGTGTGGGTGCGCAGCACGATGTCCTCGGCGACGTAGAAGGTATCCTGCATATCGCGCGCGGGGTGGTTTTTGGGCACGTTGAGGCGGGTGAAGCAGTGGTCGTCGTCCTCGATCTCCGGGCCCTCGAACACCTCAAAGCCCATGCCGGCGAACACATCGACGATCTGGTTTTTGATGAGGGTGAGCGGGTGCAGCGTGCCGGTGGGACGCGGCGTGCCGGGCAGGGTGATGTCCACCGCTTCGGCGGCGTTGCGGGCGGCCAGCTCCGCCTGCTCGACGGCGGCGGCCAGCTCCTGATACTGCGCCTCGGCCCAGGCCTTGCATTCATTGATGATCTTGCCGGCGGCGGGGCGTTCTTCTTTGGCGACGTCGCGCAGGCCCTTCATCAGGCCCGCCACCTCGCCGTTTTTGCTCAGATACTTCTGCCAGAAGGCGGAAAGCGCGGCCTTGTCGGCCACCTTCGCGCGGTCCGCCTCCAGCGCGGCGCGCAGGGCTGCGATCTTTTGCTGCATGACCATACCTCCATTTGTTTTGTGCGGGGCAACAAAAAACGCCCCTGCCTGTCCAGGGACGAAGATTTGCAAAATTCTCCGCGGTACCACCCGTGTTCCGCGCCCGCTTTGGCAAGCCGGGGGGCGCGGCGCTCAAACCTGCCGGTAACGGTGCAGGGCCGTTTTGCACTACCGGGCCGGGCGCGAAGGGGCCGGCCTTTCCCGCAAACCGCTCCGGAGGGAACTTCCGCGCGCTGCCTTCGGGCGGGCTTGCAGCCGGTGGCCTGCCTCTCTTGGCCGGGCGGGGCGCGCGTACTTTTCTCCATCAACGCGTTTGACAGGGCTATTATAACGGCGGGGGCCGGCTTTGTCAAGGGCCGGCCCCCGCCTGCGCGGGTTTTGGATGGGGTCAGTTGTCGCGGTTGCGGGCGAGGATGCGCAGCAGATAGATAAAGATGTTGATATAGTCAAGATACAGGTTGAGCGCGCCGATCACGGCGGATTTGTGCAGCATGGCCGCGTCGCCGCCGAAAACGCTGTAGTAGTATTTCAGCTTTTGGGTATCGTAGGCGGTAAAGCCCATGAACA
The DNA here is from genome assembly GCA_947629015.1 of uncultured Gemmiger sp. Classification (GTDB taxonomy): domain Bacteria; phylum Bacillota; class Clostridia; order Oscillospirales; family Ruminococcaceae; genus Gemmiger. Next base: position 4,504 of record CANRCB010000025.1, read on the forward strand.
CCAGCAGCGCCACCGCGCAGATGAGCAGCTCCGCAAAGCCGAATTGGAGGTGGAACAGCAGGTTGGCGAGCGTGCCCAGCACCGAAACGATGAGGATGGAGATGAGCCCGCCCATGAGCATGGGCCCCCAGCCGCTGAGATCCTTCTGCGTGCGGGCGCCGTACACGGCCATGACGCCGAAATACACCGCCCCGAGCAGGAACGCCAAAATCAGCGTGCCCATATCGTAGATGACGAAATAGACGCTGAGGTTGACGCCGGTCAGCACCGCGTAGGCGTAAAACAGCACGGTGGCGGTGGCGGGCTGCAGGGAGTTGATGCGCAGCGACAAAATGAACACAAGCACCAGCTCCGCGATGCTGAGCACGAACACCAGCCCCGTACCGTACAAAACGGCGAACAGCGGGGTGCGGGCGGTGCCCACCGCCGCGAGGAAGGTGACCAGCAGGCCGGTGAACATCCAGCCAAAGGTGCGGCCCATATACTGGCTCAAGGTCGCATACGGGCTTTCGGAATAGGCGATATCGGTATAGCGCGGGTCCATGACAAGACCTCCCCTTCCCTTTTGGATGGTTTTATTATATACTGCAATTGTGAAAAAAACTATCCCTTTTTGTGACAAAGCGGTGTAAAAGCCCCAAAAACCGGCAGGGAGGCGCGCGGGACGGTGAAAACGGACACATTCGGCATCTATCTGCACATCCCCTACTGCCTTGCGCGCTGCCGCTACTGCGATTTTTATACCCGCCCCGGCGCGCGCGGCGTGCCGCAGGCGTATGTCGAGGCGCTTTTGCGGGCGCTGGCCCAAAACACCCGCCGGCCCGATACGCTGTATTTTGGCGGGGGTACGCCCTCGCTGCTCACCCCCGCGCAGGTGGGGGCCCTGGTGGCGGCCGCCGCCCCGCTGCCGGGCGCCGAGGTGACGCTGGAGGCGAACCCCGACACCGTCACCCCCGAAAGCCTTGCGGGCTTTGCCGCCGCCGGGGTGACGCGCCTGAGCTTTGGCGTGCAGTCGGCGCGGGATGCGCAGCTCAAAACCCTTGGCCGCACGCACACGGCGGCGGGCGCGGCGCGGGCGCTCGGCTGGGCGCGGGCCGCCGGCTTCCGGGACCTTTGCGGGGACATCATGCTGGCCCTGCCCGGCTATACGAACGCCGAATTTGACGAGACGCTGGCCCTTTTGCGGGAGGGTGGCTGCACGCACATCTCGGCCTATCTTTTAAAAATCGAGCCCGGCACCGCCTTTGCGCGGCGCCTGCCGGACGCCCTGCCCGACGCCGACGCCGCGGCGGCGTTTTACCTGTACGCCTGCGCGCAGCTGGAAAAGGCCGGCTACCGGCAGTATGAGATCAGCAATTTTGCGCGGCCGGGGCACGAGGGGCGGCACAACCTTTTGTACTGGAACTGCAGGGACTATCTCGGCCTTGGCCCCGCCGCGCACAGCTGCCTTGGCGGCGTGCGGCGCTTTTGGCCGGGCGATGTGCAGGGCTTTATCGACGGCACGCTGGCCGAGCGGGACGAGGGCGTGTGCGGCGCCGAGGACTACCTGATGCTGCGCCTGCGCCTGGCCGCGGGGCTGGACACGGCCGAATACCAAAAGCTCGGCGGCAGGCCCTTCACGCCGGGGCAGCTGGCGTTCATCCGGCAGTGCGTGCGCCACGGCTACGCCCGGTGGGACGGCCGCACCCTGGCCCTGACCCCGGCCGGCATGGTGGTGCAGAACGCGATATTGACAGAACTGTTATGAGGCGCCGTGCTTTAAGCGGCGGGGTCGGGGACCCCACCCTGCAGCCAGACCAGGAAAGAGAGCGCCGTTTGCAGGGCGTCGAGGACGCCGCCCCCTACAAATTGCCCGGAAACGCCATCTATCCTGCGGCGGGGTGAGGGCAAGGCCCTACAAAATCGCGGACACCGGCCAGCCGAGCCGGGCGGCGGTGGCGGCATCGTGGGTGACGAGCACCGTGTCCCGCCCGGCGGCCAGCCGCACGATGGCGGCGGCGGCGCGGGCGGCAAGCTCCGCCTCCATGCCGGTGAAGGGCTCGTCCAGCAGCAGCGTACCGGCGCCGGGGCACAGCAGCGCGCGCAGCAGCGCAGCGCGGCGCCGCTGCCCGCCCGAAAGCCGCGCCGCCGGCAGCGCGAGCTCGGCATCGGTGAAGCCAAGGCCGCGCAGCTCCTTTTCGGCCGCGGCGGCATCGCCCCCCGCCAGCGCGATGTTGCCGGCGGCGGTCAGCTGGGGGCACAGGCGGTCGGTCTGGAAGACGGCCGCCACCCTTCCCACGCCCGCCACGCTGCCGGCATCGGCGGTCTCCAGGCCCATCATGATGCGCAGCAGCGTCGTTTTTCCGCAGCCGGAGGGGCCGGTGAGCACGAGCGGGCCGTCGATGTCCAGCGCAAAGCCCCGCAGCACCTGTTTTGCGCCAAACGCCTTGCACAGGCCGCGGATGCGGATGCTCATGCCGCCACCTCCCCGCAAAGGCGTTTTTGGGCCGCCGTCAGCCCGTGCCTTGCCAGCGCCGACAGCAGCGCCGACAGCGCCACGATGGCCAGTGTCCACGCAAAGACATCCGGCGTGGCAAGGGTGAGCTTGGCGCGGTAGAGCGCGTCGCCCACGCTCCAGTCCGGCAGGCCGATGACCTCGGCCGAGACGCCGCTTTTCCAGCACATGCCCATGGCGACGGAGAGGCTTTCGGCAAACGCCGGGAAGGCACCCGGCACCCGGATGTACCGCAGCGTGCGCAGCACCGGCAGGCGGTAGACGCGCGCCATCTCGAGCAGTTCTTTGTCGGTATCGGCGATGCCGGCGCACACCCCCGCGTAGACGACGGGCAGCACCTGCGTGAAGCTGACGATCACCGAGAGGTTGGCGCTGCGCACCCACAGCAGCGCCAAGATCACAAAGCTGGCCACCGGCATGGCGCGCGCCAGCGCCAGCGGCGGCGCGGCCAAAACGCGCACCGCGCGCCAGCGGGCCGACGCCGCGCCCAGCGCCACGCCGCCCGCCACCGCCAGCGCAAAGCCCAGCAGGATGCGCGCCAGCGTAAAGCCGATGCGCCGCCAAAAGGCGCCGGTGGGCAGCAGGGCGGACAGCGCCGCCACCGTCTGCACCGGGCTTGGCAGCAAAAGCCCGCCATGGCCCACGGCCATGGCGGCAAGCTGCCACACCGCCAGCCAGAACAGGCCGGCGGCTGCGCGCGGCAGGGCGTTTTTCAGTTTTTGCGCAAGGTCAGACACCGTAGTAGAAGTCGTCGCCCGGCAGCGCGCCGCCGACGCTGGCGGGATCCGCCGCAAAGAGGACGTCAAAATAGCTGACAAGGTCGGCCTTCATTTCGTCGCCCGTCTCAAACACGATGTTGCAGGCGGGCAGCGCCTTTTGCGCCAGCGCGGCCTTGCCGACGATGCCGTACTTCTCGCACAGCGCGGCGGCGGCCTCGGTCTCGGTGTTGGCGTAGTCGACACTGGCCGCGTAATCCTTGAGGAACTGCGCAAAGCGGGCGGGGTCGGCCTCGACGGCGTCCCTGCGCACGGCCAGCACGCCGGTCACCAGCTTGCCGTCGGCCACCTTGCCCCATTCTTCGGTCATATCCAGCGCCACGCGCACGCCGTCGTTCTGGGCCAAAGCGCTCGTCACATAGGGCTGCGGCAGCATGGCCACGACGGCGCGGCTGTCGGTGGCCGGCTCGGTGAGCAGGGCGGCCACCTCGGTGGCCTCGCTCTTATACTCGATGGTGACGTCGCTGTCGGGGTCGATGCCGTTTTCTTTGAGCACATGGCGCAGCACATATTCCGGCGTGGTGCCCTTGCCGGTGCTGAGGATGGTGGCGCCCTTGAGGTCGGCTACCGTCTGGATGTTGTTGCCCAGCTCCAGCATATAGAGCACGCCCAGCGTGTTGACGCAGGCCACCTGCACGGCGCCTTCGGTCTTTTGGTAGAGCGTGGCGGCAAGGTTCGCCGGGATGGCGGCGGCGTCCAGCTCACCCTGGACGAGCAGCGGCACGATCTCGTCGGCCGCGCCGTACATGGTAAATTCCAGGCTGCCGACGTCGGCGCCGGCGGCACTCTCCTCGATGAGGTCAACAAGACCCATCGTCGTGGGGCCCTTGAGGCCGGCCACGCGCAGCGGCGCATCGGCCACATAGACTTCATCATCCCCGGCCGGCGCGCTGTCAGCCGGTACACTGTCAGCCGGTACACTGTCGGCCGGCGCACTGTCGGCGGGTGCACTGTCAGCCGGTACACTGTCGGCCGGCGCACCGTCGGCCGGCGCACTGTCGGCCGGCCGGGACATGGCGGGCGCGCTGTCGGCGGGCGCCGGCGCGGCGCTTTGCGCGCCGCAGCCGGCAAGGCTCAAAAGCAGGGCGGCGGCCAGCGCCGCCGGTACAAGGTGTTTTTTCATTGTGTCCCCCTCCCGAAATCACAGGCAAAGCGGTTGCTTTTGCGGGATGAGTATACTATAATGGGGAAGTAGAAATCCGTTGCCGCGGCAACATTGCTTTGCCGTGCCGAGGGGGCTTTGGGTGGAATTGCAGCGCTATTACCCGCTTTTGCGGGGCACCACCCTTTTGCGCGCCATGCCGGACGAGGTGCTCGCCACCCTGCTGGCGCGCCTGCGCCCGCGCGTGCAGCGCTACGCGAAAGGGGCGGTGCTGCTGCTGGCAGGGTATGAGAACCGGGACTTGGGCATCGTGCTGGAGGGGCGCGTGCACGCGCACAAGACGGCGCCAGACGGCACCGCCGTGCTGGTGGCCGACATGGGCCCCGGGGGCCTGTTTGGCGATGTGCTGGCGGCCGCCGGCGCCAAAAGCCCGGTGACGCTGACGGCGCAGTGCGAGACGCTGGCCTTGTACCTGCCCTACGCCCGCATCCTGCACCCGCCGGTGGCGGACGGGGCGCATTTCCGCCTGTTGCAGAACCTTGTAGCGCAGATGGGCGGCAAGTATCTGGCGCTGGATCGCCGCCTTGAATTGCTGATGTGCAAAAGCCTGCGCACGCGCATCAGCCTTTGGCTGCTGGAGCAGGCCGAAGCCGCTGGCAGCGATATCTTTACCGTGCCGCTGACCCGCGCCGCTTTGGCCGATTACCTTGGCTGTGACCGCAGCGCCCTCAGCCGCGAACTCAGCCGTATGCAGCGCGAGGGCCTTCTGGAGACCTTCCGCAGCAGCTTCCGCCTGCTGGACAAAGACCGGTTGCGCGGTTCTCTGTGACTTTATGGGCACTGTGGCAAACCGATTCGGAAAGGATGTTTTTTCATGAAACTGCTGCTGCCAATCGCACCCCCCCCCGACACATATTTGACCGCCTGCGCGTAAAACCTCTTTCTTGCCTGAGTTGGCTTTTCCTTGCTGCCGAATTTGGCGTGGTGTGTGCCGCGCTGGCCGTGAACCCCTACCTGGTGCTGGACGCGGATATGGCCAGTGAGTTGGTCCTTTCGAATCTGCTTGCCCGGGAAGGCGGCATTTTGACCACACAATGGTACTATTCCACCGAGCTGCGCGTGCTCAACACCCAGCTGATCTATTCGCTGTTTTTCCGCATCTGGAACAACTGGCGCTTCGTGCGGGTCGGGGGAACCATCGCCCTTTTGGTGATCCTGCTGCTTTGCTGCCGGTACTTTTGCTGCCAAGTCGGGCTGAAACGCTGCTTCCCCGCCATTGGCGGTGTCATGCTGGTGCCTTTTCTTTGGATGGGGCACTATGTCCTTTCCTACGGGTCTTACTATGTACCGCACCTTTGCATCACCTTTGTGGCACTGGGGTTGGGGTTCCATTGCGCAAAGGCGCCAAAAGGGTGGCGGCATACAGTGCTTATGGCCGTTTCGCTTTTGCTGGCATTCGTCTCCGGCCTGGGCGGGCTGCGCCAGCTCTTCATCTTTTATGTGCCCGCGGCCATCGCCGCTTTTGCCCTTACCGCGTATGAGCGCCTTTCCTTGCACGAAACGCAGCACGCCTTGCCCCCGGTGGTTACCATCCTGTTTGCGGCAGACCTGGCAGCCGCTTTTGCAGGCTACTGGGTGAACACAGGGTACCTCAGCCGCAGCCATCTGTTCAGCTCTTTCAACTCTATCGCTTTCACCTATCCCTCTGTTTCGCGCCTGGACGGATATTTGAACAATTGGCTGCAGAATCTGGGCTACCAGGCGGGCGCCGTATTCTCCATCGCTCTTGTCTACAACCTGTGTTTCGGCGTGATTTTTCTCTCAGCTTTTTTCTGCCTGCGCACGCTATGGCGGCATATGGCACAGTATCCGCCGGCGCAGCGGTTCCTGCTGTTCTTTTGTGTCCTGCTTTTCTTGCTGAGCACCGGCCTTGTGCTGTTCGGGGAAAATCTGGATTACTATTTTCCTTTTGCCTCACCACGTTATAACTGCCTTGTTGCCATACCGTTTATACCGCTCGTGGCCGCCGTGCTGTACCGCTACCGGGCGGTGCTGCCGCTGCGGGGGCTTTGCATCGCAATGTCAGCCGTGATGGTGTTTTTGTCTGTTCAGTATTTGCAGCCATATTTCACCACCCCGCCCGGGAATACCGCTGCCGAGAGGCTCACGGCCTTCCTTCTGGACAATGATTATTACAACGGTTATGCGTTGTCTTTTTGGAACGGCAACCTTTTTACCGAGCTTTCCAACGGGCAGATCGATGTACGCGTGCTGAGCGTGCCTACGCTGGAGGCCAGCGCCCTGAACACGACTTACAAGTGGCTCCAGCGTGTGGACCATGATACCACCACCCCCGACGGCAAGGTCTTTGTGCTCTTTTCTGAAAAAGAAGATGATGGCTATCCGGATTCCGCGGTCTATCTCGGGGCGGAAAACATCCTCTATACCGACTATCCGTATATCCTGTACGGGTTTGATTCCTACGCGGCGCTGGTAGAGCAGCTCAACACACCTTTGCCGCAGGCGCCGGCCGCATAGCCGCGCCGGCCCGCCCACATGAAACGGAAGGAAAGATGTTCCCATGATGACCAAGCAAAGCCCTGTATTATACATCGTCATCCCCTGCTACAATGAGCAGGAGGTGCTGCCGTTGACGGCGCCGCTGTTTTTGCAAAAGCTGCAAAGCCTTGCGGCGGCGGGCAAGATAAGCCCCGAGAGCCGGGTGCTGTTCGTAAACGACGGCTCGAAGGACGATACCTGGCCCATCATCGAGCGGCTGGCCGCGCAGGACGCACACTACCTCGGCATCAGCCAAAGCCGCAACCGCGGGCACCAGAACGCCGTGCTGGCGGGGCTGATGGAGGCAAAGGACCACTGCGATATCACCATCTCCATCGACTGTGACGGCCAGGATGATCCCGGCGCCATGGACGCCATGGTGGATGCCTATCTGGACGGGTGCGAGGTGGTGTACGGGGTGCGCTCCTCGCGCGATACGGACACGTTTTTTAAGCGTTTTACCGCCGAGACCTTTTATAAGCTGCTCAACGCGATGGGCGCCGAGGTGGTGTTCAACCATGCCGATTACCGCCTGTTGAGCCGCCGCGTTTTGCAGGAGCTTGCGAAGTTCAAAGAGGTCAACCTGTTTTTGCGCGGCATGGTGCCGCTGGTGGGCTTTAAAAGCACCACCGTCCCGTATGAACGGCAGGAGCGCCTGGCCGGCAAGAGCCATTACCCGCTTTCCAAAATGCTGGCGCTGGCGTTCGACGGCATCACCAGCCTTTCGGTGCGGCCCATCCGGTTCATCACCGGGTTTGGCGTGCTGGTGGCGCTCGTCAGCTTTTTGGGCGTGATCTGGGCGCTGGCGCAGGCGCTTTTGGGGCACACGGTCTCCGGCTGGGCATCCATGACCTGCATCATCTGCTTTGTGTCGGGCGTGCAGCTCATCTGCCTGGGCATCATCGGGGAATACATCGGCAAGATCTATATGGAGGCCAAGGCCCGCCCGCGCTACATCATCAGCGCGCGCACGGCCAACTGGCCGCCGCAGGAGGGGGACGGCGTATGAGCAGACAAAGCTGGAAGGGCGCGGCCCTTTTGAACCCCGCCCCGCCGGTGCTGGTGAGCTGCGGGCGGGCCGACGGCACGGGGCCGCGGCCGAACCTTATCACCGTGGCGTGGTGCGGCACGGTGTGCAGCGCGCCGCCGATGCTTTCCATCAGCCTGCGGCCGGAGCGGTACAGCTACGGCATCATCAAGGAGGGCGGCGTGTTCTGCGTCAACCTCCCCACCCGCGCGCTGGCCAAAGCGGTGGACTGGTGCGGGGTGAAAAGCGGGCGCGATGTGGACAAATTTGCCGCCATGGGCCTGACGGCCGCCCCCGCCACGGCGGTGGATACGGTGCTTTTGGCAGAGAGCCCCGTCAACCTGGAATGCCGGGTCACGCAGCTGCTGCCGCTGGGCAGCCACGACCTGTTTTTGGCCGAGGTGGCGGCCGTGGACGTGGACGAGAGCCTTTTGGACGCGCACGGCAAGCTGCATCTGGAAAAGGCCGACCTGCTCGCCTACTGCCACGGGGCATACTACACCCTGGGCAAACGGCTGGGCGGTTTTGGCTGGAGCGTGCGCAAAAGGCCCAAAGCGCGGTGAACGTTTTTTGCCCCCCGCCGGGTGCCCCCCGGCGGGGGGCGCGGTTTGTAACAAGGCTGAAACCCCGGCGCGGCACAATGGTATGCGTAAGAATCTGCCGAGCGGGAAAGGAGCACCGCCCATGTACCCCGTACTCATCGTAGAGGACGAGCCCGCCATCGCCGACCTTATCGAGATCACGCTCGCGCGCATCGGCTGCCGGTGCGTGCAGGCGCGCGACGGCGAGGCCGCCGCCACCCTGCTGGAGCAGGGGCAGTATGACCTTGTCCTGCTGGACGTGATGCTGCCCGGCGTGGACGGCTTTGCGCTGATGGATTACATTGCCCCCACCGGCACGCCGGTCATTTTTGTGACGGCGCGCGCCACGGTGCGCGACCGCGTGCGCGGGCTCAAGCTCGGCGCGTATGACTACATCGTCAAGCCGTTCGAGCCGGAGGAGCTGCTGGCCCGGGTGGACGGTGTTTTGCGGCACAGCGGGCGGCGCGGGGCGCGCATCAAGGTGTTCAACATCGAGATCGACCCCGGGCAGCGCGCGGTGTGGCGCGAGGGTGCGGCCGTGGAGCTTTCCCCGCGGGAATTCGATCTTCTGCTCACGCTCGTGCGCAACCGCGGCATCGCGCTGTACCGCGATGTTTTGCTGGAGCGGGTTTGGGGCCTTGACAGCGACGCCGGCCCCCACACGCTGGACGTGAACATCCACCGCCTGCGCAAAAAGCTGGGGTGGAGCGGCGAGATCGCCACCGTATTTGGCGTGGGTTACCGTTTGGAGGCTGAGGAATGGACCGCACCCGCACACTGACGCGCATCCTGCTGGCGCTGCTGTGCGCCGTGCTCGCCCTTGGCGGGGCGTGGACGCTGCGCCAGAACTTTGCGCACACGCGCGCGGCGCTGGAGGAGCAGTATACCCTGGAGCATCTGCGCACCCAGCTTGCCCTGGCCGACGCCGTGGCCGGCGCGCAGGATCCGCAGGCGGTTTCCGGCGCCGTGCAGGAATACCGCCGCGCCAGCCGCGTGCCCGGCCGCAGCGACGGCGGCACGCTGGCATTGCTGGACACCGGCGGCATGATCCTTTGGTCCGATATCCCGGTAAACGCCGTGCCGTATGCCACGCTGCGGCGGTGCGTGGCCGCCGGTACGGGGCAGCTGCTGTACTGCCGCGCGGGCGGGGCGCTGTACCTTTTGATGGCTTCGCCGCTGTCCGGCATGGCGGACGAGGTGTGGCTGCTCTCGGCCTATGACATGAGCGGCCTTCTGGCCGAGCAGGCCCGACAGCTGCGCGGTTGGCTGTTGCTGCTGGGCACCGTGCTGGTGCTGGTGGCGGCGGCGCTGGCGGTGACGGATCTTGTGCAGCGCGAGGCCGAGCGCCGCGCAAGGTTCCTGGCGGCCTTCAGCCATGAGCTCAAAACACCGATGACCGCCATCCTCGGCTACGCCGACCTTTTGCGCAGCGGCGAGCAGGCGCCCGCTTTGCGCCAGCGCGGGGCGGATTACATCTACCACGAGGCCACGCGGGTGGAAAATTTGAGCCGCGCGCTGCTTGCGCTGTTTGGTTTGCAGGGCAAGCGGCGGCTGCACCGGGAGGCGGTGCCCGCGGCGGCGCTGTTCGGCGAGGTGGTGCGCGGCCTGCCGCCCGGGATCACAAACGTGCGCTGCATCGCGCCCGAGGGGGCCGCCGTGCGCGGGGACCGCGCGCTGCTGGGCACGCTGCTGCGCAACCTTGTGCTGAACGCCGCGCACGCCTCGGCACCGGGAGCACCCATTGAGATGCTGTGCACGCCCTGCCGCGGCGGCTGGCGGCTGACGGTGCGGGACCGCGGCTGCGGCATCCCGCCCGAGGATCTGCCGCACGTGACCGAGGCGTTTTACCGTGTGGACAAGAGCCGCGCGCGCCGAAACGGCGACGGCAGCGGCAACGGGCTAGGCCTGCGCCTTTGCGCCGATATCGCGCGGGCGCACGGCAGCCGGCTGCACATCGAGAGCACGGTGGGCGAGGGCACGGCCATCCGGCTGGATCTGCCCGCCGGGGAGGTGGAGGCATGAGCGCGCGCGTGAAGGCCGCCTGCCGGCGCGTTTTGCCGGCGGCGCTGGGGCTTTTGTTCGCCGCCTGCGTGCTGGCGGCGCCGGTGCTGACGGTGCGCCGGCAGACGGCGCTGCTTCTGGCAGGCCCGCAGCCGCGCCAGAGCGCCGGCAGCCTGTTCTGGGCGCCGGCCGTGCAGCAAAGCCCCTTTTTGTACGCACTGCACCGTGCGCAGCTGCTGGGCGAACTGGACGGCAAGATCAGGCTGCCCGTGGCGACACTGCCGGGCGAGGCATCCGGCGAGGTGCTCGACACCGCGCGGGAAAAGCTGGAGGAACTGTACGCCGCCGGCGTTTTGCGCGAAACGATGCTGGAGGAGTGCCGCCTGGCGCTGGACACGGCCGCCGGCCTGCCGCAGGGCGGCGAATACGCCGCGCAGGCCGCGCCCAACGCCAAGATCCTTTGCGGCGCGCAGGACGGCAGCGTGCAGAGCGTCTCGGTGATGCTGGACATCTCCGACCCGGCGCAGGCCGGGGACGCCCTGCGCCGTTTTTTGCCGCAGGCTGCGGAAGGTGACGGGTATTTCGCCTATTTTTCGTTGGAGCTGCAATGGCTGCGCGAGGAGGGGCACGTGATCTGTTTCCGCACCGTCCCCTTTGACGGCGGGACGACGTTTTCGGATGTGGAGGCGTGGGGGCGCTACCTGGGGCTGGACGATCCGGACGGCTGGCAGGCCCTTGGCCCCGAGGCGCTTGCGGCGGCCTATCCCACCGTACCGTATTACGGCCCCACGTATATTTCGGAAGAGGCGGGGGTCTACCTTACGGCCGCGACGGCCGGGGACGAGCAGATCCTGGTATGCGGCTCCCTGCTGGCGATGTAGGCTTTTTTGCCGGTTTTGCGCGTTGTGACAAGTTTGCAACATGGCGCGCGCATACTGCACGGTGAAAGGAGCGTGACCCCCTATGAAACGGTTTTTCCTCGGGCTTTTGGCCCTGGCCCTTGCGCTGGGCCTTGCCGCCTGCGCCCACAACGCGCCCGCCGAAGGCGGCGGTCCCGCCGGCGGCAGTGCCGCCCCCGCCGCCGGCAACGACGGCGCGCTGCGCCTGCTCGGGCCCGACACCCCCGAAGGGCGCTACACCGTCGGCCACCAGGACGGCACCTACAGCGGCGACGGCATTTTGACCTACATTGATTATGAGGGTTTGCAGCAGGTGGCGCTGTGCGCCGACCCCAACTGTGACCACACCGGCGAGGGCTGCACCGCCCGCGGCCCCGCCGGCAGCGCGTACCTGTACGGCGCCTGGGTGGTGGATGAAAACACCCTTGTGGTGGCGGCCCACCGGGACGCGGGCGGCAACGGCCTGTGGCGCTGCCGCGCCGACGGCACCGACCCGGTGGTGCTGGAATGCAGCGACCCGCTGCTGCCCGCCTACCCCCTTTTGTTTGACGGCACCTACCTGTATTACGAATCCTACGGCGATACCGACAGCGGCAAGGACGCTTTGGTTTTGTACCGCACGCCGCTTTCCGGCGGCAGCAATGAAAAGGTGCTGGCCCTGCCCGACAGTGCCCAGCGCATCCTGGGCTGCCAGGGGCGGGAGGTGCTGCTCTACCGCGAGGATTACAGCGCCCGCAACGCCATCCCGGTGCCGCAGCCGGATGAAAACACCTCCACGGAGGCGCACGACGCGGCGTGGGAGGGGTTTTATGCGCAGCTGGCCGCCACCCCGGTCGGGTACGGCCTTGTGTACAAAAATATCGACACCGGCGAAGATCGCACGCTGTGTGCCTGGGAAAAAACGGGGGACTTTTTCCCCGAGACGCCCGTGTGCCTGGGCGGGCACATCCTGCTCACCGACTGCGAGGCGGCCGCCCTCCGGGATGTCCTGCCCGACGGCACCGTGCGGGAATGGGCGCTGCCCGCCCCGCCGGAGTGCGCGGATTTCAACGCGCACATCTCCGCCGTGCCGGGCGATGTGGCCGTGGTGGATGTCAACTACAACATCGTACCCGGCCCGGAACAAACCGCCGAGCTGGTCCGGAAGCGCTATGCCGTGGACCTTGCCGGCGGCGAATGCCGGGAGCTGACGCTCAGCTACATGAACGACGGCCTGCAGCCGCTATGCATCGTCTCGTTTACCGACGATGCGCTCATCGTGGAGTTTGAGCGGCAGAGCTCGCAGGACGTGTACTATGACTACACCTCGCGCTGCGGGCTGCTCTCCGCCGAGGATTTTTTGAACGACCGCCCCAATTACCGCGAGCTGTCGACCCCTTACGGGCCGCTGGCCACCGACGGCAAGACCAATTGAGGCCCCGGCGCAGCGTATCGGTTTTCTCGACACACTGTGTAGGGGCCGGATGCTAAATCCGGCCCCTTTGTGTAGGTGTGCAGGGCGGGCTTTTGCGCCCGCCGGGAAATGTTGCAGCAGCGGCGAGGCCGCACGGCGGGGTCAAGACCCCGCCCTACAAATGGGCGGTACGTTTCTCGTGGCTTGCGGGCCGCATATATGCGGCCCCTACGGGATGGCCCGGGACGTTTTTGCCCGCGGCGCATGGCGCCGCGGGCAAAAAGCCTCGCGCTTTCGCGCGGGGCCGCGGGGGTCAGCTTTATGCCTTGTCGTCGGCGGTGGGGTCGTGGGCGTGGGCGGCCTCGGCGTCCTCATTGAGGGCGGCAAAGACCTCGGGGTCAACGGTGATGCCCTTGCGCTCGTAATAATCCTTGACGGCGGCCTTGATGGCCTGCTCCGCCAGCACCGAGCAGTGCAGCTTGTGCGCGGGCAGGCCGTCCAGCGCCTCGGTCACGGCCTGGTTGGTCAGGCCCAATGCCTCGGTCAGGGGCTTGCCCTTGATCATCTCGGTGGCCATGCTGCTGGATGCGATGGCGCTGCCGCAGCCGAACGTCTCAAACTTGACGTCCTCGATGGTGCCTTCCTTGATCTTCAGGTACATCTTCATGATGTCGCCGCATTTGGCGTTGCCCACCTCGCCGATGGCGTCGGCGTCCTCGATGGTGCCGACGTTGCGCGGGTGCAGGAAATGATCCATGACCTTCTCACTGTATAACATAGCTGCGTTTCCCCTCCTGTAAATCACGCCAGACGGGGCTCATGCCGCGCAGATACGCGACCACCTCGGTGACGGCGTTGACGATATAGTCGATCTCTTTTTCCCCGATGTCCTCGCCGATGGTCAGGCGCAGCGAGCCGTGCGCCACCTCATGCGGGCGGCCGATGGCCAGCAGCACATGGCTGGGGTCCAGCGAGCCGGAGGTGCAGGCCGAGCCGCTGGACGCCGAGATGCCGCGCGCGTCCAGCAGCAGCAGCAGGCTCTCGCCCTCGATGCCCTCAAAGCAGAAGTTGGCGTTGCCGGGCAGGCGCCGCTGCGCGTCGCCGTTGAGGGCGCTGTGCGGGATGGCAAGGATGCCCTTGATGAGCCGGTCCCGCAGGGCGGCCACCTTGGGCGCCGCCGCGGGCAGAAGGGCAACGGCCTCGGTGAGGGCGGCGGCCATGCCGGCGATGGCGGGCACGTTCTCGGTGCCGGGGCGCTTGCCGCGCTCCTGCGCGCCGCCGTAGAACACGTTTTGCAAAAGGATGCCGCGCCGCGCGTACAGCGCGCCCACGCCCTTGGGGCCGTGGAACTTGTGGCCGGACATCGAGAGCATATCGATGTTCTGCGCCTTGACGTCGATGGGCAGATGGCCGACGGCCTGCACGGCGTCGGTGTGGAACAAAACGCCCTTTGCCTTGCACAGCGCGCCGATATCGGCGATAGGCTGCACGGTGCCGATCTCGTTGTTGGCGTACATGACGGAGACGAGCGCCGTGTCCGGCCGGAGGGCGGCGGCGACGGCCTCGGGCGTGACGATGCCGTTTTCCGGCACATCCAGCAGCGTGACCGCATAGCCCTGCTTCTCGAGCGCCTCCAGCGCGTGGAGGACGGCGTGATGCTCAAATTTTGTGGAAATGATGTGCTTTTTGCCCTTGCGCGCGCCCAGCGCCGCGCCGGTGAACAGGGCTTGGGTATCGGCCTCCGACCCGCCGGAGGTGAAGGTGATCTCCCCCGGCTGCGCGCCGATGGCAGCGGCCACCTGGGCGCGCGCGTCCTCCAGCGCCTCCTTGGCTTTCTGGCCGATGGTGTACAGGCTGCTGGGGTTGCCGTAGCCCTCCTCCAGCAGGGGGAGCATGGCGTTGAGCGCCGTGCGGCTGGGGCGGGTGGTCGCGGCGTTGTCCGCGTAGATCTGCATAGGCGTGGTGCCCTCCTTTTATGCATACGGCAGGCGGCCAACCTTTAAACCTACCGTTTTGGTCTGATTTTATTATATCCCATCGGTGCGGTTTGTCAAGCCCCGCGCAAAAAAACGCACCGCGCCGTTTGCCCAAATGCGGCGGCACGCGGTTTTTCCGCTGTAAAGTATTGACTTATAAGGACAATGTTGCTAAAATATCCTGTGAAGCGCCCGCAAGGTTTGGACGTATTTTACAATGAAGCAGGAGGAATATCCGTTATGCGCGCTGAAAACGGGCCGATGGCCGAGCGCAGCACCGCTTTATACGAGGCGATCCTGCGGTTGGATACCCTTGAGGAATGTATCCGCTTTTTTGACGACCTCTGCGCCGTGACCGAGCTGCGCACCCTGGAGCAGCGCTACGATGTGGCCGGCTGCCTTTTGCAGGGCATGGTGTATGCCGAGATACGGCGGCGGACGGGGGCCTCCAGCGCGACGGTGAGCCGGGTGAACCGTATGCTCAACTACGGCACCGGCCGTGTGGCGGCCAGCGTGCGGGAGGATCTTGCGCGCGCCGCCGGCAAGGAAAAGGAAGGAGCCGGGCAATGAGCATCTCCATCCAGCCGTTTGGCAAAACGACCGGCGGCGTGCCGGTGACCCAGGCCGTGTTGAAGAACGGGCGCATCGAGGTGCGCGTGATCAGCTACGCCGCCATCATCACCGGTATGCTCGTGCCCGACAAAAACGGCGACGCCGTGGACGTGGTGCTGGGGTATCCGGGCGTGCCGGAATATGAACTGAACACCGATTCCATGGGCGCGGCGGTGGGGCGGTTCGCCAACCGCATCGGCGGGGCGCGTTTCCTGCTGGACGGCATCGAGCACCGCCTGACCGCCAACGAGAACGGCAACTGCCTGCACAGCGGCCTGCACGGGCTGAGCCATACCGTGTTCAAAATGGAACCCACCCCCGGCAGCGACGACAGCGTGACCCTGACCGCCACCCTGCCCGACGGGGAGGACGGCTTCCCCGGTGAGGTGGAGGTGGAGATAGAATACCGGCTTTCCGGCTGCGGGCTGGTGATACGCTACCAGGCCGCCACCGATGCCCCCACCGTCTGCAACCTGACCAACCACAGCTATTTCAACCTCAACGGCCATGCCAGCGGCAGCGTGCTGGGCCACCGCCTGACCCTGGCGAGCGACGCCTACCTGGAGACGGACGCCGCCTCCATCCCGACCGGCACCGTTGTGCCGGTGGCGGGCACGCCGATGGATTTCAACGAGGAAAAGACCCTGGCCCGCGATATCGGCGCCGAATATCCGGCGCTTTTGCAGGGGCATGGGTATGACCATTGCTACATCATCCGGGACAGCGGCCTGCGCCACGCCGCCTGGCTGGAGGGCCCCGAGAGCGGCCTGCGCATGGAGGTTCTGACCACCCTGCCCGCCGTGCAGCTGTACACCGCCAACTTCCTTGCGCCGGTGTGTGCCGGCAAGGAGGGCGCGCACTACCAAAAGCGGGACGCCGTGTGCCTGGAAACGCAGGATTACCCCGACGCGCCCAACCACCCGGAATTCCCCGATACCACGCTGCGCCCCGAGGTGCCCTACAGCGCCACCACCGTCTACCGCTTTGAGCTGGCAAAGCGGTAAAGATGCCGTTTTTACGCCCCGCCTCTACGGAGGCGGGCGTTTTGTTTGGATACATACCGCCGCCGCAAGCGGGCATACTAACCCCACAAAGGGGGGATCATGCATGGGCATCCGACGGGACGATACCATCCTGTTTGCCAAGCCGCCGGTCATCGCGGCGTGGGCCGCCGCGGGCGGCAAGAAGGAGAGCGAGGGGCCGCTGGCCTCCGCGTTTGACTACCTGACCGAGGACGCCGCCTTTGCCGACGACGGCGCCGAAAACTGGGAGCAGGCCGAGAGCGCCTTGCAGCAGAAATGCGTGAGTTTGTGCCTGCGCAAGGCGGGCATCAGCCACAAGGACGTGGAGCTGACCTTCGCGGGGGACCTGCAGGCCCAGTGCACGGCCAGCAACTACACCATGCGCACGCTGGGCACGCCCTACGCGGGGGTGTACGGCGCCTGTTCGACGATGGCGGAAAGCCTGGGCCTGGCCGCCTGCTTTGCGGCGGCCGGCTACGCGCGGCAGGTGATGGCGTTCACCAGCAGCCATTTTTGCGCGGCGGAGCGCCAGTTCCGCACCCCGCTGGAATACGGCGGCAAGCGCACGCCGACCGCCCAGTGGACGGCCACCGCCGCCGGGGCCTGCCTGCTGCGCGCCCCGGGCGAGTGCGGCGTGCAGGTGCTTTCGGTCACCTTTGGCCGCGTGCGGGACTATGAAGTGCGGGACATCAACAACATGGGCGCCGCGATGATGCCGGCGGCCGCCGGCACCCTGCTGCGCTATTTCCGCGCGAGCGGCACCCGGCCGGAGGATTTTGACGCCATCCTGACCGGCGACCTGGGCGAGGTAGGCACCGGCCTGCTGAAGGAGCAGATGCTCAAGGAGGGCATCGCCCTGCATAACCACATGGACTGCGGCTGCCTTTTGTACGATGTGGCGGGCCAGAACGTGCAGGCGGGCGGCAGCGGCGCCGGGTGCAGCGCGGCGGTGCTGTGCTGCCATGTGCTGCCCAACCTTTTGAACGGCCGGTGGAAGCGCGTGCTGTTTTTGTCCACCGGCGCGCTGATGAGCCAGACCACCTATCTGCAGGGGGAAAGCATCCCCGGCATCGCGCACGCGGTGGAGCTGGCCGCGCCGCAGGCGTAAAGGGGGTGTGGGCATGGAATTGGGCCTTGGGTATTTTTGGGCGTTCGTGGTCGGCGGGCTGATCTGTGTTGTGGGCCAGCTGCTGATCGACTATACCAACCTGACCCCCGCGCGCATCCTGACCGGCTACGTGGTGGCCGGCGTGGTGCTGAGCGCGGTGGGGCTGTATAAGCCTTTGGCGGAATGGGCCGGCGCCGGCGCTACGGTGCCGCTGCTGGGCTTTGGGCACCTGCTGGCGCAGGGCGTGATGGAAGCGGTGGACAAAAGCGGCTTTCCCGGTATCTTCACCGGCGGGCTGACGGCCGCCGCGGGCGGCATCACGGCCAGCCTTGTGTTTGCGGTGCTGGCGGCGCTCGTCGGCAAAAGCAAGGACCAGAACTGACACGCTGCCCCGGCGTTTGCCGGGGCAGCGTTAGTGTGTCAAAAAAGCGCTCTTATGGGTGGATTTGTAGGGCGAGGGCTTGCCCGCCGCATCCTACTTGCCGCTGCAACAGTGTTTTCCGGCGGGCTCAAGAGCCCGCCCTACACGCTTCCATACGGCAGCGGCCGTTTTTTGGCAGCCTCACGCTGCTCCGGCGTTTGCCGGGGCAGCGTTTGCATACCGCGCGGGGTTGTGCTATACTCCCCTTGAAAGGGAAAAGGGGGCGCGCCATGGCGGAAAAGCGGTATTACCCCGCGTTGGACGCGCTGCGGCTTGCCGCGGCGCTGGTCATCATCAGCTACCATTACGGGGCCGAGATGGCGTTCCTGGCGCCCGAAAGCACCGCCGGGCCGGCGTTCGCAGCGCTGGCGGCGCTGACCGAGGCGGCCATCGCCGCCTTTTTCCTGCTTTCCGGCACGGGGCTGGCGCTGGGCTACGGCCCGCAGGTGCCGCACCCAAACTGGCGGCGCTACGCGCGCGGGCGGGTGCTGGCCATCTACCCGATGTATTGGCTGGGTTTTGGGGCGCTGTTTTTGTACGGCGAGGTGCTGCACGGCAACAACCCCGAGGTGCCGCGCTGGCGGGTGGTGTTCTCGCTGCTGGGGCTGGACGGGTACTTATTGCAGTTCACACCGACGTTTTATAAGATCGGTGAATGGTTTTTGGGCTGCCTTTTGCTGCTGTACGCGGTGTTCCCCGCCCTTGTGTGGGTGCTGCGCGCGGCGCACCGCCGCCCGGCGTGGTGGGCCGTGCCGGCCGCCGTGTGCGCGCTGGCGTGGCTGTGGCTGCCGCGGGCCGGGGCGGGCATCCAGTATACCCACACCGTTTTGTGGCGGCTGCCGGTGTTCTGGGCCGGCATCGCCCTGGGTGCGTGGCTGGCGCGGCGGCCGGCCCCCGCGGCCGACCCGGCGCGCTGGCGGGTGCTGCGCTGGCTGGCCGGGCAGTGCTACGGCGTATTTTTGGTGCACCATGTGCTGCTGACGCTGGTATTTGCGCCGCGGCTAGCCTGGCTGGGGTACTGGCCGGGATATGCGGTGTATCTGCCGGTATGCTTTGCGCTGGCGTGGTGCCTGCGGCAGGCGGCGCGCCCGCTGGCATGGGCGCTGGGGCGCCTGCTGTAGGGCAGCCCCCCGGCCCACCGCAAGGCGGGATGCCGGTTTGCGGGGCGTTTCTCACATTGGCCCCTCATCCGGCCGCTGCGCGGCCACCTATCTCCGGCCTAAGAGCCGGGCCTTCGGCCCGCTTGGCTCCGGTGCAAAGCCCGGAGCTTGGCCGTCGAAATGCGCCTGCGGGCGCGATCCCCCAAGGGGGAAGGCTTTAAGCGTGAGATGCCCCGGAAGGCTTCCCCCTCTGGGAGCGGCGGGGTGAGGGCAAGGCCCTACACGCCGAAGGCGACTGATGAGGGGAAACGGGATTCCGTTTGCGGGTAGGCAATCGCCACCCTCCACGCGCACCCCGCGGGAAAATTGTAGGGCGGGCCTTCAGGCCCGCCGCGGCGCAAACGGGTGCCCGATATCCCCTTATGGCGCGCGTACGCGCGCCGCCCATTTCGGAACGGCTCTCGCTGCGCGGCGCTGTGCGGCGCGCAGCGAGAGCCGTTTTTGCCCGCGGCGCATAGCGCCGCAGGCAAAAACCCCCGCCCTACAGGTAAACCGGAAAAGAGATGCCGTTTGCGGGCCGATTGTAATCGGCCCCTACGGACAGACCGCGGGTGTCTGCAAAACCGTTTGCCGCGCCCTGCCCGCTGCGGCGCGCAGCGCGGCGTGAGCGTGGACGGCGCCGCAAGGTGGCGTCCGTCCGGCGGACGGGGGGATGGCGCCCGTCCAAGCACCCGGACGATATCCGGCCTCGGGGGATTCCAAAGGGGGGACCCCCTTTGGTCGTGCGCGCAGCCGCGTCGAAATCGGCTGCCCCTTTCTGGTTCTCTTTCGGGACGAAAGAGAACGAAAAAAAGCCAAATCCCGGTAAAATGCGGCAGCCAATGGGCCCCGCGGCGGGGTCAAGCCCCCGCCCTACAACTCGCTATCACGCCTTTGGCCATACCGTAGGGAGCGGCGTCCCCGACGCCCCGCAAACGGCTTCCCGTTTGTGGGCCGATTGTAATCGGCCCCTACGGGATGCCCGTAAGCGTTCTCATATCTCCGCAGGGCGAGATACGGTTTGCGCGGCGCATGGCACCGCAGGCAAAAAACGCCGCCCCCTGCAAAGACACGACAAAAACCCCCGGCCGGCGCTGTGCGCCGGCCGGGGGCCGCTGTAGGGGTTGGGGCAAAGGTTTACTGCGCAAGGATGCCGTACCGGCGGCAGAGGACGGCAAACTCGTCGCTGCCGGTAAAGCCGGGCACCACATCCTCACGGCTCCCGCCGTTGTTGAGCTTTGTCAGCCAGATGCCCTCCTCGCCGTCTTTCGGCACGCGGTCAAAGAAGGCGCGGTACAGATACTGTACAAACGTCTCGTTGTCAAAGCCGCGGGCCTTAAACTCATCGCTGAAGATAAACCCTTCCGCAGCGGTGCGGCCTGTGTCCTTATGCATGCGCAGGTTCTCCATCCATGCCTGCGCGTTTTCGTCCGGGTCACGGTCGAGGCAGACGCGGTACAGCCGCACCACAAAGTCCTCCACGCCGTCGGTGGCGCCGCACCCGGCGCAGGTGCCACGCCGCACCGTGCCGACACCCTCCGGCTCGGCGGTGCCGGTGCCGGGGTCGATGCCGTACTGCGCGCAGATGGCCTTGAACTCATTGCTGCCGACAAAGCCGTTGAACACGTGCTCACGGCTCTGGCCCTCTTCCTCAAGTACGCGCATCCACGCGGCGTGGCCCTCGGTGTCCGGCTCGCGGCCCATGAAGGCGCTGTACAGATGGTCGATATAGCAGCTGTTGCAGTAGTTTTTCGCCTTGAACTCCTCGCTGAAGATAAAGCCGTAAGCCGCCTGGCTGCCGGTGTTGCGGTGGGAGACAAGGGCATCCGTCCAGCCGTCGAG
>CANRCB010000026.1 GCA_947629015.1 uncultured Gemmiger sp.
TTTTATGCGTATTTTGAACACCGGTGAGATCATCGAGACCATCGAGATGCTGACGGCCGAAAACCTGGACGTGCGCACCGTGACGATGGGCATCAACCTGTTGGACTGCGCCGACCCCGACCCCAAAGCCGCCTGCCGCAAAATCTATGACAAGATCACCCGCCTGGCCGGCCGCCTTGTGCCGGTGGTGGACGGCATCGGCAGGGAGTACGGCATCCCCATCGTGAACAAGCGCATCAGCGTGACGCCCATCGCCATGCTGCTGGGCGCCGCGCCGGATGCCGACCCGGTGGACTACGCCAAGGCGCTGGACGCCGCCGCCAAGGCGGTGGGGGTGAACTTCATCGGCGGGTTCGGCGCGCTGGTGCACAAGGGCTTTTCGGCCGGGGACGCGCGGCTCATCGCCGCCATCCCGCGCGCGCTGGCCGAGACGGAGATCGTATGCTCCAGCGTGAACATCGGCAGCACCAAGAGCGGCATCAACATGGACGCCGTGCGCATGATGGGCCAGACGGTGCGCAACGCCGCCGCCATGACCGCCGAAAACAACTGCATGGGCTGCGCCAAGCTGGTGGTCTTTTGCAACGCCCCCGAGGACAACCCCTTTATGGCCGGCGCGTGGCACGGCCCCGGCGAGCCGGACTGCGCGGTGCACGTGGGCGTTTCGGGGCCGGGCGCGGTGCGCGCGGCGCTGGCCAAGCTGCCCAAGGACGCCCCCATGGACGAGGTGGCGGAACTCATCAAGCGCACCGCCTTCAAGATCACGCGGCTGGGCCAGCTGGTGGCCCGCCTGGCC
Organism: uncultured Gemmiger sp.; assembly: GCA_947629015.1. Taxonomy (GTDB): domain Bacteria; phylum Bacillota; class Clostridia; order Oscillospirales; family Ruminococcaceae; genus Gemmiger. The sequence goes on from CANRCB010000026.1 coordinate 797, forward strand.
AGCGCGCAGCTGGACGTGCCCGCCGGCATTATCGACCTTTCGCTGGCCCCCACCCCCGCCGTGGGCGACAGCGTCGCCAATATTTTGGAGGAGATGGGCCTGGAGAGCTGCGGGGGCTGCGGCACCACGGCGTGCCTGGCGCTGCTCAACGACGCCGTCAAGAAGGGCGGCGTGATGGCCTCGAACCACGTGGGCGGGCTTTCGGGCGCCTTCATCCCGGTGTCGGAGGACGACGGCATGATCCGGGCCGTGCAGCGCGGCAGCCTGTGCCTGGAAAAGCTCGAGGCGATGACCGCCGTGTGCAGCGTGGGCATCGACATGGTGGTCATCCCGGGCGATACCTCCGCCGAGGTCATCAGCGCGCTCATCGCGGACGAGGCCGCCATCGGCATGGTGAACTCCAAAACGACGGCGGTGCGCGTGATACCGGCCATCGGCCACAAGGCGGGCGACGTGCTGGATTTCGGCGGGCTTTTGGGGCACGCGCCCATCATGGACATCAGCCGCTTCAAGCCGGACGGCATGATCCGGCGCGGCGGGCGCATCCCGGCGCCCATCCAGGCGCTGAAAAACTGAGCGATGCATAAATCCCCCTTTGCCTGCGCAAGATACCGGCAGGAAAGGGGGATTAATCATGTACAACTCTTGGTTCCAAAAGCTCCTGCTGCTGCTCGTCATCGTGGGCGGCATCAACTGGGGCATTTACGGTATCTGGGGCCTGGATCTTGTCGGGTGGCTGCTGGGCGGCAGCCTGGGCTGGCTGGCCCGCACGGTGTTCGTCATCGTGGGCATCGCCGCCCTGGCGCTGCTGCCGGCGCTGTTCTCCTCGAAAGAAGAGCGCCGCCCGGAACCCGGCCGCGCCTGAATACCGTACCGAACAAATGGCCCCGGCGGCGTATGCCCGCCGGGGCCCGCTTTTGGTTATCGGGCGGGGCGCCTTACTCCAGCGGGCGGGCCAGCGCGCGCATACGCTTTGCCTGCACGCCCACGCTCATCACCAGGCCGATACACAGATACACCATGACGACGCTGGACCCCCCGGCCGAGAAGAACGGCAGCGTGACGCCGATGACCGGCAGCAGCTGCAGGTTCATACCCAAATTGACGGTACATTGCAAAAACAGCGCCGCAAAGATGCCCACGCAGAGGCTGCGGCCCAGATGGTCGGCGCTGCGCAGCGCCGTTTGCAGCGTGCGCAGGCACACCGCCAGCAGCAGCGCCAGCACCAGCGCCGCGCCCAAAAAGCCCAGCGCGTTGGCAAGGTAGGCAAAGAGGAAATCGTTCCAGGCGTTGGGCACGTACACGTGTTCCCCGGTAAAAAGGCCCTGCCCCGCCACGCCGCCGGTGCCGATGGCCATGGCGCCCTTGTTCTGCTGGTAGGTATAGTCGGCCAGGGCGGGGTCATCGGGGTGGAGGATGGCCAGGATACGCTTGAACTGGTAGCTTTTTAAAATGGCGGGCTTCCACGCCAGCAGCGCGCCCGCGCCCAGCGCGCAGGCGGCAAGGCTGCCGCCCGCCAGCCACAGCGACACCCCGCCCGCGAACAGCATGACCAGCCCGATGCCCAGGAAGATGAGCGCCGTGCCGTCGTCCCCCTGGATGTGGATGGCCAGCACCGGCAGCGCGATGTGCAAAAGCAGCGCCGCAAGGTTTTTCGGTTTGTTCACGCGGCCCTGCACCTTTTCCAGATGCCATGCGAAGGTGAGCACAAAGCTCAGCTTGGCCAGCTCCGCCGGCTGGAAGGTCATGCCGCCGACGCGGTACCAGCTGTAGTTGGCGGTGCCGCCGGCATCGTACCCGATGGTGAGCAGGCCGGTATCATAGTTGTGCAAAAACAGCGTGGGCAGCACCAGCCCCCACGCGACGACGGCGTGCAGCGGCCACGCGCGGGCCAGGGCGCGGTAATCGACGGTGGCAAAGATGAGCGCCATCAGCCCGCCGAACAGGCTGGCCATCAGCTGGACGGAGGCTTTGTCGTTGGCGCCGCCAAGCTGGCTCTGCCCCACCGAGACGAGCACCACGACGCTGAGCGCGGAACACACGCCGCACAAAAAAAGGTACCCAAGGTCCATCCGGGAAAGCTGCTCCCGCATCAGTTTGCCCATCCTGCCGCCCCCTTTCGCCCGGTCTGCCCTTATTATAGCGCACCGGCCGCCGTTTTGCCAGCCGGCCGCGCCGAATTTACAAACGCGCCCGCCTGTGCTATAATACCCATGAATACGCACGGGCCCGCGCCCGGTAAAGGAGTATGCGCCGCATGGAGGAATATAGTACCCATTCCCGCGCCGAGACGGTGGCGCTTGGGCGCACGCTGGCCGCGCGCGTGGGGGCGGGCACGCTCATCGCCTTTACCGGCGGGCTGGGCGTGGGCAAAACGGCCTTCTGCCAGGGGCTGGCCGAGGGCCTTGGCTGCACCGACCCCGTCAGCAGCCCGACCTTTGCCATCGTCAACTACTACCGCGGGCCGCGGCCGATGGCGCATTTTGATCTGTACCGCATCCGGGACGCACAGGACCTTGCCGCCGCCGGGTTTTATGACTATCTCGACGCCGGCGCCGTGGTGGCGGCGGAATGGAGCGAGAACTGCGCCGAAGCCCTTGCCGCCGAGCATCCCGTCCGCGTGGACATCCGCCGCGCCGGCCCCGGCCCCGACGACCGCCGCGTCACCGTGGGGTTTCCGGATTGACGATTTGTATTATATTACAATTTGTATAGAGGTTTGTATGAACATCCTGGCCCTTGACACCGCCGGCAAGACCGCCGCCGTGGCCGTTTTGCGCGACGAGACGCTTTTGTATGAGAGTTTTTTGAACACCGGCCTGACCCACAGCGAGACGGCGCTGCCCATGGCGGACGCCGCCCTGCGCGCCTGCGGCCTGACGCCGGCGCAGATGGAGCTGTTCGGCGTGACGGCGGGGCCGGGCAGCTTTACGGGGCTGCGCATCGGGATGGCACTCATCAAGGGGCTGGCACTTCCGGGGGATGCCCTTTGCGCCGGCGTCTCGACGCTGGAGGCGTTCGCCTGGGGCGTTGCCGGGCGCGGCACGGTGGTGTGCGCTTTGGACGCCCGCCGCGGGCAGGTGTACTGGGCGGCGTTCGACCTTGCCACCCACGCCCGCCTGACGCCGGACGACGCCGCGCCGGCGGCGGCGCTGGAAGATTTTTTGCGCGGATGTGAAAAACCGGTATTTTTTGTTGGCGACGGCGCCGGTTTGTGCTACAATGCATATGAGGGGCTGCCGGGCGTGCTTGCCTGCCCGCCGGCTTTGCGGGGCGGGCGCGGCGCCGGCGTGGGGCTGGCGGCGCTGGCCGCGTACCGCGCCGGGCGGTGTGTGCCGCCCGCCGCCCTTGTGCCGGACTACCACCGCCTGAGCCAGGCGGAGCGGGAGCGCGCCGCAAGGCAAGGCACATGACCCTGGGCAACGGCTGCCCGCCCGCGCGGCGGCGCCTGTGATACCGACCATTTATGAAAAGGAGAATCTGCCATGAGCGTTGTCGAGATCGTAGACCATCCCCTGATCCAGCACAAAATCAGCCTGCTGCGCGACGTGAACACCGGCACCAATGAGTTCCGCGCCCTTGTGAGCGAGGTAGCCATGCTGCTTTGCTACGAGGCCACGCGGGACCTGCCCACCGAGGAGGTCGAGATACAGACCCCCATCGCCCTGGCCCGCACCAAGGTGCTGGCCGGCCGCAAGCTGGCGCTGGTGCCCATCCTGCGCGCCGGGCTTGGCATGGTGGACGGCATGCTCAACCTCATCCCCGCCGCCAAGGTGGGGCACATCGGCATGTACCGCGACGAGACGACGCTGCAGCCGGTGGAATACTACTGCAAGCTGCCCCCGGACATCCATGAGCGCGAGGTCATCGTGCTGGACCCGATGCTGGCCACCGGCGGCAGCGCGGGCGACGCCATCGGGCAGATCAAAAAGCGCGGCGCGCAGCACATCAAGTTTATCGGGCTCATCGCCGCGCCGGAGGGGTTGAAGGCATTGCATGAGGCCCACCCCGATGTGGACATCTACGTCGGCGCGCTGGACGAAAAGCTCAACGAGAACGGCTACATCGTGCCGGGCCTGGGCGACGCCGGCGACCGCATTTTCGGTACCAAGTAAGCCATTTTTCCGCAAAATACCGCAGGGGCCGCAGCTATGCGGCCCCTGCGATGTTTTATGCAATGATTGTTTTTTATCAGCACGGGGCGCTTACCGCGCCGCCGTCACCGCAGCAGGGCGATCCGGATGCCGATGACGCCAAAGCGGTTTTGGTCCTCCCTGGTATAATACAGGTCCATATCCTCCGGGGCGGCGCCGGCAACGTCCGCTTCGGTATAGCCGCATTCCAGCAGCGGGAGCGCGCGGTAGAGCTCGGCAAAGGAAGGGAACACGTACAGCTCCAGGATCCCGGCCTCCGCCGTTTCCTCCGGCGCCGCGGTATTGGTAAAGACGATTTTGTCGCCAATGCGGAGCCTGCGCCGCTTTTCATCATACAGGCGCAATTCGATCGTTTTTGTCCCCGCGCGGACCATGCGGAAGGGCGCCGGAGCCAGCTGCATACGGTGTGTCATTTCCTTTTTCCCTTTGTCACAGCTCTTTGCTCGTCCAGTTTTTGCTGGATTCCACCCGGGCGGGCTGGTCGGCGGTGCCGATCATCGGTTTGGCGGTGTCCAGCGCGCGCAGGGCGGCCATCTCCGCCTCCGTCAGGGAAAAATCAAAAATGTCGATGTTTTCCCGGATGCGGTCGGGGTGGGTGGATTTGGGGATGACGGCGATGCCCTGCTGCACCAGGAAGCGCAGCGCCACCTGCGCGGGGGTCTTGCCGTGGGCGGCGGCCGCCGCCGTGACCGCCGGCAGGGCGAACATCTCCCCGATGCGGTTCTGCCCCAGCGGCGCATACGCCTGCTGCGCCACGCCGTATTTTTGCAGCCACGGCCGCGCCGCCTGCTGCTGGCAGTAGAGGTGCGTCTCGATCTGGTTCACGGCCGGCGTGACCGTATTGAAATTGATGAGGTCGATGAGGCGGTCGGGGCCGAAGTTGGACACGCCGATGGCCCGGACGACGCCCTCGCGGTACAGCGCCTCCAGGTCGCGCCAGGCGGCGTAGACATCGCCGAACGGCCAGTGGATGAGCATGAGGTCAAGATGGTCGAGCCCCATCCGCTCAAGAGAGCGCAGCACGCTGGCACAGCACTCCCCCGCTTTGTGGTTGCGGAACCACACCTTGGAGGTGATGGACAGCTCCCCGCGCGGCACGCCGCTTTCCCGCACGGCTTTGCCGACGGGCGCCTCGGTGCCGTAGTTCTGCGCGGTGTCGATGAGGCGGTAGCCGGCCTGGAGCGCCGTGAGCACGGCGCGCTCACATTCGGCCGGGTCGGTGACCTGGTAGGTGCCAAAGCCCACCAGCGGCATATGCGCGCCGGTGTTCAGCGTAAGGGTGTTGCGGGTCATGGGCTTCTTCCTCCTTTTGGGCAGCGTTTTGAAAATGCCATGTAGGGCGGGCGATTTCGCCCGCCGGGGAGGTCTGTTGCCCCCTCGGCGGGCGTGAACGCCCGCCCTACAAATGTTTGGATCCGGCTGTGGCTTTTTACGCCTGGCTGGCGGCCACGGCGCAGGCCACGGTCATGCCGACCATGGGGTTGTTGCCGGCGCCGATGAGGCCCATCATCTCAACGTGCGCGGGCACGCTGGACGAGCCGGCGAACTGGGCGTCGCCGTGCATACGGCCCATCGAGTCGGTCAGGCCGTAGCTGGCGGGGCCGGCGGCCACGTTGTCAGGGTGGAGGGTACGGCCGGTGCCGCCGCCGGAAGCGACGGAGAAGTACTTCTTGCCGTTCTCGATGGCCCACTTCTTGTAGGTGCCGGCCACCAGATGCTGGAAGCGGGTGGGGTTGGTGGAGTTGCCGGTGATGGAGACTTCGACGGCCTCCTTCTGCATGATGGCAACGCCCTCCAGCACGTCGTTGGCGCCGTAGCAGCGCACGGCGGCGCGCTCGCCCTCGGAGAAAGGCACCTCGCGCACGACCTTGAGGGTACCGGTCTTGAAATCGTAATCGGTCTCGACGTAGGTGAAGCCGTTGATGCGGCTGATGATGTAGGCGGCGTCCTTGCCAAGGCCGTTGAGGATGACGCGCAGCGGGGTCTTGCGGGCCTTGTTGGCGGTGCGGGCGATGCCGATGGCGCCCTCGGCGGCGGCAAAGCTCTCGTGGCCGGCGAGGAAGGCGAAGCACTTGGTCTCGTCGCTCAGCAGCATGGCGCCGAGGTTGCCGTGGCCAAGGCCGACGTGGCGCTGCTCGGCCACCGAGCCGGGGATGGTGAACGCCTCGAGGCCCTCGCCGATGGCGGCGGCGCACTCGGCGGCGGATTTCAGCCCGCGGTTGACGGCGATGGCGGTGCCGAGGGTGTAGGCCCAGACGGCGTTCTCAAAGCAGATGGGCTGCACGCCCTTGACGATGGATTCACAGTCGATGCCTTTGGCGAGGAGCATCTCGCGGCAGGCATCCAGCGAGGTAAGGCCGTTGGCCTTCAGGCACGCCTCGATCTTGGGCATGCGGCGGTCCATGGATTCAAAAGTAGCCATTGTTGAACTCCTCCTTTCTTACTCTTCGCGCGGGTCGATGTACTTGGGGGCGTTCGCGAAACGGCCGTAAGTACCGACGTTCTTCTCGTAAGCGGTCTTGGGGTCCTCGCCGTGGCGGATGGCTTCGAGCATCTTGCCGACGCGCACGAACTCATAGCCGATGACCTCGTTGTTCTCGTCAACGGCGAGTTTGTTGATGTAGCCCTCGGTCAGCTCCAGATAGCGCACGCCCTTGGCCTTGGTGGAGAAGATGGTGCCGGTCATGCTGCGCAGGCCCTTGCCGAGGTCCTCCAGCCCGGCGCCGACGGGCAGGCCGTCCTCGGAGAAGGCGGTCTGGCTGCGGCCGTAGACGATCTGGAGGAACAGCTCGCGCATGGCGACATTGATGGCGTCGCACACAAGGTCGGTGTTGAGCGCTTCGAGGATGGTCTTGCCGGGCAGGATCTCGCCCGCCATGGCGGCGGAGTGGGTCATGCCGGAGCAGCCGATGGTCTCGACCAGGGCTTCCTCGATGATGCCGTTTTTGATGTTGAGGCTGAGCTTGCAGGTGCCCTGCTGGGGCGCGCACCAGCCGATGCCGTGGGTGTAGCCGCTGATATCCTTGATCTCATAGGCCTTGACCCACGCGCCCTCTTCCGGGATGGGGGCGGGGCCGTGGTTGGGGCCTTTGGTCAGAGGACACATACGCTCTACTTCGTGCGAATAGGTCATATTGGATCTCTCCTTTGCGGTTTTGTTAAAGGGTTCACAACTGATTTTATTATAAAGGGGCGCCGTGGGTTTTGCAAGTGCCTTGCGCGCGGCGGGCAAAAAAATTTGGGCGGTGCCCCGTCTGCGGCACCGCCCGGGTTCAGGCACCGGCCTTTTGCGGCGGTTTGACGGGCAAAAGGCAGGCAAGGCCGGCCAGCGCGCTGGCCGCCGCCGCCCAGTGCCGCCAGGAAAGCGGCAGCCCCCGGCTGCCGGCAAAGCTGAGCAGGCTGCCGGCGCTCATGCCCAGAGCCATGAAGCCGTAGTTGACCCCGGCGTGCGGCAAACCGAACAGGTCGCTGTTGAAAGCGGGTTCCACCGCGGCCTCGCCGGAATAGAAGAAGGTGAGCAGCGCATACCCCGCCAGCACCCAGCCGCCCCGGGCAAACGCGAACCACACCGAGCCCGCCGCCAGCCCGGCGTACAGGCCGTACAGCACCGGCTTGCGGCCGAGCTTATCGCTCAAAGCCGGGCACAGTAGCCGCCCCGCGGCGCTGGCGGCGGAGCCGAACACCACGCTCCACGGCGCCCACTGTTCCGGCAGGCCGCGGTCGGTGGCGATCTTTAAAATATCGGGGCTGAACAGCAAAACCGGGGGTGCCGCCAGCGCCACCGCCGCAAAGCACCATTTGTACTGCGGGGTGCGCAGCATCTGTTTGGGCGCCAGATCCGGCCCCGGCGCTTTGGCGGGGCCGAAGGCGGGGGGCGGCGGGTCTTGCAAAATGGCCGCGCCCGCGCCGCCGACGGTGAGCGCCACGCCGCCCAGCGCCGCAAAGCAGGCGCGCATGCCGAACGCCCCGCCCAGCCCGCGCACGAACACGGTGAGGAACGCCCCCGAAAGCCCCTGCGCCACGCCCGCCACGCCGGTGGCCCAGCCCTTTTTGCCGGCATACCATTTCTGCGCGCAGGCCAGCACCGCCGGCGCCAGGAACGCGCTGCCCAGCCCCGCCGGTACGCTGTAGAGGAGCAAAAACAGCGGCGCGTTGCCCTTTGGCGCCGCCGCGGCGGCCAAAAAGCCGGCGCCCAGCAGCGCCGCGCCCCACAGCCCGGCATACCGCGGGCCTTTTTGGTCCTGCAAAAGGCCGCCCGCCGCACACCCCACGCCGTAGGCGGCCACCAGGATGGCGAACGCCATCGTGGCCTGCCCGCGGGTAAAGGCATATTCCTCCATGACGGGGCGCTGGAACACCCCCCACGCCGCCGGGATGCCGACGAGCAGCTGCACGGCCGCCCCGGCCGCAAGCACATACGGGCCGCGGTTTTGTTTTGCCAAAGGCGCTCCCCCCCTTTGCTTGCAGTATGGCACGCCGCGCCCCGCCCCATACCGGAGAATTGACAAACCGCCCCGCTTGTTTTATGATGGGAAGCACCACCAAAATTGCAAGGAGCCGTTTGTATGAAAAGCCAACCGCTGAAAGGCATGCGGGACCTTTTGCCCGCCGAGCAGGCGCTGCGCGACCATGTGCAGGGCGTGATTTTAAACACCTACCGCGCCGCGGGCTTCCAGCGCATCGGCACGCCCATCCTGGAGGACATCGAGAACCTTGACAAAAGCGACGGCGGGGACAATTTGAACCTCATCTTCAAGGTGCTCAAGCGCGGGGACAAGCTCACCGCCGCGCTGGCGGCGGGCGATGCCAGATCCCTGGCCGACATGGGCCTGCGCTATGACCTGACGGTGCCGCTCTCCCGCTATTATGCCGCCAACCGGGACAAGCTGCCCGCGCCCTTCAAGGTCATCCAGACCGACCGCGTCTACCGCGCCGAGCGCCCGCAGAAGGGCCGTTTGCGGGAGTTCGTGCAGTGCGACATCGACATCCTGGGCGACGCCTCGCCCAACGCCGAGGTGGAGCTCATCGACGTGACGGCGCGCGCGCTTTTGGCCATCGGCTTTTCGGATTTTACCGTCAACGTCAATGACCGGCGCATCCTGCGCGCCATGCTCGCCGGCATGGGTTTTGCCGCGGATACGCTGGATTCGGTGTGCATCAGCTTTGACAAGCTGGACAAGATCGGCCCCGACGGCGTGCGGGAGGAGCTTTTGGAAAAGGCGATGCCCGCCGGCGCCGTCGCCGCGCTGGACGGCTTTTTGCGCGGGGGGGACTTTGCGCTGGACGCCATCGCCGCGCGCCTGCCCGACCCGGCGCTGGCCGACGGGCTGCGCTATGTGCTTTCGACGGCCGAAAGGGCGGCCGCCGGGCGCTACCGCCTGGCCTTTGCCCCCAGCCTTGTGCGCGGGCAGGGGTACTACACCGGCATGGTGTTCGAGGTGACCTGCCCGCAGTTTGCCGGGGCCATCGCCGGCGGCGGCCGATATGACGACATGGTCGGCAAATTTTTGGGCCAGAGCGTGCCGGCGGTCGGGTTTTCCATCGGGTTCGAGCGGGTGTGCGCCATTTTGCTCGAGCAGGGGTACGCCATCCCCGGTGCGCGGCCGCGGCTGGCGCTGCTCTACCTGCCCGAGGCCGATTTTGCCGCCGTTTTGCAGAAGGCGGCCGCCCTGCGCGCGCGCTATGACGTGACGGTGCTGCCGCAGGCCAGAAAGCTGGGCAGGCAGTTCGGCACGCTGGAGGCCGGCGGCTATGCGGCGGTGGCCTTTGCCGACAACGACGACATCCGTCCCCTTGGGCAAAAGGGCGAAAATCAGGCGTAAATTTTGTGCGGCGTGCCGGTTTTGGCGCGCCGCGCGCCGGTTTTTGGCACCAAAGTGTAACACACGGGGCGGTTTTGCCGTGTTATACTGTAGAAAACCCCCACCCCTGACCTTGCAAAGGAGCGTGAAAGGATATGAAACAGCAAAAATGGTGCGTCCGCCTGGGCGCGGCGCTGCTGGCGGCCGCGCTGCTGGCCGGCTGCGGCGGCAGCAGCAGCGGTGCCGGCAACAGCGCTGCGGTCGAGTATTCCGCCGGCGATATGGCGCCTGCGGCGCCCAACGGGATGGATTCGAGCGTGGCGGAGGGCGGCGGGCTGCAGAGCGCTTTGCAGCCGCAGCCGGGCAGTGACCGCAAGATGGTGTACACCGCCAACATCCGGCTGGAGAGCAAGGATTTTGACGCCGCGCGCGGCGCTTTGCTGGCCGCCGTGGACGAGTTTGGCGCCTATATCGAGTATACCGACCTGAACGGCAGCGCCGCGGACGGTGACCGGTGGCTGAACTACACCGTGCGGGTGCCGGTGGAGCATTACACCGATTTCATCGCCGCCGCGGGCGAGGCGGGCAGCGTGCTGGATTTCAACGAGAGCGCCGACGACATCACGAGCAACTACATCGACGTGGAGGCGCGGCTGGATGCCCTCAAAGCCCAGCGGGACCGCCTGAACGAGCTGGCCGCGCAGGCTGAGACGACCTCTGACCTGATCGAGATCGAGGCGCAGCTCTCGGAGGTGCAGTACCAGCTGGAGAGCTACACCCGCCAGCTGCGCAGCATGGACGACCGCGTGCAGTATTCCACCGTGGACATCACCCTGCGCGAGGTGAGCACCTACACCCCGCACAACCCCACCTATCTGGAGCGGGTGCGCAGCGCCTTCAGCGACGGGTGGCAGTTCTTCATCGATCTGCTGCAAAACCTGAGCGTGGCGGTCATCTACCTGCTGCCCACCCTTGTGCTCATCGCCGCCATCGTGCTCATCGTACTGGCCGCGACGCGCAAGTCCCGTGCCGCGCGCAAGGCCAAAGCCGCCGAGCGTGCCGCCGCCAGGAAAGCCGCCCCCGCCCCGGCGCAAAGCCCCGCGCAGGCCGCCGCGCAGACCCCGGCGGATGCACCGGCACCCGGCCCGCAGGCCCCCGCCCCCGGCGGCGACAGTGGGCCCATCTACAAGCATTAAAACGCTTCCGCACAAGCACGCCCCGGCGCCAACAGGCGCCGGGGCGTGCCTTATTTTGCAGCTTTGGGGCGTTACCCGGTGCGGGTGCGGGCGACGGCGTCCTGCCAGCCCCTGTAGAGGCGCTGCGCCTGCCGGCGGCCCATTTTGGGCTTGAAGGCGCGGTCCAGCGTCCACTGGGCGGCGATCTCCTCCCGGCTGTGCCACACGCCGGTGGCCAGCCCCGCCAGGTACGCGGCGCCGAGGGCCGTCGTCTCCCGGATGCGGGGGCGGCGCACGGCGGCACCGGTGATGTCGGCCTGGAACTGCATGAGCAGGTCATTGGCCGAGGCGCCGCCGTCGACGCGCAGCTCCCGGATGGGCAGGCCGGTGTCGGCCTGCATGGCGCGCAGCACGTCGGCGCTTTGGTAGGCGATGGATTCCAGCGCGGCGCGGATGATGTGGTTGCGGTTGGCGCCGCGCGTGAGGCCATAGATGGCGCCGCGGGCGTACATATCCCAGTACGGCGCGCCGAGGCCGGTGAACGCCGGCACGACGTAGACGCCGTTGGAATCGCCGACCTTGGCGGCAAAATATTCACTGTCGGCGCTTTCCCGGATGAGGCCCAGCTCGTCGCGCAGCCATTGGATGACCGCGCCGCCCACGAACACACTGCCCTCGAGCGCGTATTCCACCCGGCCCCCGATGCGGCTGGCAATGGTGGTGACCAGGCCGTTGCGGCTTTCGGGGATATCGGTGCCGGTGTTCATGAGCATGAAGCAGCCAGTACCGTAGGTGTTTTTGACGGCGCCGGGCGCAAAGCACGCCTGCCCGAACAGCGCGGCCTGCTGGTCCCCCGCCGCGCCGGCGATGGGCACCTCGACGCCCGCCATGTTGACGGTGCCGTACACCTCGCTGGAGCTTTTGACGGGCGGCAGCATACACAGCGGGATATCGAGCGCGGCGCAGATGTCCCTGTCCCATTCCAGCGTGTGGATGTTGTACAGCATCGTGCGCGCGGCGTTGGTGGCATCGGTCACGTGCACCCGGCCGCCGGTGAGCTTGTAGATGAGCCAGCTGTCCACCGTGCCGAAGGCGAGCTCCCCCGCCTCGGCGCGGGCCTGCGCGCCCTCCACATGGTCGAGCAGCCAGCGTATCTTGGTGGCGGAGTAGTAGGCGTCCGGCAGCAGGCCGGTCTTTTGCCGGACGGTCTCGGCCGGCATTTTTTTGGTCAGCTGCTCCACCAGCGGCGCCGTGCGCCGGCACTGCCAGACGATGGCGTTGGCGATGGGCCTGCCGGTGGCCTTCTCCCACACGACGGTCGTCTCGCGCTGGTTGGTGATGCCGATGCCGGCCAGCTCGGCCGGGTCGATGCCGGTGCGGGCCATCAGCTCGCTCAACACGCCGGACTGGCAGCTGTAGATCTCGACGGGGTCATGCTCCACCCAGCCGGGGTGCGGGTAATGCTGGGTGAATTCCCGCTGGGTGACGCCCAGCATATTCTGGGCGTCGTCAAACAGGATGGCGCGGCAGGAGGTGGTGCCGGCATCCAGCGCGATGATGTATTTTTTGGCCATGGGTCGGCTCCTTTCAGGCGGGGCGGGGGTCAGATACGGTCCTCGATCCAGCCAAGGCAGTAATCGAACACCTCGTCGCGGTTGAGCTCGTTGTGCATCTCGTGGCGGCCGCCCTCCCAGATCTGGCAGGTCAGGTCCTCCACGCCGGCGTCACCGAGCATGGCCCACACGTCCCGCACGCCCTTGCCGCAGCTGCCGACGGGATCCTCGCTGCCGGCGATGAGCAGGATGGGCAGCTTTTTGGGGATGTGCCGCGCCCATTTTTTGCTGCTGACGTGGTCGAGCACCCGCACCATCTCGCGGTAGGTGCCGACGGTGAAGGTGAATCCGCCCATGCCGTCGGAGAGCAGCTCGTCCCGCCAGGCGGTATCCCGCGTGAGCCAGGCGTTGGGGTCGGCGTTGGGGTCGGGCTTGCCGTGGACCAGGTGCACCACCTTTTGCGAGACAGCCTTCTCCCCCATGGTCTTGGCCAGCACCGCCAGCACCCGCGCGCCCGCCGTGTTGACGATGCTGGGCCCCGCCGTGCCGCTGATGATGAGCGCGCTGATGGTATCGGGCCAGACCTCGGCGTACCAGCGGGCGTAGAAGCTGCCCATGCTGTGGCCGTACATAATCAGCGGCAGGCCGGGGAAGCGCTTGTGCAGCATACCGTTGAAGGTGTGCACGTCCTTGAGGACGTTTTTGCGGCCGTCCTTCTCGCCGTAGTGGCCGCGCCCCTCGCCCTCGGCGATGCTGTGGCCGTGGCCGAGATGGTCGTTGCCGGCAAAGGCGATGCCGTGCGCGGCATAAAACGCCGCGACATGGGCGTACCGGCCGACGTATTCCGTCATGCCGTGCACGAGCTGGATGACGGCGCGCACCTCGACGCCGGGCATGGTGTACAGGTAGGCGGCGATGGTATGCCTGCCATCCGCCGAGGGGTAGGAGATGTGCTCACAGTGCAGTTCCGCCATAGGTTTGCCCTTTCCGCGGCCGGGGCGTGTGCCCGGCCGCCCGTTTGATGTATTACCCAATAGTATACCACGGTTTGGGGAAAATGCAATGCAGTTTGCACAAAACCCGGCAAAAAGAAAAACGCCGGGCGGGGCGGCGGGGAAAGGCGGCGGGGGCAAGGCCCAGCCCTGCAAATCGACGGGAGTGGGAATTGTTTGCGGGGCGTTTCTCGCCCCCTCATCCGGCCGCTGCGCGGCCACCTTCCCCCCTAAGGGGGAAGGCTTTTTTGGCGAGATACCCCGGAAGGCTTCCCCCTCTGGGGGAAGCTGGCAGCGCCGCAAGGTGCTGACTGATGAGGGGGAACGGGAGGCCGTTTGCGGGAAGGCAAACGCCCCCCCACGCGCACCTCGCGGGAAAATTGTAGGGCGGGCCTTCAGGCCCGCCGCGGCGCAAACGGTTGTCCGGCACCCTCTTATGGCGCGCGTGCGCGCGCCGCCCATTTCGGAACGCCCTCGCTCCGCTTCGCTGCGCTCCGGGACGTTTTTGCCAAGCCAAATTTTTATCATTCAATAAAAATTTGGTTTGCGCGGCGCATGGCGCCGCAGGCAAAAACCGCCGCCCGCGGGGCTCCGCGGGCGGCGGTGGGAAAGGCTGCGTGCGATGCGCCTCAGGTGGATTTGGCGCAGTCCGAGCACAGGCCGAACGCCATCAGGCTGTAGCTTTCGGCGTGTACGCCGGGGCAGGCGTTGAGGAAATCCTGCAATTTCTGGGTGGGGATGTACAGGCTTTCCACCTTGTGGCAGCGGCGGCAGTACAGGTGCTGGTGCGGCGCGGTCTCGCCGTCAAAACGGTCCGCCGCGCCCGGCACGCTCACCCGGCGGATATCCCCCCGCTCCACCAGCGTGTTCAGGTCACGGTAGACGGTGCCAAGGCTCAGCCGGGGAGACTCCGCCCGCAGAGCGGTGCAGATCATCTCGGCTGTGGGATGGTCCGTACGGGAACGCACCTCCCGCAGGATCAATTCCCGTTGATGTGAGTAACGCATGGGGAATCTCCTTGCTTTCAAAATAGGGGGTGGACAGCGGTACTGCAAGCAAAATTACAACTTTTTCTTATCTTTATTATAGGGGAAAGCGGGGTGCATTTCAACAACCCAAACTGTGATATTTTTACGAATAACAGGAACAAATGACAAATCAAATCGGGCAGGCCCACCACTGTGCGCCTGCCCGCAAATAAAGAGAATGACTATTCGATGCGCCTGCCTTACCGGCCCTTGATTTTTTTCCAATATTCGGCAAAAGCCTGCTCGTTTTTGTTGTCACCGGGGTGGTAGTACCGCACATCCTTGATGGCATCGGGCAGGTATTGCTGCTCCACCCAATGGTTTTGGTAGCTGTGGGCGTACTTGTAGTGCTGGCCCTTGACGGCGGCATCGGCGCCGTCGTAGTGTTTGTTTTGCAGCTGGCGCGGGATGGGCCCGCTGCGCCCGGCCTTGACATCGGCGGCGGCGGCCTCGATGGCAAGGCAGCCGGAGTTGGATTTGGGCGCCGTCGCCACCAGGATGACGGCGTCGGCCAGCGGCAGCTGCGCCTCGGGCAGGCCGACGGCGTTGGCGATGTCCACCGCCGCCTTGACGATGGGGATGATCTGCGGCCACGCAAGGCCGACATCCTCGCACGCGCAGACCATCAGCCGGCGGCAGGCGCTGGGCAGGTCGCCCGCTTCCAGCAGGCGGGCCAGGTAGTGCAGCGCGGCGTCGGGGTCGGAGCCGCGCATGGATTTCTGGTAGGCGGAGACGATGTCATAGTGGTCGTCGCCGAGTTTGTCGTACCGCATGGCGGTGTGCTGCGCCACCTGCTGCACCATCGCGAGCGTGACGGCGCGGCGGCCGTCCTCGGCGGGGGCGGCGTTGCAGGCGAATTCCAGGTTGCCAAGCGCCTTGCGCATATCGCCGCCGGCGCTCTGCGCCAGATAGTCCAGCGCGTCGGGCGCGATGTCCACCGCCTCCCCCTCCCCGGCCAGGCGGGCGGCGGCGGCGCGCAGCCCGTCGGCGATATCCTCCACCGTGAGGGCCTTGAACTCAAACACCGTGCAGCGGGAGAGCAGCGCGTTGTAGACGTAAAAATACGGGTTCTCGGTGGTGGAGGCGATGAGGGTGACGGTGCCCTGCTCGACACATTCCAGCAGGCTTTGCTGCTGGCGTTTGTTGAAATACTGGATCTCGTCGAGGTACAAAAGGATGCCCCCCTCGCCGGCCAGCGTGCCGATCTCGGCGAGGACATTTTTGATATCCCCGGTGGAGGCGGTGGTGCCGTTGAGCTTGTGCAGGCGCATCCCGCTTTGGGCTGCGATGATGCCCGCCACCGTCGTTTTGCCGACGCCGGACGGCCCGTAGAAGATCATGTTGGGGATGTGGCCGCTTTCCACCGTGCGGCGGAACACCCTGCCCGGCCCCAGAAGGTGCTGCTGGCCGCAGACCTCCCCCAATGTGCGCGGGCGCAGGCGTTGTGCCAAAGGCTCCATGCGCAAAAGCCCCCTTCCCCTGTAAAAGCTACTTGCATTATAGCGGATGGGCGTGGTATTATCAAGTAGAAGGTTTTACGGGAGCGGGGCGTTTGCCGTGACAAAGCAGGAGTTGGCGCGCGTGTGCATCGAGCGCCTGAAAAGCGAGTATCCCCTGGCCGCCTGCACGCTGGACTATGACCACGCGTGGCAGCTGCTGGTGGAGGTGCGCCTGGCCGCCCAGTGCACCGACGAACGGGTGAACGTGGTGGTCAGGGATC
This sequence comes from uncultured Gemmiger sp., assembly GCA_947629015.1. Classification (GTDB taxonomy): domain Bacteria; phylum Bacillota; class Clostridia; order Oscillospirales; family Ruminococcaceae; genus Gemmiger. The sequence continues at coordinate 17,220 of CANRCB010000026.1, forward strand.
TGTTCGCCAAATACCCCGGCATCGAGGCGCTGGCCGCCGCCGACCCCGCCGACATCGAGGCCATCGTGCGCCCGTGCGGGCTGGGCCGCAGCAAGGCGCGGGACATTTCGGCCTGTATGCGCGTGCTGCGCGACCGATATGCCTGCCGCGTGCCGGACAGTTTCGACGCGCTTTTGGCCCTGCCGGGCGTGGGGCGCAAGAGCGCCAACCTCATCATGGGGGACGTGTTCGGCAAGCCCGCCATCGTGACGGACACCCACTGCATCCGCCTGTGCAACCGCATCGGGCTGGTGGACGGCATCAAGGAGCCGGCCAAGGTGGAAAAGGCGCTGTGGGCCATCGTCCCGCCCGAGGAGGGCAGCGATTTCTGCCACCGCCTTGTGCACCACGGGCGCGCGGTGTGCTCGGCCCGCACCGCCCCCGCCTGCGCGCGGTGCTGCCTTGCGGACGTCTGTGCCAAAAACGGCGTGGAAACGAAAGAAACCGCCGCAGCCGTATCATAAAGAGGAGTGTGCCTATGCGCCATCTGATCGACCCCGCGGATTTCACTTTGGAGGAGACGCTGCGCCTGATGGATCTGGCCGACCGCATCCACGATGACCCGGCCGCCTACCGGGACGTGGCGCTGCGCAGGCGGCTGGCCACGCTGTTTTACGAGCCCAGCACCCGCACGCGGCTCTCGTTCGAGGCAGCGATGCTGAATTTGGGCGGGCAGGTCATCGGCTTCCCCGACGCGGGCGTTTCGAGCGCCGCCAAGGGCGAGACGGTGGCCGACACCATCCGCATCGTCAGCTGCTATGCCGACATCGCCGCCATGCGCCATCCCAAGGAGGGCGCGCCGGCGCGCGCCGCGCGCTACAGCGGCATCCCCGTCATCAACGCGGGGGACGGCGGCCACAGCCACCCCACCCAGACCCTTTTGGACATGATGACCATCCGCCGCCGCAAGGGCACGCTGGACGGTTTGACCATCGGCTTTTGCGGGGACCTCAAGTTCGGGCGGACGGTCCACTCGCTCATCAAGAGCCTGGCCCGGTGCGAAGGGATGCGCTTTGTGCTCATCTCGCCGGAGGAGCTGCGCGTGCCGGATTACATCATCGAGGAGGTGCTCGGCCCCCGGGGCATCCCCTTTGCCGAGGTGCGCAGCCTGGAGCAGGCGCTGCCGGAGCTGGACATCCTGTACATGACCCGCGTGCAGCGCGAGCGGTTTTTCAACGAGGAGGACTATGTGCGGCTGAAAAACAGCTACATCCTCACCGCCGAAAAGATGGCCCTGGCCCGCCCCGACATGGCGGTGCTGCACCCGCTGCCGCGCGTGAACGAGATCAGCCTTGCCGTGGACAGCGACCCGCGCGCCGCCTACTTTGAGCAGGCGCACAACGGTGTGTTCATGCGCATGGCGCTCATCATGACACTGCTGGGCCTCAAGGACCCCAAGACCGGGGAGGTGGCGTTCCCATGCTGAAGGTGGACGAGATCCAAAACGGCGTCGTGATCGACCATATCACCGCCGGCACCGGCCTTGCGCTGTACCATCTGCTGGAGCTGGAAAAGCTGACGGGCGCGAGCGTGGCGCTCTTGCAGAACGTGCGCAGCGAAAAGGCCGGCAAGAAGGACATCATCAAAATCGAGGGGGATGTGTCCCACCTCAGCTTTGACATCCTGGGCTATCTTGACCCCAGGATCTCCATCACCGTCATCGAGAACGGGGCCATCGCGCGCAAGGTGCGCCCCGCGCAGCCCAAAAAGCTGGTGAACGTCATCAAATGCACGAACCCCCGCTGCATCACCGCCATCGAGGAGGAATGCGACCACATCTTCCTTCTGACGCCGAGCGGGCGCTACCGCTGCGCCTACTGTGAGCAGGAGTTCCGCGTAAAGCCGCAGTAAAGGAGGGGCCCCATGGCAAATTTCCACCTCAACCCGGACGCCGCGCTCGTCAGGACCATCCGCGACGGCCTCGCGCGCACCGGCGGGTACTGCCCCTGCCGGGTGCAGCGCATCCCCGAAAACATCTGCATCTGTGCCGAGTTCAAGCGCCAGCTGGCGGATCCCGCCTTCCACGGGGCGTGCCATTGCGGGCTGTATGTAAAGGATTGAATTTTTGAACATATAGAAGGAGGGTTTTCCATGGTTAGTTTTGATTTGACCGGCAAGGTGGCGCTCGTCACCGGCGGGGCGCACGGCATCGGGTTCTCCATCGGCAGCGCTTTGGCGCAGGCCGGGGCGACCTTGTGCTTCAACTGCTCCTCCCAGGGCAGCCTTGAGAAGGGCATCGCCGCCTACAAGGCCGCCGGCATCGAGGCGCGCGGCTATGTGTGCGACGTAACCGACGAGGCCGCCGTCGACGCGATGGTGCTCAAGATCGCCGTCGAGGTCGGCCCGGTGGACATCCTTGTGAACAACGCCGGCGTCATCAAGCGCGTGCCGATGTGCGAGATGCCGGCCGGGGATTTCCGCAAGGTGGTGGACGTCGACCTGACGGCGCCCTTCATCGTGGCCAAGGCGGTGCTGCCGGCCATGATCGAAAAGCGCGCCGGCAAGATCATCAACATCTGCTCCATGACGAGCGAGCTTGGCCGCGAGAACGTGAGCAGCTACGCCGCCGCCAAGGGCGGGCTGAAGATGCTCACCCGCAACATCGCCAGCGAGTACGGGCAGTACAACATCCAGTGCAACGGCCTGGGGCCCGGCTACATCGCCACGCCGCAGACCGCCCCCCTGCGCGAGCGCCAGCCGGACGGGTCCCGCCATCCGTTTGACAGCTTTATCACCGCGCGCACCCCGGCCGGCCGCTGGGGCGAGGCGGACGACCTGGCCGGCCCGGCGGTGTTCCTGGCCAGCCCCGCCAGCGATTTCGTCAACGGGCACATTTTGTATGTGGACGGCGGCATCCTGGCCTACATCGGCAAGCAGCCGTGACCTTTGCGAAAGAGCGTTTCGCCGCCCGGCGCCGACAGGCGCCGGGCGGCGGGCTTACTGTTGTCAAAAAAATGTAACATTTTCTTGACAAGCTGTACAACTTCGGGTAAACTGGATAGGTAGATACCCAAGGGTTGCTGCCTTTTTGGCGCGCCGCTTTTTGATTTTTGCACGGGGCGGACCCGGTTTTCCCGTGCTTTGGTTATTTTTTTAAGAGCAAGGGCCCGTTGCCGGCCTGATTTTCCCGTATGGTTTGCATACGGGGGCTTCTTAATGGAATAGGACAAAAAACTGAAAAGCGTCCCCGAACCGCAGCACCCCGATACAAATTTTTGTATTGAGGAGTGATACCATGCCATCCCTTGTATGGGTGATCGTGGTCATCGTTGCCGCTGCCGTGAGCGGGGCGCTGTGTTTTTATCTGGGCGGGCAGCACCGCCGCCGCACCGCCGAGGCCAGGATCGGCTCCGCCGAGGAGGAAGCCAAGCGCATCGTCAACGAGGCCATCAAAACCGCCGAACAGAAACGCAAGGAAGCCGTTGTGGAGGCCAAGGATGAGGCGTTCCGCCTGAAAGCCGAGGCCGACCGCGAGATCAAGGAGCGCCGCAGCGAGGTGACCCGCCAGGAGCGCCGCATGGACCAGAAGGAGGAGGCGCTGGACAAGCGCACCGCCGCCATGGAGCGCAAGGAGGAGGACCTGAAAAAGCGCGCCGAGCTGGTGGAGGCCCGCCTGGACGAGCTGGAGCAGCTCAAGCTGCGCCAGACCGAAAAGCTGGAGACCATCGCCGCCATGACGCAGGAGGAGGCGCGCAACACCCTGCTCTCCCGCCTGGATGAGGAGCTCAGCCACGAAAAGGCGCTGAAGGTGGCCGCCTACCAGGCCAACATGAAGGATGAATGCGACGCCCTGGCGCGGGAACTTGTCGGCCAGGCCATCGCCCGCTGCGCGGCCGACGCCACCAGCGAGGCGACGGTGAGCGTGGTGGCCCTGCCCAACGACGAGATGAAGGGCCGCATCATCGGCCGCGAGGGGCGCAACATCCGCGCGCTGGAGACCGCCACCGGCTGTGACTTGATCATCGACGACACGCCCGAGGCCATCACCCTTTCGAGCTTTGACCAGACCCGGCGCGAGGTCGCCCGCATGGCGCTGGAACGCCTGATCGCGGACGGGCGCATCCACCCCGCCCGCATCGAGGAGACGGTGGACAAATGCCGCCGCGAGCTGGAAGTGACGATGAAGCGCGAGGGCGAGCGCGCCGTGATGGATCTGGGCGTGCACGGGCTGCACCCCGACCTTGTCAAGCTCATCGGGCGGCTGCGGTTCCGCACCAGCTACGGGCAGAACGTGCTCAACCACAGTTTGGAGGTCGCGTGGCTGGCCGGGCTGATGGCCGGCGAGCTGGGGCTGAACGTGCAGGCCGCGCGCCGCGCCGGGCTTTTGCATGACATCGGCAAGGCGCTGGACCACGAGATCGAGGGCAGCCATGTGCAGATCGGCGTGGACATCTGCAAAAAATACCGCGAGAACCCGGCCATCGTCCACGCGGTGGAGGCCCACCACGGCGACGTGGAGCCCAAGACCGCGCTGGCCTTTGTGGTGATGGCGGCCGACGCCATCAGCGCCTCGCGCCCCGGTGCCCGCCGTGAAAACATGGAAAGCTATATCAAGCGTCTGGAAACGCTGGAGGCGCTGTGCAACGGCTTTGCCGGCGTCGAGAGCAGCTACGCCGTGCAGGCCGGGCGCGAGGTGCGCATCCTGGTCCAGCCGGACAAGGTGGGCGACGACGAGGTCGTGCTGCTGGCCCGCAACATCGCCAAAAAGATCGAGGACGAGCTGGATTACCCGGGCCAGATCAAGGTCAGCGTCATCCGCGAGAGCCGCGCCACCGAATACGCGAAGTAAACAAAAACCACCCGCCCCGCCGCCTTTGCGCGGCGGGGTTTTTGTTTGGCCGTGTAAGGTTTTGGGGCTTTGGATTGTCTTATCTGTCAGAGGGCCTTCAAAAAACGCCGAAGGAGGTGCGCGGATTGCAGCGCCCAACGAACGACGCGCAGCTGCTGATGCTGCTGCAGGCGGACGCCGACGCCGGCCTGCGGGCGGCGATGCAGGCGTATGCCCCGCTGCTGAAAAGCATCTGCGGCCGCGTCCTGCCGCACGACCCGCAGGACGCCGAGGAGTGTATGGCCGACGCCTTTGTGGCGCTGTGGCGGCACGCCGCCGCGCTGGCCGGCGGGCAGGTGCCGCTGCGGGCGTGGCTGGCGGTGACGGCGCGCAACGCTGCCATCAACCGCTACCACCGGCTGTGCCGCACGGGCACCGTGCCCCTGGACGACGGCCTGGCCGAAACACTGGGCGAGCTGGCCGAATTCGACCGCACCGCCACCGATAAGGAGGACGCCGTGGGCGCGCTGGTGGCGGCGATGGCGCCGCCCGACCGCGACATCTTTCTGCGCCGGTACTACCTTTTGCAGCCCTGCCGGGAGATCGCGGCCGCCTTGGGCATGACCGAAAACACCGTACACGTGCGCCTGAGCCGCGGCCGGGAACGGCTGCGCCGGGCGTTGACACACCAGGAGGCGACAGACCATGCCAAAAACCTGTGACAAAGACCTGCTGGCGGCGCTGGATGCGCTGCCGCTGGAGGAGGACGCCGCGCCGCTGGCCGGCGACGAGTTTGAGCGTGTGCTGGCGCGGGCGCTGGCCGGCGTGGGCGCCGCCTGCCCGCAAACGCAGCAGGGAGGGAAACCGATGAAAAAGAAAAAGCTGTTCGCCGCGGCTTTGGCCGCCGCCGCTGCCTGCCTGTGCCTGGGCGCCGCGGCCGCCGGCTGGCTCCTGTCCCCGCGCGAGGTCGCGGCCCAGGTGGGCCTTGACGCCCTGGCCGCCGCCTTTGACGCGCCGGATGCCATCACCGTCAATGAGACGCAGACCGACGCAGGGTATGACATCACGCTGCTGGGCCTGACCACCGCCGAGAACCTGAGCGGCTATTGGAGCCGCAGCTGGGGAGAGTTGACGCCCGGCCGCACCTATGCCGCCCTTGCCATCCGCCCAAGCGATGGCACGCCGATGGGCGCGCTGGATGACCCGGACAATGCTTTCGCCAACGAGGGGCTGGCCGTGGGGCCGCTCATCGAGGGGGAAGCCCCCATCGACTGCAACCCCATGATGATGCACACCGCCTGGCACGGCACGGTGGTGGACGGCACCTACTATATGGTGGTGGAGTGCGACACCGTCGCCCCCTTTGCCGACCGCACCGTCTACCTGATGGTGCAGCAGGGTATGTTCCCGAATTTCAGCACCTACACGTTGGACGCCGCCACCGGTGCCATCCGTACCGACCCGGCCGCCACCGAGGGCATCAATGTTCTGTTCACGCTGCCGCTGGATGCCGCGCTGGCCGACCCCGCGCAGGCGGCAGCGCTGCTCGAACAGTGGCGCGCCCCGGCCTGACGGCCACGGTACGCCCCGGCCCGGGTCCCTGATCTCCCCTTACCTGCACAACCGGCCCGAAGCACCTTCGCGGCGGCCTGAGGGCCGCCCTACGCCCACAACGAAAGTATGGAAGCGTGTAGGGCGGGCTCTTGAGCCCGCCGGAAAACATTGTTGCAGCGGCAAAGTCATGCGGCGGGGGCAAGCCCCCGCCCTACAAATCTACCCATAAAAGCGCTTTTTTGACACACTGTGGCCGCCGGGGCAAATGTCCCGGCGGCCGGATCGTTTTCTGCGTTTATTCCTTTGCCACAAAGGCTATCCCGGCGGCGGCCGGGCCGATGTGGGTGCCGATGGCGGCGCCCACCTGCGCTACGCAGGCGTCGGCGATGTGCAGCGTATCGCGCACATAGCGCTGGATGGGCAGCACGGCGCGGCGGTCGTCGCTGTAGAGCAGCGCGCAGCCGAAGGCGGGGTCGATGCCGCATTTTTCCAGCTGGCGGAACAGCGCCACATACGCCCCGGGGCGGCCGCGGGCCTTGTCGGCCAAGGTGATCTTGCCGCCCGCCACGCCGATGACCGGCTTGATGCCCAGCGCGCCGCCCACCAGCGCCACCGCGGCCGGCAGCCGGCCGCCCTTGTGCAGGTGCTTGAGGCTGTCGACCACGGCCAGGATGCGGATGCGCGTTTTCAACCCCTCGAGCTCCTGCGCGATGGCCGCGGCGCCCAGCCCCTGCGCGCGCAGGCGCAGCGCCTCGCGCACCAAAATGCCCTCGCCCTGCGTGGCGGTGCCGGAATCGACGATGGCGATGTCAGCGCCCTCACATTCCAGTGCGGCCATGCGCGCGCCCTGGCAGGTGCCGGAAAAATCCGAATTGATAAAAATGCCCACGGCCCCGTCGCCGGCGGCCTGCGCGGCCTTGAACGGCTCAAGGAATTCCCGCAGCGAGGGCTGGCTGGTGAGCGGCAATTTCTGGCTGGCGGCCATTTTGGCGTAAAAGCCGTCGGCGGTGATGTCCACGCCGTCGCGCAGGCAGGCCCCATCTTCAAACAGGACGCCCATGGGGATGACGGTCACGCCGGGCTGGGCAGCCTGCTCGGCGGTAAGGTCGGCGGCGGAATCGGTGATGATACG
>CANRCB010000027.1 GCA_947629015.1 uncultured Gemmiger sp.
AAAGCCGAAGTGCAGACATTACAGCAGGAAATTGAAGTACAGGAACGACAGATTCAAGATTTGGAACAGTTTATCAAACGGGTACGTAAATACGCTGACCTAACGGAATTGACACCATACGCCCTGCGGGAGCTTGTAAAAGCGATTTATATTGGAGCGCCGGACAAGTCCAGCGGCAAGCGGCGGCAGGAAATTCGCATTGAGTATGACCTTGTAGGCTACATCCCGCTGGATAAGCTGATGGAACAGGAAAAGCAGGAAACGGCATGATCGAAATCATGCCGTCCCTGCAAAACTTGATAAAACTTTCTTACGATAGCCCCGGTTTTAGGGGCGTTGCCCGTACTATGCCCTTTCAGGCCTATCCCAAGCCCGGAGCTCCAGGATGAGCCGCTCTATTTCCGGGCCGGTCTTGCCCGGCTGCCGCTTTGGCCGCCGGCTCTGGTCGTTGAGCGGCTGCCCTTCTCTTACCCGTGCCAGCCATTTGTAGCCCGTTTTGCGGCTGATCCCATATTCCCGGCACACCGCGCTCATGCTCGCCTGATGGCTCTCCACGGCCTCTACGAATTTCTCCCGATTCTCCATTACGGTCTCCTGCCTCCATGGCATCCGACTCACCCTTTCGCGTCTCTGATGCCTTCTATTTTAGCAGAAAACTGTTACCTATCTCCCTTCCCTTCCTGTTACTTATGATACTTCTCAATACATTACAATCGGCCCGCAAACTGCGAGAAACGTACCGCCCATTTGTGCGGCGGGGCCAAACGGCCCCGCTCATCCCAAGGCTTTGACGGTTTCGGCCACGATGGCGGCGGCGTTCTGCACATAGCGCCGGATATCCAGCGACAGGATCTTTTCGCCGCTTTCCTCGGCGTTGTCGCTCATGGCGCGCAGGATGACGCAGGGCACGCCGTTGCGCGCGGCCACCTGCGCCACGGCGGCGCCCTCCATCTCCACGCAGTCGGGGTGGCAGGCGGCGGCGATGGCGGCCTTGGTGGCCGGGTCGCCGATAAATTTGTCCCCGGTGGCGATGCGCCCCGCGATGGCCCGCACCCCCAGCGCCGCGCAGGCGTCCAGCGCGGCGCTGACCAGCGCCGGGTCACCGGGGTACACGCTCACAAAGGGGGCGCTCTCGGCCAGCATACGGTCCTCGGCGTCGTGGTAGAACACCGTCTCGCCCACGACCACGTCCCCGATGCCGATCTTCGCCGTCATGTTGCCGGCGATGCCGGAAAAAACGATGCGCTCCGCGCCGTATTTCGTGATGAGCAGCTGCGTGGTGGCGGCGGCGTTCGCCTTGCCCATGCCGGCGCAGCACACAACGGCCGGCTGCCCGTCCAGCGTGCCGCGGTGGTACGCCACGCCGGCGTACTGCTCCACCGTCACGCCCTGCAGCCGCGCGCAGAGCTCGGCAACTTCCTCCTCCAGCGCGCCCATGATGCCGTAGACCATCGTCCGCCCTCCTTACACGTTGAACAAAAACTCGATCACGTCGCCGTCGTTGACGACGTATTCCTTGCCTTCGGTGCGCTGCAGGCCCTTCGCCTTGACGGCCGCGTAGTCGAACCCGGCGGCGGCCAGGTCGCTGTAGGCGATGACCTGCGCGCGGATGAAGCCGCGCTCAAAGTCCGAGTGGATCTTGCCCGCGGCCTGCGGCGCCCTGGTGCCGCGGCGGATGGTCCAGGCGCGGCATTCCTTTTTGCCGTCGGTCAAAAAGCTGATGAGCCCCAGCAGGGTGTAGCTTGCCGTGATCAGGTTCTCCAGCCCCGTCGCCGTAATGCCCATCTCCGCCAGAAAAGCGCGCTTTTCCGCCTCGCCCGCGCCGGCAAGGTCCGCCTCGGTGCGGGCGCAGATGGGCATCGCCGCGGCGCCCTCGGCGGCGGCGCGCGCCGCCACCGCCGGGTAGTAGGGGTTCCCCTCAAGGCCGCCCAGCAGGTCGTCCTCGCCGACGTTGCAGGCATAGATCACGGGCTTTGCCGAGAGCAGGCCCAGCTCCCTGCGCAGCAGGGCCTGCGCCTCGTCGGCCTCGTCAAAGGCAAAGGTGCGGGCGGGCTTTTCGGCCTCGAGATGCGCGGCAAGCGCCGAGAGCACCGCCGCCTCGGCCGCGGCGGCCTTGTTGCCGGTCTTGGCGGCCTTCTGCTGGCGGGCCAGGCGGTTGTTCACCTGCTCAAGATCCGAGAGGATGAGCTCCAGGTCCACGGCGTCGATGTCGCGGATGGGGTCCACGCGTTCGGGCTTGTTCACGTCCTCGACGATGTGCACGATGTTGTCGTCGTCAAAGCAGCGCACCACGTGGACGAGGGCGTCACATTCCCGGATGTGCCCCAAAAACCGGTTGCCCAGCCCGGCGCCCTGCGCGGCACCCTTCACAAGCCCCGCAATGTCGACAAATTCCACCGTGGCGGGCGTTTTTTTGGCGGTCTGCCAGACCTCGGCCAGCTTGTCCAGCCGCGGATCCGGCACCGCCACGGTGCCGGCGTTGGGCTCGATGGTGCAGAACGGGTAGTTGGCCGCCTGCGCGTTGCCGGTCGAGGTGATGGCGTTGAAAAGGGTGGACTTGCCCACATTGGGCAGCCCGACGATGCCTAATTTCATATTGTGTCACATCCCTTATCGTAAAGAACAGATACCCCCCGGCGGGCAAAAATCAGCCTGCCGGGGCATTTGCGCGCCGCAGCCAACGGCTGGGCACGGCAGGGGGGTCATTCGAAATGCCGGCGGTAAAGTGCGAGGCCGAGCAGACCCGCGCCGCCCACTATGAGGAGAGCATACGGCAACCCTGACGGGCCGGTGTCCCCGGTGCGGGGGATCGAGAGGTCGCTTTGCGCCGGGGCAGGGGTCGGTGCCGGGGTGGGCTCCGGCGCAGGCACCGGCGTGGGCGTGGGTGTCGGTGTGGGTGTCGGTGTCGGTGTCGGTGTCGGTGTGGGTGTCGGTGTGGGTGTCGGTGTTGACGTAGGCGTGGGCACGGGCTCCCATCCGGCATACAGCACCACATCCCCCGTTATTTCGGCGGCCGTATCCCACGCAAGGGTACCGGCGGCGTCGGTGTACCAACCCGTAAAGCGGTAACCGTCACGGGAGGGGGCGTCGGGCAGGGATACTGCCGTGTAGCGCGCGGCGCTTTGCGCCGGAATGGCGGAGCCGCCCCGGGTGTCAAAGCGGACGGTATAGACAGGCTGCACCACCGGGATGGTGATACGCACCGAAGCGGCAGCGTACTGCGCCGTCACCGTCAGGGCGGCGGCGCGCTCATCCCGGCCCACATACAACAGGCCGGCGGCGTCCAACGATGTGGCGGCGCTCTGTGCACCGTCCAGCGTCCAGGTGACCGCGGCCGGGGGCAGCGGGATGTCCACCTGTGCCGCCGGCTCGTCGATGTCGGCCCGCAGCGCCGCCGTAAGGCTGCTCCGGGCCGCGTGGAGGCCGTCCAGCTCCGCCTGTGCCGGGTCGGCCGCAAGCGTGGCGGCAAGGGCACGCAGGGGGCGTATCTGCACCCGGCGGTAGCTGTTCCAGACGGGGGCGGGGCCGCCGGTGCAGCCGATAAAAGTCTCGCTTGCGGTACCTTCGGCCGGTTCGCCGAACGCCAGCCAGGTATAGCTGCCAAAATCCGGGCGGAGGGTGAACACCGGGCCGCCCTCCCCGGCGGTGGCGGTCACGCTGCCGCCGGTGACAGAAAACCCGGTGCTGCCGTCGGCGGCGGCGGCGCCGTCACCGATGGCGGCAGCCCCGTCGCCGCCGATGGCGGCCACATGGCCGCCGGTGATGGAGATATCGCTGCCATGGCCCGCCTGCCCGCCGCCGATGCCGGCACCGTCCGGGCCGCCGACGGCGCTGACGGCCCCGCCGGCTACCGTTATGCCGCGGGCGGCCTGGGTACGTCCGCCGCCGATGCCGGCAGCCCCGTCACCGCCCCGGGCCTCCAGCGTGCCGGGGCCCGTAATGGTCAGGATGCCCACAGCACCGTCGCCGTCCTTTTGCAATGCGGCGGCGCCCGCACCGCCGGCAAGGCGGTTTACGGTGCCCTCGGCCAGCAGCACGGTGACATCGCCGCTGCTGCCCGCGGCGACCGCAAGGGCAGGCGTATCCGGCTGCCCGCTCATATCGATATCGACGCCGTCCAGTGTGATACGGGCGTCGGCCCCCGCGTCCACCACAACATGGTCCTGTGTGGTTTGGGCAAGGCCGTCGCGCATACGCAGGGTGACCTGTGCGCCGTTATGGATGTACAGCACATGGTCGGCGCAGGTCACGTCCTGTGTGGAGGCGGTATCCGCCAAAAGCTCCCCCATGGGGACGGTCAGCGTGCCGCTGCCGGCGATGTTGGGGGAAGCCGGCAAAAGCTGCCCTTCCAGCACGACGGAGCCGTCGTTTTGCAGCGTGCCCTCCACGGTGAGCGTGGCCCCCGGCTCCACCGTCAGCACCGTGCCGGCGGGCACCGTCAGGGTGGCCCCGTCGGGCACGGTCACGCTGTACGGCAAAGTGACTGAGGGACCGTAGACCTGCCCGGCAGCGCCCTCAAACACCACGCCGGACCAGGTATCTTTGCCGGCTTCGTTGTTGACCGAGCCGGTCACGATAAAGGCGTTGCCGGGCGTGCCGTCCGGGCCGGTCATCACCAGCGGGCCGTTGATATGCCCGGGCCCCGGCTCCGCAACGGTGTGCGCGCCGTGGGTACGGAGCACGCCGCCCGTGACGGTCACGGGGGAGTAATATTCATCGCCGACGGCGGACGATGAGGCACCGCCGCCCCGGTCCCCGCCATAAGCATCGATGCTGCCGCCCTGGATGGAAAAGCCCTCGGCACGGCCCCCGCTGCCGGCGCCGATGCCGGCGCCGTGGGTGGCGCTCCACGCGGTGATGTTGCCGCCCAGGATGGCAATGTTTTTGGTGGAATGGCTGTTTTGGCTGCCGATGCCGGCACCCCAGCAGCCGATGCATTCCAGGCTGCCGCAGGCGGCGCCGCAGGCGTGGCCCGGCGCACCGCTGTGGGCGCAGCGGATGGTCAGCGTGCCGACGTCGGCACCGTTGCCGTTCTTCTGCAGGCCGGCGCACCAGTAACCGCCCGCAAGCAGATTTTTGGTGCCGTCCGCCAGCGTGATGGTCACATCGCCGGTGCTGTCGTCCGCAATGGCAAAAGCGGGAAGGTCGCGGGTGGTATTGTAGTCAAACTGGATCGTCAGCCCGGCCAGCGTCAGATCTGCGCTGACGTCTTTGGCCACCAGGATGCGGTCAGGGCCGGCCGTGGTGCCGCTGAGGGTGAGCGGTGTGTCGGTCAGGATGGTCAAAACGCTTTCCGCGTAGGTGTAATCTATATCCGGTACGCCGCCCTCAACGGTAAAGGGGCCGGCGCTCTCGGCATATGCGGGGAGGGCGGCAAACAGCGCGCCAAACAGGAGCGCGCACAAGGCATGGCGCAGCTTGAACATGAAGATCCCTCCTCCCGCAAACGGGCAACCCTTTGTATCCAATAGGGATTATCGCCCTTTTCGGCGGTGATGTCAAGCGTTTTTAGCGCCTGCCGGGGCCTGCCGGCGCCTTTGCTGTGGACATTTTGCCCCCGGCGCGGTATCATGGTAAAAAACGCCCGCCTGTTCTTACTTTTTCCACAATTACCCTGTATAATAAAGGCACACGCTGCGAAAGGGAGGCCCCGACTATGCCGAACGAAAAGATCCTCGTCGTGGATGACGACAAAAATATCTGCGAGCTGCTGCGCCTGTACCTCGTCAAGGAGGGCTACGCCGTGACCATGGCCTACGACGGCGCCGCCGCTTTGGCGGAGTTTGACCGCCAGCACCCGGCCCTTGTGCTGCTGGACGTGATGATGCCCGGCATCGACGGGTGGGAGGTCTGCCGCAAGATACGCGCCAACGACAAGACGCCCATCATCATGCTCACCGCCAAGGGCGAAACGTATGACAAGGTGCTGGGCCTGGAGCTCGGCGCCGACGATTACATCGTCAAGCCCTTCGACGCCAAGGAGGTCACCGCCCGCATCAAGGCGGTGCTGCGCCGCTGCGCCGCCAGGGAGGAGGACAGCAAAGGCGTCTATGACTTCCCGGAGCTGCACCTTGATATGAACCGCTATGAGCTCAAGGTCAAGGGCAAGGTGGTCGAGGCCCCGCCCAAGGAGCTGGAGCTGCTGGCCTGCCTGGCCGGCCACCCCAACCGCGTCTACACGCGCGACCAGCTGCTCGACGAGGTGTGGGGCTTTGAATATTACGGCGATTCCCGCACCATCGACGTGCACGTCAAGCGCCTGCGCGAAAAGCTGGAGGGCGCCAGTGACCGCTGGAGCCTCAAGACCGTCTGGGGCGTGGGCTACAAGTTCGAGGTAAAGGAATAAATGGCGCGCAAAAGCATCCGGCGGGAGTTTTTTGCCTCCATCGCCGTCACGCTCCTGCTGGGGCTCACGCTCATGTGCGGCATCCAGACGACGCTGTCCGGCGTGTATTTCGCGCGGGAGCGCCGCGCTGCGCTGACCGGCGTGCTGGACGGCGCCTCGGCGCTGAGCGAGCGCTTTGCCGGCGAGGGCACCATCGTCACGCTGCCCGATATCGACGCCGGCCTGCTGGAAAACGCGCGGGAGCGTTACGGCCTGTTTGAGACGGCGGTGGGGGCCGTCATCTTTGTCAGCGACGGGCAGGGGCACATCGTGCTGCACACCGGGGCCGACGGCGTTTTTACCGGCGCCGACATCCCCGCCGACCTGTTGCGCCGCATGGACGCCGGCGATGACCTTTTTGCGCAGAGCGACCTGGGCGGCGTGTACGCCCGCCGCTACTATACGGTGGGCCGGGCGCTGCGCGTGGGCGAGACGAAGGGCTACCTGTTCGCCGCCACGCCGATGGACGCCCTGGGTGATTACATCGGCGATACGCTGAACATTTTCATCCTCTCGGCGCTGTTGATGCTGCTGTTTTCCGGCGTGCTCACGCTGGTGCTCACCCGCCGCGTCACCGCCCCCATCGAGGCCATCAGCGCCGCCGCGCACCGCCTCGGCGGGGGGGATTTCACCGCCCGTGCGCCGGTGGACGGCTGCGAGGAGCTGGCGGAGTTCGCCGCCACCTTCAACAACATGGCGGCCCGCCTGCAGACCATCGACAACGCCCGCGGCCAGTTCATGGGCAACATCGCGCATGAGCTGCGCACCCCTATGACCACCATCAAGGGCTTTATCGACGGTATGCTGGACGGCACCATCCCCCCGGAGGAAAACCCCAAATACCTCGCCATCGTGTCGGAGGAGACCGGCCGCCTGGCGCGCCTTGTGCAGAATATGCTGGACATCACCCGCCTGGAGGCGGGCGAGGTGCCCATCCGCGCGCGGGAATACGATATCTGGCAGTCGGTCAACGGGGTGGTGCTCGCGGATGAGCGGCGCATCGAGGAGGGGCATATCGACATCGAGGGCCTTGGCGCGGAGCGCACCACCGTCTACGCCGACCCCGACCTTGTGCAGCAGATCGTGTACAACCTTGTGGACAACGCCATCAAGTTCACCCCGGCGGGCGGCACCATCCGCTTTGCGGCCGCGCCGGCGGGGCAGGCGGTGGAGCTGCGCGTGGAGAACACCGGCGCCGGCATCGCCGCCGAGGCGCTGCCCTACGTGTTCGAGCGCTTTTATAAAGAGGACCGCTCCCGCGGGCTGAACACCCGCGGCGCCGGGCTGGGGCTGCACATCTGCAAGGTGCTGGCCTCGCTGCTGGGCGGCGGCATCCGTGTGGAGAGCGAAGAGGGCGCGTGGACGCGTTTTACCCTCACCCTGCCGGGGCACGCCCCGGCGCTGCCCGCCCCGGAGGATGCCGGCAAAAAGAAAAAACGCGCCAAACGCGCGCGGAAGGGGGAATGAGCGTTGCAATACCGCAACGACAAGGCCGGCCGGCCCATCTCGGTGTTGGGGTACGGCTGTATGCGCTTTGCCCGCAAGGGCGGCGGCATCGACCTTGACAAGGCCGAAAAGGAACTGCTGGCCGCCATCGGCGCCGGCGTCAACTACCTGGACACCGCCTACATCTACCCCGGCAGCGAGGCCGCCGTGGGCGAGATCCTCGCGCGCAACCACCTGCGGGACAAGGTATACCTTGCCACCAAGCTGCCGCAGTACCTTGTGCGCTCCGCCGCCGACCTGGACCGCTATTTTGCCGAGCAGTGCCGCCGCCTGCGCACCGGCCATGTCGACTATTACCTCATGCATATGCTCACCGACATCGCCGCCTGGCACAAGCTGGAGGCGCTGGGTGTGCGGGAGTGGATCGCCGCCAAAAAGGCGGCCGGGCAGATCGGCGCCATCGGGTTTTCCTTCCACGGCGGCACGGCGATGTTTTTGCAGCTGCTGGAGGCGTACCCCTGGGATTTCTGCCAGATCCAGTACAATTATCTCGATGAGAACAGCCAGGCCGGCCGCGCCGGGCTGGAGGCGGCCGCCGCCAAGGGCCTGCCCGTCATCATCATGGAGCCATTGCGCGGCGGCAAGCTGGTGAATATGCTGCCCAAAGCCGCGCGGGAGCTGTTCGCCGCGGCGCCGCAGGGCTGGACCCCCGCCGAGTGGGCGCTGCGCTGGCTGTGGGACCAGCCGGCCGTGACCTGCGTGCTTTCGGGCATGAACAGCCCCGAGATGGTCGCCGAAAACTGCCGCATCGCCGACGAAGCGCGCCCCGGCGCCCTGACCGCGGCCGACAAAGCCCTGCTGCAAAAGGCCAAAGCGGCCATCGAGCAGGGCGTCAAGGCGCCGTGCACCGGCTGCGGGTACTGTATGCCCTGCCCCAAGGGCGTGGACATCCCGCAGACCTTCCGCTGCTACAACGAGATGTCCATCGAAAGCCCCGCCGCCGGCCGGCGGGAATACTGGCAGGTGGTCGCCCTGCGCAAGGAGCCGGCCTTTGCCACCCAGTGCATCGGCTGCGGCAAGTGCGAGGGCCACTGCCCGCAGCACCTGCCCATCCGGCAGCTGCTCAAGGAAGCCGACAAGGCCCTGCGCCCGCTGCCCTACCGCGCGGCAGGCGGCGTGGCCCGGTGGTTTTTGTTCGGCGGGCGGGGCGCAAAGGGCTGAACACGGCCCGCCCCGTAAGCCTGCCCGAAAATGATAACACGTGCCGCCCGGCGCCTGTTGGCGCCGGGCGGGCAGACTGTCGAAAAAGAAGCAGCAAATGCTTTTTGGAGTGCTTGTAGGGGACGGCCTCCGGACGTCCCGCAAACTTTCTGCCGTTGCAACGTTTACGGGGCGTCGAGGACGCCGCCCCCTACAGCTTGCCGTGGAATCGCAGTTGACTTTTTGACACGCTGAACCGCCTGGCGCCTGTTGGCGCCGGGCGGTGCAGGTTGCGGAAAAACCCGCTTTCTAAACCTATCGCCCTCGGCTGACATGCGCAGTCGCGCCCGCAGGCGCACGTCGGAGGCCAACCGCACGAAGTGCGGCTCTTGGGCCGGAGACGCGAGGGCGATACCGCTAGAGCAAAAAATACCGTGCAAATCGCCTGTAAGGCATGCGCACGGTATTTTTTGCGATGGGGTGTGTCCAAGAGAGGGGTGCAGGCGGACTGGCGCAGCCAGCTAAGCCGAACCCCTCTTTTGCAGCGTGTCGCGGCACGCGACACGCTAAACCGCCCGGCGCCTGTTGGCGCCGGGCGGCGTTTTGGTGGCAGATCGTGCGGGTGGGGATGGCGGGGAACTCAGCGGCGGATGCCGTAGCTTTCACACAGGGCGGTAAACTCATCGCTGCCGACAAAGCCCTCAAACACATCCTCACGGCTGGCGCCGTTGCGCATAGCGGTGAGCCATGTCTGCATACCGCCCTCATCGGCCGGGCGGTCAAAGAGCGCTTTGTACATATACGAAACGAACTCTTCGTCGCTGTAATTTTTGCCGGTGAATTCGGAGCTGAACAGGAACCCATAGGCAACATCGCTGCCGCTGTCACGCTGGGAGGTCAACCCGTCGCTCCAGCCGGCCAGGCCGGTGGCATCGGCGCTGCGGTTCAGGCAGACATCGTACAGCCGTTCCACGAAGGAGGAGACATCCTTGCCCTGCGCACCGCCGGAGGAACTGCCGCCGGCAGAGGCAGCCGCGCCGCTGTCAACGGTGACCGCGATGCCGTAATCGTTGCAGATGCCGTTGAACTCCTGGCTGAAGGCAAAGCCGTTGAACACTTCCTCGCGGGAAGTGCCGCTGTCCAGCGCGGCGACCCAGGCTTGCAGGCCCGCCTCATCCGCCGGGCGGCCGAGGATGGCAAGATACAGGCGCTCGACATATTCGGCGTTGGAGTAGCCATGGGAGGTGAACTCAGGGCTGAAGATGAACCCGCTGGCGGCTTCCAGGCCGCCGATGGAGTGGTCATCCAGCAGGATGCCCCAGCCCTCCAGGCCGCTGTCATCGGCGGGGCGGTCAAGGCAGATGGAGTACAGGCGGCTCACAAACCCTTCGGTGCCTTCCTGGCTTTCGGGCGCCGGGGAAGGTTCGGCAGAGGGTTCGGGGGAGGGCGCCGGGGAAGGCTCGGCCGAAGGTTCGGGGGAAGGCTCGGCCGAAGGTTCGGGGGAAGGCTCGGCCGAAGGTTCGGGGGCCGGCTGGGCCGGGGCGATGGTATACCCGCAGGCGGAGCAGATCGCCGCGGTGTTGGGGTCACCATCGTCGATGGCGGTGTGGGCGGAGATGCCGCTGTGCACGCCGCAGCCGCCGTTGATGCAGAAGTGGTAGTGCCCCTGCTCGCCCGCGCTGATGGCATTCGGGGACCAGGTGTGCTGCCGTGCGGAAACCATGACGTAGCTGCATTGGGTGCAGCGCACGGCCGTGGCGCAGTTGCCGTCATCCGCGGCGGCGGTGTGGGCTTCCACATCGGTGTGCCGGGTGCAGCCGGCGTTTTTGCAGGTGTGGTAATGGCCGCCGGCGCCGTTGCTGGTATAGGAAGCGGACCAGACATGGTTCTTGGCCGGGGTCAGGATATACCCGCAGACCGAGCACTTGACCGGGGTGGTGCAGTCCCCGTCATCGGGGGCAGGGGTGTGCGCCCCGTAGCCCTGCCTGGCGGGGCAGCCCTTCTCGTTGGCGCAGGCGTTGGTGCAGGCGTGCCAGTGGTAGTTGGCGTTGGTGGTCCACTCGTCGGCATAGGTATGCTCGGTGCAGGCGGCCGGCTCGATGACGTAGTTGCAGGTCTGGCACACCACCGGGGACAGGCAGGACGCCTGTACCGGCACGTGCGCTTTGAAGGAGCCGGGCTTCACGGCATCACAGTTGGGGTTGACGCAGGTGGCCCAGTGGCCGGAGGCATCGCTGGTGGTGCAGGTCAGGCGGCTGTAGGTGTGCTCGGCGTAGGGCGCGGCCTTCATCTCGGCGCCGCAGTTGGCGCACACGGTGGGGGTGGTGCAGTCATGGTCGTCCGCGGCCGCGACGTGCTGCAGCTGGGCGACCTTTTTGGTCTCGGTGGTGTTGCACAGCTCGCAGTGGCGCTCCTGGCTGCCGGGTTGCGTGCAGGTGGCGGCCTCTTTGTCCTCCCATTCGGTCCAGGTGTGCTGGAGCTTGGGGATGGTGCCGGTCTCGACCTCGCCGCACTTCTGGCACTCACGCTGTTTGGTGCCGGCCTGTGCGCAGGTGGCTTCCTTCGTGTTGTGCCATTCGTTGAAGGTGTGCTCTGCCTTGGGGATGGGACGCGTCGCGCCGGAGCGGGTGCCGCACTTGCTGCACACCTCGACCCACTCGCCGTTCTCGGAGCAGGTGGAGGATTTACCGACGGCCCAGACGAAGCTGTGCTCCTTGCTGACGTAGCCGATGGCGACATCCTCTTTATACCCGCACACATCGCAGGTGTGGCTCATGATCTTCTGGGTGCCGCAGACGTCGGTGACGGTGGTCGTCGTCCAGTCACCAAATTTGTGGCCGACGGCGTACAGGATCTCGGTCCTGGTCTCGGTGCAGCCGTCGTGGCTGCACTTGTATTTGATGTAGCCGTTTTTGTCGCAGGTGGGGGCCTGGCGGCTGTCCTCGACCATATCATGGGCGGAGGTGCCGGTCTTGCCGTCCGCGCTCACCTCGGTAAAGTACTCGGTGGCGCCGCAGCGCTCACACTTATACTGTGTGACCTTCTTGCCATCGACCTGCTTGGTGTTGGACGTGGCTTTCCAGGCATGGCCCAGGGCCTTTTCGCCGTCCTTTTTAAAGGAGAAGGTGGCCCACTGCTTGTGGCAGGTCTGGCAGATGTAGATCTCTTCCTCGTGTTCGTCCTCGGTGCAGGTGGCCGGGCGGTCCTCGCTGTGGCGCCCGCCCAGGATGTGCCAGACATAGAACACCTGGGAGACGGTGTGGCCGGCTTTGTCGGTGGCGGTCACGGTGTGGGTGCCGGCGTCGTGCAGGCGCTCGGTATCGTGCCAGTTCTCAAGCGTCAGGTCGCCCTCGCTGCCAACATAGACCTTGGTCACGGAGCCGCTGCTCACGTCGGCCTCCACGCCGTCAAAGCTGACGGAGGCAAGGTCGTCGTCGGTGACGGTGACGGTGACGCCCTCGCAGAAGTTCAGGATGGAGGTGTCCTCCGCGCCGGTGGCGACGAAGCTGATGGTGGGGACGGTGTCGCTTGCCAGCGGGGCTTCCGGCGCGGCGGCAATGGCGGCCGGCGCGTCGGAGGGTTCGGCCGAAGGTTCCGCCGTCGGTTCCGCAGTGGGTTCCGCAGTGGGTTCCGCAGTGGGTTCCGGCGTGGGTTCGGCGGTGGGCTCCTCGGTGGGCGCTGCGCTTTCCGCAGGCGCCTCGGTGGGCTCTGCGGTGGGTTCCTCAGTGGGTTCCGCCGTCGGGGCGTCCGCCTCATAGCCCGGCAGGCCGGCGGCGTTCACTTCCGGGGCGGGCGTGGGCTCGCCCTCGTCGGCCGGGGCCGGCGCTTCGGTGGGCTCCTCAGCGGGTGCCGCGCTTTCCGCAGGCGCCTCGGTGGGCTCTGTGGTGGGTTCCTCAGTGGGCTCCGCCGTCGGGGCGTCCTCGGCGGGCAGCGTTTCCTGTACCTCTTCCAGCCCTTCGCCGGCTTCCGTCTCGGCAAAGGGGGAATCGGCCTTGGGGGGATAGGATTCCTCGATGTTCACCATGGCGGGCTGTGCGCAGGAAGAAAGCACCAGGCACAGGCCCAGCAGCAGGGCGATGCAGCGCAAAGTTTTGTTTTTCATGGGGGACCTCCTGTCATTACAATAGGGGATCTTTGGGAATAGGGGATAAAAAAGGCGGTCAAGCCCTCTCGCGTGCGTTTCGCAACGGGGGGGGGTAACCGTCAGAAAGGCTTTTTGCCAGCAGGAAAGCCCTGCATCGGACAGTATACCCCATGGGGACCTACGATGGTCGGTTCAAAGCATCCATGGCACATCATCCTTTCCATTCTATGGGCGGGTGCGGGGCGTTGTCTCCGGCGCACGGTGTGCGTTTTGGGCCTTTTACAGCACCTACATTATATCGTATCCGCGCGTCGCCGTCAACCGATTTGGGCGCCCGCGCCCCCCGCAGGGGTATCTATACCATAAGACGTAAGCCGGGCCCAAAACGGCTCACGAAAATGGGGTGTTTTTGCAAAAAAAGTAAAAAAATTTTTCGCGGCGGGGGGTGGCCAAAAAAAGGGGCGGCCGGTAAAGCCGCCCTCTCCCTTTTATCGGCCTCAGTGCAGGGCCAGATCGCCCTGCCGTATCCAGCCTATGCGGCGCAGCACAAGGCAGAACCCCTCGCTCAGCAAAGCGGGCAGCACAAAGCAGACCAGCACAAGGCCCACCCAGTCCCCCGCCGAGGGGGCGCCGCCGTTTGCCACCCAGCCGGTGTACACACCGATGGGCCCCACCAGCCCGCAGGTGCCCATGCCGGAGGAGATGGCCGGCCCGTTCATTTCCAGCCGGAACAGGCAGGTGGCGACGGGCCCGGTCACGGCGGCGGCCAGCGTCGGCGGTATCCACACCCGCGGGTTTTTGAGGATGTTGGGCATTTGCAGCATACTGGTGCCCAGCCCCTGGCTGACAAGGCCGCCCACGCCATTCTCGCGCCAGCTCATCACGGCAAAGCCCACCATCTGCGCGCAGCAGCCCGCCACGGCGGCGCCGCCGGCAAGGCCTGTCAGGCCCAGCGCGGCGCAGATGGCGGCGCTGGAGATGGGCAGCGTGAGCGCCATGCCCACCAGCACCGAGACGAGGATGCCCATCAGGAACGGCTGCAGGTCGGTGGCCCACATCACGGCGTTGCCCACAAGGCCGGCCGCGCTGCCGATGGCCGGCGCGCACAGCGCCGCCGCGCCCACGCCGATGAGCACCGTCACCGCCGGGGTGACGAGGATATCGACCTTTGTCTCCTTGCTGACGAGCTTGCCGCACTCACACGCAAGGATGCTGATAAAATACACCGCCAGCGGGCCGCCGGCGCCGCCCAGGGCGTTGGCGGCGCTGCCCACGGCGATCAGGCTGAACAGCACCAGCTGCGGCGCGTGCAGCGCGTACCCGATGGACACCGCCATCGCCGGGCCGGCCACCGCCATGGCGTAGCCGCCGGCCTCCACGAGGAAGGCAAGGCCGGTCTGCTGGCCCAGCGTCTGCAAAATGGTGCCGATGAGCAGGCTGGCAAACAGCCCCTGCGCCATGGCGGCCATCGCCTCCACGCCGTAGCGCGTGGCGGAAAAAAGAATGTCTTTGCGTTTTAAAAATGCCTTTACCTTTTCCATGCTTCCGCACCCCTTTTCTGCGTTACACGCATTGTAGCACCGCCCACCCCCAAATGCAAGCACCCCCGGCACATTCTGTGCCGGGGGCGCACAGCGTGTCGAGAAACTCGACACGCTGCAAAGAGAAGGCTCGGCCTCGCCGGTGCACGCCCGCCGAGGCCGATGGATTTTTAAAATATACTTGCGGTCACTTGTTTTTGCTGCTGCGGCGGGCGGATTTGCCGCCGGTCTTTTTGGCGGTGCCCTTGCCGGTCTGGGTGCGGGCGGCGGGGGCCTTGCGCGCCGGGCGCGGCGCGGGGGCCGGCGGGTCCTTTTGCAGCAGCTTGTCCGGCACGGGGTCCAGCCGCCAAAGCTGGTTCTCGCCGTAGACGTCCTGCCAGATCTGGGCCTGGGTGCCGTTTTCCACCCGCATGCCGACCAGGTCGATGACTTTGTCGGCCAGAACGTTGCGCAGCTTGACGCGCCCGCCCTCGACCGGCACCACCTGCCAGCGCTGGCCCATGCCGCTGGTCGGCGCCCACTGGTGCACCCAGGTGCCGTTGTCCACGCCGGTCATGGTCAGATCCATCACCTTGCCGGTAAAGCGGTTCTTGATGCGGTACACGCCCTCGCCGGCCTCCTCAAAGGTCCACTGCTGCCAGGGCTGGCCCTCATAGCTCCACAGCTGGATGGAGGCGCCGTTCTCGGTGTTGTAGTCGGCCACTTCCAGTACGCGGCCGTTGACGGCCGCAATGGTATAATACGCGCCCTCGCGCAAAACGGTCTGTGCGGATCTTTTCATACAGATCCCCTCCTTCACTGTACGGGTGGCGGGCGGCGCCGTGGCGGCGCTCCGTCCTTTCCTTATTATACCACGCGGCGGGCGCGCCGTTTTGCCAAAAGTTGGGCGCCGTATTTGGGCATTCTTACCAAAACCCGCCGCAAATTTTCGCCGCGCTTCGTCCTCTTTGCCACAAATCCTGTGAAAATTCCCCGCGGGCGCGGGGCCTGCGCTTGCATTCGCGCCGCGGATGGCGTATAATAAGCAGCGGACCGCGCCGCCGGCAGGCTGCGCGCGGCCCCATCCGACCGCAGAAAGTGAGGGATGCCCCCATGAGGATCGCCCTGATCGCGCACGATTCCCGCAAAGAATTGATGACCCAGTTCTGTACCGCGTATGTGCGTATCCTTTCGCAGAATGAGCTGGTGGGCACCGGCGTGACCGGCAAGATGGTGCGCGAGGCGTGCGGCCTGCCTGTGCGCTGCCTGTTCCCCGGCGGGCGCGGCGGGGCCGAGCAGATCTCGGCGATGATCGCCTGCGGCGAGATCGATATGCTGCTGTTTTTCCGGGATCCCGTTTCCGCCAAACCGGGGGAGCCCAACGACGTCACGCTGCTGCGCCTGTGCGATATCCACACCATCCCGGTGGCCACCAACATCGCCACGGCCGAGGTGCTCATCCACGGGCTGGAGCGCGGCGACCTTGACTGGATCGAACTCCGCCACGACCAGCGGCGCTGACGGCCCGCCATCGTGATACAGACAAACTATACCGCCCCGCGGTGCCAGACGGCGCCGCGGGGCGGTTTTGCGCATGGGTTCAGGTCTTGTCCACGATGGAGGCCTTGACCTTGGCGGCCGCCTCCGGCCCGGCGAGCGCCGCGGCCACGCACAGCGCGAAGGGGATGGCGGCGCCCAGCGCCTCGCCGGTGATGATGCGGCCGTCCTGCGTGACGGGCGCGGCGGTGTACGCCGCACCGCCCTCTTGGAGGGCCGCGATGAGGTCGGCCCCCGGGTAGACGGTGGCGTTTTTGCCCCGGAGCAGCCCGAACGCCGCCAGCGCCGACGGCGCGGCGCAGATGGCGGCCACCGTCTTGCCGGCGGCGGCGTAATCGGTGCACACGCGGCGCACGGTGGCATCCGCTTTCAGGTGCAGCGTGCCAGGCATACCGCCGGGCAGGATGGCGGCGTCGAACGCCGCATAGTCCAGCCCTTCGGCGGGGGCGTCGGCGGTGATGCGCACCCCGTGGGAGGACACGATGTCCACGCTGCCGCCCACGGCGGCCACGGTGACCGTTACCCCCGCGCGGCGCAGGATGTCCACGGTGACAAGGCCCTCGCATTCCTCCAGGCCCTGCGCGAAAAAGATGACGGCGTTTGCCATGGTACGGTTCCTCCTTTGCGTTCCGGAACGGCGGCGCGTCATGCCCCGCGCCCGAACAAAAATTTCATATACTGCGGCACCTGTTTGGCCCAGTCGGCCTCACAGTGGGCGCCGCCCAGCTGCAGATACGGCCACACCGCGGCGCCCTTGCCCTGCAGCGCGTGGGCCAGGGCCAAAGCGTTCGCGGTGGCCTTGGCAAGGCCCGTTTTGCCGCGGCATTCCACCTCGCCCCAGCTGATGTACACGCGGGTCGGGCCGGGCAGCGCGGCGTTGGCGATCTCCTCCAGCAGCTGCGGCATACAGATGGCCGCGGAAGGGGACAGGCAGGCCGCCTTGGAGAAGGTATCGCAGTGCGCGGCGATGGTGTACAGGCTCATCAGCCCGCCCATGCTGCTGCCGCCGATGGCGGTGTCCCGCCGGCCGGGCTTTGTGGGGTAGTGTGCGTCGATATACGGCTTGAGCTCCTCCACCAGCCAGCGCATATACGCCTTGCCGGTGCCCTTCAGCCCGCCCCAGTGGCGGGTGGTGTAGGGGCAGTACTCGATCAGGCGGTCGTTGCCCTCATGGTTGCAGTCCACCCCCACGACGATGTGCTGCGGGTGGGCGTCCAGGTATTCCTTGAGGCCCCAGCAGGTGCCGTAGGTGGCGGTGGAATCAAAAAAGAGGTTGTGGCCGTCGTACATATAAAACACGGGGTAGCGCTTGCCGCCGCCCTGCCAGCCATCGGGCAGGTAGACGTAGACGGTGCGGTCCAGGCCGTAGGGGGTGATGTGCGTGGTGAAGGTCGTGACCATGGCGGGCCCTCCTTTGCAGGCAGACAGGTTTGCCCCTATTGTACCGCACGCGGGGCTTTTTTTCAAGGCTTTCGGGGCTTGCGGCGCGCCGCGCTTTCTGGTATACTGTTGCCTATAATGGGGTGATATGGGCCGCCCGGCGCGGCCCTGCCAAAACGCAAAAGCACGACGAAAGGTGTTCCATATGCAGTTTACCGAGCTCCGCAACGTTTCGCCCGAGATCCTCAAGGCCACCGCCGCCATGGGCTTTACCGAGATGACCGAGATCCAGCAGAAGGCCATCCCCCTCATGCTGGCCGGCCACGATATGATCGCCAAGGCCCCCACCGGCACCGGCAAGACGGTGGCCTTCGGCATCCCCATCCTGCAAAGGGTGGATCCGGCGCTTTTAAAGCCGCAGGCCGTCATTTTAAGCCCCACGCGGGAGCTGGCGCAGCAGATCGCGCAGGATCTTGCGGATCTGGCGCAGTTTTTGCCCGCCATCCGGGTGGTGTGCGTGTACGGCGGCGCCGGCATGGACAAGCAGCAGCGCCAGCTCAAGGCCGGCTGCCAGGTGGTGGTGGCCACGCCCGGCCGCCTGATGGACCACTACCGCCACAAGGCCATCGACGTCTCCCATGTGACGACCGTCGTGCTCGACGAGGCGGACGAGATGCTCAACATGGGTTTTTACAAGGACGTGCGCCATATCATCGACCTGATGAAGAACCGCCAGAGCCTTTCGATGTTCTCGGCCACCATCAGCCGCGAGGTGCTGGACATCGGCTGGCTGTACCAGAAAAACGCCGCCGAGGTCAGCGTGCAGCCCATCGAGGATTCCAGCCCCCGGATCGACCAGTACAAGCTGCTCACCACCGGGCGGGACAAGCTGGCCGATCTGGCGCAGCTCATCATCAGCAAAGGGTACCGGCGGGTGATGGTGTTCTGCAACACCAAGTACAACACCGGTATGCTGGCCAACCAGCTGGCGCGGCACAATTTCAACGTCGACTGCCTGCACGGGGACCTTTCCCAGGCCGAGCGCAACCGCATCATGGGCCGCTTCAAGGCGGGCGAGATCGCGGTGCTCATCGCCACCGACGTGGCGGCCCGCGGCATCGACGTCTCGGACGTGGATGCCGTCATCAACTACGACGTGCCGGAGGAAAACGAGCACTACACCCACCGCATCGGCCGCACCGGCCGCGCCAAAAAGGAGGGCGAGAGCTACCTCTTTTACACAAAGGAGGAGCAAAAACGCGTCGATACGCTGCTGCGCCTGACCCGCAACACCGAGGAGTGCAAGGCCGTCCACTTTGACTTCAACCACGAGCACCTCATCGTCGAGGAGCCGGAAAAAGGCGACCGCTTCCAGATCAAAAGCTATTTTTGAGCCGGGGCCAAGGCCCGGACGCGCGCAAAAAGAGCTTTTACGGGCAAAGCCGCGCGGCGGGGCCCCTATGTGGGTCTTGGCGTATATCCGGCCCCTGCGGGGCGGATGGTGCGTTTTCCGTACCCTTGTAGGGGGCGGCGTCCCCGACGCCCTGTGGACGCTGCAACAGCGGAAAATTTGCGGGACGTCCGGAGGCCGTCCCCTGCAAGCGATCCCAAAAGCATTTGGTACCCTTTTTTCGACAAATCCAAACCGCGGCCGCCCAACGGGCGGCCGCGGTCCTTTGCGGTATCCGCTGCCATGCGGCCGCGGCTCAAAAATACGGGTGCTGGTAGGGCGCGGGCTCCGGGCCGCAGGTCAGGCCGTAGGCATCGCAGATCCAGAAGGTGCCGTCCGGCATGGGCACGCGGCACCACTGGTGGGTGTAGCCGTTTTCGTTGACGTGCTCGTACGGGATGCCCAGGATGTTCAGGCACAGCCCGGTGGCGCGGGTGCACCCGGCGCAGGAGGCGACGTGCCGCACAAAATAGCCATAGGGATCGTCATAGTTGGGCGCCGACATGGAATACTCCATCTCGTTGTCAA
Source organism: uncultured Gemmiger sp. (assembly GCA_947629015.1). Lineage (GTDB taxonomy): Bacteria > Bacillota > Clostridia > Oscillospirales > Ruminococcaceae > Gemmiger. The sequence continues at coordinate 19,551 of CANRCB010000027.1, forward strand.
ACAGATAGCGCAGTTCTCTGGCGATGCCGCGCAGCTGCTGTTCCCGGGGCAGATGGGCATACCGGCGCGAGATCTGAGCCGCCACCTGGTATGCCTCGGCAAATTGGGCGTCGCTGGCGCGCTTTTTCACGCTCGGGTAGTTGGCCAGCTGGGAAATGGGCACCGGCTCCCACGCGGGCATGACGCCGGCATCGATGCCGTACCCGGCGCACAACGCCCGGAATTCGTCGCTGTTGGCAAAACCGCAGAACACCTCATACCTACCGGCGCCGTTCTCCACCGCCTGTGTCCAGCCGTTGAGGCCCTCGGTATCCGCCTCGCGGTCAAAGAAAAGGCGGTACAAAAGGCGGAGATAGTCCCCCCAGGTGGTCTCGGAAGAGAAAAATTCATCCGAGAAGATAAAGCCGTAAGCCACCTGCCCGCCGGCCTCCCCTTCGTCCAGGAGGGCGGCGCACCAGCCGTTCAGGCCGCCGGCGTCCGGCGTGCGGTGCAAGGCCAGGTCATAGCAGCGCCACACGAACTGCGTCACGCCCGCGTTGCGCTCCCGCGCTTCCTGCAGCACAATGTTGCCGCGCTCGATGCCGTACTCCCCGCACAGGGCGGTAAACTCCGGCGATTCCACAAACCCCTGCAAGGTGGAGCGTTTGGTCATGCCGTGCTGCAGCAGATCCACCCAGGCCGCAAGGCCGCCCTCGTCCGGCTCACGGCCGAGGATGGCCAGGTACAGCCGGGTAACGAACTCCTCGTCCGTCCAGTCCTTTGCCTCCACCTCCGGGCTCAGGAAAACCCCTTCCGCGATGTCGGCGCCGGCATCCTCGTGCGTGTTCAAATGCTGCACCCAGCCGGCGTCCTCACCGTTTTCCGGCGCGCGGTCGAGCACAAGGTTGTAGAAGCGGGCCACGAACTGTTCCACCGGCGTGCCGCCCTCCGGGGCGGGCGTATCGGCGGCAAAGGTGGGGGCGGCGTCAAGGGCGGGCACATCGGCCACGCCCGCGGCCTTGCCGGCCGGCGCCTGCGCAAGCTCCGCCGAGGCAAGGGGCTCCGGCTCCTGCGGGGCGGCAGCGGCGGCCGCCGCCGCGACGTTGAGCGGCAGCGCCAGCAAAAGCGCAAGGGCCGCGCACACAAAACATTTCCTCATAACAACAAAGCACCTCCCAATGCTCAAAGCCGCCCCGCGCAAGGGGGCCGGGGCGGATGTCACTGCCAAAAGGGTAGCACGCGCGGCGGCAAAATGCAAGCCCGTGCCCGCCGTTTTCGGGCGGGCACGGGCGAGGTTCAAAGCTGTTTTAAGAACCCTTCCAGGATGGCCAGCCCTACCGGGCCGGATTTCTCGGGGTGGAACTGGGTGCCCAGCACGCTGCCGCGCTGCGCCGCCGCGCACACCGCCCGCCCGCCGTAGCGGGTATCGGCCAGGCGGAAAGCGTCCTGGCGGGGGCGCGCCTCGTAGGAATGGATGAAATAGCATTCCTGCCCGGGCGTCACGCCCGCCAGCGCCGTGCCGGCAAAATCGGCGCGGCCGCCGGCCGGCCACAGCGGCGCCCAGCTGATGTGCGGCACACGCTGGGGCACGCCGTCGGTATCGCTTTCGGGGATGCGCACCACCCGCCCCGGGATGAGCCCCAGCCCGGCGTGCAGGCCAAACTCCTCCGATTCGTCAAACAACATCTGCATACCCAGGCAGATGCCCAGCAGCGGCACCCCGGCCGCCGCCTGCTGGCGGATGGGCTCCACAAGGCCCAGCCGGCGCAAACCGTCCATCCCGTCGCGGAAAGCCCCCACGCCCGGCAGCACCAGCGCGCGGGCCGCCAGCACGTCCGCCGGCGTGTTGGTGATGCGTACCTCGGCGCCGAAATGCTCCAGCGCGTGGCGCACGCTGAGCAGGTTGGACAGCCCGTAATTGATGACCGTGACCCGTTTCATACCGCGCGCACCTCCACCCCGCCGGTGCGGATGTCCTCTTTCAATTCCGCGACCGTCTCCTTGTTGTAATGCAGCACCGCCGCGCAGGCCACGGCGTCGGCCCCGGCCGCGGCGGCCTCCACGATATCCTCCCCGCAGCCCACGCCGCCGCCGCAGATGACCGGCACGTTGACGGCGGCGGTCACCGCCTCGATGAGCTCCAGGTCCATGCCGCGCTGCAGGCCCTCGTTGTCCACGCTCATCAGCAAGATCTCGCCGGCGCCCAGCTCCACGCCGCGTTTGGCCCACTCCACCACGTCATAGCCGGAATGGGCGCGGCCGTTGTCGTAGTAAGCCTCCCAGCTGCCCGGCCGGGTGCGGCTGCGCTTGGCCTGGATGGAAAGCACCATGCACTGGCTGCCGAACGCCTCGGCCACCTCGGTGATGAGCGCCGGCCGCTTGATGGCCGCCGTGTTGATGGCCACCTTGTCGGCCCCCATCGAAAGGATGTGCCGCACGTCCTCCACGCTGCGCAGCCCCCCGCCCACGCACACCGGGATGAACACTTCGTCCACCGTTTTGCGCACGATGTCGGACAGGTTGTTGCGGTTGTACAGGCTCGCCACGATGTCGATGTAGAGCAATTCGTCGATGCCCTGCTCATAGTAGCGCCGGGCAAAGGCGTTGGGGTCGCCCAGCTTGCGCAGCCCCTCCAGCTGGATGCCCTTGACGAGGTTCGCGTCCTTGACGTCCAGCCGCGCGATAAGACGGATCTTTTTTGGCATAACGAACGTTCCTCCTCACAGCGGAGTTTGGAGAGTGGAAAGTGGAGAGTGGAGAGTAGCGGCTTCGCGGCCACCTTCCCCAAAGGGGGAAGGCTTAAAAGGTGAGATACCCCGGAAGGCTTCCCCCTTCGGGGGAAGCTGTCGCCGCACAGGCGACTGATGAGGGGAAACAGGATGCCGTTTGCGGGGCAAGCGATGCGTTCCCGCAGGTTGTAGGGCGGGCGTTCACGCCCGCCGCACAGAGAAAGCGGAGCTTGGAAAGTGGAGAGTGGAGTGTGGAGAGAATGGTATTTTTTTTAAAATGTGCCGTGCAACGGCATTCCTTCACTCCACTTTCCACTCTCCACTCTCAACACTTGATAAGGTCACTCGTGATGCGTCCCGGCCGGGTCGCCCCAGAGCACCTCGCTGTCGCCCTCGTAGGGGGTGTGGCGCAGCTTCCACACGCCGCCCTCGTACTTCCAGATATGCGGGGAGCGGAACCGGTCCGCCAGATGCATGAAATATTCGCGGTCCATTTTCGGCTGCTCAAAGCACTTGTACGCCTCGGGGAAATGCCGCCGGTCGATGGAAAGGTAGGCCATGATCTCCTTCTCGAAGCGGTCGGGGTATTCGCCGTCGAACTTTTTGCACAGGGCCCTGGCCTCGTCCAGCGTGATCTCCTCGTTGCGGATCTCCTGCGCGGCGTCGTAGGTGGCGCGGCCGATGCCGTACTTGATGTAGGTGGTGTAGTAGAAGAAATCGTCGATCTTGTCGTCGATGGAATTGTACTTGGAATAGGTCCCCTGCGTGCGCTCCGGCGCGGGGCGGAAACCGCCGTGCTCCACGGCGTAGTAATACGCCCCCTGGGGGTGCCATTTCTCGTAATAGCCGAGATACCGCACCTGGACGTGGTTCTTTTCCAGGTTGGAGGTCTCGCTCGGCAGATAGATGGCAAGGTCGGCCTTGTCGACCTTGTAATCCTCCTCCAGCTGGCGCAGGCTCACGCCGCCAAGGTAGATGTGGTCATAGTCGTTCACGGCGAAAAAGTGCTCGTCCCGCAAGGCGGAGTTGTTGTCCGCGATGGGGTTGCCGAACTCGGCCTCGTTCTCGCCGTAGAACACCAGCGGGATGCCGAACTTGGCCGCCATCTTGGGCGCCAGCTGCTTTTGCCCCAAAATGAACGGCTGGAACGGGTGGAACAGGTTCTCGGTGGCCAGGCGGGTCAGCAGGCGGTGGGTCTGGCCGTTGGGGGTGCACAGGTAGTTGTCGAACCCGGCGTGGATCCACGCCTGCATGTTCTCCCACCCCCACGGGGTGTACAGGTGCGGCGCCCAGGTCACCGTCAGGGGATGCATGCCGTATTTGTATTTGAGCAGGTGCGCGGCGTAAAAACTGTCCTTGCCGCCGGAGCCGGGCACCAGGCAGTCATAGCTGCCGTCGGTCTTGCGGTACTCGTCGCACAGTTCGCGCAGCTCCTTCTCGCGCAGGGCCCAGTCGATGTGGCCGTCGGCCTTGTTGTGGCAGGCGTGGCAGGCATCGCACACGCCGTCGCTTTGGATGACCATCGTCTTTTTGATGCTGCGGATGGTGTGCTCAAACTCATAGCAGGAATTGGGCTTCTGGTTGCTCATCACGCACTCTTTACAGAACTGCACATGCTTTGGCAGGCCGTAGTAGGCTTCCAGCTCCTCCTCGGGGATGTCGGGGGCGTACTTGGCGTAGTCGATGGGCACATAGCGGGGCAGCTTTTCCATTCTTACACACTCCTTCAAAACACAAGGCGCCGTCCGCAGGGCACAAAACCCCAAGCGGACGGCGCCGTTGCCGTTCAAACGCAGTATAGCACAGCGGGGCGCCAAAGTCAATGCGCCGCCCCCGGTGCCAAACCACCGTCATTTTGCCGAAAACGCAACCCAAAACTTGTATATTTCGCCAAATCGTGCAAAAAAGCAAAAAAACTGCCCCAAAACGTGAGCCGTTTTGGCCGCCGGCTGCGTCTATAGTTACAGATCGGCAGCGCGTGGAGTTGTGCCGCTGCCCATATGTTTAAGGAGGGAATGAAAATGAAACCCAAACGCCTGATGGCCGGCCTTTTGGCTGCCGCGCTGCTGTTTGCCAATCTGGACAGCGTTGCGGCCTTTGCCGATGAACCGGCTCCCGAGCCGCCCGCCGCGGCCGAGCCGGCGCCGGAACCGCAGCTGCCGGTCGAGGTCGTCGTCAACACGCCCGAGACCGCGCCGGAGCCCCCGGCAGAAACAAATTCCACCGAGGCTTGCGCCCCGGTGGAAGAATC
>CANRCB010000028.1 GCA_947629015.1 uncultured Gemmiger sp.
CCTACTAGGATGCGGCTGGTATTATGGCCCTTACAGGGCCGTTCTGCAAACCCCACGCTCCGCGTGGGGTTTTGATTCCCATAGGGTCGAGCTCAAAAAAACCAAACCGCGCCATTTGGTGTCACCCAAATGGCGCGGTTTAAAATTTGTCGGTCTGCGGACGTATCCGCGCCCGCAGGTGGATGGCGCCCCCGGGGCCAAACCCTTCGCCCCTGCGCTGCCTTACGAGAACTGCGAGGCGTACAGCCGGTAATAAAAGCCCTTTTGGGCCATCAATGTGTCGTGGGTGCCCTGCTCCACCACGTCGCCGTGGTCAACGACGAGGATGTTGTCGGCGTTCTGGATGGTGGAGAGCCGGTGCGCGATGACAAAGCAGGTCTTGCCCGCCATCAGGCGGCGCATCGCCTGCTGGACCTCGCGCTCGGTGCTGGTGTCCACGTTGCTCGTCGCCTCGTCCAAAATCAGCATCTGGGTGTTGTAGAGCATGGCGCGGGCGATGGTCAAAAGCTGCTTTTGACCCTTGCTGATGTTGCCGCCGTCCTCGCTGATGACGGTCTCGTACCCGTCCGGCAGGCGCATGATGTAGCTGTGGATGCGTGCGGCCTTGGCGGCGGCGACCACCTCGTCCATCGAGGCGCCCTCCTTGCCGTAGGCGATGTTCTCATAGATGCTGCCGCGGAACACCCAGGTATCCTGCAGCACCATGGCATAGGCGCGGCGCAGGCTCTGGCGGGTCAGGGTGCGTATCTCCTGCCCGTCCACATACACGGCGCCGCTGTCCACATCGTAAAACCGCATGAGCAGGTTGATGATGGTGGTCTTGCCGGCGCCGGTCGGCCCCACGATGGCTACCGTCTGGCCGGGCCGGGCCTTGAGGTCCAGGTCATGCAGGATGGGCTTGCCGGGCATATAGCCAAAGGCCACGCCGTCCATCTCCACGTCGCCCTCGGCCTTCACCAGCTCTTTGGCGCCGTAAATGTCCTTGACCTCCTCCGGCTCATCCAGCAGGCGGAACACCCGCTCCGCCGCCGCCAGCGCCGAGTAGATCTCGTTGATGATGTTGGCGATCTCGTTGATGGGCCCCGAGAACTTGCGGGAGTACAGCACAAAGCTGGAGATCTGCCCCAGGTCCACCACCTTCCACAGGTAGAGCACCGCGCCCACCAGCCCGATGAGCGCCAGGCCAAAGTTGTTGATAAAGCCGATGGTGGGGCCCATCGTCATGCCAAGGGTGTCGGCGTCGCGGTAGGCGTCGGCCGCGGCGTGGTTGATGGCGGAAAACTCCTCGCACACGCCGTCCTCATAGGCGTAGGCCAAAATGGTCTTCTGCCCGGTGAACATCTCCTCGGCAAAACCGTTCATCGTGCCGTAGGCGGCGCTGCGCCTGGCGTACATGGGGCGGGTTTTGCGGCCCATGTAGCGCGTGTACAAAATGGCCAGCGGGATGGTGAACACCATGCACACGACGAGCGGCAGCGAGATGACGCACATCATGATAAAGCTGCCCGTCACCGTCACGACGCTGGTGATGATCTGCACCACGTCGGTCGAAAGGCTGGTACTGACCACGTCGATGTCATAGCTGACGCGGCTGATGATATCGCCGGCCTGGTTGCGGTCAAAAAAGCCGACGGGCAGCTTCATCAGCTTGTCGAACACGTCCTTGCGCATCTGCTGCGCCACGTGGCGGCTCACCCGCATCATGCCAAGGCTCACGGCAAAGCCCAGCATACTGCTGGCCACATAGGCAAGCAGCATACACCGCGCGTAAAAAAACACCTTGCCAAAATCCACCTGCCCCGGCCCGGCGCCGGCGGCCGCGATGGCCTGCCCGGCAAAGCTCGGGCCCAAAAGGTTGCCGAAATTGCTCACAAAGGCGCACAGCGTCAGCGCCGCCACCGCCCACTTGTGGCGGCCCAGGTAGCGCAGGATGCGCCGCAAGGTCCCTTTCGCGTCACGCGGCTTTTCTTTTTTGCCGCCGCGGTCTCCCCGTCCCGGCATATGCGCACCCCCTTACGCCAGCGCACCCATCTGGGTGGTAAAGATATCCTTGTAGGCCGGGCAGGTGGCGAGCAGATGCTCGTGGCTGCCGTAGCCGATGCAGCGCCCGTCGTCCATCACAAGGATGTTGGTCATATTCATCACCGAGCTCACGCGCTGCGCCACCATGATGGTGGTCGTGCCCTTGTGGCGCTCAAAAATGGCCTTGCGCAGCGCCGCGTCGGTGCCGTAATCCAGCGCCGAGGAGGAATCGTCCAAAATCAGGATCTCGGGGCCGGCCGCCAGCGCGCGGGCGATGAGCAGCCGCTGCTTCTGCCCGCCCGAAAGGTTCGCGCCCTTGATGTCGGCCATGTAGTCCAGCCCGTCGGCCAGGCGGTCGATATACTCGGCGGCCATGGCGTCGCGGGTGGCGGTGCGGATGGCGCCCTCGTCAAGGCCGCGGCCAAAATCGATGTTGCGGCGCAGGGTGTCGTTGAAAACCATGTCGTTTTGGAACACCACGCCGAACTTGCGGTGCAGCTCGTCCTTGGGATAGCTGCGCACATCGCGCCCGTCCACGAACACGCCGCCCTCGTCGGTATCGTAAAACCGCATGAGCAGGTTGATGATGGTGGTCTTGCCGCAGCCCGTCGGCCCGATGATGCCCAGGCTCTCGCCCTTTTGCAGCGTAAAATCAATGTCGTCCAGGCATTTTTCCCGCCCGCCGCCGGCAAACGCCTGCGCGCCGGCCGCCCCGGCGGCCCCGTAGCTGAAGTGGACGTGCTCAAAGCGGATAAAGCCCGGCCCGGCGGGCTGTTTGGCGTTTTCGGGGGCCAGCACCGGCTGGTCCGGCTCGGTGGCGAGGATGACGCCGATGCGGTCCGCCGAGGCGGAAGCCTTGCTCACCATCATAAAAATGCGGTTGAGCGCCATCACGCCCTGCAAAACAAGGTTGAAGTAGGTCAAAAACGCGAGGATGACGCCGGGCTCCATCGCGCCGCTGTCCACCCGCCGCGCGCCGACGAACACCACCAGCGTCAGGCCGATGTTCAGGCACAGCTGCATGAACGGCCCCGGCAGCGCCATCACGGTGCTGGCCCGGATATCGCTGCGGGCCATCCTGTCATTGCAGGCGGCAAAACGGCGGCGCTCATACTCCTCCTTGGAGAGGGCCTTGACCACCCGGATGCCGGTGATGTTCTCCCGCATCACGCGCACCACGTCGTCCAGGGCCTCCTGCACCTTGTTGTACAGCGGGATGCCGTAGCGCGATACGCCGAACACCACCACCAGCAGGATGGGCAGCATCGCGCACAGGATGCCGGCCAGCACGGGATCCATCGTCAGCGTGATGAGGATGCCGCCCACCAGCATGATGGGCGCGCGCACGCAGATGGTCTGCAAGCTCTGCGCGCAGGACTGCACGTTGTAGCTGTCGCTCGTCATGCGGCTGATCAGGCTCGGCAGGCCGTAAGCGTCAAACTGGTTGCCCGAAAGGTTCGCCGTTTTCACAAAAAGATCCTGCCGCATCCGGTAGCTCACGTTGTGGGCGTTCTCCACCGCGCGGCAGTTGGCCGTCACGTTCAGCTGCCGCGCCGCCACCGCCATGGCGATCATCACCGCGCCCCATAAAAAAATCGGGCCCAGTTGCCCGGCGGGGACGGTCACATCAATGATGTATTCAAGGATGTACGGCAGTAGCAGCTCCGCCATCGTGGCCATCAGCTTGATGGCCATGCCCCACGCGATGGCTTTGGCATAGGGGGCCATGTACCGGAAAATCAGCTTCATAAAAAACCTTTCTGTGCGGTGGGTAAGTGCCTGCAAATCGATATTTTACCACAGGGCGGCAGGGTTTTCCAGCCCCACGCGCGCAAAAAACGGCCCAAAACGCCCAAAAGCACAAAAAAATCCGGCCCGGCGGGCCGGATACAGGAACGGTTGCCGGTAAAAGCGGGCCGCGCGGGTCATTCCGGGCGGCAGGCGGGGCACACATACCGCACCGTGAGCTGGTAACCCAGCACCGGCGCGCCGATGGCGGCCTCCAGCTGCGGCTGCAGTGTGCTTTGCGGGATGTCCCGCAAGGCCCCGCACACCACACAGTACAAATGCCCGTGCGGGGCGGGGGTGCGGTCATAGCGGTCGGGGCCGGCGGGCAATTCCAGACGGGCGATCTCGCCGGCGGCCTCCATCAGCTTGAGGTTGCGGTACACGGTGCCGCGCGCCAGGCTGGGCATCCGCGCCCGCGCCGCACGAAAGATCTCGTCGGCGGTCAGATGGCCGGCGCTGCTTTGGAGGATATCGGCAATGAGGGCGCGTTGGCGTGTCATGGCGGGGCGTCCTTTCCTGGATATACCTTTAGCATACACCGCCCCCGCCGCCCTTGTCAACCTTGCACCCGGCGGTACACCCGCCATACGCCGCAGCACACGGCGCCGGTGTAGGCGGCCACCAAAAGTTCCGTCAGCCAGATATTGGTCAGCACGCCGGTCTGGTACAGCCCGGCCGCCACGTCCGCCCCGGCGTGCAGCGCCACCGCCGCGGCCCAGGCCCAGGCGGGCAGGCGCTTTGTCACCGCCATCCACACGAGCATCGACAGCGCGATGTGCAGCGCCATGGTGACGAGCCGCTCCGCCCCGCCGGCCAGGAAGGTCAGCGGCGGCAGGCCCGCCAGCGCCGCCAGCTGGCTCTCGGCCAGCGGCAGCTGCTCCGCCGGTACGGCGGCCAGCAGCGCCGGGCCCTGCCCGGCGTTGAGCATCACGGCGGTGGCAAGGTTGTTCAGCATACCCAGCCCGCCGATGTATACGGCCTCCAGCCCGCCGTGGCCCACGCCGCAGGCAAAGCCGGTCAGGGCGTCGGGCTCGCGCCGGCACAAAAACCGCAGCCCCACAAGGCGCGCCGTCTCCTCAAACAGGCCGGCGGCCAGCGCGCCGTAGGCGATGTGGGCGGCGGGGTGCTGCGGCAGGGCGGGGAACAGCACCCCCAGCACCAGCTGGTGGCACAGCGGCTCCAGCACCAGCGCGGACACCGCAAAGCAGGCCGCGCCCACGCCCACGGCGCGCCACGCGCTGCGCCGGCGCCGCCCGCACAAAACGGCCAGCGCCGCCGGCACACCCAGCGAAAGCAGCATCGACACCGCCATGCACACAAGGGCCGCGGCGGGCACGGAATACGTCTCAGTCATACAAAACACCTCCTGCCAACAGGGTACACCTTCCACCGGCGGGAAGGTCAAGCCCTTTTGCCAAACTTTTTTGCCCCGGCGCGCGGCTTGCGGCCCTACGCAAAGTGTGGTATACTCAAAATACGCAAAAAACCGCACAAAAACAAAGGGAAGGGGCCTTCGCTATGGATACCGTCCGCCTGGGCAGGACCGGCATCACCACCAACAAAAACGGCTTCGGCGCGCTGCCGGTGCAGCGCGTGCCGATGGACGAGGCCGTACGCATCCTGCGCGCCGCCTATGACGGCGGCATCACCTTTTTCGATACCGCCCGCGCCTACTCCGACAGTGAGCAGAAGCTCGGCGCCGCCTTCAAGGGCATGCGGGACAAGGTGTACATCTCCACCAAGACGATGGCCACCACGCCCGAGGGCTTTTGGAAAGACCTCGAGGCCTCGCTCGCCGCGCTCGGCACCGGCTGTATCGACATCTACCAGTTCCACAACCCCGCCTTCTGCCCCAAACCGGGGGACGGCAGCGGGCTGTATGAGTGTATGCAAAAGGCCAAAGAGCAGGGCAGGATACGTTTTATCGGCATCACCAACCACCGCCTGGCCGTGGCGGAGGAGGCCGTCGCCAGCGGGCTGTACGACACGCTGCAATTCCCCTTCTGCTACCTTGCCACCGAGCGGGACATCGCCCTCGCCGAAAGCTGCCAAAAGGCCGATATGGGTTTCCTGGCGATGAAATCCCTCTCCGGCGGGCTCATCACCAACGCGCGGGCGGCCTACGCCTTCGCCGCGCAGTACCCCGGCGTGCTGCCCATCTGGGGCGTGCAGCGCATGGAGGAGCTGGAGCAGTTCCTCGCCTGCCAAAAGGACCCGCCCGCCCTCACGCCCGAACTGCGGGCCGTCATCGAACAGGATCGCAAAGAGCTCATGGGGGAATTCTGCCGCGGCTGCGGCTACTGTATGCCCTGCCCGGTGGGCATCGAGATCAACAACGCGGCGCGTATGTCGCTGATGGTGCGGCGCTCGCCCTCGGCGCAGTGGTTCACCCCCGCCTGGCAGGAGAAGATGGCCAAGATCGACGGCTGCCTGCACTGCGGCCACTGCATGAGCCGCTGCCCCTACGGCCTCAACACGCCGGAGCTGCTGGCCAAAAACCGGCAGGACTACAAGGAGATTTTGGCCGGCAAGCCGATGTGAGCCGCCGTGGACAAAAAGCCCTGACCCCTCATCAGTCAGCGCCTTGCGGCGCTGCCAGCTTCCCCCAAAGGGGGAAGCCTTCCGGGGTATCTCACCCCAAAAGCCTTCCCCCTGGGGGGAAGGTGGCCGCGCAGCGGCCGGATGAGGGGAAGGCAGGATACCGTTTGCGGGGCGTCGAGGACGCCGCCCCCTACGGGAATACGGAAAACGTATTACCCATTCCGTAGGGGCCGATTACAATCGGCCCGCAAATCGCGAGAAACGCACTGCCCATTTGTAGGGCGGGGTCTTGACCCCGCCGTGGCGGCCAACGAAGAAAATGTGGTTTATGACCGCAGGGCCTTGCCCCCACCCCGCCGAACCTCGTACACCGCGTTTTCCATAAATAGCAGGGCGGCCTGCCCCAAGGCCCCGTAGGGCTTTGGCACACAGAAAAGGGCGGCGCGTCAGCGCCGCCCCGCGCGCGCCAGCATACCGCGCAGGATGCGCTGCAGTTGGGCGGCGTCGTCCGGCTTCGGCATAAGCGCACCCCCTTTGGGTCAGGTCTTGTTCACGATACTGCGGGCAAACTCCGCCGCGGCGGCACAGTCCGCCGCGTTGGGGCGGCCGCGGTGCAGCATCAGGAAGGAGCCGTAGCAATGGTACTGCTCCGGCGCTATCGTCACGCCGTTTTCGGCGGCGAGCTTCGCCACCAGCTTGTAGGTGGAGGAAGGGGAGGCCGACGTGCCGAAATGGTACAGGGTGCCGATGTTGGCCCGGTTCTTTTGCAAAAACGCCTTCACGGCGTCGTCCACGTCAAAGGCATACGGTGAGGACCCCAAGAACAGGATATCGGCCTTTTCGGCCAGCCCGGCGCTGACCGGGGCGGCCTGCACGCCGACAGCCGCAGCGATGGCCTCGGCCAGCTTTTGGGTGTTGCCGGAACGGGTATAATAGCGCACAGCGATGGTCATGGCGCACACTCCTTTCAAGGCCGGGCGGCAGCCCGGGCTTTTTGTGCATTATACGCCGCCCGCACCGCTTTTGCAAGCTGGTCGGCGCAACTGGTAGGGCGCCGCCGTCCTTTGCGCCTGCCAAAATTTACAAACTTTCCACAAAACGGATGTTTTTTGCGCAGCTGTGTGTTTTGCAATGTTGAAGCGCCGTGCAAAACCCTTGACGCGCGCGTGGGCGCGTGGTAGAATCAATCTGTATGTTTGTATCCGCTGCCCTGGCAGCCGTACAGGGAAGTCCCAAGCAACAGGAGCGAAAAATGATCGAATTCCAGCATGTATACAAAACGTACGAGACGCACAGCGACGAAAACGTGGCCCTGCAGGACATCAGCCTGAAGATCAACGAGGGGGAGTTTGTGTTCGTGCGCGGGCATTCCGGCGCGGGAAAATCCACCTTTTTGAAGCTGATGCTCATGGAGGAACGCCCCGACAAAGGCCGCGGCAAGATCTTCCTCAACGGGCAGGATCTGACCAAACTCCGCCGCCGCAAGATCCCCTATATGCGCCGCAAGCTGGGCGTCGTCTTTCAGGATTTCCGCCTCATCCCCACCATGACGGTGTACGAGAACGTCGCCTTCGCCATGCGCGTGACCAACATTTCCAACAAGGTCATCCGCAACCGCGTGCCGTATGTGCTCAGCCTTGTGGGGCTGGAGGACAAGATGGACCGCCTGCCGGACGAGCTTTCCGGCGGCGAGCAGCAGCGTGTGGCGGTGGCGCGCGCGCTGGCCCACGGGCCCAAGGTCATCATCGCGGATGAGCCCACCGGCAACATCGACCCTGAGCTCAGCATGGACATCATGCAGCTGTTCGAGGCCATCAACAAGGTACATATCACCGTTGTCGTCGTCACCCATGAGCACGAGCTCGTCAACAGCCTCGCGGCGCGCTACGGCAACCGTGTCATCACGCTGGCCCACGGCCGCATCGCGGCCGACACCGCAGACCCGGAGGTCGCCCGCCGGTATCTGGCAAACGGCGGGCAGCCGGTGCCGGAACTTTCCTACAGCGTTTAAGGGGGGGCGGCCAGGATGCGTTTTTCCAGCTTTATCTATCTGTTTGGCCAGGGCCTGCACAATATGCGCGCCAACCGCATGATGACCTTTGCCTCGATGGGCGTGCTGACGGTGTGTATGCTGCTCATCGGCACGGCGTTTTTGCTCGGCGTCAATATTGACTATATGGTCGATTACCTCGGCGACCAGAACTTTGTCGTCGCCTATCTCGACGAGGGCGTTACCGAGGAGGACCGCGCCGCCGTCGAGGCCCAGATCGGTGCCATGCCCGGCGTGGCCGGCATCACCTACAACTCCCCCGAGGCCGTCCTGCAGGAATACAGCGGTATGCTGGGCCAGTACACCAATTTGCAGGAGGTCTTTGCCAACGACAACCCCTTCCGCGCCAACTACCAGGTCACCCTGACCGACGTCTCCCAGATGGAGGCGGTCGTCGCGCGGCTGGAGGGGCTTGGCCACATCTACCGCGTCAACGCGCCGCTGGCGGTGCAGCAGCTGTTTTTGTCGCTGCAAAAGGTCATCACCTACGGCAGCTACGGCCTTGTGGCGGTGCTGGGGCTGGTGAGCATCGTCGTCATCAACAACACCATCCGCATCACGGTGTTTGCCCGCCGGCGTGAGATCGGCATCATGAAGCTGGTCGGCGCCACCAACGGCTTCATCCGCTTCCCCTTCTTTGTCGAGGGCACGGCCAGCGGGCTGCTGTCGGCGGTCATCGCCTCCGGCATCGTCTGCGGCGGGTATTACTATCTTGCCCAGTGGTACGCCGCGCACCCCACCAACCTCACCCAGCTGTTCGGCGGCGAGCTCGTGCCGCTGGAGCAGGTGTGGTACCTTGTGGTAGCCGCGTTCGTGGCGTTCGGGTTCATTTTGTGCGGCATCGGCACCGCCACCAGCATCCGCAAGCACCTCAACGTGTAACACCGGGCGGGGTTTTGCCGTCCTGATGGGCAAAGGCACCCTTGGGGGGCCTTTTTAAAAGAACGGAATCGAGCCAGAGGGGAAGGGAAGTATCATGCAAGATCCCGCGCGCGTTTTCTCCCGCAAACGCCTGGCGGCGCTGGCGCTGGCCGCCGCTTTGCTGGGCGCCGCGGCGCTGCACGGCCATGCCGTGGTGGACGACCCCGTCACCGATATGCCCGCCGCCACCGCCGCGCCGAAGCAGAACCTTACCGACCTGCAAAACCGGCGCGACGCGGCGCAGAGAAGGCTGGACGAGATCAAGGCCCAAATCAGTGCAACACAGGGCCGTATAGATGCCGCCAATCAACTGAAGGCGCAGTACCAGCAGCAGCAGGCCGCCATCAAGGAGACCATCGACCTCATCAACCAGCAGATCGAAAGCATGGAGCAGCAGATCGCGGAGCTGGAGGTGCTGATCGCCCAAAAAGAGCAGGAGATCGCGGCCAAGCAGGCCGATATCGACGCGCGGTGGGCCGGTTTCAAGGAGCGCATGGCCGCCATGCAGATGCTCAACGACGGCGGCTCCATCGCGCTGCTGTCCAACGTGACCAATATGTACGAGCTGCTCACCTTCTCGCAGACGCTGGAGGACATCGCCGCCAAGGACCAGCAGGTGCTGGCCGAGCTGAACGCGGAATACGATGAGCTGAACATCATGAAAGAGGAGCTGGCCGCCGCCGCCAGCCAGCTGGACGCCTCGGTGGCCCAGCTCCAGCAGCAGAAGGCCGACCTGGATGAAAAGGTGCAGGAGCTGGCCGCCAGCATTCAGGCGCAGAACAACCAAATCAGCATAGACGAAGCTACCCAGCAAGCCAACGAGGCTGCCCTCTCGGAAGAAGAAAAGGAATTCAACGAGGCCACCGCCGCCATCCAGAGCTTCCTGGCCGCGCAGAACAGCAAATACAGCACGCCGGATCTGTACTGCTCGCTCAATTTCGGGTTCCCCATCGCCTACTACAGCCGCATCTCCAACGGGTTCGGCAGTTACGGCACCAACAACTGGCGCAAGTCGGCGCACGGCGGTTCCGACCTTGTCTCCCCCTGCGGCACCGAGATCTACGCCGCGGCGGACGGCATCGTCTCCGTCTCCCACCGGTGGGGCGGCGGCAAGTCCGGCAATGACAGCTACGGCAACTATGTGATGATCCTGCACGGCAAGGCCGACGACGGCAACACCTACGCCACGCTCTACGGCCACATGAACACCGCGCCGCTGGTCAGCGAGGGGCAGGCCGTTACCAAGGGGCAGGTCATCGGGTACGTGGGCACCACCGGCAACTCGACCGGCTACCACCTGCACCTGGAGCTGCGCATCAACAACGTCCGCACCGATCCCACCAAATACATCCCGCTGCCGTAAGGCTGCGGCAAACGGAGGCCCCGCTTTGTGAAACCGCAAAAAACCAAACTGGCCGTGCGCATCCTCTGCCTTGTCATCGCTGTTTTGATGGTGCTGGGCCTGTTTTCCACCATCG
The DNA here is from genome assembly GCA_947629015.1 of uncultured Gemmiger sp. GTDB lineage: Bacteria > Bacillota > Clostridia > Oscillospirales > Ruminococcaceae > Gemmiger. The sequence goes on from CANRCB010000028.1 coordinate 10,801, forward strand.
TATATTCGCTGTTGTAAGGGGCACGCCGCCCTTTTTGCCAAGCCCGCCGCGCCGCCGTTTTCCGGCGCGGCGGCGCAGCTTTGCCGTACCGGGCGCCGGCGCGCCCCCGCCATCAGCCAAGGAGCGTTGTACCTATGAGCAAAAAGATCAGCCTCAGCGTCGCCGCGACCGCCACCCTCATCGCCATGGCGGTGACCTTTTCCGTCACCATGGCCTTCGCGATGAACCGCTTCAACGGCACCGTGACCAGCGTCAAGGATAAGGAGCGCATGTACAACAAGCTCGCCGAGATCGACCGGTATGTGCGCGCCAACGCCTATTTCCCCATCAACGACGATACCCTCAACGATACCATCGGCTCCGGCTATATGCTTGGCATCGCCGACCCTTACGCCCGCTACTATTCCCCCCGCGCCTATGCCGAGCGCCAGGGCCTTGCCACCGGCCGGCTGATGGGCATCGGCGTCGCCGTGGTGCGGGATGCCTCCTCCGGCTATGCGCGCATCATCCGCGTGTATGAAAATTCCCCCGCGGCCGAGATCGGCCTGCAGGCCGGCGGATTCATCACCGCCATCGGCGAGGTGAACACCCGCTCCCTGGCCGATACCGCCGCCATGACCTCCGCCCTCATTGGGGAGGAGGGCACCTCCACGGTGCTGGGCTACCTCACCCCCGACCGGCAGGAGGCGACCGTCGAGGTGCGCCGCGCCAACTACACCGTCACCACCGTCACCTCCGCGCTGCTGGAGGGCAGCTGCGGCTACCTGCGCGTCGATGCCTTCGGCGATGCCACCGGCACCGAGCTGCGCACCGCGGCCGACAGCCTTTTGCAGCGCGGCGCCACCAGCCTTGTGTTTGACCTGCGTGACAACAGCGGCGAGGCGCTCAACGCCGCCCTTGTCGCGGCGGACCGCTGCGTGCCCAACGGCCTTTTGGCCCAGAGCCAGGCCAGCGACGGCACCACCACCGACCTGCGCGTCTCGGACGAGCAGGCCATCACCGTGCCGATGGTGTGCCTTGTCAACGGCGGCACCGCCGGCGGGGCGGAGCTGTTTGCCAACGCGCTGCGCAAGATGGGCGGCGCGCTGCTGGTGGGCACCAACACCGCCGGCAAGGGCGTGATCCTGTCCGAGCCGCAGAGCTTTTCCGACGGCAGCGCCGTCATCATCACCACCGGCATCCTGCTGGACGGCGACGGCGAAAGCTGGAACGGCACCGGCCTTGCCCCCGATATCGAGAGCGCCCTCACGGCGGACGAACAGGCCGCCTACTATGACTTTACCCCCGAGACCGACCCCCAGATCCAGCGCGCCGTCAACACCGCGCTGGGCCTTGCCGGCGAGACGGTGCCCGCGCTGCCCGGGGAGGATGTGCCCCCCGAGGGCAATATGCCCGGGGACGGTACATCGCCGGAGGGTGATGCCGACGCCGGCGATGCCGACGCGCCCGCCGCCGACGCGGTGCCCGCCGAATGACGCCCGCCCCGCGCCCGGCCCTGACCGACCGCGCCGTCATACGCGACCTTTGCCGGCGGTACGGGTTTTCGCTCTCCAGGGGCTTTGGGCAGAATTTCATCGTCAACCCCGGCGTGTGCCCGCGCATGGCGGCGGCGGCCGGCGTAGACAAGGACTGGGGCGTTTTGGAGATCGGGCCCGGCATCGGCACCCTCACGCGGGAGCTGTGCGCCGCGGCGGGCAGGGTGGCGGCCATCGAGGTGGACGAACGCCTCTACCCCGTCCTGGCCGAGACGATGGCCGGGCAGGACAACTTCACCCTCATCCCCGGCGATGTGCTCAAGCTGGACCTGCGCGCGCTCATCGCCGGGCAGTTCGGCTCCATGCCGGTGGCGGTGTGCGCCAACCTGCCGTATTACATCACCAGCCCCATCCTCATGCGCCTGCTGGAGGAGCGCCTGCCGGTGCAGAGCATCACCGTCATGGTGCAAAGGGAGGCCGCGCTGCGCCTGTGCGCCGCGCCCGGCACGCGGCAGGCGGGGGCCGTCAGCTATGCGGTGGCCTACTATGCCGCCGCCCAAATGCTGTTTGCCGTGCAGCCCGGCAGCTTTTACCCGCCGCCAAAGGTGACCAGCGCCGTCATCCGGCTGTGCCCGCGCAGCGCCCCGCCGGTGCAGGTGCCAAACGGCGACGAGGCCGGGTTCTTCCGGCTTGTGCGCGCGGCGTTCTCCCAGCGGCGCAAAACGGCCGTCAACGCCGTGGCGGGCGGGCTGGGCCTGCCCAAGCCGCAGGTCGAGGCCGCGTGGCGGCGCGCCGCCCTGCCGGCGGGCGCCCGCCCCGAGCAGCTGACCCTTGCGGATTTCTGCGCTTTGCAGGCGGCGCTCCAACAAAGCGTTTGACAAGGCGCGCCCAGGCGTGCTACAATGGCCCTGCCGCGCTGGTGTAGCTCAATTGGCAGAGCAGCTGATTTGTAATCAGCAGGTTGCAGGTTCGATTCCTGTCACCAGCTTTTGATACCGGGCAAAAAAATCAATTTCAGGCACCCGCTGCCGAAATTGATTTTTTTTGCATACGATGGGGCAGACCGTTTCGCCAAAGGGGGTGTGCGCCGTGCCGCGTATGCGGGCCATCATCCGCACCAGTGTGCTGGGCATCGCCGTCAACCTGGGGCTGGCGGCGCTCAAGGCCGTTGTGGGCTTTTTGTCCGCCTCCATCGCCGTCACCATGGACGCGCTCAACAATTTGAGCGACGCCCTCTCCTCCGCCGTGACCGTCGCCGGCATCCTTCTGGCCGGCCGCGCCCCCGATAAGGAGCACCCCTACGGCCACGGCCGGGTGGAATACGTCAGCGCGCTGGCGGTGGCGGTGCTCATCCTGCTGGCGGGCGTCTCCTCCCTGTGGGAATCGCTGCAAAAGATCCTTGCCCCCGCCCCCGCGCACTACACCCCCGCCATGATGGCGCTGCTGGGCGTGGGCGTCGCGGCCAAGCTGCTGCTGGGCCGCCATGTGCGCCAAAAGGGCAGGGAGCTGCATTCCGATTCGCTGCGGGCCTCCGGCACCGACGCGCTGTTCGATGCCGCCATCACCTCGGCCACGCTGGCGGGCGCCTTTGCCAGCTGGCGGTTCGGCATCAGCATCGAGGGCTTCCTCGGCGCCGCCATCTCGGTCATCATCCTGCGCGCGGGGCTCGGCATCCTGCTCGAAAGCTACAACAACATCATCGGCGTGCGCGCCGACGCCGCCTTCACCAACGATATCAAGCAGACGGTCTGCGCCTACCCCGAGGTGCTCGGTGCGTATGACCTCATCCTCAACCAGTACGGGCCGGAAAAGTGGATCGGCTCCATCCACATCGAGGTCGCCGACGACCTGACCGCCAAGGCCATCCACGCCCTCAGCCGGCGCATCAGCGGTGAGGTGTTCACCAATTTCGGCGTCGTGCTCACCATCGGCATCTACGCTGCCAACACCGGCACCGGCGAATACGCCGCCATCAAGCGCCGTATCCTGGAGCTCATCGCGGGCTACCCCGGCATTTTGCAGCTGCACGGCTATTATGTCGATTCCGAGGCGCACCTCATCTCCTTTGACCTCGTCTTTGATTTTGCCGAGAAGGACCCCGCCGCCATCCGCGCCGCCATCCTCGCCCGCCTCACCGCCGAATACCCCGCCTGGCGCTTTGCCATCGTGCAGGACCAGGATTTCAGCGATTGAGGGCAGCCCTGCCCGCAAAAAAGCCCCGCCGCCGGCGGGGCTTTTTTGCGTAAAAAGGTTTTATTTCAGCGCCAGGGCCGAGATCTCTTCCAGCGAGCCCAGCGCGCGCTTCAGCCCGGCCTGGTAGGCGCTCAGCAGCGCGCGCACATAGTAGGGGTCGTCGGTGCGGCGGCGGCTGGCGCGGCGCAGGGTGTCGCGCACGTCGGTCAGCGCCGAGAGCGCCTGGTCATAGGCGGCCACGTTGGTGGCGCGGTACCGCAGGAGCAGCTCGTCCCGCACGGCGGCCAGATGCTGCCCGCGCCCCAGCGCGCGCGCCGCCCGCCGCGGGTCGGTGCGGCCGTGCAGCAGCCCGGCCTGCAGCCCTTCCGCCTGGGCAAGCAGCCGCTGCAGCCGTTCCCGGATGAAAAGGTCCATCCGCGCGCCGTGCAGCCGGCGCCGGCGCATCAGGTACAGCGCCGCGCCCGCCAGCACCGCCAGCAGCACCGTGTACCACAGGGTGGCCTGCCAGTCGGCAAAAATAATGGTGTTGGAGACGGTGTTGCTCTGCCGCCCGCCCAGCTCGGCGTATACGGCGTAGCTGCCGCCCTCGTTGTAGGTGCGGTCCAGCACAAGGCCGTGCTCGGGCTGCAGGGCGCCGTTGATGTACCAGTTCACGGCGGTGGTGTCCAGCTCCTGCTGGCCGTTCACCGTCACGGTGTACACCACGTTGTAATGGCCCTTCTGCTCCGCCGTAAGGTTCACGCTCTGGATATCGCGCAGGAAATTCAGCCGCAGGGTGCGGTAGTTGTAGGCGATCTCGTTGGAGCTCCACCGGTTGCCGATGAGCACGTCCAGGTCTTTGGCGGTGTCATGCACCGAAAGGGTGATGGACAGCCGGTCCATGCCCGCGCGGTCGCTCTCCACCACCTGGACGCCGGCAAGGCTCACAAGGCCCGATGCCTCGGTCACCGTCAGGTCGGGGTGGCGGCCGGCCTCGATGTAGGCGTACACCGTCACGGTGTTCTCGGTGGCCAGCATATCCACCTGCTCCCGCGCCAGCGTGAAGGTGCTGCTGTAGGTGTTGGCGCTGGCCGGGTAGGCGTAGGGCCCCACCGTGAACAGCCGCCCGTTGATGAGCCCCAGATAGTACACCTGGATGGTGGGCGCGGCGCCCGCCCCGGCGGTGATGGCCAGGCTGATGGTCTGCGGGTCAAAGGTATAGCCCTCGTACACGGTATCGCTGAACAGCACGCGCTCCACGTTTTCCGCCGTGACGATCTTCCATTCATTGTCGGTGGCGTTGAAGCCGAGCGTGTCGGGCGTGAGCAGGGCGGTGGGGCTGCCGTTGGCGGTAACAAAAAAGTTCGTCACATCGGCGCTGCCGGCGCTCTGCTCGGCAAAAAAGCCCAGCGTGTCGATGGTGTCGAAGGCGCGCACCGTCACGGTATCGTACAGTCCGCTGTACAGCGTGCCGTTGGTGTTGGCCACCGTCAGGCTGAACTCGCCCCCGGCGGTCACGCGCAGCGCCTTCTCATAGCAGTAATAGCTGCCGCTGCGCCCGGTCATGGCAAAACGGTCGGTGCCGTCGATGTAGGTGATGTGGCTGTCCATCGGCAGGTAAAAGGCCGAGGCCGCGTCCTCCGGCACGGTGCTGTACAGCGTGATGCGCAGCACGTTGCCGGTCATCGTCTCGTAGGCCTTGGGGGTGCTGCTGCCCACCGCAAAGGTCACGCCGCCCTCCCATGCTTCCTCCACGCGGGTGTCCACCGCGCCGATGTATACCATCGAAGCGCCCGCCGGGCCCTCCTGCGCCGCGGGGGCGGCGGTGGGGGCGGGGGAGGGGAGGGCCTCTTCCGGCACGGGCACCTCGGCGTGGGCGGGCAGGCAGAATGCCAGCGCCAGCGCCGCCAGGCAGGCAAGGCGGCGCGCAAAACGGGCCTTACGCATCGCTGCCCTCCTTCTGTGCCGCGGGCGCCTGCGGCACGGTGTGGACCGGCGGCAGGTCGCGCAGGTGCACGTCCAGCTGGTTGAAGGGGATCTCCAGCCCGTTCGCGTTCAGGGCGTTGTAGATGTTTTCCAGCAGGTTGGCTTTCACGCCCGCAAACTCACTGGAATAGGTCCACACCAGCACGGTAAAATCCAGGCTGCTGGCGCCCATGGCGGCCATGCGGATGGCCGGGGCCGGCGTGTTTAAGATCTTGGGCGTGCTGCGGATGGCCTGCCCCAATACCTTTTTGACCTCCGCGATGTCGGCGCCGTAGGCCACGCTGGCCGTGATGTTGATGCGGCGCGTCGGCATACGGGAATAGTTGGTGATGGTGCCGCCCACCACGCTCGCGTTGGGCACGCGGATGACCTGGTTGTCAAAGGTGACGAACTCGGTCGAAAAAAGGTGGATGTCCCGCACGACGGCCTCGATGCCGGCGGCGGCCACATAGTCCCCCTGCTTGAACGGCTTGGTGACGACCAGCTTGATGCCGTTGACGATGGAAACGATCTCGTTTTGCAAAGCCAGGGCCAGGGCCGCCACCAGCAGGCCCGCCTGGCTGAGCAGCGCGTCGATGCGGAACCCCATCTGCACGATGGCCGCCACCGCGACCCCCGCGTAGGCGAGCGCCCGCAAAATGCCCAGCACGAACCGCGCGGCGGTGCCGTCCACATGGGGGCTGTTCTCGGCGGCGTGCGCCGCCAGGGCGAACACCGCCCGCACCAGCAGCACCCCGCCGATGAGGGTGACCAGCACCTGTGCGATGCGGATGCCGCTGCTCTTGAAAAACACTTCCAGATGCTGTTGTATCTGTTCCATGGCGGCCCTCCTTTACACCTGCGCCAGCTCGGTGCCGTCGGCGTGCTGCGCGTCCTCCTCGGCCTCGCGGGTCAGGCGGGCGATGGTGCCGTCCCGCACCAGCTGCACCATGATATCGGCCACGATGGGGTCATACCGGGTGCCCTTGCCGGCCGCCAGCGCCTCCTCGGGGTGGGCGCGGCCGTGGCTGCGCTGGATGTCGTAGGCGTTGGCCACCGCGATGATGCGCGCCGGCATCGGGATGTCGGTGCCCTTGGCGGGGGTGGCGTCGGCGCTGCAATAGCCGCTGCCGTCGTAGTTCTGGTGGTGGTACATGGCGCCCAGGTTGATGCCCGGCAGCGCCGTCAGGCGGCCCAGGATGCGCCCGCCCACCGTCACATGCTCCCGGATGCGGCGGCCTTCCTCCTCCGTCAGCTTGATATCGGGGTCGGCCTCATGGGCAAGCATCTCCTCCGGCACCGACAGTTTGCCGATGTCGTGCAGCGCCGCCTCAAAATACAGGCTCTCCTCCTCCTCGGGGGTCAGATCCAGATGCTTGCCGATCTCCCGCGCATAGGCGGCCACACGGTAGGCGTGGCCCTTGTCCGGCACCTCGCGCGCGTCCAGCGCGGTGGTCATGGCGCGCAGGGTCTGGTCCATCACGTCGCGGTGCTCCCGGCTTTTGCGCACGCGCTCCCCGCGGCGGGCGGCCATGGCGTCCCACGCGACATAAAAGGCCGTCAGCACGACCAGCGCCAGCAAAGCCAGCCGCACGCCGATGGAACCCAGCGGGTCGTTGCCGGCCTGCTGCACAAGGTAGCCCTCCAGGTCGCTCTTGGGCAGGTAGGCCAGCACCGCCCAGCCGTCGTCGGCCTTGAGCTCGGTGTCGGTTGTGGCAGTGCCCAGCGCGATGCCGCCCTCCGCCCCGGCCGCGGCCTTGGGGTACAGGGCGCTGTAGGTGACGATGGCGTCGCCGACGGCCTTGTCCTGCGACAGGATGCTCCCGCTGCCGCCGGCAATGGCATCGGCGGCCGCCTTGCCGTAGTCGCCCTGCAAGTCGGTCAGGGCCGTTTCGTCGGTGATGAGCGCCATGTAGGGGCCGCTGCTGGCGGCGATGACGGTGCCCTCGGCGTTGACAAGGCAGGTGTACCCGCCCTCGCCAAGGTTCAGGCCGGCGATGGTGTCGCTGTACAGGTAGGCGCTGCGCCGCAGGCTGAACGCCGCGATGATGGTGCCCGCCGCGTCGCGCACCGGCACCGTGTAATAGATCACATACCCGCTGTTTTCCCCGCCGCTGGCGGCGCCCACGCTGGAGGCGTCCGCGTTTTCCACGTCGTCCTCAAACACCGGGCCGTACATCGTGTATTCCGCCGTGCCGGCCAGCACCGAAGAGATGTCCGGCCGCGCGGTGTAGTGCATCTGGCTCATCGAGCCGTCGCTGCCGTAGCTGGCCCCGCTCTGGCTGTAGTAGAAGAAGGTGCCGTAGCGCCCGCCCAGCGGCGCGGCCAGCGCGTCCAGCAGCGCAACGCGCTCCGCCGTGGGCAGCTGCTCAAACCCGTCGGGGATGGCGGCCGCGGCAAGGTAGACGTTGTTCTGGTTCTCCTGCGTTACGATCTTGACGGCGTCCGCCGCCTGGCGCACCATGATCTGCCCAAGGTCCCGCCCAAAGGCATCGGCCCCCTGCAGATAGCCGTGGCGCATGGCGGTGACCAGCACCCCCAGCACCAACGCCAGCGGCAGCACCATACCCAGCAGCACGGCGGCCAGCCGTTTCAGGGTAAACAGTTTCATAGCAACCTCCGCTGCGCCCCGGCGGGGCGCCCGTATTTTCCATACTTTCATTATACACGCCCGGCGGCGGTTTTGCATCTGGTTTTATGCGTTTCTTCTGCACTTTTTTCAAAATTTCGGCACATTGGCGCCCCCGCGCGTGATTGACGCCGCCCTTTTGCGGCGATATAATATAGAAAATGGAAAGTTTTGCCGCCCATCCCCGCAAAGGAGGTACCATCCAAGTGAAACGCATGGCCGCCATCCTGTGCGCGCTGCTGCTGGCCGGCTGCGGCCAAACGGCCGCGCTCCCCGCCGAGGGCACCGCCCCCGGGCCGGCGCTGCCCGGCCGCCCCGCGGCGGTGCCGGACGATGCGCAGGCCGCCGCCGTCGCGCCGGACTGGACCCCCACCGAGCCCGTGACCCTGATCGTCGCCTACAAAGAGGGCTCCTCCACCGACCAGGGCGCGCGCCTGCTTGCCCAATACGCCGAGCCGTACATCGGCCAGCCCGTGCGCATCCGCAACATCGCCGCCAACAGCGGTATGACCGCGTGGGAGACGCTGGCCGCCTCCCCGGCCGACGGCACCGTGCTGGGCTTTATCAATATGCCCAACATCTTTTCCGCCATCGAGAACGGCGCCGCCTTCACCATGCAGGATCTGGCCCCCGTCTGCAACCATGTGGTCGAAACGTCCGTTGTCGCCGTCTCGGCCGCCTCGCCCTACCAAACGCTGGAGGATCTGCTGGTCGCCAACCGCGCCGCCAGCCAGGCGGGCACCTACCTGCGCGCCGCCACCAACGGCGTGCAGGCCAGCAACGATATCGGCGCCACGCTGCTGGCCTACACCAGCGGCGGATGGAAGTTCCGCCACGTCAGCTACGGCTCCACCACCGACCAGGTCAACGCCCTTTTCTCCGGCGAATGTGATTGGGCGGTGCTCAAGGTCAGCGACGTGATGCCCTACCTGCCCCCGGAAACGCCGCCGGATGGCGCCGCCGCGCCTGAGCCCACGTCCGAGCCGACGCCGGGCCCCGCCCCCGGACAGGAGGAAGGCGCGCCGGAGGGTACGCCCGCCCCCGAGCAGGCTGCGGCGCCGCAATACCTGCGCGTGCTCGGCGTTTTTGATACCGACCGCGCGCAGGAGCTGCCGGACGTGCCCACTTTGGATGAGCAGGGCTACCCCACGGGGTGGTACGGCTCCCGGCGCGGCATCGTCGCCCCGGCGGGCACCGACCCCATCATCCTGGACTATTATGCCGAGGCCTTCCGCCGCGCCATGGCGGATCCCAAATGCCGCGAGGCCCACAGGGAGGCCGGCTTTTCGCTGTATTACCTTGACCGCACCGCCTTCGCCAACCTTATCGATGAGCGCGAGCGTTTCAACCACAGCCTGCTGCCGCGGCTGTTTGCCAACTGAGGCGGCCCCGTCCCGGCAAAAAAGCGCCCCGGCCCTCCCCAAAGCGGGAAGGCCGGGGCGCTTGGCTGCGGCTTTACAAAAGGGCCACGCCCGCCTCGCGGCAAAGGCGTTCGGTCTCTTCGTCCCAAAGGCTGGCCTGTACCTCGCCCACATGGGCTTTGCCCAAAAGCAGCATACACAGCCGGCTCTGGCCGATGCCGCCGCCCATCGTCAGGGGCAGCGTGCCGTCCAGCAGCAATTTGTGGAAGGGCAGCGCCGCGCGCTCCGGGCAGCCGGCGGCGTCCAGCTGGCGGCGCAGGGCGGGGGCGTCGACGCGGATGCCCATGCTCGAAAGCTCCAGCGCGCAGTGCAGCGTGTGGTGCCAGAACAAAATATCGGCGTTGAGGGTCCAGTCATCATAGTCCGGCGCGCGCCCGTCATGCGGGATGCCGCTTTTCAATTTTCCGCCGATCTGCAAAATGCAGGCGGTGCGGTGCGCGTGCACAAAGGCGTTCTCCCGCTCCCTGGGGGGCAGGGCGGGGTACAGATCCTCCAACTCCTGCGTGGTGATAAAGGCCACGTCGCGGCTCAGGCGGATCTTGCGCAGCGCCGGGAACTGCCAGCGCATCTCGTCGGCGGTGGCGCACACGGCGTCCACGATGTCCCGCACGGTGTCCTGCAAAAAGGCCATGGTGCGCTGCTTTTGGGTGATGACGCGCTCCCAGTCCCACTGGTCCACATAGATGCTGTGCAGGTTGTCCGGCGCCTCGTCACGGCGGATGGCGTTCATGTCCGCCACAAGCCCCTGCCCGGGGCGGAAGCCGTAGCGGTACAGCGCATAGCGCTTCCATTTGGCCAGGCTGTGCACCACCTCGGCGGTGCCGGCGGTGATGCAGGGCGCCTCAAAGGCGACGGGGCGCTCCACGCCGTTGAGGTCGTCGTTGAGCCCGCTCGACTTTAAAACGAACAGCGGCGCCGTCACCCGTTTGAGATGCAGCGCGGTGCACAATTTTGCCTGGAAGATGGTCTTGATGAGCCCGATGGCCTTTTGTGTGTCATACAGGCCCAGGGTGCTTTTGTAGCCCTTGGGGATCACGGTGGGCATGGCGGTGGCCTCCCTCTTGTGTTTTTGCGCGGTGTCCCCTTATTATAGCACGCCGCGCGCCGCCTGCCTACTGTTTTGCGGGGCCTTCGTGATGATTATTTTGCCCCCTTGCGCCTATACTGGTTTATGGAAAAACCGGTATAAGGCGGGAGGGCGGTATGCTGTATCAGTACAAAGGTCTTTCACGCGCGGCGGCGCGCACGGTGGATGCGGCCCGCAAACTGGCGGGGCGGCAGGGCTGTGTGGCGGTGGATACCGGGCACCTGCTGCTCGCCCTTGTGCGGGGCGAGGGGGGCAACGGCCCGGCCCTCGATTTTTTGCGCCGCAAAAACATCACGCCGGACGCCGTGCAGGAATGCGCGCGCCGGCGCAGCTGTACCGGGCGCGCCGTGCGCCTGACGGTGCATGACCTTGCGCCCGAGACCCGCAAAACGGTGGAGTTCGCGGTGCTGGGCGCCCACGCCGCCCGCCTGCCCAAAGCGGAAAACGAGCATCTGCTCTGCGCCATGCTGGAGGATACCGGCTGCACGGCCAGCGTCTGGCTGGCGGGGCTGGGGCTGGAGGTCACCCAGGCCGCGCGGGAGTGCCGCCGCCTTTCCGGGCAGGAACAGCCGCTGCCGCCCGGCGCCGCCGGCACACCGCGCATGGCGGCCCAGCGCACCGGCAGCCGCCCCAGCGAGAAATACGGCCGGGACCTTACCCGCCTTGCGCAGGAGGGCCGGCTGGACCCCGTGCTCTGCCGCGAGGCGGAGCTGGACCGCATGGTGGAGATCCTGTGCCGCCGCCAGAAAAACAACCCCTGCCTGCTGGGGGAACCGGGCGTGGGCAAAAGCGCCTTGGCCGAGGCCCTTGCCCAGCGCATCGCGGCGGGGCAGGTGCCGCCGCCGCTTGCCGGCAAACGGGTGCTGGCGCTGGATATGGCCAGCCTTGTGGCCGGCACCAAGTACCGCGGCGATTTTGAGGAGCGCTTCAAGGCCCTGCTGGAGGAGCTGTACCGCGAGCGCATGACCATCCTTTTTATCGACGAGATGCACACCATCGCCGGGGCCGGCGCCGCCGAGGGCGCCATCGACGCCGCCAACATCCTGAAGCCGCTGCTTGCCCGCGGCGAGATACAGCTCATCGGCGCCACCACGCCGGAGGAATACCGCAAGACCATCGCGAAGGACCCGGCGCTGGACCGCCGTTTCGGCCAGGTGGACATCGAGGAGCCCACCCCCGCCGCGGCCGAGGAGATATTGGCCGGCCTCATGCCGCGGTATGAGCGCTACCACGGCGTGCGCATCCCGCCCGCCGCCATCCACGCCGCCGTATGCCTGAGCGTGCGCTACCTGCCGGGCAAATGCCTGCCCGATAAGGCCATCGACCTGCTGGACGAGGCCGCCGCCTCGCTGCGCATCGCCCGGGGCGGGGCGCGCGCCGGCCTGCTGCCGGAGCAGGAACCCGCCCTGACCCCCGCCGACGTGGCGCGGGTGGTCAGCCGGGCGTCCGGTGTGCCGGCCGAGCAGGTAGGGGAGGAGGAGCGCGAGCGCCTGCAAAACCTCGAGGGCCGCCTCTCGGCCGAGGTCGTGGGCCAGCCGCGCGCCGTGGCCGCCGTGGCGGCGGCCATCCGCCGCAGCCGCACCGGCCTGCGGGAGGCCGGCCGCCCCATCGGCGCCATGCTGTTCCTGGGCCCGACCGGCGTGGGCAAAACGCAGCTGGCGCGCACGCTCGCCAAGGGGTGGTTCGGCAGCGAGAAGGCGCTTTTGCGCTTTGATATGTCGGAATATATGGAGCAGCACACCGTCGCGCGGCTGCTGGGCTCTCCGCCCGGCTATGTCGGGCATGACGAGGGCGGCCAGCTCACCGAGGCGGTGCGCCGCCGCCCCTACAGCGTGGTGCTGTTCGACGAGGTCGAAAAGGCCCACAGCGACATCCAGAACCTGCTTCTGCAAATATTGGAGGACGGCTGCCTGACCGACGCCCAGGGCCGCAAGGCGGATTTTTCCAACACCATCGTGCTGCTCACCTCCAACCTCGGCGCGCGCTGCCTGACGGGGCAGAGCGGTATGCTGGGCTTTGCCGCCTCGGACGCCGAGGCCGCCCGCCGCGGCCAGCGCGCCTTGCAGGAGGCGAAGGAGTATTTCCGCCCCGAGCTGATGGGGCGCCTTGACGAGGTCGTCCTGTTTGACCCGCTCGGCCCCGGCCAGCTCGCCGCCATCGCCGACCGCCTCCTGCGCGAGCTGGAGCAGCGCGCCGCCGCCCAGGGCTACACCCTGCGCCACACCCCGGCCGCCGCCAAAGCGCTGGCGGGGGGCAGCGTGCCGCCCTACGGCGCCAGGGAGCTGCGGCGCACCGTCTCCCGCGCGGTGGAGCAGGCGCTGGCAGACCGCATCGCCGCCGGCGCGCAGCCCGGCAGCGCCTACACCGCCGACGTCACGCCCGCGGGCGGCATCACCCTTGTCGCAAGCGATTTCGCCTGCGCGCAGTAAAGCCCTCACAAAAAGGCCGCCCGCCGCGGGCGGCCTTTTTGTGGGGATGCGGAAGACGCCCCGCCCGCACGGCACAGCCTCGCAGCCGGACGAAAGGCAAACCGGCCAACGGGAAAGCGGCGCCCTGCGCCCGGGTGCGGCCGCATTCTGCCCGGCCCCGCAAAAAAGCGCCGCCAAGGTATTGACAAAGCCAATGCCGGACAGTATAATATTGTGTTGTTGAGGGCACCCGCCCGAAACGCTGGGGATTCGCATAATGGTAGTGCAGCGGACTCTGACTCCGCCCGTGGGAGTTCGATCCTCTCATCCCCAACCAAAAGCCCGCAGCAGCCGGTGCTGCTGCGGCGTTTTTATCGAGGTGTAGCGCAGTTGGTAGCGCGCTTGGTTCGGGACCAAGAGGCCGTGGGTTCGAACC
>CANRCB010000029.1 GCA_947629015.1 uncultured Gemmiger sp.
CGCGACCTGTCCGGTGGACAGTCGCGCAGGGCGCGGGAGATTCCCCTCATCTGCCCGGAGGGGCAGGGCGCGGGAGATTCCCCTCATCTGCCCGGAGGGGCAAGGCGCGGGAGATTCCCCTCCTTTCCCTTTGCGGGAATTTTCCCCATCCGTAAAACCAGGACGGAACCGGACGGTATGGCCCGGCAGATGCAGGATGGAGACCCGCAGGATGGAGACCCGCAGGGTGCCTTGCACCACGCCCCACGGGATGGTATAATAGCCATAAATCGGCTATTATACAATTTTTTAAAACGCACCGCGTGCGCGCCGCGCCCGGTATTTGACCACGGCACAAAAATGCCCTTGCAAGCATTTTGGCTCATGGTATGCTCATAAAAGGCGATAAGGCAGCGCTTCCCGGAGGAGACCCGAATGTTCTACCATGCCTCACCCGTGCAGGGGCTCAAGGTGCTGGAACCGCGCGTTTCCAACCACGGTATCCCGCTGGTATATTTTTCAAAAAAGCGGGAAAACGTGTTGGTCTACCTTGGCAACGCGGTCGAGAAGTATTGCCGGGAGACCGGCTTCCCCTATGCCGGACAATGGATGAAATGGGGGCCGTACGGGTTTGGCCGGGACGGCATACAATGCATCGAGGAATACTACCCGGACGCACTGGAGGACACCTACAAGGGCGTGTCGGGGTATATTTATACCGCGGAAACGATAGCCGACCCCGGCCCGCAGGTACAGATACCGGATGCCGTCACATCCGCCGGCCCGGTCCCCGTGTGCGGCTGTGAATTCGTACCGGACGCTTATGCGGCGATCCTTGCCGCGGAAAAGGCGGGGCTCATCACCGTTCTGCGCTATGGGGAACGCAGCCGGGCACAGCGGGCGTGGCTTGAAAGGACCATCCAACAGGAATACGAGGACGCTGTAAACCATCCGGAATACCGGCATTTTCTGAAGGGCAAGTTCCCGTTCCTCAAGCGGTAACATAGCCGGGCGGCGCGGGGGCCGGCAAGGCATTGGCCCCGGCGGCCGCGCGCCTGCCGCATCACGGCCCGCCGCCCCGCGCGGCGGGCCAAAATTTGCGCCGCCCCGCGGGGCGGCGGTTGCAATTTCCGCCGTATCTGTTATAATGGGCCTTGTAAAACCGCGGCACGCCCCGGCAGTGGCGCGGCCGGGCAAAGGAGCAGCCATGAAGATCATCATCGTGGGCCTTGGCAAGGTGGGCCGCGCGCTGACGCGCCAGCTCACCGCCGATAAGCACGACGTCGTCGTCATCGACCAGCGCGCCGATGTCGTGGACGATACCGTCAACATCTACGATGTGCGCGGTGTCGTGGGCAACGGCGGCGTGTACGATACGCAGGCCGAGGCGTTCGACGGTGGGGCGGATCTGCTCATCGCCACCACCTCCAGCGACGAGAACAACATCCTTGCCTGCCTTGTGGCCAAGCGCCTCAACACCCGGCACACCATCGCCCGCATCCGTGACCCCGAGTATGAAAAGCAGCTGCGTTTCATGCGCAAGGAGCTGGGCGTTTCGATGGTGGTCAACCCCGAAAAAGCCACCGCGCGCGAGATATCGCGCGTTTTGCGTTTCCCCAACGCCGTCAAGCTGGAGACCTTCTCCAAGCAGCGCATCGAGCTGGTCGAGTATCGCCTCGCCCCCAAGGATCCGCTGGCCGGGCTGCGCCTGTCCGATACCTACAAAAACCTCGGCGTGCGCGTGCTGGTGTGCGCGGTGTCGCGCGGGGGCGCCCTCACCATCCCGGACGGCTCCTTTGTGCTGCAGCCGGGGGACCGCATCTACCTGACCGCCACCCCCAAAAACCTCGAGGCGTTTTTCCGCAGCCTGGGGCTGTTCAAGGCCAGCGCCAGCAGCGTGATGATCGTGGGTGCCAGCAAGATGGGCTACTACCTTGCCAAGGAGCTGTGCGGCATGCGCATGAAGGTGCGCATCGTCGACAGTGACCCCGCCCGCTGCCAGGAACTCAGCGACCAACTGCCGGAGGCCCTCGTCATCTGCGGCGACGGTTCGGACAGTGAGCTCCTCGCCGAGGAGGGCCTGCGCGAGGCCGACGCCTTTGTGGCGCTGACCGGCCTGGACGAGACGAACATCATCCTTGCCATGTACGCCTCGCAGCAGGAAAACTGCAAGGTCGTCGCCAAGATCAACCGCCGCTCCTTCGCCGAGCTGGCCGTCGGCAAGGGCCTTGTGGACAGCTACGTCTCCACCGGCATGGTCACGGTGGAGCAGATCGTGCAGTATGTGCGCGCCATGCAGAACAGCCGCGGCTCCAACGTGAAAACGCTGCACCGCATCGTGGACGAACAGGTCGAAGCGCTGGAATTCGGCGTCGACGCCGCGCTGCCGTTCCTCGGTGTGCCTTTCCGGGAGCTGAAGACCCGCTCCAACGTCCTCATCGCCGGCATCGTGCGCAGCGACGGCACCGTCATCATCCCCTCCGGGCAGGACGCGCTGCGGGCCGGGGACGACGTCATCGTCGTGACGACCGGGCGCGACCTGGCCGATCTGCGCGACATCATTGAGTGAACGCCGGCCCGGCCGCAAAGGGGGACAAGCGCCTTGAACTATAAAATGATCGCGTATGTGCTGGGCCGCATCTTCTTGGTCGAGGCGGCCCTGCTGTTGTTACCGCTTGGCACGGCCGCGCTGTACGGGGACGGGACGGTCCGGGTGTTTTTGCTCACCATCACCATCCTTGTGCTGCTGGGGCTGCTGCTCGGCGCCCGCACGCCCAAAGATACCACCATCTTTGCGCGCGAGGGGCTGGTCGTGGCGGCGCTGGCGTGGGTGCTGATGTCGCTGTTCGGCGCGCTGCCGTTCCGCCTTTCGGGCGAGATACCCAGCATGGTCGACGCCTTTTTTGAGGTCGTCTCCGGTTTTACCACCACCGGTTCCAGCATCCTGACCGACATCGAGGGCATGAGCCGCGGCCTGCTCATGTGGCGCAGCTTCACCCACTGGGTGGGCGGCGTGGGGGTGCTTGTGTTTGCCATGGCGGTGCTGCCGCTGGGCGACGGGCGCGGTATGCACCTGATGCGCGCCGAGGTCCCGGGCGTGACCGTCGGCAAGATGAGCAGCAAACTGCGGGACAGTGCCCGCATCAACTACGCCATCTATTTTGGCCTGACGGTGGCCGAGATCGTGCTGCTGCTCATCGGCCGTATGCCGCTGTATGACGCGCTCATCAATGCTTTCGGCTCGGCCGGCACGGGCGGCTTCAGCCACCTGGCGGCCAGCGTCGGCGCGTATGACAACGTCTACTATGAGCTGGTCATCGGCGTGTTCATGCTGCTGTTCGGCGTCAACTTCAACCTGTACTACCTCGTCCTGCTCGGCCGCGTGCGCGAGGCGCTGCGCTCGGAGGAGATGCGCGTCTATTTCGGCATCGTCGCGGCGGCGGTGGTGGCCATCACCGTCAACATCACCCAAATGTACGGTTCGGCGTGGCAGGCGCTGCGGCACGCGTTTTTCCAGGTGTCCTCCATCATCACCACCACCGGCTTTGCCACCCAGAACTTTGACCTGTGGCCCAATTTCTCCAAAACCATCTTGGTGTGCATCATGTTTTTCGGCGCCTGCACCGGTTCCACCGGCGGCGGGCTCAAGATCGCCCGCATCGTTATCCTGGTCAAGGCGTCGGTGCGGGATCTGCAAAAGGCGCTGCACCCCCGCGCCGTGACCAGCGTCCGGTTCGAGGGCAAGCCGCTGGAAAGCAAGACCCTCAACAGCGTGCACGTCTACCTTACGCTGTACATCATCCTGTTCGTCGGCTCCGTTTTGCTGCTTTCGCTCGAGCATTTTGACCTTGTCACCACCTTTACGGCGGTCACCGCCTGTTTGAACAACATCGGCCCCGGCCTTGCGATGGTGGGGCCCACGGGCAACTTTGCCAACTTTTCGGCGTGGGGCAAGCTGCTGCTCAGCTTTGATATGCTGGCCGGCCGGCTGGAGCTGTTCCCCATGCTGGTTTTGTTCGCGCCGTCGGTGTGGCGGCGCAAACGCCACACCCCCGCCGCCCGCTGACCCCCCGCAAATGCCCGCCTGCCCGCTGCCGGGCGGGCGGTTTTTGCTGCCATAACCCCGCCGCGCCGCGCATACTGTGGTACAAATGCGTACCTGTGCGGGAGGGGATGGAACGATGCAAAAACAAAGCGGGCAGCAAACGGAAAAACGGCCGCCGGTGGGCTGGGCCCTGCTGGCGGTGCTGTGTGCGGCGGCGTTCTGGCTGGGGCAGGCGCTCGTCACCGCGGCGGGCGGCGGCGCGCCCGCCGCGCCGGACGGCCTTTCTGCCGCCGGCGGCGGCACAGCGCGGCCGACACCCGCGCCCACCGCGGCCCCCACCCCCACGCCCGCGCCCACGCTGCCGGAAAACGGCAGGACCGTCTGCCTGACCTTTGACGACGGCCCCAGCGCAAACACCGAGGCCATTTTGCAAATTTTGCAGGAGAAGGGCGTGCCGGCCACCTTCTTTGTCGTCGCGTATGAGGGCAACCAAAAATATATGCCCTATATCGCCGATATCCTTGCGCAGGGCCACCAGCTCGCCATGCACAGCGCCAGCCATGACTATGCGAAAATTTACCAAAGCGACGACGCTTTCTGGCAGGATATCGCGGAGCTGCGGCAGGCGCTCGAGCCGTATACGGATCTTGACGCCGTCAAGTGGCTGCGCTTCCCCGGCGGCAGCACCAACACCGTCAGCTACAAATACGGCGGCAAGGGCCTTATGCAGACCCTCATGGAGCAGTGCGCCGAAAAGGGCTATGAATGGATCGACTGGAACGTCTCCGCCGAGGACGCCACCCGCAAACGCCCCGACGCCGCGCAGATCCTGACCAACATCCGGCACGACGCCGAAGGCCGGGACAACTGCGTGGTGCTCATGCACGATACCAAGGCCACCGGCGAGACGGTCAAGGCCCTGCCCGATATCATTGACTGGTTCCGCGAGGAGGGCTACACCTTTATGACGGTGGAGCGGATGCACGCGCTGCGCGCGGCGGCCGAAAGCGCGGACGCCGCCGCGTAAGGTTGCCAAAAGCCCCCGGATGGCGTATAATAGAGCGCGTCCGGGGGTGAGAGGATGCCGGGGGATTACGGCCGCCAAAGCCGGCGCGTGGCGCTGTGCGGGGTGCTGTGCGCATTGTCGGTGGTGCTTTTGCTGGTGGGCAACGTGCTGCAGATCGGCACCTATGCCGCGCCGATGCTGGCCAGCCTGCTGCTGATACCGGCGGGGGAGGAATACGGCCCCCGCGCCGCGCTGCTGCTCTACCTGGCCACCTCGGTGCTGGGCGTGCTGCTTGTGCCGGATAAGGAGCTGGCGCTGTTCTACGCGCTGGTGCTGGGGTACTACCCCGTGCTGCGGGGCGCTCTGGCGCGCATCCGGCCCGCGCCCCTGCGCTGGGCGGCCAAGCTGGCGTGCTTCAACGCCGCCGCGCTGGCCATGTACGCGCTGCTGCTGGCGGTGTTCGCCGCGCCGGCCCTGCGGGCGGAATTTTCCGCCATGGGCCGCGGCATACCGGCCGCGCTGCTGGGGCTGGGCAACGCGGCGTTTTTGCTGTACGACCTTGCGCTTTCGCGCCTGACCCGGCTGTACCGCGCGCGGCTGCGCAGGCACCTGCGGCGCTTTTTGTAAAACCGTTTTTGAAGGAGTTTGAAAACCATGTGGTATCAGGATACCGTCGTTTACCAGATCTACCCGCTGGGGGCCTGCGGCGCGCCGCTGCAAAACCCCGGCCCCGATACGCCGCCGGTGCCCCGCCTTGCGCGCCTGCAGGCGTGGGTGCCGCATCTGCAAAGGCTCGGCGTAGGCTGCGTGCTGCTCAACCCCCTGTTTGAGAGCGACGCCCACGGCTACGACACCCGCGATTATTTTACCGTTGACCGCCGCCTTGGCACCAACGACGATTTGAAAGCGCTGTGCGCCGCGCTGCACGCCGCCGGCATCCGCGTGATCTTTGACGCCGTGTTCAACCACGTCGGCCGCGGGTTTTGGGCTTTCCGGGACGTGCAGGCCCACAGGTGGGACAGCGCGTACAGGGATTGGTTCCGCCTTGATTTTGGCGGCGACAGCCCCTTTGGCGACGGCTTTTGGTACGAGGGCTGGGAGGGCGTGTATGACCTTGTCAAGCTCAACCTCCAAAACCCGGCGGTCAAGGCCCACCTCTTTGACGCCGTGCGGGCGTGGGTGCGCGCGTATGACATCGACGGCCTGCGCCTTGACGTCGCCTACTGCCTGGATCCGGGCTTTTTGGCGGAGCTGCGCGCCCTGGCGGGTGAGCTCAAGCCCGATTTCTGGCTGCTGGGCGAGACACTGCATGGGGACTACAACCGCTGGATGAACGATGCCGCCTGCCACAGCGTGACAAACTATGAGTGCTACAAGGGGCTGTATTCCAGCTTCAACACCGGCAATATGCACGAGATCGCCTACAGCCTCAACCGCCAGTTCGGCGCCGAGCCGTGGTGCCTGTACACCGGCAAAACGCTGCTGAGCTTTGCCGATAACCACGATGTATCGCGCATCGCCACCCTTTTGGCGGACAAAAGCCAACTTATGCCCCTCTACGGGCTTTTGTTTGGTATGCCGGGCGTGCCGGCGCTCTACTATGGCAGTGAGTGGGGGATGGAGGGCGATAAAAAAGACGGCGACCCCGCCCTGCGCCCCGCGGTGGAAACGCCGCGGTGGAACGCTTTGACCGACCGCCTCGCCGCGCTCGCCGCCGCGCGCAAACGCAGCCCGGCGCTGTGCCGCGGCGGCTACCGCAACCTGCTGGTACAGCCGCGGCAGCTGGTGTTTGCGCGCGAGACGCAAAGCGAGCGCGTGCTCGTGGCCGTCAACGCCGCGCCGGAGCCGTTTTGGGCCCACTTTGACGCGGGCGCCGGCCGCGCCGTCGACCTCATCACCGGCGCCCCGCACGATTTCGGCGGCGGCAGCGAGCTGGCGCCCTACAGCTGCTGTTACTGGAAAACGGAGTGACCCTCACCGCGGCCGGCCTTAGGGCCGCCGGGCGGGGGTATGCCTGTAAACTTGACGGCGGACAGTTGTGCCCGCCCATCGGACAGCTGCGCTGTTCGCTGGTCGGACATACAACTGTCCGCCTGTTATAAAGTTCATGCGGCACACCCCCGCCCGGCAGTCAAGGCCCATTGCTTCGGGGAAAGCTGCCCATTACAGCACCCCCGCGCCCCGGAATGCATCCCCGGGATGCCGCCTTACCCCGCCAAAAACCGTTCCACAAACACCGGCAGCGCCTGGGCCAACGTTAAGCCGCGGCCATCGGCGGTAAAAAACGTCACGCTCATCACTCGGCAGCCGCGGCGCAAAAGCAGCTGGCCGTAGGGCGCATCCGTCCACCATGCTTCGTCGATGCCCTCCAGCGTCAGCGGCGCGGCGTCCCCGGGGCGCAGCCAGCCGGCGCGCAGCTCGCGCGCCACACGTTCGGCCAGCCATTCCCAGCGCGTCTCATAGTAATCCACATAGAGCCCGCCTCTCAGCACCGGCCGGCCCTCCTGCCGGATGGCGGCGTGCTGCTCAAAATCATACACGGCGGGCGCCGTCAGCGTGCGGCTGACGGTGACGGTGTTGTGGATGTAGTTGTCTTCCTCGTCCCACTCCACGGTACCGCCGCCGGCCAGGTCGGCCAGGGTGGCAAAGGGCAGGGGGGCGGTATAGCCCGGCAGCGGCTGCGCGGCCGGCACGCCCCGGCGGGCAAAAAGGGCAATGGCCAGCAACGCCAAAGCCGCAAGCTGCGCCGCCTGCACCCCTTGCAGCCAAAGCCCGCGGCGGCGCTGGCGCACACCGCGCACCGGGGCCTGCCCGCGGCGCAGCCGGCGCGCCAGCCCCCACAGATAAAGCGCCCGGCACAGCGCCAGCCCCAGCCCCAGGGCGGATACCAGCCCAAGGGCCAAAAGATACTGCGGCAGCGCGGCAAGCAGGCGCCACATCCTGCCGTGGAACCACAGCAGCGGATAGAACGCGGCAAAAAACAGCGCGGTGCCCACCGCGGCATACGCGTCGGTGCGGATGCTTTTCAGCTGCAGCGCCTGCACGGCCGGGTCGGTGTGCAGTTCGGGCGCGGCGGCATCCCCGCAGGCATAGATAAAAAACTTCCCCCGCGCGCAGACGCAGTGCCACCCCGCCGCGGCCGAAAGCGCCGCTTCCTCCCCGTCGGGGGCGCTCCAGTTGTCCTCCAGCACCGTGCCGCGCGTGGCGTTCAGGCGGTAGCGCACGGGCGCGGGGGCGCCTTTGCAAAAGCCCGCCAGCCCAAAGCGGGCCTTGCGCAAAAAATACCCTCTGCCGGCCATCGCCTCCAGCCAGCTCTCGGTGCCCTCCAGGTCATAGTCAGGGCAGGGGAAGGGGCGCCAAAACAGCTTCGCCATGCGCGCCACCCCCTTCCGGCAGGGCCTTGGCAGCATAGGGCAGGGCGGCGGCCGCCGCGGCGTCGGCCACGATGCGCTGCAAGCGCGCAAGCTCCGCCGTATAGGCCGCCCGCCCCGCGGCCGTGATGGCATAGGTGCGTTTGCGCCCCTCCACGCCCGTCTCGGCCAGGTAGCCGACCTCCAAAAACTTCGCCAGGATGGTGTACAGCGTGGCGGGGCCCAGCCGCAGCGCCCCGCCGGTGCGCGCCGCCACGAACTGCGCTGCCTCGGCGCCGCAGCACTCCGCCGCCGAGAAGGTCATCAACACATAAAACATCGATTCGGTCAGGCTCTCCAGCGCTTTTTTGGGCATCGCGTGCATCCCTCCCGCCGCCAATATCGTGTAACGATATCATAACACGATATTTGCCTGCCGTCAATGCCCGGCGCGCAAAAAGATTGTACACGGGGCAGGACCGTGCTATACTGATATTTGCAGGCGAACACCGCGGCCCCACAGGGCCGCCCCGCGTCTTATAAAGAAGGAGAGTGCCCCATGAGCAAGCCGACCGTCTATTTTACCCGCACCATCACCCCCGGGACCGTCGTTGCAATGTACGAAAAGCTCGGTGTCACGCTGCCCGGCAGGGTGGCCGTCAAGGTGCATTCGGGCGAGGAAGGCAACCAGAACTACCTCCGGCCGGAGTTCCTGCGCCCCATGGTCGAGCACGTCCACGGCACGGTGGTCGAGTGCAACACCGCCTATGCGGGGGAGCGCAACGCCACGCCCAAGCACATCAAGCTGTTGCAAAGCCACGGCTGGAGCCGGTATTTCACCGTGGATCTGCTGGACGCCGAAGGCCCCGACCTGATGCTCGCTGTCCCCGGCGGCAAGGTGCTCAAGCAAAACCTTGTGGGCAAAAACCTTGCCAATTATGATTCGCTGCTCGTGCTTTCGCACTTCAAGGGCCACCCGATGGGCGGCTTTGGCGGCGCGCTCAAGCAGCTGTCCATCGGCTGTGCCTCCACGGTGGGCAAATGCCTCATCCATTCCGGCGGCACGGTGACCGACCAGGACGTCGTGTGGGACCGCTGCGCCGACCAGGACACCTTCACCGAGGCCATGGCCGACGCCGCCATGAGCGTGGCGGAGATGTTCCGGGGCAAGGCCGCCTATGTCAGCCTGATGGTCAACCTCTCGGTGGACTGTGACTGCTGCGCCGTCGCCGAGGATCCCTGCATGAAGGACATCGGCATCCTGTCCTCGCTCGACCCCGTCGCACTGGACCAGGCCTGCATCGACCTCGTGTTTTCCTCCAAAGACCGCGGGCGGGATCATTTTGTCGAGCGTGTCGAATCCCTTAACGGCCGCCACATCCTCGAGGCCGCGGCCGCGCTGGGCTTCGGCAGCCGGGAATACGACCTCGTCGAGGTTTGAGCGCCCCCCAAGGCGCGGCAGCCGCAAGGAAAAACCATGCTGCATGATTGTATTTTCACGGGATGCATGCTATACTTTTGTCGAAATTTCGTATGTGGGCAAGCCAGCCCGCAGAAGGGGGCAGTGCCATGTTGGAGGCCAGGGGCCTGTGCAAAGCCTATGCAGGGCGGCAGGTGCTGGCGGGGGTGGGCTTTTGCCTGCCGGCAGGGCAATGCCTGGGGGTGGCCGGCGCCAACGGCTGCGGAAAATCCACCCTGCTGCGCCTGATGGCACAGATACAGCGCCCCGACAGCGGCGATATCCTGTTTGGCGGGCGCTCGGTGCTGGGCAACAGGCGCTTCCTGCGCGCCAAGGTGGGCTATGTCCCGCAGGAGGACGGGCTGATGGCCGGCATGACCGTGCAGCACCAACTGCGTCTGTGGCAGAGCGCTTGCGGTGTGCACGGGCCCATCCCCGGCACGCTGGAAGAGCTTCTCGGCCTTGAGCCGCTGCTGCCGATGCGCGTTGAAGAATTGTCCGGCGGGATGCGCCGCCGGGTCAGCATAGCGATGGCCCTGCTCAATGGCCCCGCCATCCTTGTGATGGACGAGGCCACCACGGGGCTGGACGATGCCTGGCGCCCCCGGCTGCTGGATTGGCTGGAGGGCTACCTTGCCCGCGGCGGGCGCATCATCTGGTGCAGCCACCGCCAGGAGGAGCTGGACCGCCTGTGCGGCGCCGTCCTGCGTTTGGATGTGGCAAAGCCCTGAGGCCCGGCGGGCCCCGGGGCGGGGAACATACACGGGCCCTGGCCGGCCCGGTAAAAAGGAGTGGTCTTTCATGTTTTGCGGAAATTGCGGAAAACCCATCGAAGGGACAGACAAATTTTGCCCCCATTGCGGCGCGCCCGTGCCGCAGGCGGGCAATGCCTTTGCGCCGCAGGCGGGCAATACGCCTGTGCCGCAGGCAGGAAATCCTGCTGCGCCGCAGGCGGCGGTGGCCGCCCCGCCCCGTGCAAAGGGCAGGCGCGCGGTGATCCTGGTGGCCGTACTGGTGCTCCTGCTGGGCGCGGTACTGCTCATCGCAAGGCTGGTTTCGGGCAATAAGGGGACCGTTGCCCGGGCGTGCGCCAAGACCGTCTCGGCCTTTGAAAAGGCATACGATGCCGCCGACCTCCCGGATCTGACGAAGCGGTATCAAAGCGGCAAGTGGGGCCAGCAGGGCGAGATCTCCCTGGAGGGCGTCCGGAGCGGATACGGCTATATGGACCCAGACGCCGCTGCGATAAACGGCCTTGGGCTGCGCTGGAATTTCGGCTTGGATACAAAAAAGGAAAAACTGTCCCTTGCGGCAACGCCGTTCTACGGTGCGGAGGATCTGATGGAGCTTCAATTTGTCATGGACGGCTCCAAAATCTATGCCGCCTCCCCGGAGCTGACGGATGGCACCTTCTACGGCGTCGATACCAAGACCGTTGGCAAAGACCTTGAAAAGCTCGGCGCGCGTTCCGATCTGTCTACATACAGCTTCAACACCTTTGAGGTCGTCGAGCAGCTGAAAGCTGACCTTACCCTTGACAAGAACGCCGAAAAGGCTCTCAAAAAGGCCGGAAAAAAACTTTGGGGCGCCGTAAAGGTCAAAAAGGCCGGCAAGGAAACCATTGAGGTCAACGGCAGCAGCGTCAAGGCTACGGCCTATGCCGTTACCATCCCCAACGATGCCCTCAGGGAATACCTTGCCGCCGCCGAGGAGGCTGCGGACAGTGTGGACATGGCGGATGCCATGCGCAATTTTGCGCAGGCTGTCGGTATGCCCGATTCCGTCCGCCGCGATATGGAATACACGATAGAATACGGGATGGACGACACCCCCTGGGCAGAGCTGTTTGACGAAATAGACAGCGCGCTGGACGAGCTGGGCGATATCGGGCTGACCGTCTATCTCGCCAAGGGCCGCCTGGCGGCGGTGACATACGAGACCACCATCGAGGACAGCGATGTCACGGCGGGCATTTATCTGGGCGGCGGCGCGCAATACGTCGATGACCTGAGCGCCGTGCTGTCCGTCGATATGTACGGCGACACCTCGCAGCTCATCCTGAGCTCCAGCGGGAACCATGCCGCCAAGGGCGGCACCTTTACCGACGAGACGACCCTGCAAATGGTCTCGTACGGGTATACCCAGGAGATGCTTTCCTCCGAGCTTTCCTACAACACCAAACAGCGCGCAGACAATTTCTCCTGGGATGTGCATGCCGATGGGGAGCGTATCCTCTCGCTGGAAGGCCAGCTGGACGTCGGCAAAAACTCCATGGATCTTGCGTTCGATACATTGGAGATCGGCAACGGCTACGCGTCGCTGCGGTTCAGCGGCAGCCTGTCGGTGGGGGATTACAAGGAGGCCGCAAAGGCGAAAAAAGCGGTGATGCTGTCGGATCTGAAGGATGCAGACGAGCTCATGGAAATCGGCGAATCCATCTCCGAAAACGCCGAAAGGTGGTCCAACGGGCTTTCGGACGATCTGGAGTCACTGCTGTACTGACCTTATGGATACGCTGCGGTTGTGGGCATGCCTTTGCGCGGATGCGCTGCGGGAACTCTGCCGGCGGTTTGGGCTGCTGGCAGGGCTCCTGTTGCTTTGCCTTACGTTGCCGCTGGGCATCGGCCCGGCCGTGAAAACGCTGCTTTCCCCGGAGCAGGGGTTTGCCCCCATCACACTGGCGGTCTGCGCCCCTGAGGGAGACCCGGTGCCCGCCCTGCTTGCGCAGTATATGGGCAATATGCGCGATGTAAAGGAGTATTGTACCTTCCGTGCCATGGACAGGCAGGCCGCTGAGGCATCCCTCGCCAAGGGGGAGGTCAGCGCTGTTCTTGTACTGCCGGAAGGCTTTGTGCAGGGTGTGATGGACGGCACCAACCCGGACGTGACGCTGCTGGTGCCCGGCGACGAACCGTTGCAGGCGCTGCTGACCTATTGGGTCGGGCAGAGCGCGGCGGATCTGCTCTCCGCCGCACAGGCCGGCATCTATGCCGTTTTGGACCTGTACGGCCGGCAGCCGCCCGCCGGCCTCGACCGGGACGAGGTGGTGCTGGGCATCAATCTGCGCTATGTGCAGTGGGTATTGGGCCGGCAGGGCATTTTCCGCATGGAGGAGGTCCCGGCCACAGGCACCCTCCCGGTGGGGCTGCACTACGGCCTCAGCCTGCTTGCTTATCTGGGGCTGGCACTTGCCCCGCTGTTCGCGGGGGTGTTTGCCCCCGGGCGGCTTTCGGCGCGCCTGCGGCTGCGCAGCCTTGGCAGGGGCAGCCTTGTGTGCTACTGTGCCGATACGGCCGCTGCCGCAGCCGTGGCTTTCCCGCTGATGGCGGCGCCGGCGCTGCTGCTCACGGGCGGGCCGGTGCCGGCCGTGCTGGCGGCGGCGGGGTCGTGCGCCGTGCTGTGCGCCGTGCTTGGCGCATTGCTGTGCCTGGCTACCCCGGGCGCGGCCAGCTGCGGCGCGCTGGCCTTTACGGTGGCCCTGGCGGCCCTGGCGGCTGCCGGGGGCATCCTGCCGCCGGTGCTGCTGCCCGGCACGCTGCGCGCGTGGGGCTGGCTCTCCCCGGTGGCATGGCTGCGCGCAGTGCTGGCGCTGGCGGCGGGCTACCCCGCGGACGGCCGCTGCCTTGCGGCAATGGCCGGCGCGGCGCTGCTGGCGGCCGCGGGCGGTGCGGCGCTGTACCGGCACCGTGTTTTGCGACAGGAGGCGGCGCTGTGAGGTTTTTTTGGGATACGTTCCGCCTTTCGCTGCGCGCCCGGCTCTGCTCCTGGCGGACCTGGGCTTTCGCGCTGCTTTTGCCGGCAATGGTGTGGGCTTTTATGGCATGGCTGCCCGCCAACGAGCGGGCCGCGCCTGTGCAGGTGGGCGTCAGCCTGCCCGCCGAGGGCGGCGCCCCCTTTTGGGAAAGGCTGCAAGGGCGCAGCGGTGTGGCCGTGGCATTTGTAGCGGCGGATGCGGATACCGTCCGCGCCAAGGTGGCCACCGGCCAGTGGGACTGCGGGCTTCTTCTGCCGGAGGATTTTGCCGCCCGCGTGCAGCAGGCGGATACCCGCGCCCTGCTCACCCTCTGTGTGGGCGAAGGCTCCACCGCCTACCCGCTGGTGCGGGAGACGGCCGCCGCCTGCCTGGCGGAGCTGGCCGCCCCCGGCATCGCGCGGGAGTATCTGCTGGAAAGCGGCATCGCTACCGAGCAGTCGGTAACAGCCATGGCCCCCCGCCTGCAGGAGGCCCTGCCGGATACGCAGCGCGTGGGCGTCACGCTCCGCACGCTGGACGGCGGAGAACTGGAGCCCATCCGGCTGGCGGATGCCGCCTGGGGTGGCCTGCTCCACGGGCTTCTGGCCGTCGTGCTGCTCATCTGGGCCATGTTTTCCGCTGTCGATATGGGCCGCTGGCTGTGCGAACCCGCCACAAAGCGCCTTAAAGCCCTGCGGGGCTGCGCACCGCTGCTGCTGCCCCGGCAGCTGGCGGCCGCAGTGCCGGTCTTCCTTGCGGCAGCGTTGGCGCTGTGGCCCCTTTCGGAGGGGGCGCCCGCGCTGTGGGCGCTGTTGGGCTATCTGGCGGCATTGTGTGCCTTGGCGGCGCTGGCGGCCCGCTTTGGGCCGGTATGGCGCGCCCTGCCGGTGCTGACGCCCGCCATGCCGGTGGTCTGCCTGCTGGCCGCCCCCATCCTGTTCGACCCGGCGGCCGTGTTCCCTGCGCTGGACGCGGTGTGCCGCTGGCTGCCCGTGGGGCTGTACCTGCGCGCGGCACAGGGCGTACCGGGGTGCCTGCCGGCGCTGTGGGCCTGGGCCGCAGCCCCGGCCGCAGCGCTTGCCCTGCCCGAACGCCGCCGATAAAAACCGATGCCCGCAGTGTGTCGAGAAACCCGACACGCTGCAAGAGAGGGGGGCGGCTTAGCTGGCTGCGCCAGTCCGCCTGCATCCTTCTCACAGGACCACACCCCGTCGCCCAAAATACCGTTCTCATGCCTAAAGGCGACTTGCACGGTATTTTTTGCTCTGGCGGTATCGCCTTCGTCTGCGCATGTCAGCCGAGGGCGATAGATTTAAAATATATCTCTTTTGACAATCTCACGCCGGGGCCGCCTGCAGGCGGCCCCGGCGTTTGTCCAATATAATACAAAACGTATAACATGGAAAATAAATATTACAAATTGGTATATCCCATCAGGTATTCATCCACCGCGGCGGCGGCATCGCGCCCTTCGCGCAGGGCCCACACCACAAGGCTCTGCCCGCGGCGCATATCCCCGCAGGCAAACACCCCCGGCACGTTGGTGGCAAAGCCGTGGTCGGCCACGGTGCCGCGGGCGGTGCGCTCCACGCCAAACGCCTCGGCCACATAGCCCTCGCACCCGGTGAACCCGGCGGCAATGAGCACAAGGTCGCATTCCAGCGTGAATTCCTCGCCGGTGGGCACCATCGCGGGGCGGCCGTCCACCGTTTTGCTCTCGAGCTTTTGCACCACGGCGCCGCGCACATGGCCGTTTTCATCGGCCAGGAATTCCTTTACGGTGGTCTGCCAAAGGCGCGGCTCGGCGCCAAATACGGCGATGGCCTCCTGCTGGCCGTAATCGGTCTTTAAGACCTTGGGCCACTCCGGCCAGGGGTTCGTCCCGGCGCGTTCGGCGGGCGGGCAGGGCAGCATCTCCAGCTGCGTCACGGCGGCGCAGCCCTGGCGGATGGCGGTGCCCACACAGTCATTGCCGGTATCGCCGCCGCCGATGATCAGCACCTTTTTGCCTTTGGCGTCCAGGCAGCGGCCGTCGGCAAAGGCGGAATCCAGCAAACTTCTGGTCACGCCGGAAAGGTAATCCACGGCAAAATGGATGCCCTGCGCCTCGCGCCCCGGCACCGCCAGGTCCCGCGGCTGCTTGGCGCCGCAGCACAGCACCACCGCGTCATACTGGGCGGTGAGGTCGGCTGGGGCGGGGCCGGTCGCCCCGGCCACGTCGGCGCCCGTCACAAACGCCACGCCCTCGGCCTTCATCACGTCCACGCGCCGGTCGATGACCCATTTCTCCAGCTTCATGTTGGGGATGCCGTACATCAGCAGGCCGCCCACGCGGTCATCCCGCTCATACACGGCCACCTTGTGCCCGCGCTTGTTGAGCAGGTCCGCCACCGCCAGCCCGGCCGGGCCGGAGCCCACCACCGCCACCGTCTTGCCGGTGCGGGCGGGCGGCGGCACGGGGCGGATCACGCCGCTCTCGTAACCGTATTCGATGATGGCACGCTCGTTTTCCCGCACGGTGACGGGCTCGCCCGTGGCCATGCCGCAGGTGCAGGCGGCCTCGCACAGCGCCGGGCACACGCGGCTGGTGAATTCCGGAAAGCGGTTGGTGGCGAGCAGCCGCCGCACCGCCAGCTCCCAATGGCCATGGAAGACAAGGTCGTTCCATTCCGGGATGAGGTTGTTCAGCGGGCATCCGCTGACCATGCCGCACAGCACCATGCCGCTTTGGCAAAAGGGCACGCCGCAGTCCATGCAGCGGGCGCCCTGGGCCTGCTGCTCATCGGTGTGCAGCGGCACATGGAATTCTTTAAAATTTTGGATGCGCTCGGCGGGCGGCAGCTCGGTGCTCGTCTGGCGGGATATCGTCATAAATCCGGTGGGGTTTCCCATGATGGCTTGCCTCCTTAGTGCACGGCGTTCTTCATTGCGTAGAACGCCTCGATCTGCGCCTGCTCGCTGTCCTCGCCCTTTTCCTCCATCTGGGCGATGAGGCGCAGCATCTTGTCATAATCATGCGGGAGCACTTTCTTGAACTTGGGCAGCCATGCGGCAAAATCGTCAAGGATGGCCTGCCCGCGCGCGCTGCCGGTGGCCTGCACGTGCTCGTGGATCAGATCCTTGAGCTGGGCCACGTCGTACCGGTTCTCGACCGGCTCCAGGCTGACCATATCCTTGTTGACGCGCTGGTAGAAATCGCGCTCCTCGTCCAGCACATAGGCGATGCCGCCGCTCATGCCGGCGGCAAAGTTTTTGCCGGTGCGGCCCAGGATGACGGCGATGCCGCCGGTCATATACTCGCAGCCGTGGTCGCCCACGCCCTCGACGACGGCGACGGCGCCGGAGTTGCGCACGCAGAACCGCTCGCCCGCCACGCCGTTGATGAACGCCTTGCCGCCGGTGGCGCCGTACAGCGCCACATTGCCGATGACGATGTTCTCGCCCCGGTCATAGGTCACGCTTTTGGGCGGGCAGACGATGATCTTGCCGCCCGAAAGCCCCTTGCCGAGATAGTCGTTGGATTCGCCCTCCAGCGCAAGGGTGAGCCCGGCGGGGATGAAGGCGCCGAAACTCTGCCCGCCGTAGCCTTTGGCGTGCACAGTAAAGGTATCCTCCGGCAGGGTGTTGCCCCATTTGCGGGTGATCTCGCTGCCGAAGATGGCGCCAAAGGCGCGGTCGGTGTTGCCGACGGTCAGGCTCACCTCGGCGGGGCGGGGGGCATCCTCCGCAAGGCTCTTGCGGAATTTCTTCATCAGTACGCGCATATCCGGCGTCTGCTCCAGGGCGAAATCATACACGGCCTGCGGCAGGAAATGCATATGCGTGTCTTCCGCCTGCGGGCTGCGCAAAAGCGCCGAAAGGTCCATGCGGGCGGCGCGGCTGCCCGGCGCGGCGGGGGCCACGCGCAAAAGGTCGGTGCGGCCCACCATCTCCTCCACGCTGCGCACGCCCAGGCGGGCCATGTATTCCCGCAGTTCCCCGGCCATGAAACGCATGAAGTTCTCAACATATTCCGGTTTGCCCTTAAAGTTTTTGCGCAGCTCGGGGTTCTGGGTGCAGATGCCCATCGGGCAGGTATCCAGGTTGCACACCCGCATCATCACGCAGCCCATCGCCACCAGCGGCCCGGTGCCAAAGCCGAACTCCTCGGCGCCCAGCAGCGCCGCGACGGCCACGTCGCGCCCCGTCATCAGCTTGCTGTCCGCCTCGATGCGCACGCGGCTGCGCAGGCCGTTCAGGATCAGGGTCTGGTGCGCCTCGGCCAGGCCCAGTTCCCACGGCAGGCCGGCGTTGTGGATGGAGCCCAGCGCCGCGGCGCCGGTGCCGCCGTCGTACCCCGAGATGAGGATGACCTCCGCCCCGGCCTTGGCCACGCCGGCGGCAATGGTGCCCACGCCCGCCTCGCTGACCAGCTTGACGCTGATGGCCGCCTGGCGGTTGGCGCACTTGAGGTCATAGATGAGCTGGGCAAGATCCTCGATGGAATAGATGTCGTGGTGCGGCGGGGGCGAGATGAGCCCCACGCCGGTGGTGGAGTGGCGGGTCTTCGCCACCCACGGGTAGACCTTGGCGCCCGGCAGCTGGCCGCCCTCGCCGGGCTTGGCGCCCTGCGCCATCTTGATCTGGATCTCGTTGGCGCTGACAAGGTATTTGCTCGTCACGCCGAAACGCGCGCTCGCCACCTGCTTGATGGCGGAATTGCGTATGGTGCCGTACCGGTCCTCGGCCTCGCCGCCCTCGCCGGTGTTGGACTTGCCGCCAAGGCGGTTCATGGCGATGGCCATGCACTCGTGCGCTTCCTCCGAGAGGGCGCCATAGCTCATCGCCGCGGTCTTGAACCGCTTGACGATGCTCTCCACGCTCTCCACCTCTTCAAGCGGCACGCCGGCCTCCGGCCAGTTGAAGTCCAGCAGGCTGCGCAGGTGCATCTCGTCGCCCACGGCCGCGTCCACGGCGGCGGAGTACTGCTTGAACAGGGCGTAGTCGCCGGTGCGGCAGGCCTGCTGCAAAAGATGGATGGTCAGCGGGTTGTACAGGTGCTGCTCGGCGGCCGGCCCGCTGCGGAACTTGTGCTCGCCAAGGCTGGCAAGCTCCATGTTGATGTCCAGCCCCAGCGGGTCGAACGCCTGCTGGTGGCGCGCCTCAAGGTCGGCCTGGATGTCGTCCAGCGTGATGCCGCCCACGCGGGTGACGGTGTTGGTGAAGTATTTGTCCACCACGGCGGGGCTGATGCCCAGCGCCTCAAAGATCTGGCTGCCCTGGTAGGACTGGATGGTCGAGATGCCCATCTTGGAGGCGATCTTGACGATGCCCGCCAGCACGGCCTTGTTGTAATCGGCCACGGCGGCGTAATAGTCCTTGTCCAGGCGGCCGTCCGCAATGAGCTGGCCGATGGTCTGCTGCGCCAGATACGGGTTGACAGCGCAGGCACCGTAGCCCAAAAGCGTGGCAAAATCGTGCACAAGGCGGGGCTCGCCGCTCTCCAGTACCAGCGCCATGGCGGTGCGCTTGCGCGTGCGCACCAGATATTTCGACACGGCCCCCACCGCCAGCAGGCTCGGAATGGCGACATGGTATTCGTCGATCTCGCGGTCGGACAGGATCAGGATGTTGGCGCCGTCGCGGCAGGCGCGGTCCACATCCACGAACAGCCGCTCGATGGCTTTTTCAAGGGCGGTGTTTTTGTAGTAGCAGATGGAGATGGTCTGTACCTTGAAGCCCGGCACATCCATCGCCTTGATCTTCAAAAGGTCGGTCTCGGTCAGGATGGGGTTTTCTATTTTAAGCACCTTGCAGTTGGCGCTGTCCTCCTCCAGCAGGTTGCCCTGCGCGCCCACATACACGGTGGTGGCGGTCACAACCTTTTCCCGCAAAGCGTCGATGGGCGGGTTGGTCACCTGGGCGAACATCTGTTTAAAGTAGGCGAACAGCGGCGGGTGGGTGTGGCTCAGCGCCGCCAGCGGCACGTCGTCGCCCATGGCGCCGGCGGGTTCGCCGCCGTTTTTGGCCATCGGCAGCATCACGGCCGAGACATCCTCGTACCGGTAGCCGAACGCCTTCTGCAGGCGGGTCAATTCCTCTTTGGTGTAGCTGCGCGCCTTGTGGTTGGGCACCTTGAGCTCGCTCAGGTTGACAAGGCTGCGGTCCAGCCATTCGCCGTAGGGCTGGCGGTTGGCATAGTCGGCCTTGAGGCGCTCATCGTCGATGAGCTCGCCCTTGACGGTATCCACCAGCAGCATCTTGCCGGGGCGCAGGCGGTCGTTGCGCAGGATGTCTTTGGGCGGGATGTCCAGCACGCCCACCTCGCTTGAAAGGATGAGCCGCCCGTCCCGCGTGATGGCGTAGCGGCTGGGGCGCAGGCCGTTGCGGTCCAGCACCGCGCCCATCACGTCGCCGTCGCTGAACAAAATGGCGGCCGGGCCGTCCCACGGCTCCAGCATGGTGGCGTAATACTGATAAAAATCCCGCTTTTTGGGATCCATGTTTTTGTTGTTGCTCCACGGCTCGGGGATGGTCACCATCACGGCCAGAGGCAGGTCCATGCCGTTCATCACCATGAACTCAAGGGTGTTGTCAAGGATGGCGGAATCGGAGCCCGTCTGGTCGGCGATGGGCAGCACCTTGGTCATGTCGTCCTTGAGGAAACGGCTGCCGATGGTCTCCTCCCGGGCCAGCATGGTATCCACGTTGCCGCGGATGGTGTTGATCTCGCCGTTGTGCAGGATAAAGCGGTTGGGGTGGGCGCGGTTCCAGCTGGGCGCCGTGTTGGTGGAAAACCGGCTGTGCACCATGCCGATGGCGCTGACGTAATCGGTATCCTGCAGGTCGGGGTAGAACAGCCGCAGCTCCTTGACAAGGAACATCCCCTTGTACACGATGGTGCGGCTGGAAAGGCTGCACACATACGTCTCCGGGCTGGACTGCTCGAACACCCGCCGCGCCACATACAGCCGCCGGTCAAACGGCAGGCCCTTTTCCAGCCGCGGGGGTTTGCCCACAAAGCCCTGCCAGATGCTGGGCATGCAGCTGCGGGCCTTCTGGCCCAGCACCTGCGGGCACACCGGCACCTCGCGCCAGCCCAAAAACGGCAGGCCCTCCTTCTGGCAGATGATCTCAAACAGCTTTTTGGCCTGGCTGCGGCGCAGCTCCTCCTGCGGGAAAAAGAACATCCCCACGCCGTACTCGCGCTCACCGCCCAGGGTGATGCCCGCCGCCGCGGCGGCCTTGCGGAAAAACGCGTCCCCTATCTGCAAAAGGATGCCCACCCCGTCGCCGGTCTTGCCCTCGGCATCCTTGCCGGCGCGGTGCTCCAGATGCTCCACGATCTTGAGCGCATCGTCGATGGTGCGGTAGCTCTTGCGGCCCTTGATGTCCACCACCGCGCCGATACCGCAGCTGTCATGCTCAAAGCGCGGGTCATACAGCCCGTGGCGGGCGTCGGTAAAATCCTGCATGGCGTTGCCTCCCAACAAAAAAACGGGCGCCCCCGCCGGGGCAGATGCCCCAAGGCGGGAACGCCGTTGTTCCACACCGTTACTATAGCACGCAAAACGCCGCTTTGCAACCGGGGAACGGAACATTCTTTCATTTTTTGCCGCAAAAACCTGCCAAAACGCGGTACAGGCGGCCGCAACTTAACATTATTTTGCCGTCGCGGCGTTCTGGGCCTTGAGCTCGTCCAGGATCTGCGCCAGCAGCTCCTCCTGCGTGGGGCCGGCGGGGGCGGGGGCCTCCTCGGTTTTCTTCTTGCCCGCCTCCATCAGCTTGTGGGCAAACCGCACGATGCAGAACAGCACGAAGGCCATGATGATGAAGTTGATCACGGCGGAGAGCAGCGCCCCGAAGCCGAACACCAGCCTGCCGTCGCCGAACACGTCCCACGCGATGTTGTCAAGGTTGGTCTGCATGAGGATGCCGACGATGGGGTTGATGAGGTTGTCGGTCAGCGCCGCGACGATGGTCTGGAACGCGCCGCCGATGATGACGCCGACGGCCATGTCCAGCACGTTGCCCTTGAGCGCGAACGCCTTGAAATCCTGCAAAAATGATTTGGTCTTGCCCACGGTAGATTCCTCCTTAAATTTGGTATGGCGGGGTATCGTTGTGCGGCGGGTGCCGCAGGGTACAAAGGGGAGGGCGCCGTCACAGCAGCGCCCGGACAGCCGCCGCGGCGTCGGCCAGGGGGGCGCCGTCGGCCGTCTCGACAAGGCCGGCGTCGGCGGCCCTGGCAAGCTCCGGGTCGATGGGCAGGCGCGCCAGCACCGGCAGGCCGTAGCGGGCGGCCGTTTCCTCCACATGGCTCTCGCCAAAGACGGCGATGTGCTCGCCGCAGTGCGGGCAGACGGCGTAGCTCATGTTTTCGACGATGCCCAGCACCGGCACGTTCATCATGCGGGCCATCTGCACCGCCTTGCCCACGATCATGCCCACCAGCTCCTGCGGGCTGGACACGACAAGGATGCTGTCCACCGGCAGCGTCTGGAACACCGTCAGCGGCACGTCGCCGGTGCCCGGCGGCATATCGACGAACAAAAAGTCGATATCCTGCCAAAGCACCTCCTGCCAGAACTGCTTGACCGCCCCGGCGATGACCGGCCCGCGCCACACGACGGGGGCCTGCTCATCCTCCAAAAGCAGGTTGATGCTCATCACGCCGATGCCGGTACGGCTCTCGACGGGCAGGATGGCGTCCCCCTCCGGGGTGCCGGCGGCCGGCCCGTGCACGCCGAAAAGCCGCGGGATGGACGGGCCGGTGATATCAGCGTCCAGTACGCCCACGCGGAAACCCGCGCGGCGCATGGCCACCGCCAGCAGGGCGCAGGTCATGCTTTTGCCCACGCCGCCCTTGCCGGATACCACGGCAATGACCTTTTTCACCCGGCTTTTGGGGTGCGGCGGTTCCTTTTGCGGGGCACGGCTGGGGCAGTCGGCGCCGCAGGCGCTGCAATCGTGCGCGCAGGTCTCGGGGGTGGGGGTGGCAGTTTCGCTCATGTCGTGTTCGCTCCTTACCGCGTGGTTTCAGCTGCGGGCGGCCCGCCACAAAAGGCGGCCGTCCTCACAAAGGACCGTCAGGCGGCCCTGCGCTTTCAGATAGACAAGATAGGCGCGCACCGTGCTGCCCACAAGGGCATATTGGCTCATGTCCATGCCAAGGCCGTAATGGGCAAACAGCCTTTGCAGCAGCGCCTCAAACGGCAGCGCCTCGGCGCAAAAGCCCTCCAGCAGCGCCGCGGCCTCCCGCATTTTGGCGCGGTTCAGCGCCGTCAGCGCGCGCACGTCGCCGGCGGCCGGCGCATGCGCCGGCACGAACCTCGCGGCCGAAAGCCCGTCCACCGCGTCCAGCGTTTCAAAGGCGGCGGCAACGTCATACTGCACGCTCACGGCGTACTTTTGCAGCGTCGCCTCGCTGGCAAGGCAGTCGGCCAAAAATACCACGTCGTCCGGCGTGCGGTAGCCCGTCATCGCCGGGCTGTGGCCCGGCAGGGGGATAGCCTGCCACCCGGCGGGCAAAACCTCGGGCGAAAGCTCCCGCGCCTCGCACGGCTCCGCCATCAAAAATTTGTGGCGCAGCTCCTCCGGCGGCACCCCGCCGAACAGCAGGGCCGGCTCCAACACCGGGTGGCGCACAAAGCACGCCTCGATGCCCGGTGCGTACACGGCGCAGCCCGTCTGCTTTTGCAGGTAAGCGGCGCCGCCCACATGGTCGGCATGGTAGTGGGTGGCAAAGATGGCCTTGAGGCGCCAGCCGTTGGCATCCAGGAT
>CANRCB010000030.1 GCA_947629015.1 uncultured Gemmiger sp.
GTGCCACATTAGAAAATAAAAAGCAGCAAATGTCATTCCAATAGAAAAAATGTACACTTTTCTGCTTTTTACTTTTTTCCAGAAAATAATAGCGAATACAACTGCACCAACAAGATCCATTAAAACTTGGAATAAATACCGATGAAAGGCAAATAGAAAAATAGTCGTTGCAAATGCTTCCGCCATTAAGGCACCCACGGGCAGTGCATACAAAACGGAATTGAATATCCTGTCTTTATTCCAAAAGTATAAGATGGCTGCGGCAATAGCACAAGGGATCGCCGCAATAGTGAACATAATAAAAAGGCCGGTATTAAATCCATCTGAGAACATCGGAATAAATAGACCCAATATGGGTTTTAATCCATAAAAGCTCAATGTCATTCCAAACATATATAGAAATGAACTTAGTCCCGCACACAAACAAGATGAACTAAATATGACTATCGTTGTATTTGTAATAATCCAAAACCCAAGCAATGTCTGAATGGACGAAAAACCCCATAACGTTTCTGCTGGGAAATAATCGGCCAATCGACAAATACAACCAACAGCAATTCCTATCATAAAAATTATAAAATATGATTTTGGCGTGGTTTTTAATGAAATTTTCATATCAATCACCTTTTTTCCAAATCCCGGTTTGTCAGTCTATTTCAGTAGAAATTATACCATATCCATTAGCGCAAAACAATCCGCATTTTACCCCACCGCCTCACGGCGTCGGGCGCAAAAAGGGCGTTTTTCTTTTTGGAAAATATGGCCTGTCAGAAAAATGCAATCGTCCCACGTCCTAAAATAAATGGGCCCCGGGCAATGCCCGGCCGCGGCACGTCTGCGCTCCTTTTGCCGCCGGCACGGGCTGTTCGATTCCCGCGTTCGGTTTGACCCGTGCGGGAATCTCCCGCGCCCTGCGCGACTGTCCGCCGGACAGGTCGCGCGCCGGCGGGACGTGTGGTTTCTCGCCGCGCAAAAGGCCGGTCCCGGGCAGTGCCTGGCCGCGTATGGCTCTTGCTCCCTTTACCGCCGGCACGGGCTGTTCGATTCCCGCTTTTCTGTCATGCAAAAGGCAGGCCCCCGGCGCTTTGCGCCGGGGGCCTGCCTTTTGCATGACCCGTGCGGGAATCGAACCCACGTTACAGCCGTGAAAGGGCCGTGTCTTAACCGCTTGACCAACGGGCCGAAAATACAAGGTTTCGCTAAAACAGCAAGCTCAATACCAACCACTATTGCGGATGGCCCCCAAGTATTTTAGCGAAACCTTGTATATGGTAGCGGTAACTGGATTCGAACCGGTGACACTTCGGGTATGAACCGAATGCTCTAGCCAACTGAGCTATACCGCCATCTTGCCCCATACCGAGGGTACCCTGCTATTATAGGGAACCGGCATAAAATTGTCAAGGGGTTTGGGCAAAAATGGCCGAGCCGGCGGCCCGCGGCCGCGCCGGGCGGCGTTACGCCACCGTGTCCACCGTGCCGATAAAAAGCGGCAGCTGCCATTCGGTGTCCAGCAAGAGGAACAAAAACGGCCGGTCACAGATAACGGTGTGCGTCTCGTATTCCACCATCGCGCCGGCGGCGTCCATCGTCACCGCCGTGGCGGCGCCGGCTTTGGTGCCGCGCTCGTCCACCGTGATGGCCGCCTTGTGCAGCACCTCGCCGATGAACAGCCCCCCGCCGTCATAGTGGCCCATGGCGGAAAAATCGGCGTCCGGGGTGAAGGCCCCCGGCATACCCATGGCCGAGAGCGCGTCGTTGAGGCGGCAGCCCCCGCTGCTCTCAAATTTGGGCAGGCCGGCGTAGACGATGCCCGCCTGCGCGTCCGCCAGCACGGCGGCCAGGCGGGCCCCGGTCAGGCCGGCCAGATACGCCTCCGGCGTGGTGCCCTCGGCGGGCAGCAGCGCCGCAAACGCGTAGCGCCCCCCGGCGTAGGGCTTCAAAAAACCGGTGGCGGCGTCGCCGTCCTGCAAAAACACGCCCTCGGTGCTGCGCATCATCGAAACGGGCTGCTCCTCGCCGCCGGCGGCGGTGAAAACGCCCTCGCGCACCTGGTCCTCGCGGTAGACGGTCTCCCACTCGGCGTCAAAGGAGAGCGCGTTGACGAGCACCAGCATCGTGCTTGGGTCCAGCCCCTCCACGATGCGTTCGATGTGGCCGGCGGTGTGCTTTTTCACAAAGGCATTGATGTCCCGCACCGTGCCGCCGTCAAAGGCCGCCTTGCGCACGTCGGCATCGTAATATTTTTTGGCAAAGCGCAAAAAACTGTCCTCCACGGTAAGGCCGCCGTCGTCGCGCAGCCACAGGCCGTTGGCGGCGTGCAGGCAGCCGTCCTTCGGCAGGCCGGCGGCATAGTCCCGCAGGCAGGGCCCGAGGGTGTTGGGCGCAAGGCCCAGGGCGGCGGTCATCTCGGCAAGGGTCTCGCCCTCGGCGCCGGCGGCCGTCATGCCCAGCGCGCTCCACACCGAAAAGGGCGAGACGAGGGCATTGCCGCCCCCGTCGGCGGTGTTTTGCAAAAGGCGCACGGCAAAATCCATGGCGGCGGCCCGGGCCTCGTCCTCGTTATAGGCGGCATCGAAATCATCCGGGGCGGGCGGCGTTTCGGCGGGCACGGTTGGTGCGGCGCCGCAGGCGGCGAGCAGCGCACAGCACAGCAGCAAAGCGGACAGGCGGCGTTTCATGGCGGGCACTTCCTTCCTTATTACAGCCTTATAACACCAAAGACGGCGGCGGGCGCAAAAGGTTACCGGCGCCGCCCGCAAAATTTTTTGCCAAAACGCCTGCAAAAGGCTTGACGGGCCTGCTATAATACCTATAGTGGAAAAATGTGGGCCGCCACAGCCCCCAAACACAGCCCCAAACACTGCAAAGAAGGAACAAAGCATGAACAAGACAAAAATCGACATCATTTCCGGCTTCCTCGGCGCCGGCAAGACCACCCTCATCAAAAAGCTCATCAAGGAGGCGTTCGCAGGGCAGCAGATCGTGCTCATCGAGAATGAGTTCGGCGAGATCGGCATCGACGGCGGCTTCATGCGGGAAGCCGGCATCCAGATCAACGAGCTCAACTCCGGCTGCATCTGCTGCAGCCTTGTGGGGGATTTCCGCAAGGCGCTGGGCCAGGTGGTGGAACAGTACCACCCCGACCGCATCCTCATCGAGCCGTCGGGCGTGGGCAAACTGTCCGACGTGACCCGCGCCGTCGAGGCCGTGGCCGCCGCGCTGCCCGTGGAGCTTAACAGCTTTGTGACGGTGGCGGACGTCAACAAGGTCAAGCTGTATATGAAGAACTTCGGCGAATTTTATGACGACCAGGTCAGCCATGCCTCCTGCCTGATCCTCAGCCGCACCGCCGGCGCGGGGGAGGACAAGCTCAACACCGCCGTGGCGCTGCTCAAGGAAAAGAACCCCCACGCCACCATCGTGACCGGTGACTGGGATGCTTTGACCGGCGCCCAGATCGCCAGCGTGATGGCCGGCAAGCGCGACCTTGTGGCGGAGCTGCTCGCCGAGGCGCAGGCCGCCAACGCCGCCCACGCCGATGACGACGAGGACGAGGACGAGCACCACCACCATCATCACCATCACCACCACGACGAGGACGAGGGACACGAGTGCTGCCACCATCATCACGACGACGATGACGACGATGAGGACGAGTGCTGCCACCATCACCACGACGATGACGACGATGAGGACGAGTGCTGCCACCATCACCACCATGACGACGATGATGACGACGGGGATGCGCACGGGCACCACGTCCACCATTATGACGAGAACGGCGTGTGCAGCTGCGGGCACCATCACCACCATCACCACGGGGACGACCACGACGCCGACGAGGTGTTCACGAGCTGGGGCACCGAGACGGCGCGCCGCTACACCCGCGCGGCGCTGGAGGACGCGCTCCACAAGCTGGACAGCGGCGAATACGGCGCCGTGCTGCGCGCCAAGGGCATCGTGGACGGCGGCGAGAGCTGGTTTGAGTTCGATATGGTCCCCGGGGAGTGCGAGGTGCGCGCCTGCGGGCCGGATATCACCGGCAAGCTGTGCGTCATCGGCAGCGAGCTGAAGGAGCACGCCATCGCCGCGCTGTTCGGGCTGTAAGACAGACACCTTGCGAACGGCGGGCTCCGGCCCCAATCCATGCCCGGGAGGCGCAGTATGTCCAAACAGATACCGGTCTATCTTTTCCTCGGCCAGCTGGAAAGCGGCAAGACCACCTTTATCCAGGAGACGATGCAGGACCCGCAGTTCGATTCCGGCGACAAGACGCTGCTGCTCGTCTGTGAGGAGGGCGAGGAGGAA
This sequence comes from uncultured Gemmiger sp., assembly GCA_947629015.1. Lineage (GTDB taxonomy): Bacteria > Bacillota > Clostridia > Oscillospirales > Ruminococcaceae > Gemmiger. The sequence continues at coordinate 4,312 of CANRCB010000030.1, forward strand.
TACGCCCCCCAAAAGTTCGGCTTTGGCGGCGTGACGGTGGAGTATCTGACCGAAAAGGAGCAGCTCACCGTCGAAAACCTGCAAAAACTCGAGAAAAAGTCCGGCTGCGGCCGCGTGGTGGTGGAATACAACGGCATGTGGCTCCTGCAGGACCTGGCCAACGCTTTGCCCAACAACTGGGTGCTGTACCAGTGCCTTGCCACCGCCGACGGCACCACCGTCAAGACCTACGCCAACGACAACGCCATGCGCAGCCTGCTGCTGGACAAGCTGCGCGCGAGCGAGCTGCTGGTCGTCAACCGGGCCGAGGCCGTCAACGACGACGAGAGCCGCCAGCTCATCCACAAGCTGGTGCGGCAGGCGTCCCGCCGGTGCGACATCGCCTACGAGTTCAAAAACGGCGACGTCGCCTACGACGACATCCCCGACCCGCTGCCCTTTGATATCAACGCCCCCGTCATCGATATCCCTGAGGACTGTTTCGGCGTTTGGTATATGGACTGCCTCGACGACCCCAAAAAATACAACGGTAAAACAGTAAAGTTTTTGGCGCAGGTCTGCCAGACCACCAAAGCCGGGAAGGACAGCTTCGTGCCCGGGCGCTTTGCCATGACCTGCTGCATCCAGGACATCCAGTTCGTCGGCTTCCCCTGCCGGTACGAGGGGTACAAGGCCCTCAAGCAGCGGGACTGGATCACCGTCACGGCGAAGGTGGCGGTCAAGTACCACCCCATCTACCAGGGCCAGACGCCGGACGCCGCCGGCCCGGTGCTGACGGCCCTCACCGTCGCCCCCGCCGAAAAGCCGGTGCAGGACGTGGTGATGTTCAGCTGAGAGATGCGGCCGCGACGGGTCTGCCCGGGCGGCATAGTCCCACAATGTGCCCCTGCGGCTGGCTTTGGGCATTTCGTAGGGGCCGCATATATGCGGCGCGTTCCGGCGGGCGTTTCGCAGGGCGCCCCGGTGGGGCCGCCCGCCGCGGGGCCCGTTGGCTGCCGCTTTCTGCGGAAATTTGGCTTTTTACCGTTCCTTTTCGTGACCGAAAAGGAACCGAAAAGGTCCCGCTGGTTTCGCATGCAGCGGACCCACGACCAAAGGGGGTTCCCCCCTTTGGAATCCCCCGATGCAAGATACCGCCCGGGTGCTTGGGCGGGCACCATCCCCCGTCCGCCGGACGGACGCCACCTTGCGGCGCCGTCCACGCTCACGCCGCGCTGCGCGCCGCTCGGCCAGGGCGCGGATTTTGCGGGGCGTCGAGGACGCCGCCCCCTACGGTTTGGCCGGAAACGACATCCACCTGCGGCGGCATGAGGGCCGCAGGGCGCCCCGGTGGGGCTGCCGCCCTACGGAGAAATAAGAAAACGTACCATCCATCCCGTAGGGGCCGCATATATGCGGCCCGCAAACGGTGAGAAACGTATCATCTGTTTGTAGGGCGGGGGCTTTTGCCCGCGGCGCCATGCGCCGCGCAAAGCAAATTTTTATCGCCCGATAAAAATTTGCTTTGGCAAAAACGTCCCGGAGCGTAGCGAAGCGGAGCGAGGGCGTTCCGAAATGGGCGGCGCGCGTACGCGCGCCATAAGGGGATATCGGGCACCCGTTTGCGCCGCGGCAGGCCCAAGGGCCCGCCCTACAACCGGAATATACGTCTCCGGCACCCCGGAAACACCATCCCATTCCCCCTCATCAGTCAGAGCCTTGCGGCGCTGCCAGCTTCCCCCGAAGGGGGAAGCCTTCCGGGGCATCCCGCCCCAAAGCATCCCATCTTTTCTCTCTTCTCTTTTCTCTCTTCTTTCTTCTCTCCACTTTCCACTCTCCACTCTCCACGACTCCACCCGGGAGGCCGCTATGAAAGTTCCCGCCAAAGGCTTTACCCACGCCGGCAAGTTCCATGCCGACGATGTGTTCTCGGCGGCGCTGCTGCAAATTTTGCGCCCCGATATCGAGATATCGCGCGGGTTCGAGGTGCCGGACGGCTTTTCCGGCCTCGTGTTCGACATCGGCGGCGGTATGTTCGACCACCACACCGAGCCGCGCGCCGCGCGCCCCAACGGCGTGCCCTACGCGGCGTTCGGGCTGCTGTGGCAGGTGTTCGGGCCGCAGCTGGTGGGGGCGCACCAGGCGCGGCTGCTGGACGAGAATTTCGTCCAGCCGCTCGACCTCAACGACAACAACGGCGACGGCAACGCCCTCGCCGATGCCATCGGCAGCTTCAACCCCGTCTGGGACCAAAAGCAGGACCCGGACGAATGCTTTGCCCGCGCCGTGGCGGTGGCCAAACAGATCCTGCAAAACGAGCTGGAGCAGGCCAACGCCGTCAACCGCGCCGACGAGACGGTGCGCCGCGCCTACGCCCGCGCAAAGGACGGCATCGTCATCCTGCCGGGTTATATGCCGTGGAAAAACGGCCTGTACAAGACCGACGCGCTGTTCGTCGTCTACCCCAGCCAGCGCGGCGGCGTCAGCGCCCAGTGCGTGCAGGACTACCGCACCCGCCGCAGCAAGGTGCCCTTCCCGCCCGCGTGGGCCGGCAAACCGGAGCCGGAGCTGCGCGCGGTGTCCGGCCTGGCGCTGCGCTTTTGCCACCCCAGCCGTTTCCTCGTCACGGCGGACGACACCGCCGCCGCCGTCGAGGCGTGCCGCCGCGCGCTGCGCGCCGCCGGCCACCCGGTGACGGAGGCCGGCCAATGACCGCCGCCCCGGCCCTGCCCGCCGCGTGGGCGTACATGGTGCGCTGCCCGGACGGCAGCCTGTATGCCGGCTGGACCAACGACCTGGCCCGCCGCCTGCGCGCCCACCGCACCGGCAAGGGCGCGCGCTACACCCGTATGCGCGGCCAAGGCGGCACGCTGGCGCTGGCCTACGCCGAGCCCTGCGCCGGCAAAAGCGCCGCCCTCAAACGCGAGGCGGCGCTCAAACGCCTGCCCAAGGCGGAAAAAGAGGCCCTGGCCGCCGCGTGGGCCGCGCAAAACCGCGTCACCCTGCGCATGGCCGCCCCCGCCGACGCCCCCGCCGTGGCGGCGCTGTACAACCATTACGTGGCCAACGGCACCGCGTGCTTCCAGCACACGCTGGCCTCGGCCGCCGATTTTGCAAAGGACATCGCCGCCGTGCGCAAGGCCGGGCCCTTCCTGCTGGCCGAGAACGCCGCCGGCGCGCTGCTGGGCTACGCCTGCGCCCACCCCTGGGCGGAAAAGGACGGCTTTGCCTGGGACGCCGAGGCCACCGTCTACCTTGCGCCCGCGGCCGTGGGGCGGGGCATCGGCGGGCGGCTGTACCGGGCGCTGCTGGCCATCCTGCAAGCGCAGGGCTACTGCAACGTCTACGCCCGCATCACCCACCCCAACCCGGCCAGCACCGCCTTCCACAGGCGGTTCGGCTTTGTGCGGTATGCCGTCGAGCCCCACACCGCGTACAAAAACGGCCAATGGCTGGACCTTGCCTACTGGCGGCTGGCGCTGTGCCCCCCGCCGCCCGACCCCGCCCCCGTGCAAAAACGGCTGCCGGCGGCCGCCCTGCGCGCCATTCTGGCCGCCGAAAGTGAATAAATATACATTTTGCCCGCGGCTTTATGCGGCCGCGGGCGCCTTTGGGCCAAAACCAACAGAAAAACAAGCCAAACAGGAAAAGGCTTGTGCGGTTTGCCAACTTGCAAGGGCGGGGAAATGGTGTATAATGGAACGTACTGACTGTATAAATATTCATGCAAAAGGGAGCGTCGCGCCATGAAAAAGAGCAAAGCCGATATCAAAAAGGTGGTGCTCGCCTACTCGGGCGGGCTGGATACCTCCATCATCATCCCGTGGCTGAAGGAGAACTACAACAACTGTGAGGTCGTCGCCGTTTCCGGCGATGTCGGCCAGGGCACCGAGCTGGACGGCCTGGAGGAGAAGGCCAAAAAGACCGGCGCGTCCAAGCTGTATGTGCTGGACCTCAAAAAGGAATATGTCGAGCAGTTCATCTGGCCCTGCCTCAAGGCGGACGCCATGTATGAGGACTATCTGCTGGGCACCTCCCACGCGCGGCCCTGCATCGCCCGCGCACTGGCCGAGATCGCCAAAAAGGAAGGCGCCGACGCCATCTGCCACGGCTGCACCGGCAAGGGCAACGACCAGGTGCGGTTCGAGCTCACGCTCAAGGCCTTTGCGCCCGATATGGCCATCATCGCCCCCTGGCGGGAGTGGGACATCAAGAGCCGCGACGAGGAGATCGATTACGCCGAGGCCCATCATGTGCCGCTGCGCATCGACCGCACGACCAATTATTCCAAGGACAAAAACCTCTGGCACCTCTCGCACGAGGGCCTGGACCTTGAGGACCCCAAAAACGAGCCGCAGTATAATAAGGAAGGCTTTCTGGAGCTGGGCGTCAGCCCCGAGCAGGCGCCGGACACCCCCACCTATGTGACCGTCCACTTTGAAAAGGGCGTGCCCACCGCCGTGGACGGCCAGGCCATGGGCCCGGTGGAGCTGGTGGCGTACCTCAACAAGGTGGGCGGCGAAAACGGCATCGGCCTTCTGGACATCGTCGAGAACCGCCTTGTGGGCATGAAGAGCCGCGGCGTGTACGAGACGCCCGGCGGCACCATCCTGTACAAGGCGCACAAGGTGCTGGAGACGGTCACGCTGGACAAGGAAAGTTTCCATTTCAAGGAAATGGTCGCCCAGAAGATGGCGGAACTCGTGTACAACGGGCAGTGGTTCACCCCTTTGCGGGAGGCGCTCTCCGCCTTTACCGACAGCCTGCAGGCCACCGTCACCGGCGATGTCAAGCTCAAGCTGTACAAGGGCAACCTCATCAACGCCGGCGTCACCAGCCCCTACACCTTATATGACGAGCAGACCGCCAGCTTCGGCGAGGATGACGACTACGACCAGAAGGATTCGGCCGGGTTCATCAACCTGTTCGGCCTGCCCATCGCCGAGCGCGCCAAGCTCGCAAAAAAGTGGCCGAAAGACTGAGCGTTGAAAGCGGAAAGCGGCGTCGCGGCATGCCGCAAGGCGGCACGGGGACAGATAAAAGATAAGAGATAAAAGATAAGAGATAAGAGATTTGGTTGTACACTGCGTGTACGGGTTTTAAAATATCTCTGCTTTCTCCCCGCCGCTCTACGGAGAAATGAGAAAACGTATCATTCACCCCGTAGGGGCCGCATAGCCCCGCAAGGGGTGCCCTGCAATGCGGCCCGCAAATGGTGAAAAACGTATCACCTGTTTGTAGGGCGGGGTCTTGACCCCGCCGCGGCGGGCCCAAGGGCCCGCCCTACAACCTGCGGGAACGCATCGCCCGCCCCGTAACCGCCAGCCTGTTCCCCCTCATCAGTCGCCTGCGGCGACAGCTTCCCCCAGAGGGGGAAGCCTTCCGGAGCATCTCACCTTTTAAGCCTTCCCCCTGGGGGGAAGGTGGCCGCGCAGCGGCCGGATGAGGGGACGCGGCGAGGCACACCCCGGGAATGGCATCTCTTTTCTGGTTTACTTGTAGGGCGGGGTCTTGACCCCGCCGCGGCGGGCCCAAGGGCCCGCCCTACAACCTGCGGGAACGCATCGCCTGCCCTGTAACCGCCAGCCCGTTTCCCCTCATCAGTCGCCTGCGGCGACAGCTTCCCCCAGAGGGGGAAGCCTTCCGGGGCATCTCACCGTTTAAGCCTTCCCCCTTTGGGGGAAGGTGGCCGCGCAGCGGCCGGATGAGGGTTTTTTGCCCGCGGCGCCATGCGCCGCGCAAAGCAAATTTTTATTGACCAATAAAAATTTGCTTTGGCAAAAACGGCCGGAGTGGAGCGCAGCGTAACGAGAGCCGTTCCGAAATGGGCGGCGCGCGCACGCGCGCCATAAGGGGATATCGGGCAACTGTATGCGCCATCCCGCGCCCCATTTCTTCTCTTTTCTCTCTTCTCTTTTCTCTCCACTTTCCACTCTCCACTCTCCACTCTCTGATCCGGTTCCGGGAGGTTTTTATGCCGCAACTCTGGCAGGGGCGGGCGTCCAAAGCGGTGGACGCCCGCGTCAACGATTTCAACTCCTCCATCCGCTTTGACGCGCGGATGCTCCGGCAGGACATCGAGGGCAGCCTGGCCCACAGCGCCATGCTGGCAAAGCAGGGCATCATCACCGACGCGGACAGGGACGCCATCCATTCGGGGCTCAAGGGCATTTTGGCCGATGTCGAGAGCGGCGCGCTGCCCGTCGACCCCGCCGCCGAGGACGTGCATACCTTTGTGGAGCAGACGCTCACCGCCCGCATCGGCGACGCCGGCAAGCGCCTGCACACCGGCCGCAGCCGCAACGACCAGGTCGCGCTCGATCTGCGCCTGTGGCTGCGCGGGGCCTGCGCCGGGCTGCAGGGCAGGCTCTCGGCCTTGGTGGAAACGCTCTGCGCGCAGGCAGAAACGGGCGCCGGGTATGTAATGCCGGGCTACACGCATTTGCAGCGCGCGCAGCCCGTCACCTTCGGCCACCAGCTGATGGCCTACGCCTGGATGCTGCTGCGGGACAAGGGCCGCCTGGCCGACGCCGTGCGCCGCATGGACGCCGAGTGCCCCCTGGGCAGCGGCGCGCTGGCCGGCACCACCTACCCGCTGGACCGGTTCGACACCGCCGCGGCGCTGGGCTTTGCGGCGCCGTGCCAAAACTCCATCGACGGCGTGTCCGACCGGGATTTCTGCATCGAGATCTGTTCGGCGCTCAGCGTGTGCATGATGCACCTGTCCCGCCTGTCGGAGGAGATCATCCTCTGGTGCAGCTGGGAGTTCACGTTCATCGAGCTGGACGATGCCTTCACCACCGGCTCCTCCATCATGCCGCAGAAGAAAAACCCCGATGTGACCGAGCTCATCCGCGGCAAGACCGGCCGCGTCTATGGCGACCTCAACACCCTGCTCACCATGATGAAGGGCCTGCCCCTTGCCTATGACAAGGATATGCAGGAGGACAAGGAAGCCGTCTTTGACGCCGTGGATACGCTGGACCTGTGCCTGAAGACCCTCACGCCGATGCTGGCCACCATGACGCCGCTGCCCCAAAATATGCGCGCCGCCGCGGCCAGGGGCTTTATCAACGCCACCGACTGCGCCGACTACCTTGCCAAAAAGGGCCTGCCCTTCCGCGATGCCTACAAGTGCACCGGCACGCTGGTGGCCTATTGCATCGAACACGGCAAAACGCTGGAGGAGCTGACGCTGGAGGAATTCCAAACCTTCAGCCCGCTGTTTGGAAACGACGTCTACGCCGCCATCGACCTGACGGCGTGCTGCGAGGGGCGGCAGAGTTACGGCGGCCCCGCCAAAGCCGGCGTGCTCGCGCAGGTCCGGGCTGCGAGGGAACGGTTGGGAGAGATAAAAGATAAAAAATAAGAGATAAGAGATAAGAGATATGCCAAATACAGTTTTTATCGACGGTTCGGCCGGCACCACCGGCCTGCAGATCCGTGACCGCCTTGCCGCGCGCCGGGATATCGAGCTGCTCACGCTGGACGAGGCCCGCCGCAAGGATCCCGCCGCCCGCAGGGAATACCTCAACGCAGCGGACATCGTGTTCCTGTGCCTGCCGGACGCCGCCGCGCGCGAGGCCGTGGCCCTGATCGAAAACCCCGCCACCCGCGTCATCGACGCGTCCACCGCGCACCGCACGGCGCCGGGGTGGGTGTACGGCCTGCCGGAATTGTCGCCCGCGCAGCGCGCGGCCATCGCCGGCGCCAAACGCGTGGCCAACCCCGGGTGCCACGCCACCGGGTTCATCACCGGCGTGTACCCGCTCGTCGCCGCCGGGCTGCTGGACCGGGGCGCCGCGCTCGCCTGCTTTTCCCTCACCGGGTACTCCGGCGGCGGCAAAGCGATGATAGGGCAATACGAAGCGTATAAAACGGAAGAATTATACACCCCGCGCATCTATGGCCTCGGCCAGGCGCACAAGCACCTGCCCGAGATGCAGGCCGTCTGCGGGCTGGATACGCCGCCGGTGTTCTGCCCGGTGGTGGATGACTACTACAAGGGCATGGCCGCCACCACGGCGCTGCCGGGGCTTGCGGCCGCTTCTGTGCGGGAATGCCTGGCCGCGCACTATGCAGACCAGGCGCTTGTGCGGGTGGCGCCCCCGGAGGCGGAGCCGTCCATGCTGGCCGCGGGCGCCATGGCCGGGCGGGACGACCTGGTCTTGTACGTCTGCGGCAATGCACAGCGCTGCACCGTGACCGCCGTGTTCGACAACCTCGGCAAGGGCGCCGCCGGCGCCGCGGTGCAGAACATGGACCTGATGCTCGGCCTGCCAGAGACCGCCGGCCTGAACGTATAGACAAACGCCGAGACCCACAGCCAACAGGAAAGAGGAGTTTTCATGCCATATCAAACCGTGCCCGGCGGCATCTGCGCGCCCCGGGGCTTTGCCGCCGCCGGCGTGCACTGCGGCATCCGGCACAACCACCAAAAGAAGGACCTGGCCATCATCAAGGCCGATGTGCGCTGCGCCGCGGCCGCCTGCTACACCACCAACAAGGTGCACGGCCACCCCATCGACATCGACCGCGAGCATCTGCGCGACGGCTATGCGCAGGCCATCCTTGTCAACAGCGGCAACGCCAACACCTGCGCGCCCGGCGGGCGGGAGCTGGCGCTGGCCACCTGTGAACTGGCCGCCCAGACGCTGGGCCTGCCGGCCGATGACATCCTGCCCTCCTCCACCGGCGTCATCGGGCAGGCGATGGAGCTGGCCCCCTTTGCGCAGGGCATCCCCGCCGCGGCCGCGGCGCTGGACCATTCCGCCGCCGGCAGCCTGGCGGCGGCCGAGGCCATCATGACCACCGACACCCACCCCAAGCAGACGGCGGTGGAGTTCACGCTTTCCGGCAAGGTGTGCCGCATCGGCGCCATCGCCAAGGGTTCCGGCATGATCCACCCCAACATGGCCACCATGCTGCTGTTCATGACGACGGACGCCAACGTCGCGCCCGACGTGCTGCAAAGCATTTTGAGCGACGTCGTCCCCGCGACCTTCAACCAGATCTCGGTCGACGGCGATACCTCCACCAACGATACCGTCACGCTGCTGGCCTCGGGCCTTGCCGGCAACGCGCCGCTGCGCCCCGGCACCGCCGACTTTGACACCTTTGTCTCGGCGCTGACGGAGGTGGCCGAGGCGATGTGCCGCGAGCTTGCCGGCGACGGCGAGGGCGCCACCAAGCTGCTGGAATGCACCGTTTCCGGCGCGCCCGACATCGCCACCGCCCGCGCCGTGGCGCGCAGCGTCATCCGCTCCAACCTGTTCAAGGCCGCCATGTTCGGCGCCGACGCCAACTGGGGGCGCATCCTGTGCGCCATCGGCTACACCCCCGGCGATTTTGACATCAGCCGCACCTGCGTGTGGCTGAAAAGCGCCGCCGGCGAGGTGTATGTGTGCGAGAACGCCGCCCACCACCCCTACAGCGAGGAGGAGGCCACCCGCATTTTGAAGGAGCGCGAGGTGGATATCCGCATCGACCTCGGCTGCGGGCCGGCCGCCGCCAAGGCGTGGGGGTGCGATCTGACCTACGATTATGTGCGCATCAACGGGGATTACAGGACGTAAGCCACCCCCAAAGAGATAAGAGAGAAGAAAGAAAAGAGAAGAGAGAAACGGGGAGGCTGCCGCAGACGGATGACATTGCCGGGTAAACCGTAGGGGGCGGCGTCCCCGACGCCCCGGATGCCCCACAACCTGCATTCCATTCCCCTCATCAGTCGCCTGCGGCGACAGCTTCCCCCAAAGGGGGAAGCCTTGAGAAGTATCTCACCATGGAAGCCTTCCCCCTGGGGGGAAGGTGGCCGCGCAGCGGCCGGATGAGGGGCTTTTTGCCCGCGGCGCACAGCGGGATCCGTTCCGAAATGGGCGGCGCGCGCCATAAGGGGATGCCGGGCAACTGTCTGTGCCACGGCGGGCCCCATTTCTTCTCTCTTCTCTCCACATTCCATATTCCGCTTTTTCGGCGGGATGAGGGCATCCCGCCCTACGGTCAACCACACGGCAGGTGTTTTGTATGAAAAACGAAGAGATGGCGCTGCTGTTTTCCGAGGCGACGCCCTACATCCAGAAATACCACGGCAAGACCGTCGTCGTCAAATACGGCGGCAACGCCATGGTCAACCAGACGCTCAAGCAGGCGGTGATGAACGACCTTGTCACCCTCACGCTGCTGGGCGTGCGGGTGGTGCTGGTGCACGGCGGCGGCCCCGCCATCGACGAGATGCTGCAAAAGCTCGGCCAGCCCTCCCGCTTTGTGGGCGGCCTGCGCTATACCGACGACAACACCATGGCCGTCGTGCAGCAGGTGCTGGCCGGGCAGGTCAACAAGGATCTGGTCGCCCTGCTCAAGGGGCGCGGGGTGGGCCTGTGCGGCATGGACGGCCACACGTTGCTCTGCACCCGCAAGGCCGCGCCCGACGGGGCGGACCTCGGCTATGTCGGCGAGGTCAAGACCGTCAACACCACGCTGCTCACGCATCTTCTGGCCGACGGTTTCATCCCGGTGGTGGCCACCGTCGGCATGGACGCCGACGGCACGGCCTACAACGTCAACGCCGACACCGCCGCCGCGGCCATCGCCGTGGCGCTCGGCGCGCAGAAACTCATCTCGATGACCGATATCGCCGGCCTCCTGCGCGACAAAAACGACGAAAGCACCCTCATCCATGAGGTCGAGCTCGCCGAGATAGAGCCCCTCAAGGCGCAGGGCATCATCGCCGGCGGCATGATCCCCAAGCTCGAGGGGCTGGCGCGGGTCATCCGCGCGGGCGTGAAGGAGGCCGTCATCATCGACGGCCGCGTGCCGCACGCGCTGCTGCTGGAGCTGTTCAGCGACCGCGGCTCCGGCACGCTGCTGTACCAGAAAGACGGAAAGGAAGGGTAACGCCATGCCGACCAGTACCGAACTTATCGCCCGGGACGATGCCCACGTCCTGCACACCTACGCCCGCAGCCCGCTGGCGCTGGTGCGCGGCGAGGGGATGACGGCGTATGACGCCGAGGGCCATGCCTGGCTGGATTTTACCAGCGGCATCGGCGTCAACAGCCTGGGCTACGCGCACCCCGCGTGGGTCAAGGCCGTCACGGCGCAGGCCGGGGCGCTGCAGCACACCTCCAACCTGTACTACACCGCCCCCTGCGGCCAGCTGGCCGAGACGCTGTGCGCCCGCACCGGGCTGGACAGGGTGTTTTTCGGCAATTCCGGCGCCGAGGCCAACGAGGGGGCCATCAAGGCCGCCCGCAAGTACGCCGCCGATGTGTACGGCGCCAAACGCAGCAAGGTGCTGACGCTGCAAAACAGCTTCCACGGCCGCACGCTGGCCACCCTTGCCGCCACCGGGCAGGACGCCTTCCATACGGATTTTGGCCCCCTGCCGGAAAATTTTGCCTACCTGCCCGCCAACGACCCGGCCGCGCTCACGGCGCTGGACGGGGAGACGGCCGCCGTCGTGGTGGAGTTCGTGCAGGGCGAGGGCGGCGTCGTCCCGCTGGACGGCGATTGGGTGCGGGCGCTGGCGGCCGCGTGCGCCGAAAAGGACATCCTGCTCGTCGCCGACGAGGTGCAGACCGGCATCGGCCGCACCGGCACGCTGTTCGCGTTTGAGCAGTACGGCGTGCTGCCCGATATCGTCACGGCCGCCAAGGGCCTTGGCGGCGGGCTGCCCATCGGCGCCGTGCTGATGAAGGAAAAGGTCGCCGCGCACATGGGGCCGGGCTCCCACGGCTCCACCTTTGGCGGCAACCCGGTGGCGTGCGCTGGCGCCAACACCGTGCTGCAAACGCTGGACGAGGCGTTTTTGGCCGAGGTGCGCCGCAAGGCCGCGGCCCTGCGCGCCGGGCTCGCGGCGCTGCCGCACGTGGAAAACGTCAGCGGGCTGGGGCTGATGCTGGGCCTTGCGCTGGCGGCGCCGTATACCGCCGCCGCCGTGCGCGCCGCGTGCGAAAAGGAGGGGCTGCTGGTGCTCACCGCCAAGGCGCGGGTGCGGCTGCTGCCCCCGCTCATCCTCTCCGATGCCGACATCGGCGCCGCGCTCACCATCCTGCGCCGCGTGCTGGCGTAAGCCCGCCGACAGCCGCCCCGCCGCACCGCGGGGCGGCCCCGCTTTACAACCGGCGCGGGGTGTGCTATAGTAGTATAAAATACAAAACGGTAACAAACCGGACGGCATACAACACCCGGAGGCGGCCCATGCAGACACAAAAAACCGCGATACGCTTTGGCACGGTGCTGGCAGTGCTGCTGGCGCTGGCGCTGCTGCGCGCGCTGCCGGCCCGCGCCGCCACCTATGACGAGGCCGTCGCCCAGCTGGAGCGTTTGCAAACCCTGGCCGACAGCTACGCCGCCCAGAACGGCGGCGGGGACAGCCTGGACCTCGTGCTCTCCTACGCGCGGCAGCCCGCGTACAACACCGCCGTGTGGCAGATGGTGGCCGGCGTGCCGGACGTGGACTTTGACGCCTACGTCGTGGCCAACGCGCCGGACCTGGCGGAGTTCCGGTTCATCGGCACCGTCAGCCTGCCCAACGGCCAGAACATTGATTTCAGCCATCTGCTGGCCTCGCTGCAGATGGTCTACAAAAAGCTGCCGGTCTGCGGCAGCTGGGGCGGGGACAGTATGCAGCTCGTCCAGATGTACCTTGGCCAGGCCGCCGATGCCGAAGGGTACATGGGCCTGATGCAGGCCACCTTCAACGCCGGCGGCGAGAGCGTGTTCGGCAATGAGGACGTCCGCGCCGACATGGACAGCGTCATCCTCGGCAGCGCCCTCGCGGCCGACACCCGGCTCGCGGCGCTGCTGCAAAGCTACTACACCCCCACCCTGACCGACTATGAGCGTGCGCAGCAGTTCATCGCGCTCACCTTCGGGGCGGTGGATACCGGCAACCAGAGCGCGTTCCGCCAGGCGGTGTACACCACCCTTGTGGAGGACACCGGTATGCAGCTGCTGCTGTACCTGTACGGGATGTGGCAGCAGGACGGCTGGCAGCTTTCGGCCGAGGCGGAACCGGCGCTGCGCGGCGCCGCCAACGTCTTTGCCGATTACCTGGCCGCGGCCGTCAACGGGGAGCGGGTGGCCGGCGTGGGGGATACCCTCATGACCACCGTTGCCTCGCAGGCATTGGCGGACCTCCTCACCGCCATGGGCTACCCCGAGGCGGCGCAGGCGGCCGTTGCCGCGGCCGGCAGGGAAAACCAGCAGGTGGCCGAGGCCGCCGGGGTGGACGGCGTGCTGGAGAACGCCACCCAACACCTGCGGGAACGCTTTGACGCGGCGCTGTTCCGCACCGTGCTGCTGGCGGTGGCCGCCGCGGCGGTGGCCGCGGCCGTGGTCTTTCTGGCGCTGGCGGCGCGGGAATACGTCCTGCGGCGCTGACGGCAGACTGTTAAAAAAGATATATTTTAAATCCATCGGCCCTGACCGGCATATCGGTCAGGGCCGATTCTTTGCAGGACAAAAAATACCGTTCGTGCCGTCCCTCGGCAAGCGCACGGTATTTTTTGCGGCGGGGCGTTTTTTGCGCGGCGGCCCTTTACTTTTTGGCGTATCTGGTCTAAAATACTATCTATCATCCACCGCCCGGCACGCCGGGCAAAAGCGGGGGAAAGGGGGGACCGGATATGCGGCAAAAACTGCGCAGGCGGATAGCGGCGCTGGCGCTGGCGGTGTGCGCGCTGTGCGCCGGCACGCCGCTTGCCACCGCGGCCCGGGCCGAGACGGCGCCCGCCGCGGCGCCGGCGTTCACCAAGGAGGAGCTTGCCTACATCGCCGCCCACAAAACGCTGCGCGTGGGCTATGTGCAGGACCGCGTGCCCATCTCCTTCCGGGACGACGGCGGCGAGCTGGCCGGCGTCTCCCGCGCGGTGTTTGACCGCGTGGCCGGGCTGTGCGGGCTGACGTTTGAATATATCCCCCTGCCGACCGGCAGCGTGACCTACGAGTACCTGATGGACGGCGGGTTCGACCTTGTCACCAGCGTGGAATACAACGAGGAGAACCTCAACGCCCGGGGCGTGCTCATCAGCCAGCCGTACCTGACCTCCCGCAAGGTCGTGGTGGCGGGGCGCGATGTCGAGTTCCGCGCCGACGCGCCGCTGACCGTCGCCATCTCCAGCGGCTCCCAGACCATCCGCAAGGTGCTGGGCGCCTCCTACCCCAACTTCACCATTGAGGACTACGATTCCATCCCCGCCTGCTTCTCGGCGGTCAAGGGCGGGCAGGCGGACCTGCTCATCCTCAACCAGTATGTGGTGGAATACTGGATCTCCAAGCCGGTGTACGAGGGCATGAAGGTCATCCCCGCGCTGGGCCTGGACGACCAGCTGTGTTTTTCCGCCGTGGTGGACTTTACCGGCCAGGGCGCCCCCACCGAGACGGACGGCCGGCTGCTCATCGGCATTTTGAACAAGGCCATCGCCGCCATCCCGGAGGATGTGATCGGCACCTACACCATCCAGGCCGTGATGGACAACCAGTACAGCTACACGTTGGAGGATTTCCTCTACCGGTACCGCTTCGCCGTGTTCATCTTCATCACCTCGGTGCTGGTCATCTCGCTGCTGACCTTCCTCCTGCTGCGCCAGCGCGTGCGCACGGTGGCCCAGCAGGCCGACGCCAGGGCAAAAGGGGAGTTCCTCTCCACCATGAGCCACGAGATACGCACCCCGCTCAACGGCCTGATCGGGCTGGATTACCTCATGGCCCAGAACCTGGACGACCGCCCGCAGCTGGAGGGGTATCTGCAGCAGTCCACCGCCACGGCGAAATACCTGTTCTCCCTCGTGGACGATATCCTGGATATGTCCCGCCTGGAGGCGGGCAAAACGGAGCTTTCCATCCGGCCGGTGGATCTGCCGCTGCTGTTCACCACCGTGGAGGCGCTCACGGGCAGCGGCATGAAGGAGAAGGGGCTGGCGTTCGAGGTAAAGGCCGACATCGCCTACCCCTGTGTGCTGGGCGACGAGGTGCGCATCCAGCAGGTGTTGATGAACCTGCTGGACAACGCCCGCAAGTTCACCCCGGCGGGGGGCAGCGTCACCCTGACGGCGGCGCAGACCGCCGCCGAGGACGGCAGCGTCGTCACCCATGTGGCGGTCACCGATACCGGCCGCGGCATGAGCGAGGCGTTCCACAAGCACGTGTTCGATTCCTTCGCGCAGGAGCGGGACACCGTCTCCAAGGGCAACGATGGCACCGGGCTGGGGCTGCCCATCAGCCGCAGCCTGGCCCGCCTGATGGGCGGCGACCTGACCTTTACCAGCCGGCCCGGGCAGGGCAGCCGGTTTGAGTTCACCTTCCCCGGCAAGCCGGCGCAGCCCCCCGCCGCGCCGCAAACGCCCCCCGCCGATGACCCCCCGGCCGCCCGCCCGCGCGTGCTGGTGGCCGAGGACAACGAGCTCAACGCCGAGATCATGCTGGAGCTGTTGACGGAGGCGGGCTTTGCGGCCGAGCACGCGGCCGACGGCCGGCAGGCGCTGCGGCGCTTCGCCGATTCGCCCGTGGGGCATTTCGGCGTGGTGCTGATGGACCTGCTCATGCCGGAATTGGACGGCTTCCAGGCCGCCGCGGCCATCCGCGCGCTGGACCGCCCCGACGCCAAAACGGTGCGCATCATCGCCTGCACCGCCAATTCCTTCGCGCAGGACCGCGAAAAAGCCCTTGCCAGCGGCATGGATGATTTCGTCGCCAAGCCGGTGGATATGGAGGAGCTGCTGCAAAAGATTTCCCGGTGAAATACTTTGCCCGACCGTAAGGAGCCGCCTATGGATACCGCCGCCCTCCGGCACGAGGCCACCGCCCGGTGGTGCTTTGCCACCGCGCCCGGGCGTTTTTGCATCCGCATGCAGGCCGCACAGGGCGACCTTGCCGCCGTGACGCTGCACGCGCTGGACAAATACCGCCCCGCGTGGACGCCCCCGGCGCTGCGCGCCGTGCCCATGCGGCGCGTGGCCGCCGACGGCTGCCGCGACACCTTTGAGGCGGAATTCACGATGGACGTCGTCTGCCTGCGCTACTGGTTCGAGCTGACCGACCGCGCCGGCCGCACGGCGTATTTTGCCATGGACACCGTCTCCGACACCGCCCCCGCCGACACCGACCGTATGTTCGACTGCCCGCAGACCCTGCGCGAGGAGGAGCGTTTCCTCACCCCGGCATGGGCGGCGGGCAAGGTGGTGTACCAGGTGTTCCCGGCGCGGTTCGCCCCCGGCCGGGAGGTGCCGGATGCGCTGTGGTACAAGGCGCCCGTGACCAACACCGACGCGCTGGGCGGGGATCTGCGCGGCCTTGCCGGCCGCCTTGGCTACATCCGGGACCTTGGCGCGGACGTTTTGTACCTGACGCCGGTGTTCAAGGCCAACACCCAGCACAAGTACGATACCGTTGACTATTATGCCATCGACCCTGACTTTGGCACCGAGGCCGACCTGTGCGCGCTGGTGCGCAAGGCCCACGCGCTGGGGCTGCGGGTGGTGCTGGACGGTGTGTTCAACCACACGGCGCCCAATTTTTTCGCCTTTGCCGACGTGCTCAAAAACGGCGCGGCGTCCCCCTACCGGGCCTGGTACTACACCGACGGCGCGCCCCGGCTGCCCAAAAGCTGGCACGAAAAACCCAACTACAAGTGCTTCGGCTATTTTGGCGGTATGCCCAAGCTCAACCAGCAAAACGAGGAGACAGCGCAATATTTTGTCAATGTGGCGCTGTACTGGCTGCGCACGGCGGGCATCGACGGCTGGCGGCTGGACGTGGGGGACGAGATCTCGCACCGGTTCTGGCGGCGGCTGCGCGCCGCCGTCAAGGCCGAGTTCCCGGACGCGCTTATCGTGGGCGAGGTGTGGCATACCGCGCCGGACTTTTTGCAGGGCGACGAGTGGGACACCGTGATGAACTACCCCTTCTACCAGGCCGTGCTCGACCTGGTGGTGCACGGGCGGCTGACGGCCGGCCGCTTTTTGGAGCGGATGGGCTTTCTGCGCGCCAGCCTGCACCCGGCGGTGGTGCCGCTGCTGTGGAACCTCATCGGCAGCCACGACACGCCGCGCATCCTCAACGAGTGCGGCGGCGATACCGCCCGCCTCAAGCTGGCGGCGGCGTTACAGCTGCTGTGGCCCGGTATGCCGATGATTTATTACGGCGACGAGGCCGGCATGGCCGGCGCGCGTGACCCCGACTGCCGCCGCGGTATGCTGTGGGATCCCGCGCGCCGCAACGCCGAGGTGTTTGATTGGTACAAGGCCCTGCTCGCCGTGCGGCGCGCGCACCCCTGCCTGGCGGTGGGGGACGCGCTGGCCCAGGCCGCTGACGATGCCACCGGGCTCATCACCGTTGTGCGCGGCGACGCGCGCGAGCGCCTGACGCTGCTGTTCAACACCGGCGCGGCGGCCCTCAGCCTGCCGCAGTATGCCGGCCGGGAGGAGCTGCTCACCGCGCGGCCGTTTGCGGGCGTCCTGCCCGCCCGCGGCACGGCGGTGCTGCGCGGTGAACTCCGGGCAGGGATATAGGAATTTTTGCGGCGGGGGCAAGCCCCCGCCCTACAATCGGAATATACGTTTCCGGCGCCCCGCAAGCGGCATCCTGTTCCCCTCATCAGTCGCCTGCGGCGTGTAGGGCGGGGTCTTGACCCCGCCGCCCCAAAGGGGGAAGCCTTCCGGGGTAGCTCACTCCCAAACGCCTTCCCCCTCCGGGGGAAGGTGGCCGCGCAGCGGCCGGATGCGGGGCCAATGCGATGCGCCCTGCCCGGTGATCCGCCTGCACGCCTTCCACAAAAAACTCCCCGGCGCGTTTGCGCCGGGGAGCGTTGCGTTTGGGGGGCAGGGCGTCAGCCGCCGATGGGCTCAAAATCCGCGGCGCCGTGCTTGCACAGCGGGCAGATGAAATCCTCCGGCAGGGCCTCGCCCTCGTAGATGTAGCCGCACACCTTGCACACCCAGCCCTTTTTGCCCTCGGTCTGGGGCTTGGGCTTGACGTTCTGCTGGTAGTAGGTGTAGCTCATCGTCTCGGCCTTGGAGATGACGCGCGCCTCGGTGACGTCGCAGATGAACATACCGTGGGTGCCGAGGTCAACATAATCGCTGACCTTGAGCGAGATAAAGCTGTTGATGTACCGCGGCAGGAAGGCAAGGCCGTTGTCGGAGCGGGGCAGGTCCTCATACCCGGCGAATTTGTCCGCCGTGCGGCCGCTCTGGAAGCCGAAATTCTCAAACACCGAGAACGGCGCCTCCACCGACAGGCAGTTGACGTTCATCACGCCGGTCTGCTGGATGATGTGGTGGCTGTAGTTCTGCTTGTTGATGCACAC
>CANRCB010000031.1 GCA_947629015.1 uncultured Gemmiger sp.
TGCAGCTGGTATCAATTTGTATCAGTATAACAAAAAGACACTTGCCTGTCAACAGAATCGCTATGACAGCCGGAAACGAACTGAAGCATAAAGAAAGAAAACCATTAGGGAAGACCAAGTGCAGGCTTTGAGAAAACCCCAAGCCTGCATAGATTGCCAGTGGATTCGGTTTTTTGCAGCTTACCCTTTGCATCAGAAGAACCGCCGGCAAAGGGGGCACAGACGTGCCGCGGCGGGGCGCCCCCGGGCCCGGCCTGAAGGCGGCGGCATTTACAGTCCGCGTTCGCGGGCGTATATTTCGGTCACGCCCTCGCTCACCGCTCCGGGGTTTTGCAGCGCGTCAAAAAAGGCAACTGCGATTCCAACGCAAACTGTAGGGGGCGGCGATCTCCGCGCCAAGAGCCGCGCTTCGGGCGCTTGGCTCCGGTGCGAAGCCCGGAGCTTGCGCTCTGAAACGCCTCGCTGCCCCTCGGCGTCCCCGACGCCCCGTGAACGTTGCAGCGACGGAAAGTTTGCGGGACGTCCGGAGGCCGTCCCCTACAAACACGCCCAAAAGCATTTGGTTCTCCTTCTTCGACACGCTGAGGGCCGGCCCTGTGGATGTTTACGCCGCGGATGTGGACTTTTACGAGGTGGACGTTGAAAAACAAAACGGCCGATGTTATAATAGCGCTGTTTTTTTCTGTCCACCTGTCTCTTTTGCTTGCGCAAGCAAAAGGGCCGCCGGCTGTGCCGGTGGCCCTGGATCCCATTCTGGCAACCCCCCGGGAGGGCCCGCCCATGTATGATATCGCTGTGTGTGACGACGACGCGGCCTTTGCCGCCCGTTTCCAAACGCTGCTCACCGATGTGATGGCGGAGCGGAACGCCGCGTGCGCCGTCACGCTGTTCAGGACGCCGGCCGAGGTGCTGGCCGCCATCGAAAACGGCGCGCGGTACGCGCTGCTGTTCCAGGACGTGCTGTTTGACGGGGAGCGCGGCATCCAGTTCGCAAAGGCGCTGCGGGAACGCAGATGGGATATCGACATCGTGTTCGTGACGAACTCCCCCCAGTACGCGGTGGACGGCTACGACGCCAGCCCGCTGGGCTACCTGCTCAAGCCGGTCGACCGGGAGCGGCTGGGCGCCGTGGTGGACCGCTTTTTGGAAAAGCGCGCCCCCAACTGCCTGTATGTGCAGGCCGGCAAGGAGCTGTTCCGCCTGCAGCTTTCCGACGTGCTGTATTTTGAGGTGTTCGACCACGAGGTCGTCGCGCATTTTGCCGACAGGGGCCGCGTGCCCTTCAAAAGCACCCTGCGCGAGCTGGAGGGCACGGTGCCTGCGCACCTGTTCGTGCGGTGCCACCGGTGCTACCTCATCAACCTCGCGTATGTGCGCAAGGTCACGCGGGAGCAGGTCATCTTCCCGCAGGGGGAGGCCGTGCCCGTCAGCAAACGGCTGTACCCGCAGGTGCTCGCCAGTTTGAATGACTACGCGGACCGCAACTCCCTACTGTTCCGGCAAAGCGGACACTGAGCCGCCCTGCGCCGCGCCGCCCTCCAGGCACAGCGCCGTTTTGACCGAGAACGCCCCCGGCGTGGCTTCCACCGTGAGCACGCCGCCGTATTTTTTTGCGATGCGCCGCATCGCCGCCAGGCCGTAACCGTGCCCGGGGCGGTGCGTTTTCATTTCTGCGGCGGCGTCCTCGTCCGGGGGCATGCTGTTGGCGCACTTGATGAACAAAAAGCCGTTGAACACGCTCATCTCGATGCAGATAAAACGGTCGGCCTGCGCGGGCATCCGCTCGCACGCCTCCAGCGCGTTTTGCAGCATATTGCTCAGCAGCACGCTGATATCCTCGTCCGCCACGGCCAGCGCGGGGGGCACGGGCAGCATATGCTCCACCCGGATGCCCTGCGCCTGCGCGCGGTCAAGGTACGTCCCCGCGATGACGTTGACCAGAAGGTTCTGGCTGTAGCGCCCGGGGGGCAGGGCGTCCAGCTCCTGGGCGATGGTGGCGACGTAGCGCCGCGCGCGCTCATTGTCGCCGCTTTCCAAAAGGGCCATCAGCGCCGTGATGTGGTGGCGCATCTCGTGCCGGGCGGCGTTGGTCTTCTGCTCGGCGTTGACCATGCGCTCATACCCTTGCAGGGTCAGGCGGCTGCGCTCGCGCAGGATGTCCATCCCGCGCCGGGCCTGCAGGGCGCGGCGCACGGTATCCAGCGAGACGAAGATGGCCGCCACGACGGAGGTGACCTCCGCCAGAAGGCCCAGGAACGGGGAAAAGTGCCCCGCCCGCATACCGGCCAGAACCCCGTCCACCAGGTAGGCGCGCACGCTGCCCCACCCCTGCACGCGGTTGAGCAGGCAAAAGGCCGTCACGCACGCCCAGGCCAGGCAAAGCGCGGCCGGTTTGCGCCAGCCCTTTGGGTAGTTGCCGCGGTGCCGCACAAAGTCCACAAAGAACGCCGCCAGCAGCGCCGCCAAAAGCAGGAGCGCCCCCGGCCCGTCCAGGCTGGCCCCCGCAAACGTGCCGCCCGGCCCCCACGCCTGCCGCACGCCCTCGAACGCCGCCCAGAACAGGATGCCGGCGCACAGGGGGTATTTGAGCCGCGTTTGGAGCCGCAGCGCCAAAAACAGGCCCAGCGGCGCCAGATACATCTCCCCCAAAACGGCCAGGCCCGGATACCCGCCCAGCAGGCTGTAATACCCGGAGCCGGAGTCACAGGCGGTCTTTAAAAATTGCAGCGAGAAATACAGCGACAGCAGCAGCGTGCGGGCGTTGGTGCCGCCCACCGAGATATCCAGCGTGAACATCCCCGCCAGCAGCAGCGCCAAAATGGCATACACCACCAGCGAGACCATGGGCAGCGTCTGGGCCACCATCAGGCCCGCTATGTTGGAATCCTCACTGCCAAGGAAGGGGTATTCCGGCGCGGAGGCGGGCGTCCCCGGCGGGAAATAGGTCGTCATGCGCAGGGCCTTGCCGGCGTAGTCCGCCGGCAGCGTCATGCGCACGCGCCGCCACACCTCCCCCTGGCCGCGCGCAAGGCGGGCCCAGTCCGCCTGCGTGGGTTTGGCAAAACCGTCGCCGTCCCGCTCCGCACCCGGAAAATCCGAATACAGCACCGCCCCGTCCAGCTCGACCTCCATCCCCATGCCGTAGGCGCCCCATTCCAGCTCGGCGCGGGGCAGCGCCTCGGTCATGGTGCGCGTGATGCGCACGGCCCGCGCGTCGGCGGGCACCCCGGGGGAATACCCGTCCGCAAATTCCGGCGTAAAGTCCTGCGCGCGGCCGTCCAGCAGCAGCTCGTACCGCCAGCCATAGCGGCGCGCGGCGGTTTCGCCCAGGTAGATGTCCGCCTTGTCGGTGCGGCACAGCAGGGCCAGCACCGTCACCACCAGCAAGGCGGTGGCGCCAAACAGGGCCAGCCCGGCAATGTATTGCAGCCGGCTTTTTTTCTCCATGGCGCGCATCCCTCCCTCCTGCGCGGTGCAGGGTGCGCCGCCGCCTACCACAGTATAATATCGCCGGCGGGCAAAAAGCAAGCGCCCGCCGCGCAAAGGGGGCACAAAGAAGGCGCAAAGAAGGCGGCGGGCGGGCCCGCTCACGCTCTGCAGGCGCCCGCTCACGCACAAAACTTGTATTTTGCCGGGGTTTCTGGTACGTTTAAACAGGATATCTGCACACCGCGCCCCCGGCCCAGGGGCGCGGCCCGCCCCTGCCGCCGCGCGGGCGGCAGGGCAAAAAAACCCGCGTTTCAGCTTGATAAAACCGGGGCCTTGTGCTATAATCGTTTTATATTTCCCGGGGCGGGGGGCGCGCGGCGCCCCCGGCTGCCCCCATGGCAAACGTAAACCGGCAGCAGGCGGCGCCTGCTGTAAAAAGCGGCCCCGCGCCAAAGTACGGGACCATTGAGGAGGACTGGTTATGGCGTATATGCGTTTGGGTGATCTGCTCACCTCGGTCGGGCTGATCACACCGGCACAGCTCCAGCAGGCGCTGGAAGCCCAGAAGGGCACCCACAAACGTCTGGGCACCGTGCTCATCGAGGAAGGCATCATCAGCGAGCAGCACCTCATCGAGACGCTGGAGATGCAGCTGGGCATCGATTTTATCGACCTGAGCAAGATCCAGATCCCCGCCGAGATGGCGCAGGTCCTGCCCAAAACCATCGCCAAGCGGCACAGCGTGGTGCCGGTGCAGCTGGTAAAGGACGAGCTCACCCTCGCCATGGCGGATCCGCTCAACTTCGTCGCCATTGAGGACGTGCGCACCGCCACCCGCAAGCGCGTGGTGCCGCGCATCGCCACCTCCGCCGCCGTGGACCGCGCCATCGCCGCGCTGTACGGCAACGAGGGCGCCGCCCGTGCCATCGAGGAGATGAAGTGGGAGGCCGGCAGCCGCGAGAACACGCCCGCCGTCGTCGTTTCCACCGGCGAGAGCATCGACGAGGAGGCCCAGGCCGCCCCCACGGTGCGCCTTGTCAACTCCATCATCGAGCGCGCCGTCGCCGAGCGCGCGAGCGACATCCACCTTGAGCCCCGCAGCAGCGAGATGGCCGTGCGTATGCGCATCGACGGTATGCTGCGCACCGTGCTCACCGTCCCGCGGGAGCTGCAGGGCCCGGTCCTCTCCCGCCTGAAGGTCATGGGCGGCATGGACGTGGCGGAGCGCCGCGTCCCGCAGGACGGGCGCGCCAACGTGCGCGTCAAAGGCAGCGACATCGACATGCGCCTTTCCACCCTGCCCACCATCTACGGCGAGAAGATCGCCGTGCGCCTGTTCGACAAATCCCACCAGCTGCTCTCCGCCGAGGCCATCGGCCTTACGGGCGAGACGCTCGCGCGGTACAAGGCGCTGCTCTCCAACGCCACCGGCATGGTGCTCATCGTCGGGCCTACGGGTTCCGGTAAATCCAGCACCATGTACACCATGATCCGCTCCCTCAACGGGGAGGAGGTCAACCTCGTCACGCTGGAAGACCCGGTCGAGTACGATATCGACGGCGTCAACCAGGTGCAGATCAACGAAAAGACGGGCATGACCTTTGCCAACGGCCTGCGCGCCGTGCTCCGGCAGGACCCCGACATCATCGCCGTCGGCGAGATCCGTGACGGCGAGACCGCCGAGATCGCCATGCGCTCCGCCATGACCGGCCACTTTGTCCTCAGCACCGTGCACACCAGCGACGCCATCTCCGCCATCGACCGTCTGGAGGACATCGGCGTCGAGCCCTACATTGTGGCCGAGGCCCTCAACGGCATCATCTCGCAGCGCCTGGTGCGCCGCATCTGCCCGGACTGCCGCGAGGCATACGTCCCCACCGCGGGCGAGCTTGCCAGCCTGCATCTGGAGCCCAGGGCGAGCATGAAGTTCTACCGCGGGCGCGGCTGCGCCAACTGCTACCACACCGGCTACCGCGGCCGCACCGGCGTGTTCGAGATCCTCATGCTGGACCGCAACCTCAAGAGCGCCATCAGCCAGGGCCGCCACCATGACGGCATCACCGAGCGCCTCAGCAAGGAGCGGTACAGCTCCCTGGCGGAGGGCGCCGCGCAGCTGGTGCTTTCCGGCGTGACCACCGCCAGCGAGGCCGTGCGCGTGCTCAACTCCACCGTGGATTGAGCCCCTGCCCCCGCGCCAAAAGGGTTTACTGTAGTATAAATCGAATAATATAAGAAGGAGGCCCACCGTGCCGCTGCCACTGCAACAGCTCATCACCACCGCGCGCGCGTCCCGCGGGTCCGATATCCACCTTGTGTGCGGCCTGCCGCCGCGTATGCGCGTGGACGGCACCCTTGTCAACGTACCCGGCACCGCCCCGCTCACCCCGCAGGAGTGCGAAGCCTACGCCCGCGAGATGGCCGGCGACGAATACAAGGCCATGGCCGATATCGGCGAGCTGGACCTTGCCCTCACCTTTGCCGGCGGCATCCGCTGCCGTATCAACCTGTTCCGGCAGCAGGGCGCTGTCTCGGCGGCCATCCGCCTGCTGGCCGAGGTCATCCCCCAGCTGGACGCGCTCGGCCTGCCCCCGGCGGTGCAGACGCTGCCCAGCCTCAACCGCGGCATCGTGCTCGTCACCGGTGAGACGGGCTCCGGCAAATCCACCACGCTGGCGGCCATGCTGGACCGCATCAACCACACCGAGGACGCCCACATCATCACCCTCGAGGACCCCATCGAATACGTCTACACGCCCGACCGCTGCATCATCAACCAGCGCGAGATCGGCACCGACACCCGCTCCTACGCCGACGGCCTGCGCGCCATCCTGCGCGAGGATCCGGACGTCATCCTCATCGGCGAGATGCGGGACCTCAACACCATCGAGACGGCGCTCACCGCCGCCGAGACCGGCCACCTTGTGTTTGCCACGCTGCACACCAACTCCGCCCCCGAAGCCATCGACCGTATGGTGGACGTCTTCCCCGAAGGGCGGCAGAAGCAGATCCGGCTCCAGCTTTCCACCACGCTGATGGCGGTGCTGAGCCAGCAGCTGCTCCCCAAGCGGGACAAGGGCCGCGTGGCCGCGTGCGAGCTGATGATGGTCACCCCGGCCATCCGCAACCTCATCCGTGAAGGCAAGACCCCGCAGATCGCCTCGGCGCTGGCCACCTCGGCGGCGGAGGGCTCCCTCACGATGGACAACTGCCTCATCCAGCTGTACAAGCAGCGCGCCATCACCGGCGAGACGGCCCGCAGGGCCGCCCGCGACGCCGAGTACGTCAAGCGCAACACGCAGTTCTGACCCGCCCGGCACCGCCCCTGATAAAAAGACAAACGCCGCCCCCTGTGCAGATCTCTGCACAGGGGGCGGCGCAGACTGTCGAAAAAGGATACATTTTAAATCTATCGCCCTCGGCTGACATGCGCAGTCGCGCCCGCAGGCGCACGTCGGAGGCCAAGCTCCGGGCTTCGCACCGGAGCCAAGCGCACGAAGTGCGGCTCTTGGGCCGGAGACGCGAGGGCGATACCGCTAGAGCAAAAAATACCGTGCAAGTCGCCTGTAAGGCATGCGCACGGTATTTTTTGCGACGGGGTGTGTCCAAGAGAGGGGTGCAGGCGGACTGGCGCAGCCAGCAAAGCCGAACCCCTCTTTTGCAGCGTGTCGCGGCACGCGACACACTGCGCCTTCACGGGCGGCCCATGGCCCCCATGCTGCCCATGGCGGAAAGGTCCAGCCCGCCGGCGTCCACCAGCGCGCCGGGGGCCTGCCGCTGCGCCTCGGTGGTGGCGGGGACGGTGCCGTCCAGCTGGCCCTGGGCGCTCTGCGCGCGCAGCGCCACGAACTGCCGCAGCGCGGCCACGGCGGCGGCAAAGTCCTCCGCCGTGCAGAAGGCCGTGGGATCCTTTTCAAGATACGGCGTGAGGAGCGCCTGCGTCTCGGCGATGAGGGTATCCAGCGTATCGTCGGCAAAATATTGCTGCAAAAAGTCCGCGTAGAGCGCATGGTACCGCTGCGTGGCTTCATCGGAGGCAAAGATCCAGCTCTGCATCGGGCGGTCGGCCAGGGCATCGTCCAGCGCGGCGTTCACGGCGTCCTGCGCGCTGCCTCCGCCAAACCCGCCGAAGGCCAGGTTGTAATCCCACGGCAGCATGGCCAGCTTGCCGTCCCGCTCATACAGATAATAGTTGTGGATCATCTGGCCGGTGTAGCTGTCGTCATTGCAGACGAAATTGTGCACGACGAAATAGCGCAGCACGGCCTCGGTGTCCAGCGCGGCGGCGGGGTCGGACCCGCTCAGGGTCTTGAGCGCGGCGATGAGGCGGGCCTTGTCGGCGGCGGTCGCGTCGGTCTTGGCGTTGTCAAAGATGTTGGGGTAGCTGGCGGGCTCGTCGTCGATGTATTGCAGCTTGAGGTCGGCGCTGTCCATGCCGCCGCCCCGGCCGCCGTTTTGCGGCGCCTGACCGGCCCCGCCGTCCGGGCGCTGGAACGTTTCCCCGTCCGGCAGTTGCGGCATCTCGCCGCCGGGCATTTGCGGCATCTCCCCGTCCGGGCGTTGGAACGTTTCCCCGTCGGGCAGTTGCGGCGCCTCGCCGTCCTGAGCAAAGCGGCCGCCCCGGCCGCCGTTTTGCGGCGCCCAGCCGCCCTCGCCGTCCGGGCGCTGGAACGTCTCGCCGCCGGGCATTTGCGGTGTCTCGCCATCCGGCAGCTGCGGCGTCTCGCCGTCGGGCATTTGCGGTGTCTCGCCATCCGGCAGCTGCGGGGCCTCGCCATCCGGCAGCTGCGGCGTCTCGCCGGCCGGCGCGTCCGTCCCGGCGTTGGGCTGCAGCGCGAGATCGCCCATCGAGAACCCGCGGCCGTTGCCGCGCCCGCCGCCGGCGTCGGCGCTGTCGGGCTTATACAGCGCCCCGGCCGCGGTGCCGTAGTTGCGGGCGAGGAAACTGTCCTCGATGCCCTCCACCGCAAGGTACAGCCCCCAGTCCGCGCCGTTGACGGTCACCCACACATAGCTGCACAGCGGCGCGGCGGCGCCGAAGCCCGCCATCATGCGGTAGACGAGGTAGTCCTTCATGCAGGTATCGTCCTGGATGAGGTTGTTGAGGCTGAGTTTGTCCAAACCGTGGTAGGTCTTGCCGGCCTCGTAGTGGTCGAACTCGACCTTGAAGCTGTAGCGGTCGGTGCCGGTGCGCGCCACCTGCGAAAGGCTCGTGTTGCCCTTGGCGCGCAGGCCCACGTTGCGGCAGGCCTCGCCGTCGATGATGACGGCGCAGGCGGTGTACACCTCGCTTTCGGCGGTGTCCAGAAAGGCGTCCCAATCGTCCATGACGATGTCAAGGGTGTGCACGCGGGTGGTATCGAACAGCCGCCCCTCATAGCCCAGGGCCGCGGGCGCGGCCGTACCGCGGCCCGCGCAGGCGTACAGCAGCAGCGTGAGCAGCACCGCCGCGGCCAGCGCGGCGCAGCAGATACGGTCGATGTGCTTGTTGGCTGACAACGGCGCGCGCCCCCTTTACCCCATATATTCGCCGCTGTAGCTCACGAGCACGGCGCTCTCGACACCCGGCTGCGCGGCCAGTGTGTTGATAAAATCGGTGTCGTCGTTTTTCAGGCGCACCTCGATGTCCAGCTCAACGGCGCCGGGGCGGGCGGTCTTGCTCTTGATGCGGCTGCGGCGCACCTGCCCCTGCAAATACTGGCGGGCGTTTTGCTCACTGGCGGCATCGGCGCAGCGCAGCACGACGATGTAAGGGCCGGCCGAGGGCTTTTTGTTGGCGAACACCAGCAGCATACCGCCGATGAGCGCGCTGCCGAACACCGCCAGCGGCAGCAGCCCCGCCGCCAGCACGATGCCCACCGCGATGCTCCAGAACAAAAACGCGATGTCCAGCGGTTCCTTGATGGCGGCGCGGAACCGCACGATGGACAGCGCGCCCACCATGCCCAGCGACAGCACGACGTTGGAGGTGACCGCCAGGATGACGAGGGTGGTGATCATCGTCAGCGCCACGAGCGTGACGCCAAAGCCGGAGGAATACAGCACCCCGGCAAAGGTGCGCTTGTAGATGAAAAAGATGAACAGCCCCAGCAAGAACGCCAGCACCAGCGCGACGGTCATATCGAACAGGCTGACGCTCGTGATGTTTTCGAGAAAGCTGGAACGGAAAATGTCCTGAAATGTGGTCATGGCGGGTACTCCTTCTTATTTATAGTATATCGTCAATGTGCCAAAAGACCGGCAGGCCGCGTGCGGCTTCCGGCGGCCGGCGGGCAGGCGGCCCTGCGCTTGGGGCGGGGTGCGTACGCTTAGGGGGCCGCGGGGCCTTCCCCCGGCACCGCCGCGGACAGCCTCAGTCATAGCGGCGGCAGGCCGCGTATTTGGAAAAGGCGGCCGCCCGGCAGCCGGGCACCCCGGCAAGGGCGCGGACAAGGTCGGGCAGGAAGGCGCCCCATTTGATCTCCAGCACCGCGCCGGCATCGGGCGCGGGCACGGTGGGGGCGGCGGGGTCGAGGAAGGCAAGGCTGCGCAGCCCGGTGCGGATGTCACTGTCCAGCGTGACGCGCACGTCCCCCGGCCCGTAAACGAACGCCGCGCGCGTATAGTCCACCAGCGTGCGCGGGCGCAGGCCCTGGGCGTGCATCTTGGCGTACAGCTCCCGCACAAGGGGGGCCGGGCTTTGGGCCATCCACGCGGTGTCGCCCCCAAGCAGGGCGCGCACCTCGCCCACGGTGAGCGGGGCCTGCGTTTTGCACCCAAGGCCGCCGCGCTTGGCCTTTTTCTCCAGCAAAATGAGGGAGGCGTCGCCGTCGTACAGGCGCAGGCGGAATTTTTCCCGCTCGTTGACGCCGTCCAGCTTTTCGCGCAGGGCTTTGTCCTCCGGGCTGTCAAAATACAGGCTGCGCACGGCGTACACGCCCTGCGCGCCGTGCGGGTCGGGCGGGAGGGCCGCGGCCAGGCGGCGGCGCAGGAGCGGGACCTCCTGCGGGGGGATGGCGTGCTTGACTTCATGGCGGTAAACGGGCATGGGCAGGCCCCCTTTCACGGCAACAGCATAGCGGCGGAAGGTGGATGTTTTGTGAAAAGCGATTGAAAAATGTATGGAGATTGCCTTTTGCCGCCCGCTGTGCTAGACTGGAGCTACCGCAAAAAAACACGAAAGACGGTGCCGCCCGCACGGGCGGCGCCCGGCCGGGGAGGGGCTTTTGGGGATGGAACACAGAAGGATACATGGCATGGCGGTGCGGCGGATGCTGGGCGGCGCGGCGCTGGCGGCACTGCTCCTTTTGGGGGGCTGCGCGCAGGGGCCGGCGGGCGGCACGGCCCCCGCCCCCGCGCAGAGCACCCCGGCCGCGGCCGACAGCACGGCGGCCGACAGCGCCCCGGCCGCCGCGCCCGCGCAGGCCCCGCTGACGGCGCAGGACCTCGTCTGGCTGGTGGAGCCCACCTACGCCTACGACGATGTCGCCCCCATCTGGGCGTGGGATTTTAACGATGCGGGGCTGTTTGGGCTGGTGTGCGCGGACGGGACACAGACGCTGGACGAGGAAAACGCCGCCTTCAGTGAGATGAACTTCCCGCAGTATTCCTGCCTGCCGCAGTATTATGCCGTGTACGTGGGGGACGGGGTGCGCCTTTTCTATATGCCCACCCGGCAGGATTCCGGCGGGCTGGATACGGTCGGCTCCCTTACCGATAAGGTCCCCTACATCCTGGACGCCACCGGCATCCAGTGGGATCTGTACCCGCTCTGGCTCGCGGGGGAGGAAGGCCGGCTGCCGGCACCCTGGAACGTCATGGCCATGGCGGAGCGCGGCGTCGCCACCGCCCGCCTTGGCTGCCTGACGGACGACGGCCAGGTGCATTTCCTTGGCGATTGGGGCACGGATGTACCGCTCACAGAGATCACGCTGCACAAGCCCTACCCGCTGCAGCGCGGCACTTTGAAGGAAGACGAGGGCGGGCGCTATTTTGAGGCGGATCAGGATGGCTATGCCTTTGCCGCGCCGGACGGCACGCTGCTGACGGACTTCCTCTATGACGAGACCGGCACCTTCTCCGACGGCATCTGCGCCGCCTGCCGGGACGGCAAGTGGGGCTATCTGGACGATACCGGCCGCGAGGTGACGGAATTTATCTACGACGCGCCCTGGCCCTACGATGCCGACTTTGACTATGACCGCTCCTTAAGGGAGTATCGGTTTATGGGGTACCCCTGCACCAGCGACACGATGGTGGTGCGCCGGGACGGCGAGATGGGCGTGCTGTACCGTGACGGCAGCCTGCTCATTGAGTTTGGGGAGTTTGAGGATCTGGCCCCCGCGTGGAACAACGAGCTGTGGGCCAAGCAGGACGGGCTGTGGGGCCTGATCGACCTGGCGGACGCCAAGCGCAAGGCCGGCCTGCCGGAATGGGCGGCAGCCCGCCCCTATGACCCGGACACCGACGAGCCGCATCCGGGCGCCGATTCCCTCAAGCTCCTGGAGGTGCAGCCCGATACCCTGCTCGCCGCGCCGGAATGGGAGGCCCGCACCGTCAGGGCCGACCCCGCGCTTGATATGCGCACCGGCCCCGGCACCGAATACGGCAAGGCCGTATGGTATTACGAAGATACCGGCATCCCCAACGGCAGCACGGTGACGGTGGTCAGCGCCCCGCAGGACGGCTGGGTGCTGGCCACCCCCGACGACTGGATATTTGGCTGGGTACAGGCGGAATATTTGGAATAACGGCCGCTGCCGCATGGGGAGGGCCGCAAAAAACGCGAAAGGAGGCGCCGTATGGCTAAAAGGAACGCCCGCAACACCCGCGCGCGCATCGTGGGCGCGGCGTGGAAGCTGTTCTACGAGCAGGGGTACGAGGACACCACCGTTGAGGAGATCATCGAGCTTTCCGGCACCTCCAAGGGCAGCTTCTACCATTATTTTGACGGCAAGGACGCCCTGCTCTCGACCTTGAGCGACCTGTTTGACGAGCAGTACGAGGCGCTGGCCCCGCGCCTTGGCCCCGACATGACCGCGTGGGAGCAGCTGCTGTTTTTGAACCGCGAGCTGTTCGGCTTTATCGAGAACACCGTCTCGATGGAGCTGCTGGCGCGCCTGCTCTCGACCCAGCTGGTGACCAGCGGCGAAAAGCACCTGCTGGACCGCAGCCGCACCTACTACCGCCTTTTGCGGCGCATCATCGCCGCCGGGCAGGCGGCCGGGCAGCTGGCCCGGGCCATGGGCGCGGGGGAGATGGTCAAGCTCTACGCGCTGGCCGAGCGCGCCCTGCTGTATGACTGGTGCCTGTGCGGGGGCGAGTATTCGCTGCGCGATTACGCCGAAAAAACGCTGCCCGGCCTGCTTTCCGCTTTTCTGCCTGCCGCATAAAACCAGGTATCGCACGACACAAAACCGCTTTGCAAAATTTGATTTTATAAACAATCCAAACGTTGTATAGACTTCGGTCTATACAGCGGAGGCTGCCGAAAAAGGACGCTGCTTTATGGGCGCGTGCAGGGCGGGGTCAAGACCCCGCCCTACAAATGGATGATACGTTTCTCGCGATTTGCGGGCCGATTGTAATCGGCCCCTACGGACGTTCCGCGGGTGTCTGCAAAACTGTTAGGTGCGCCCTGCCCGCAGCGGCGCGCAGCGCGGCGTGAGCGTGGACGGCGCCGCAAGGTGGCGTCCGTCCGGCGGACGGGGGATGGTGCCCGCCCAAGCACCCGGGCGGTATCTTGCATCGGGGGATTCCAAAGGGGGGAACCCCCTTTGGTCGTGGGTCCGCTGCATGCGAAACCAGCGGGACCTTTTCGGTTCCTTTTCGGTCACGAAAAGGAACGGTAAAAAGCAAAATTCCGGCAAAACGCGGCAGCCAACGGGCCCTACTGTCGCCGCAAGCGACTGATGAGGGGGAACAGGATGCTGCTTTGCGGCGGGGTCAAGACCCCGCCCTACAACCCGACCGGACACGTCTGCCAAAAACGTAGGGCCCTGCCCCCACCCCGCCGCGGGTGGATGATGTTTTCGGGTAAACCGTAGGGGGCGGCGTCCCCGACGCCCCGATCCTTGCCGCAAATGCCCTTTCCGGGCAATTTGCGGCGGGGTCTTTTCCCCGGGAAAACGCTTCCTTGGCACAGAACGCTGTATAGACTTCGGTCTATACGGCGTTCTGTGTTGCGTTCTGGTTTTGTTTGTGCTATGATGGCGCGGTGGGGCGGGCAATACCGCCAAAAAAGAGGAGTGGTTTTTATGGATCGTGCCAATATCTACATTTTGGCGGCCATCGTCATCTACCTGGTCGCGATGGTGGCGGTGGGCGCGTGGTTCAGCCGCCGCAGCAGCGGCACCTCGGGGGATTTCTACCTCGGCGGGCGCCGGCTGGGGCCGCTGGTCACGGCGATGAGCGCCGAGGCCAGCGACATGAGCAGCTACCTTTTGATGGGCCTGCCGGGCCTTGCCTACCTGTGCGGCGTGGCCGAGGTCGGCTGGACCATCATCGGCCTGGCGGTGGGCACCTACCTCAACTGGCTCATCGTGGCCAGGCGGCTGCGGCGTTACTCGGCCGATCTGGATGCCATCACGGTGCCGGATTTCTTCGCCCGCCGCTACCATGATACGCGCCACCTGCTTTCCTGCCTGGCGGCGGTCATCATCCTGGTGTTCTTTGTCCCGTACACGGCCTCCGGCTTCAAGGCGGTGGGCACGCTGTTCAACACCCTGACCGGGGCCGATTACCATGCCGCCATGCTCATCGGCGCGGCGGTCATCATCGGGTACACGGTGCTGGGCGGTTTCCTGGCCGTTTCCACCACCGACCTTGTGCAGAGCATCGTCATGACCATCGCGCTGGCGGTCATCGTGGTGTTCGGCATCCAGCAGGCGGGCGGCCTTGGCGCCGTTTTGGAGAACGCCGCCGCCCTGCCCGGCTACCTTGACCTGACCAAGGGTTACAACGTCGCCGCCGGGCAGACCGGCTCCTTCGGCTTTTTGCCCATCGTCTCGACGCTGGCGTGGGGGCTTGGGTATTTCGGTATGCCGCACATCCTTTTGCGCTTCATGGCCATCCGCAGGGAGGAGGAGCTCACCCTCTCCCGCCGCATCGCCTCGGTGTGGGTGGTGATCTCGATGGCGGTGGCGATGTTCATCGGCATCATCGGCTACAGCGTCTCGCTCAAGGGGGGCATCCCCATGCTGCTGACGAGCGCCGATTCCGAGACCGTCATCATCCAGCTCTCGCAGCTGCTCAGCCGCGCCGGCGTGCTGCCGGCCATCATCGCCGGCGTGGTGCTGGCGGGCATCCTGGCCAGCACCATGTCCACGGCGGACAGCCAGCTGCTGACGGCGGCCTCCAGCGTCTCGCAGGACCTGGTGCAGGGCTTTTTGGGCGTCAAGCTCAGCCGGAAGGCGTCGATGTGGTTCGCGCGCGGCACCGTGGTGGCCGTGGCCCTCGTCGGCGTGGTGCTGGCGTGGGACCCCAACTCCTCGGTGTTCCAGGTGGTCAGCTTCGCGTGGGCGGGCTTCGGCGGCGCCTTCGGCCCGGTCATGCTGCTGGCGCTGTTCTGGAAGCGCGGCAACAGGCAGGGCGCGCTGGCCGGCATGGCCGCCGGCGGCGCGATGGTGTTTGTCTGGAAATTCCTCGTGCGGCCGCTGGGCGGCGCGTGGGACATCTATGAGCTGCTGCCGGCGTTTTTGGTCGGCTGCGCGGTGATGGTGGCGGTCTCGCTGGCCACCCCGGCGCCGGAAAAGGCCATGGAAGAAGAATTTGACGCCGCGCGGGCCGGGCGGTAAAAACGGGGCCCGGACGCGGTGTGCGGCGCCGGCGCGGTCTGCCTGCCCAAGGCTTGACGCGCCGGCGCTTTTGGGGCTATAATGGCAGCAAATGTAAAAAAGAAAGAAGTGTTCCCATGCCCGCACCCATCACCGACGCGCTGCTCGCCGCATGGTCGCAGCAGTACAACGCCAGCCCCAGCCGCCGCCTGGCGGCGATGGCGCTCTCCCGCACCGACCTGGACGCCGTTGCGTATGACGCCGCCGGCGCCAACGCCATGCGGTACAAATTCTCCGTCGAGATCCCCACGCTGGAGGCCACCAACCAGGAGGCCAGCGGCCGCTGCTGGCTGTTCGCCGCCACCAACGTGCTGCGGGAGCGCATCGCCCAAAAGCTGGACCTTGACAGCTTTGAGCTCTCCCAAAGCTACCTCGCCTTCTGGGACAAATTCGAGCGCGCCAACTATTTCCTCGAAAGCATCCTGCAAACCGCCGGCCTGCCCACCGATGACCGCGTGGTGCAGTTCGTGCTGACGGTGGGCGTGCACGACGGCGGCCAGTGGGATATGTTCGCGAACATCGTGCGCAAGTACGGCCTTGTGCCCAAGGACGCCTACCCCGACACCTACCAGGCCGGCCACACCAAGGGCATGAACCATGTGCTCAACCGCAATTTAAAGGTATGCGCCGTCAAGCTGCGCGGCATGGCCAAAGCCGGCGCCGGCGAGGCGGCGCTGCAGGCGGCCAAAACGGAGATGCTGGGCAAGATCTACGGCTTTTTGTGCAGCTGCTACGGCGAGCCGCCCAAAACCTTCGATTTTGAGTATGTGGACCGGCAGAAAGCCTACCACATCGAAAAGGGCCTTGACCCCATCGCCTTCCGCGATACCTATGTCGGCGGCCTTTTGGAGGACACCGTCAGCATCATCCACGCCCCCACGGCGGACAAGCCCTACGGGAAAACCTACACCGTGCGTATGCTGGGCAACGTGGTGGGCGGCCGCCCCGTCAAGCACCTCAACCTCGCGCTCGGCGATTTCAAGCAGGCCATCATCCGCCAGCTCCAGGCCGGCAAGGTGGTGTGGTTCGGCAGCGACGTGGGCAAGTACGGCCGGCGCGAGGAGGGCATCTGGGACGATGCCGCCTTCGGCTACGGGCTGCTCTCGGGGCTGGAGCTTGAGTTGAGCAAGGCCGACGCGCTGGACTACTGGTTCTCGGCCATGAACCACGCGATGGTGCTCACCGGCGTCAACCTGGACGGCGGCAAGCCCACCCGCTGGAAGATCGAGAACAGCTGGGGCGACAAAAACGGCAAAAAGGGCTACTACGCCTGCTCCGACACCTGGTTTGACGAGTATGTGTTCCAGGCGGCGGTGGAAAAGGAATACCTCGGCGGGAACGCCGCGCTCGCCGCGCAGGAGCCCATCGCCCTTGACCCGTGGGACCCCATGGGCACCCTGGCCGACTGAGGGGGCGCCGCCATGCAGATCTATGGATTGCTCGAACAGCTGCTGACCCACGTGGTGGACATCGCCATCCTGGTGTTTGAGTTCGTGGGCGTGGCCGTCATCATCATCTCCGGGTGCCGCGGCATCGTCGATTACGTCAAGCACAACCCCGAGATACGCCTCAACCTTGCCACCGGCATGGCGCTTGGGCTGGAGTTCAAGCTCGGCAGCGAGATCCTGCGCACCGTCATCGTGCGGCAGCTCTCGGAGATCGCCACCGTGGCGGCCATCATCGCGCTGCGCGCCGCGCTGACCTTCCTCATCCATTGGGAGATCAAGGTGGAAAAGACCGACGGCAAGCCGCCGGAGGACGCCGCGCCCGGAAAGCCCGGCCCGGACGCCGGCGCCGGGTAAAACCAAGTATGCGCGCCCCCTTTGCAAGGGGGCGTCCGGGGGCCGCCTGCGGGCGGCCCCCGCCGTTCAAAAACGCCCGCCAACGGTTGCGGCGGGGCGGCAAAAAACAGTTCCCATCCGCCGCGGGCCGTGGTATACTGGTACTGCCCCCGCGCGCGGCGCGCCGGGGCAAAAAGGGGGGCCCGCTGTGAAAAAACGCACGACACGCATCCTTGTCATCAGCCTTGTGTGCACCTGCGCGCTGTGCGTGGCGGTGTTCGCCTACCTTGCGGTGCACATGAACCGCCGCGGCGCCGCGGCGATACGGGAGATCGGCGCGGTGTATATGTCCGGCATGAGCGAGCAGGCGGCCGCGCATTTCGGCACGGCCATCCAGCTGCGGCTTTCCCAGGTGGGGGCGCTGGTCGATTCCTGCCCGCCGGAAAGCGTCAAAAACCTGACCACCATGCACATCACCTTGAGCTACAACGCCCGCGCCCGCGGGTTTGACCATCTGGCCCTGTGCGGGCCGGACGGCGGCTTTGAGATGCTGTACGGCAGCCAGATCGAGGTGGAGGAGCCGGAGGCATTCCTGCGCTCGCTCGCCGCCGGGGAGGAGAAGATGGCCCTCGGGCGGGACGCCTTCGGCGAGGTGTCGCTGCTGATGGGCATCCCGGCCGCCTACCCGATGGCGGGGGGCGGCACGAGCACCGCGCTGGTGGCCGCGCTGCCCGTCAGCTATATCTCCGACACGCTTTCCCTCGATTCCGACGATGCGATGCTTTATTATTTCATCATCGACCGCGAGGGCCGTTTCATCGTGCGGGACACCGATATCACGGACGAAAGCTATTTCCGCCGCGTGCGGGACCGTTATGACAACGTCGACGGCATGACGGGCGAGGAATACCTCGCGCAGCTGCAGCAGGCCATGGCCGACGGCACCGACTATACGGCGGAGTTCACCATCGAGGGCGAGCGCCGCCACCTGTACAGCACGCGGCTGCCGTATTCCGAGTGGTATCTGATGCTGTTCATGCCCTACGGCCGGCTGGACCGCCTGGTGGTCAGCCTGGGGCAGGCCTGGGGGCAGGCGGCGGGGCTTTCCTGCGTGCTGATTTTGCTCGGCCTGCTGGCCGTCTTTACCTGGTACATCTTGTGGATGCGCCGCCAGATGCGGGAGCTGGACGAGGCCCGCCGCGCCGCCGAGCACGCCAACAAGGCGAAAAGCGAGTTTTTGTCCAACATGAGCCACGACATCCGCACCCCGATGAACGGCATCGTGGGCATGACGGCCATCGCCAGCGCCAACCTGCAAAACGCCCAGCAGGTGCAGAACTGCCTGAAAAAGATCGAGCTTTCCAGCCGGCACCTGCTGGGGCTCATCAACGACATCCTCGATATGTCCAAGATCGAGAGCGGCAAGCTGACGCTGCACCGGGAGCAGGTGTCCCTGCAGGAGCTGATGCAGGGCATCGTGAACATCGTGCAGCCGCAGGTCAACGCCAAGGGGCAGCGGTTCAACGTGTATGTGTACGATATCCCCGCCGAGCACGTTTTCTGTG
Source organism: uncultured Gemmiger sp. (assembly GCA_947629015.1). Classification (GTDB taxonomy): domain Bacteria; phylum Bacillota; class Clostridia; order Oscillospirales; family Ruminococcaceae; genus Gemmiger. Next base: position 18,586 of record CANRCB010000031.1, read on the forward strand.
ACAGCATCCGCCTCAACCAGGTGCTTCTCAACCTGCTGGGCAACGCCATCAAGTTCACGCCCGAGGGCGGCAGCGTGTGCGCGGTGCTGTATGAGGAGCCCTCCCCCCGCGGGGCCGACCATGTGCGGGTGCACCTGCGCGTCAAGGATACCGGCATCGGAATGTCGGCGGAGTTCCGCCAGCACATCTTTGAATCCTTCTCCCGCGAGGACAGCCGCCGCGTGCAAAAGACCGAGGGCGCCGGCCTCGGCATGGCCATCACCAAGTACATCATCGACGCGATGCAGGGCACCATCGAGGTGGAGAGCGAGCCCGGCGTGGGGACGGAGTTCCACGTCACGCTGGATCTTGAAAAGGCGCTCGTGCAGGAGGCCGAGATGACGCTGCCCCTTGGGGAGCTGCTGCTCATCGACGACGACGAGATGCTGTGCGAGAGCGCCGCGGGCACGCTGCGCGCCCTCGGCTGCCGGGTGGACTGGGTGCTCAGCGGCGAGGCCGCGCTGGAGCAGGCCGCCCGCTACCGGGAGCAGGCCGGGCGGGACTACGCCGCCGTTTTGGTGGACTGGCGCCTGCCCGGCATCGACGGCATCGAGACGGCGCGCCGCCTGCGGGCGTTTTTCGGCAGCGGGCCGGTCATCCTGCTGACCACCGCCGCCGACTGGAGCGACGTGGAGGACGAGGCCCGGGCCGCCGGCATCAACGGCGCGGTGCCGAAACCGCTGTTCCGCTCCACGCTGTATTACAGCCTGAAACCCTACTGCGGCGGTGAGGAGGCCGCCCCCGCGCCCGAGGCCCCCGCCGGCCCCGTGCTGGCCGGCCGCCGCGTGCTGCTGGCCGAGGACAACGACCTGAACTGGGAGATCGCCGCCGAGCTGCTGGCGGAGCAGGGCCTTGCGCTGGAGCGCGCCGAGAACGGCCGCGTCTGCGCGGAATTGTTCCAGAAAAGCCCCCCCGGCTACTATGACGCCATCCTGATGGACATCCGTATGCCGGTGATGAACGGGTACGAGGCCACACGCACCATCCGCGCCATGCTGCACCCCGACGCAAAGACCATCCCCATCCTTGCGATGAGCGCGGACGCCTTCTCGGAGGATGTGCAGCGCTGCCTGGACTGCGGCATGAACGGCCACACCGCCAAGCCCATCGACATCGACGAGGTGGCCGCCAAGCTCAAAGCCTGTTTTGGCGATACGAAACCACACGGCGCGGCCGGGGAGGTACAGGGATGAAACAACGCTTTTTGGCGCCGCTGCTGGCGCTGGCACTGCTGCTTGCCGCCTGCGGGCAGGCGGGTACCGCCGACGAGGCGCCCCCTGCGGAAAGCGGCGCCGCCGCCCCGCAGGCGGTGGAGCTTTCGCTGTGGTGCTACCCGGTGGGCGGCTGGAGCAGCGAGACGGTTTTGGCGGGCATGGTGTCCGCCTTCCGGCGCGAGCACCCCGATGTGCACATCTCGGTGCGGATGCTGACCTACGCCGACGGTGACGCCGCCGTCGAGGAGGCCATCGAGGCCGGCACGCCGCCCGACCTCATCTTTGAAGGCCCGGAGCGCCTGGCCGCCAACTGGGGCGCGCGCGGCCTGATGGCGGACCTGGGCGATCTGTGGCAGGACGAGGCCGCCGCGCAGGTCTATGCGCCGGTGGCCGCGGCGTGCCGCAGCGGCAACGGGGCGCATTACATCTACCCCGTGTGCATGACCACCCACTGCATGGCCATCAACCGCGACGTGTTCGAGGCCGCCGGCGCGTGGCAGTATGTGGACGAGGAGCACCATACCTGGACCACCGAGGGCTTTGCCGCCGCGGTGCGCGCGCTGCGCGCCTGGGGCATCGAGCGGGTGGGCGAGGTGTACTGCGGCGGCCAGGGCGGCGACCAGGGCACCCGCGCGCTGGTGACCAACCTGTACAGCGGCACCTTCACCGACGCCGCCCACACCCGCTACACCTTCAACAGCCAGGAGAACATCCGCGCGCTGGAGCTGCTGCAAAGCCTGGACGGCATCGTTTTTGACCCCGAGGCCGTCGGCGCCGACGTCATCGACCGCTTTGCTGCCGGCGAGGTGCCTATGTGCTTTTGCTGGAACGTGGGCAACGAGGTCACCAAGACCATCAGCGAGCCCGACCGCGCGTTCGACATCTTCCCCATGGCGTTCCCCTCCGACAACGGCCGGTCGGAATTGCAGGGCGGCATCTGGGGGTTCGGCGTCTTTGACAACGGCGACGCCGCGCGCATCGGGGCCGCCAAGGATTTCATCCGTTTCCTCACCCAAAACACCGAGCGATACACCCAGACGGTGCTCTCCACCACCTTCTGGCCGGCGCGGGACGTGCCCAACATCTATGAAAACGACGAACTTATGACGGAATATTTCGCCCTGCGGGAATATCTGGGCGATTATTACCAGGTCACGCCCGGCTGGGCCGAGGCCCGCACCGCGTGGTGGACCATGCTGCAAAAGGTCGGCGCCGGGGGCGACGCCGCATCCGCCGCCGCGGCCTTTGAGGCGGCCGCCAACGCCGCCGCGGCCGCCGGCTGACCGCGCGGGGCCGCCCGGAGGAATATAAATTTTTGCAACAGGTCGTGGAAATATGCCGATTTGGCTCTGGATCGCTGTCGTAACCTTTATCTCGGGCGTGCTGGGCACCGGCCTTGGCGGGCTGGTGGGCGGCATCGCCCGGCGGGATTCCTCCCGCATGGTCAGCCTGTTTTTGAGCTTTGCGGGCGGCGTGATGCTGTCCATCGTCTGCTTTGACCTGGTCGAAGGCGCGATGGACGCCAACGGCACCGGCGGGCCGGAGTATCTGCTGCTGACCATCGCCGGGCTGTTTTTGGGGTACCTGACGGTGTTTTTGCTCAACCGCGTCATCGACGACAACACCAACAAGGACATCGCCCATGTGGACCAAAACCACCCCGCCACCGCCGACGACCTGGGCGAGCTCATCCACAGTGACCACTACCAGCACCACCGCGAGACCGGCGACCGGCAGGAGATGTTCGTGGCCGGGGTGATCATGGCGTGCGCCATCGCGCTGCACAACCTGCCGGAGGGCATGGTCATCGGCGTGTCCTACGCCGGGGCGCAGGACATCATGGCGCGCGGCGGCCTCATCATGGCCATCGTCATCGGGCTGCACAACATCCCCGAGGGCATGGCCGTCTCGGTGCCGCTGATCACCAGCGGCGTGCCGCGCCCCCGCGCCGTCCTCGTCACCGCCCTGAGCGGCGCCCCCACCATCCTCGGCGCGCTGCTGGGCTACGCGGTGGGCGGGCTGGGCCCGGCGGCGCTGTGCCTTTCGATGTCCTTTGCGGCGGGGGCGATGCTCTACGTCGTCTTTGGCGAGCTGTTCCCCGAAGCGTTTTTGATGTGGCGCTCCAAAACGCCGGCCTTTGCCATCCTCATCGGCATGGTCGTGGGGCTCCTCGTCATCTATGTCTGACCGCCGCCTTTTGACAGTTTGAGCGGGCACCGGGTAAAACCGGTGCCCGCTTGAGATTTGTCGAAAAAGGCGTGCCAAATGCTTTTTGGAATGCTTGTAGGGGACGGCCTCCGGACGTCCCGCAGACGTTCCGCCGCTGCAACGTCCACGGGGCGTCGGGGACGCCGCCCC
>CANRCB010000032.1 GCA_947629015.1 uncultured Gemmiger sp.
GCGGCGCCGCCCACATGGTCGGCATGGTAGTGGGTGGCAAAGATGGCCTTGAGGCGCCAGCCGTTGGCATCCAGGATCTGGCGTACCTTGCGCCCGGCGCTTTTGTCGTTGCCGCTGTCGATCAGGTACGCATCCTGCCCGGTGTGCCACAGCCCGATCTTGGCCGGGCAGTCGATATAAAACGTATTCGCCCCTGCGGGCACCAGTTCATACATGGCAGCGCCTCCGCGTTGCGCCCGGCGCGGCCGGCCGCGTTTTCCCCGTATATCGACCACTATACCACAAATCCCGCGGCGGCGCAAGGCATAGCGCCCCGCGCCCCGGCATACCTGTGGAAAAAGGCAAACACCGGGAAAGGGGGGTGGCCCATGGTCAACGCGCGCGGGCGCCTGTACCTTAAAAATGCGGCGCTGCTCACGGCGGTGGGGTTCGTTTTGCGGGTGCTGGGCATGGTGTTCCGCGTACAGATGGCGGGGTACCTGGGCAGCGAGGGCATGGGCCTGTACCAGCTCATCCTGGCCGTGTACGCCGTGTTCACCTCGCTGGCGTCGGCCGGCATCAACGTGGCGTCCACGCGGCTGGCGGCGCAAAGCCTTGCCCGCGGGCGGGGCATGGCGGCCACGCTGCGCGGGCTGTGCACGGCGGCGCTGAGCCTTGGCAGCGCGGCCATGCTGGCACAGATGCTGTTGGCGGGGCCAGTCTCCCGCCGGCTGCTGCACGATGCCCGCGCCGAGATGGGCCTGCGCATCCTGGCGCCCAGCCTGCCCTTCATCGCGGTGGCCGGCGCGCTGCGCGGCTGCTTTCTGGCCCGGCGCCGGGTGGAGCCGGGCGTCATCGCCCAATTGCTGGAGCAGACGGTGCGCATGGTGCTGGCGCTGTGGGCGCTGCGCGCGGTGGCCAGGTGGGGCGCGGCGTGGGGCTGCGCGGCGGTGCTGCTGGGCAATACCGTGAGCGAGGCGCTCTCCTGCGGCATCGTCGCGGCGTTTGCCTGGCGGGAACCCGCCTTCCGCCGCAAAAACGGCCCGGAGCCCCTGCACCCCTACACCGATGCCGAGCTTTTTGGCATCGTGCTGCCCGTCACCGGCAGCCGGCTGCTCGCCAGCGGCCTGCAGGCGGCCGAGAGCAGCCTTATCCCGTGGTGCCTTGCGCGGTATCTCGGGGACCGCGCCGCCGCCATGGCGCAGTACGGCGATTTGAAGGGCATGGCGATGCCGCTGCTGTTTTTCCCGTTTTCGGTGCTGGCGGCGCTGTCCGGCCTGCTCATGCCCGAGATCACCCGCGCCCGCACCAAAAACGATACCGCCGCGGTGCGGCGGCTCGTCGGCCGTATGCTGCGGCTGGCGGGGGCGTTCTCGCTGGCGGCGGGGGCGGGGTTTTTCCTGTTCGGCGCGCCGGTGGCCCGGCGCCTCTACGGCAGCGCGCAGGTCGGGGCGTATGTGCGGGTGCTCGCCCTGGCGGCGCCCTTCATGTATCTTGAGAGCATGGTGGACGGTGTGCTCAAGGGCCTGGGCGAACAGCTGGCCACCTTCCGCTACTCTCTGCTCGATTCCGCCTTGCGCATCGCGGCCATCGTCCTGCTGCTGCCGCGGTACGGTATGCCGGCTTTCCTCGGTATCATGGTCGGCTCCAACGCGCTGACCTGCGCGCTCAACACCCGGCGGATGGTGCAAATGATTCGGCAGTGAGGGGCGAAAGTGGAGTTTGGAAAGTGGAGAGTGGAAAGTGGAAAGTGGAGAGTGGAAAGTGGAAAGTGGAAAGAAGGAAACTTTTAAAACTGTGCCGCGCAGCGGCACACCTTCACTCCACTCTCCACTCTCCACTCTCCAAACTTCACTCTCTAAACTTCACTTTCCACTTTCCAAACTCCACTTTTACAGCGTCTGCCCGCTCACAAGGCCGTTCCAAAGCCGGTAATAGATGCCCTTTTTGGCCAGCAGCGTCTCGTGGCTGCCCTCTTCCTCGATGCCGTCCTGCCCCAGCACAAGGATGCGGTCGGCGTTCTGGATGGTGGTCAGGCGGTGGGCGATGGTCAGCGTCGTGCGGCCGTGGGCCAGCCGATCCAGGCTCTGGCCAACCAAGATCTCGCTCTCGTTGTCCAGCGCGCTCGTCGCCTCGTCCAGCAGCAGGATGGGCGGGTTTTTGAGGAACACCCGCGCGATGGAGATGCGCTGCTTCTGCCCGCCCGACAGCTTGACCCCGCGCTCGCCCACATAGGTGTCATACCCGTCCTTCAGGGCGCGCACAAAGGCGTCGGCGCCGGCCAGGCGGGCGGCCTCCTCGATCTCGGCGCGGGTGGCGCCCGGCCGGCCGTAGGCGATGTTTTCCGCCACCGTTCCGCTGAACAGGTACACGTCCTGCTGCACCACGCCCACGGCCTGCCGCAGGCTTTGCAGCGTCACGCCGCGGATGTCCTGCCCGTCGATGCGGATCTGCCCGCCCGTCACGTCATAAAAGCGGGGGATCAGGTTGCACAGCGTCGTCTTGCCGCCGCCCGAGGGCCCCACCAGCGCCAGGTTCTCGCCGGGGCGGATGTCAAGATCCACGTGGCGCAGCACAAGGTTGTGGTCGTCGGGGTACTCAAAGGTCACGTCGCAAAACTCGATGCGGCCCTTATCCACCCGGAGCGGCACGGCGTTTGGCGCGTCTTTGATCTCAATGGGCGTGTCCATGATCTCAAGGAAGCGCTCGATCGCCGTCATGCCGCGCTGGAACTGTTCGGCAAATTCCACGATGCGGCGGATGGTGGCAATAAGCGTGGTGACGTACAAAATATACGCGACAAGATCCCCGGCGGTGATAAGCCCGTACACCAGGAACAGCCCGCCCGCCACGATGACCACCAGATACATCAGCCCGTCAAACAGGCGGGTGCTGGTGTTGAAGGCGGCCATCGCGTAGTACCAGCGCTTTTTGATGTGCTCAAAGGCAAGGTTGCCCTGCTCGAACTTTTCCTTCTCCTGCTCCTCGGCGGCAAACGCCTTGACCACGCGCTGGCCCAGCAGGCTGTCCTCAATGGCGGCGTTCAGCTCGCCGATCTGGTGGCGCTGCTCCCGCTGGCGCACGCGCAGGTTGTGGTTGAGGTGGGTGGAGACGACCGCCATCAGCGGCACACAGGCGAACACGATGAGCGTCAGCGGCACGCTGGCGGTGCATAGGATGGCGAACGAGGCAACGATCTTGATGCCGGCGATAAAAAACTCCTCGGGGCAGTGGTGGGCAAACTCCGTCACGTCGAACAGGTCGTTGGTCACGCGGCCCATGATCTGGCCCACCTTGGTGTTGTTGTAGTAGGTGTAGCTGAGCCGCTGCAAATGGGCGAAGGCGTCGCGCCGCATATCCGTCTCGATGTACACGCCCATGATGTGGCCGGTGCTCGTCATGTAATAATTGGCCACGGCGTCGATGACGCGCAAAACAAGGTAGACCCCCGCCAGCGCCAGCACGGTGCGCGCCGTCAGCACGACGGCGGGGGAGGTGGCGGCGTTGGTCAGGTAGCTCATGATGCGGGGCAGCACGATGTCGCACAGCGTGGTCAGCGCGGCGCAGAACAGATCGAACGCAAGGATGCGCTTGTATTTGAACAGGTACGGCAAAAACCGCGGCAGCAGCGCCCGGGCGGGGCGGCGTTCGGCTTGCGGGGCGTTGGCGGGCATGGGGATACCTCCTGTTTTGGTTGGCAGTCCTGGAATGGGCGCACAGCGCGCCGCCCTCCGGGAGGGCGGCGCGGCGGCCGGGCATTATGGGCCGGGGGTGGGTTCGGTCTCGGGCGGCGGCGCGGGCGCCTCGGTGGGTGTCTCGACCGGCAAAGCGGGGAGGCGCTCGACGTAGGAGAGGCCGCAGCGGGAACAGGTATAGGTGACGGCCCCATCCACACCGACGCCGGGCTCGATACGGTTGGTTTCCTGGTAGGCATGCCCCAATGCGCCTTCCGTCTGCTCGGTGACGGTCTCGCCGCAGCTGCATTGCAGCGTGCGGGTGCCGGGGTCGGTGCAGGTGGCCGGGGTGGAAGAAATCTCGGCAGTGTAGCTGTGCTCATGCGCCGGCACGGGGGTCGGCTCCGGCGTCACAGCGGGTTCCGGCGTCGGCTCCGGGGGCGGCGTCACAACAGGTTCCGGCGTCGCAGCGGGTCCCGGCGTCGGTTCCGGGGGCGGCGTTACAACAGGCTCCGGTGTCGCAACGGGTTCCGGTGTCGCAGCGGGTTCCGGCGTGGGCGTCGGCAGGGGAATCAACTCTTCGGGCGCCGCGCCGATATAGCCGCACACCTTGCACCGGCGTACATATTGGCCCACCAGCTTTTTCAGGCGCTCATTCTCGCCGGCTTCCTGCTGCCCCAAAAGATACACGTCGCTCCAGGTGTGCTGTTCGGTGGCGGGGATCTCCTCCTCAAAGCGCTGGTCACAGATCACGCAGCCCATCAGCGCAAGGCCCTTTTCACCGCAGGTCGCCTCCCGCAAAACCTCCACCAGCACAAGGTCATGCTCGTGCTCGTCGGCCACAAAGTGCGCCGTCACGATCACGCCGTTGGCGTCGGCGTTCGCGGGCACGGTAAAGGTCAGGGTCGCGCCGGTGCCCACGCTGCCGATGCTGGCCGTCCAATGGCTGAACTTATAGCCGTTTTTCGGCACCGCCGTCACGGCCGCGCACGCGGCGCCCTTCTTCACCTGCTGGCTGGCGGCACCCTCGATATAGCCGCCGGTATCGGCCACGAATTCCACCGGCACCTTGGCGCCGCGCACGGCGATGGGATCCTTCTCGATAAGGCCCAGCGGCACGCCGTCGGGCGTGGGGATGTCCCCCAGCGGCTGGGGGCGGCGGTCCTCGGCGATGTAGGCGTGGGTGCGCACATACTGGAACAGCGCCGTCACCGCCGTTTTGGACAGGTGCACCCCGTCCGAAAGCGTATAGTCCTTCTTGGCCCAGCCGGTGCTTTCGTCGCGCAGCACCTCGGCGGTGTTCAAAAAGTGGTAGCCCTCCTCCTCGCACATGGTCACGAGCGCGGCGTTGTAGGCATCCACTTGGGTCATGGTCAGCTTGGTATTGTCCCGCTGTTTGTCCAGCGGCGGGATGGCGTTGACGATGATATCGGCATACGGCCACGCCTCGGCGATGGCCGCCAGCCCCTTTTTGTAGGTGGAGATGAATTTGGTCGCGTCGGTGGAGGAACCGCTCAGATTGTTGGTGCCAAACCCGATGATGATGCGCTGCGGCTTGAGCATGGCGACGGCGTCCGGCAGGGTGTACATACCCTTGTAGCCCTTAAAGCGCTCACATTTTAACGTGGTGATGGAATCGGCGCCCATGCTCACCACGCCGATGTTGTTGTCCAGCGTGGTGAAGGGCTCGCCCGTTTCGTCGGCGTACATGGTGTAGCGGGCGGTGTTGCTGTCCCCGATAAAAAGGGTGTCCTCCACATAGCTGCGCCCGGCGTCCACGGTCTTGGGCAGGACGGTGGGCACCTCGGCGGGCGCGGGCGCTGCGGCGGTATCCAGGACCGCCGGCGGCGCGGCGGAGGGCGCGGCGGAAGGCGCCGCGGTGGGGGCGGGGCCGTCCGCGGGCGTGGTATTTTGGCAGGCGCACAGCGCCAGGCAGGCGGCCAGGGCCCAGGCCAGGGGGCGGTGAGCACGGCATCGCATACGGGCGCACTCCTTTCACAAAACCGGCATTGGCTGAAAACGGGTCACGCCCATTTTACACCACCGCCGGCCGGAATGTAAATACAAAATGTCGAATTTACATTTTTTCCATATCCGTTCAGGCGCGGCGCGCGGGCCCCTTGCGCCGCCCGCGCGCCGCGCCCAAAAGGAAAAAGTCGCTGTTGATTCCCGCCGGGTTATCCTATATAATACCTTTATACGGTACCCGCCGGCGCGGCTCTGCGCAAAGCCGCGCCGGCCAACAGGGAGGAAACAGCAATGGCAGTCATCCGCATCCGGGAACAGGCCCCCGGCGCGCGCATCGCGCCGGAGATCTACGGCCATTTTTCCGAGCATCTCGGCCGCTGCATCTACGGCGGTGTCTATGTAGGCGAGGGCAGCGATATCCCGAACGTCAATGGTATGCGCAGCGATGTCGTGGCGGCGCTCAAAGAGCTGCGCGTCCCCGTGCTGCGCTGGCCCGGCGGCTGCTTTGCCGACGAGTACCATTGGCGGGACGGCATCGGCCCCAGGGCGGCCCGCAAAAAGATGGTCAACACCCACTGGGGCGGCGTGACGGAGGACAATTCCTTCGGTACGCATGAGTATTTTGAACTCTGCCGCCAGCTGGGCTGCAAGACCTACGTGAACGGCAACGTCGGCTCCGGCACCGTGCGGGAGATGAGCGAATGGGTCGAATACATGACCTTTGGCGGCGTATCCCCCCTGGCGGCGGAGCGCGCCGCCAACGGCCACGCGGCGCCCTGGCGGGTGGACTATTTCGGCGTGGGCAATGAAAGCTGGGGCTGCGGCGGCAACATGACGCCGGAGTATTACGCCAACCTCTACCGCCGCTACCAGACCTATGTGCGCCAGTATGACGGCGCCGCCCCCATCCTGAAGATCGCCTCCGGCCCCAACGACGACGATGCCGACTGGACGGAGAATGTGCTCAAGACCTGTTTCCGCGCGCCGCAGCCGGCGCAGGCCCACGGCTTTATGGACGGCTTGAGCCTGCACTACTATACCCTGCCCGGCGGGGACTGGCAGCACAAGGGCAGCGCCACCGGATTTACCGCGGCCGAATACTACACCACCCTGCGCAAGGCCCTGCGCATGGAGGAACTCATCGCGCTGCACGGCGCCATCCTTGACCGGTATGACCCCGAAAAGCACATCGGCCTGATGGTGGATGAGTGGGGCACCTGGTACGATGTCGAGCCCGGCACGAACCCGGGATTCCTCTACCAGCAGAACACCATGCGGGACGCTTTGGTGGCGGCCGCCACGCTCAACATCTTCAACCGCCACTGTGACCGCGTGAAAATGGCCTGCATCGCCCAGATGGTCAACGTTTTGCAGGCCGTCGTGCTCACCGAAGGGCCGAAGATGGTGCTCACCCCCACCTACCATGTGTTCAAAATGTACCGCGAACATCAGGGCGCAGCGCTGTTGGATGCCGCGGTCGAGGGCGCCGGCACGGCCGGCGAGGGGGCGGATGCCGTGCCGCAGCTGCACGTCTCCGCCTCGCGGGATGCGCAGGGCACCGTCACCGTCACGGCGGCGAACCTTTCCCTCACCGCCCCCTGCGAAGCCGAGCTGCGCTTTGACGCGCTGGCGCCCGCCAAAGCCGCGGGCACGCTGCTCACCGGAGAGGCGCACGCCCACAATACCTTTGAAGCCCCCGACACCGTGGCCGAACAGCCGCTGCCCGTCACCCTGACCGGGGCGGGCGCGGCCTTCACGCTGCCGCCCTGCGCGGTGGCCGCGGTGCGCATTTGCTGAAAACCGTTTGCCGTTTAAAGTCACAACAGGGAGGTATCGCCATGAAAATGCAGGAAAAACAGTTCTGGTTCGTGGTCGGCAGCCAGTTTTTGTACGGCCCCGAGGTGCTGGAAACGGTGGCCGCCCGCGCCGCCGAGATGGCTGAGAAAATGACGGAGGGCGGCATCCTGCCCTGCGCGCTCGTCTACAAGGCCACCGTCAAGACCGACGCCGAGATCACCGCCGTGATGAAAGCCGCCAACGCCGACGACGCCTGCGCCGGCGTCGTGACGTGGTGCCATACCTTCTCGCCGTCCAAGATGTGGATCCACGGCCTCGGCCTTTTGCAAAAGCCGTGGTGCCATATGGCCACGCAGTACAACCGCCGCATCCCCAACGAAGAGATCGACATGGATTTCATGAACCTCAACCAGGCCGCCCACGGCGACCGGGAGCACGGGTTCATCGGCGCCCGCATGCGCCTGCCGCGCAAGGTCATCGCCGGCTACTGGCAGGACGCGCCGCTGCAAAAAGACCTGGCCGACTGGATGCGCGCCGCCGTCGGCTATGCCTTCTCGCAGGAGCTCAAGGTCATCCGCTTCGGCGACAATATGCGCGAGGTGGCCGTGACCGAGGGCGACAAGGTCGAGGCGCACATCAAGCTGGGCTGGCAGGTCGATTACTGGCCTGTCGGGCATTTGGTCGAGACGATGGACGCCGTGACCGACGCCGAGGTCGACGCCAAAATGGCCGAGTACGCCGAGCGGTACGATATGGCCACCGACGACGTCGAGACCGTGCGCTACCAGGCAAGGGAAGAGGTCGCCATGCGCAAAATTTTGGCCCGCGAGGGCGCGCAGGCGTTCATCAACAACTTCCAGGATTTGTACGGTATGCGCCAGCTGCCCGGCCTTGCCAGCCAGAACATGATGGCGGACGGCATCGGCTACGGCGGCGAGGGGGACTGGAAGGTATCGGGCATGACGGCTATCATGAAGACGATGGCCCAGGGCCTTGACGGCGGCACGCTGTTTATGGAGGATTATACCTACGACCTTGAGCCCGGAAAAGAAGTCTCGCTGGGCGCGCATATGCTGGAGGTCTGCCCCTCCATCGCCGCCGGCAGGCCCCGCATCGAGGTGCACCCCCTTGGCATCGGCGACCGTGAGCCGCCGGCGCGCCTCGTGTTCGAGGGCAAGGCCGGGCCCGGCATCGTCGCGTCCCTCATCGACATGGGCGGGCGGCTGCGCCTCATCGTGCAGGACATCGAGGTCATCAAGCCGATCCTCGAAATGCCCAACCTGCCGGTGGCGCGCGTGATGTGGAAGCCGGCGCCCGACCTTTTGACCGGCGTCAAGTGCTGGATCCACGCCGGCGGCGCGCACCACACCGTGCTCTCCACCGCCGTGACCGCCGCCATGATGGAGGACTGGGCCGAGATGATGGGCATCGAGTACGTCCACATCGGCCAGGGCACCACCGTCGAGGCCCTCAAGAAAGAACTGTTCTACAACGACATTGCCTGGAAGCTGAAGGCCCTGTAACGGCCCGGCCGGCACCATACGATAAGGAGGGGACCGCGATGCCCGACCTTAACAAGACCGCCATCGGCATCGAGCTCGGCTCAACGCGCATCAAGGCGGTGCTCATCGACGAAAACCACGTCCCGCTCGCCGCCGGCGAGCATGAGTGGGAGAACACGCTGGAAAACGGCATCTGGACCTACCCGATGTCGGAGATCCGCGCCGGCCTGCGGGCCTGCTACGCGGCCCTCAAGCGGGACGTCGCGCAAAAGTTCGGCCAAACGCTGACGGCCACCGGCGCCATCGGTGTGTCGGCGATGATGCACGGTTACCTGCCCTTCGACGCCGAAATGCGCCAGCTGGCGGCGTTCCGCACCTGGCGCAACACCATCACCGGCCCCGCCGCTGAGGAATTGACCGCGCTGCTGGGCTTCAACATCCCGCAGCGGTGGAGCATCGCCCATCTGTATCAGGCCGTTTTGAACGGCGAGGGGCATCTGCCGCGCCTTGCCCACCTGACCACGCTCGCCGGCTACATCCACTGGGAGCTGACCGGCCGGCACGTCATGGGCGTGGGCGAAGCGTCGGGGATGTTCCCCATCGACAGCGCCGCCTGCGACTATGACGCCGCCATGGTGCAAAAATTTGACGCCCTCATCGCCCCCAAAGGCTTTGGCTGGGCGCTGCGCGACGTGCTGCCGCGGGTGCTGCCCGCCGGCGCCGATGCCGGCACCCTGACCGAAGCCGGCGCCAGGTTCCTGGACCCCGACGGCGACCTTGCCCCCGGCATCCCCGTCGCCCCCTGCGAGGGCGACGCCGGCACCGGTATGGCGGCCACCAACTCGGTTCGGGTGGGCACCGGCAACGTCTCGGCCGGCACGTCGGATTTTGCCATGGTCGTGGTGGACAAGGCCCTCGGCGTGCACCGCGAGATCGATATGGTCACCACGCCGTCCGGCGCGCCGGTGGCGATGGTGCACTGCAACAACTGCACCTCCGACATCAACGCCTGGGTGGGCCTGTTCGCCGAGCTGGCCGCCGCCCTTGGTGCAAAAGCCAACCGGGGGGAACTGTTCACGCTGCTGTTCCAAAAGGCGCTTGAGGGCGAGGCGGATTGCGGCGGGCTGCTCAGCTACAACTACTATTCCGGCGAAGGCGTGACCGGCCTTGACGCCGGGCGGCCGCTGTTGCTGCGCACGCCGGACGCAAGGCTCACGCTCGCCAACTTTATGCGCACGCACCTGCTCTCGGCGCTGGCCACGCTCAAGATCGGGCTGGACATCCTGACCGGGGAGGAGAAGGTAAGCATCGACAAACTCTACGGCCACGGCGGCTTTTTCAAAACGCCGGGCGTGGGGCAGCGGATGCTGTCGGCGGCGGCCGGCGTGCCGGTCTCGGTGATGGAAACGGCCGGCGAGGGCGGGCCCTACGGCATGGCGCTGCTGGCCGCCTACCGCGTGTGGAAGACAGAGGGCGAGACATTGGCCGATTACCTGGATAAAAAAGTGTTCGCCGGGGCAAAGTCCTCGACCCTGACGGCCGACAAGGCCGACATCGACGGTTTCAACGCCTTTTTGGCCAAATACAAGGCCGCTTTGCCGGTGGAGCGCCTTGCCACGGAGGTGCTTTGACCGTGCTGGAACAACTCAAACAAAGCGTCTGCGCGGCCAACCTGCTGCTGCCAAAACACGGCCTTGTCACCTTTACCTGGGGCAATGTGTCGGGCATCGACCGGGAAAAGGGCCTCGTCGTCATCAAGCCCTCGGGCGTCGACTATGACGGCATGGCCCCCGACGATATGGTCGTCGTCGACCTCGACGGCAGGGTGGTCGAGGGGCGCTATAAGCCCTCGTCCGATACGCCCACCCATGTCGAGCTTTACAAGGCGTTCCCGGCGCTGGGCGGCATCGTGCACACCCATAGCCGCTGGGCGACCTCGTTCGCGCAGGCGGGCAGGGGCATCCCGGCCTTCGGCACCACGCAGGGGGACTATTTTTACGGCGAGATCCCCTGTACCCGTAAGATGACCCCCGTCGAGATCGCCGGCGCGTATGAGCGCGAGACCGGCAGCGTCATCATCGAGACCTTCAAGCGGCGCGGCATCGACCCGGCGCAGGTGCCGGCGGTGCTGGTGCACAGCCACGGGCCGTTCGCCTGGGGCACCGGCCCCGAAAACGCCGTGCACAACGCCGTGGTGCTCGAAGAAGTCGCCTTCATGGCCTTCCACGCCATGGCGCTGACCCCCGGGCTGCCTCCCATGCAGCAGGAACTGCTCGACAAGCACTACCTGCGCAAGCACGGCCCCGGTGCCTACTACGGCCAGGGCTGAAGGCCCGCGCCGCCCCTTTGCCCAAGCAGCCAGCGCGCTGTGAAAAAATACACAAAAAGACGAACAAAAAGGAGAACCCGTATGAAATTCTTTATCGACACCGCCAATGTTGCCGAGATCCGCGCCGCCAACGACATGGGCGTCATCGCCGGCGTCACCACCAACCCCAGCCTCATCGCCAAGGAAGGGCGGGACTATGCCGAGACTCTCAGGGAGATCGCCTCTTTTGTCGACGGCCCCATCTCCGGCGAGGTCAAGGCCACCACCACCGACGCCGAGGGCATGATCGCCGAGGGACGCGAGATCTATAACATCTGCCCCGAGCGCATGGTCGTCAAGATCCCCATGACCCCCGAGGGCCTCAAGGCCATCAAGGTGCTTTCGGCCGAGGGCATCCCCACCAACTGCACCCTCATCTTCTCGGCCAACCAGGCGCTGCTGGCCGCCCGCGCCGGGGCGACCTATGTCAGCCCGTTTTTGGGCCGCCTTGACGACATCAGCCAGCCCGGCATCGAGCTCATCGAGACCATCAGCGAGATGTTTGCCAATTACCCCGACATCACCACCCAGATCATCGCCGCCAGCATCCGCAACCCCATCCATGTGACGGACTGCGCCCTCGCCGGTGCCGATATCGCCACCGTGCCCTACGGCGTCATCCTGCAGATGACCAAGCACCCCCTCACCGATGCCGGCATCGAAAAATTCAAGGCCGATTACCTGAAGGTTTTTGGCGAATAAGCGTTTGTTTTTATCAAAACATACCGCGCCCCGGAAAACCGGCAGGTTTTCCGGGGCGCGGTATGTTTATTCCTCACACAAAACGGCCCAATCCGCGTCGTCGGGCGGGGGCTCGGTGCCAAGGGTCAGGTACAGGCGGTCGATGCGCAGGCCGGCGCGCACGGCGTATACATCCAGCACGTGTTCGCCGGGGGCAAGCTCCGTTTCGGTGAAGAGCGTCCAGAACCACAGCCCCTGCGTGCTGAAGGTAAACAGCCCCGGCGCCCCGCTTTGCCGCCCGCGCGCGCAGTACTGCCGGGCCATGGGCTGCGGCACGCCGTCCAGGCCGATCTGGCAGGCATCGCTGTGCGTATCGTCAAAGCGCACCAGCAGCCAAAGGAAATACCGCCCGCCGTTTTGGATGCGCAGCCGGTAATGCAGCGCCGGGCCCTGCGCCGGCGCCCAGGAAAGGCGCGGCGGCAGCACCGCCATCGCCAGCCCGGTGCCGCCGTCCGTCTCGGCGGCAAGGTGCTCCCAGCAAACGCCGGCGGCATCTGGGGTGTGCCAGGCGTTTTCGTCGGCGCGCAGGGCGTATTCCGCTTCCAGGCACAGCCGGCCCGCCTTTTCGGCAAACGCCCCGCGCGGGAACTGCGCCAACAGATCCTTGCCGCCGTCCGGCTGCGCGCGGTAACGGGGCGGCGCCGGGCGGCGCGGGCGCAGCGTGTCAAGCTGGAACAGATGCTCGGCCGCCCAGTATCCGTGCCCGGCAACGGCCTCGCCCACCGGCGGCACCTGCGCGGCGCGGATGCGGTAGCGGCGGTCACAGTCGGCGTCCAGCGCGGCCTCGTCAAACAGGGGCAGCGCCTCGTTTGCTGCGGTGCCGGACGGCTCCGGCCCCAGGTGGCACGGGGGGATGGCGTCCGCCCCGGCAAAATACACCGTGATGCGCCCCAGCGTCAGGTACGGGTCCCGTGCGCGCAGCGCCAGCGTGTGCGGCCCCGCCTCCACCTGCGGGAAGGTGCAGCGCAGCGTCTCGCCGTCGTCGCGCACGGCCTGCTCCCAGCCTCCGCGCCACTCGTCGGTGGCGGCGCTCTCCGCCGTTTGGTACGCCCCGTCCAGCCCTGCCTCCAGCCGGATGCGCCCTTTGGCCGTCAGCGTCAGGTAACGCGTCACCTCCACCATCACCGGCCCGGGCGCCGGGCACACAAAATCGTATTCCAGCGCGCTTTCGCCGCCGGCGGCCTCCATGCAGCCGCCCGCCGTGCGCCCCAGCCCCGGGATGCGCGTCCACCCGCCCGCCGGCCCGCGCATACGGGCGTATTCCGCGGCGGCAAAGCTCACCCAGCCGTCGGCGGCCGGCTCCACCCGGATGCGTATGCGGCGGTGGGCGTCCTCGTCCCATACGTCGATGTGCCCCGCGTGCGGGGTGCCGCGCATATCGGCCAGGATGCGCACCTCGTCCTCCACGGTACCTTGCAGCGCCGAAAGCGCCAGCCAGCCGGCGCAGCCGTTCTCCAGGCGGAAGCGGATGCGCCCGCGCCCTTTGTTGAACAATTCAAACCATTTGCGGCGCGCCCCGGCGGCGTCAAAGGTGAGCACGGGATCCTCCTGCTCGCCCGGGGCGCCCCACACGATGACGCCCAGCCCCGGCGCCCCGACGCGGAGCGCCGGCTTTGCGTCGGTGTACAGGCAGGAAGGGGGCGGCGGGAAGGCCTCCGGCGTGAGGATGCCGTCCCATTTGCCCTGTGCCATCGTCTTGTTGTAAAAGTGCAGCAGCTGGCGCTTGCGCCCCATCATCCGCCGCGCCCGCGCCAGATACCGGTCGGCGCCCTGCATCTTGCCCTGCCGGAAACACAGGCGGCTGCGGTCGGCATAATAGAAGGCGGCGCCAATGTAGAAGGCGGCGCACACCTTCATGCCCAGCAGCTCAAAAAACGCATCGCGGAAGGCGGGGGGCAGGGCGTCCTGCACCGCCAGCACACGGTCATACACGGCCTTGAGCCCCTGCAGGCGCCGGCCGCCCTCGTCGCCCCAGGCGGTCAGGGAAAAAGCGTCCCGGTACAGGTGTTCCACCTTGCAGGCGTCGGTCAGCAGGGCGTATTGTTCATAGATGTCGGCGCACGCCGCCCCGATGCCGCCGGGGAAGATGCCGTCGAACCATTCCTCCAGATACCGCCGCACGTCGTGCACGGCCGCGCCGGGGCGCGCGGCGTCCCAGCCGTATTGCAGAAAATACTCCATATCCTGCTCAAGGGGCTTGAGCGCGCCGACGTTGTCCACCCATATTTTGCGGATGCCCTCGGCGTATGCCTTCCGCAGCTCGCAGCCCGTCTGGGCCAGCGGCGCGCTGGCGATGAACAGGTAACTCAACGGTGCCGGGGACCAGTAGGAGGAATGGTAGTACAGCGCGCTGCCGCCCGCCCGCCGCCTTTCCTGCGGCGAGGGGTAGCGCCGTACATGGCCGAAATTGTCGTCGGCCCACATCACCGTCACGTTTTCCGGCAGGCGCAGGCCGCTGTCATAGAGGGGCAGCACCTCCTTGTACGGCACAAAGATCTGCGGGGCATTTTGGGCGCGCTCCTCGCCCAGCACCTCGCGCAGGATGGCGCGCTGGTCGCGGATGACCTCCTCCAGCAGACGCACGCGGGCCGCGGCCTTCTCCGCTTCGGTCAAAGTATCGTCTTCATCGATGGCCTGCGTGAGAAAGCCGGAATCATGGATGCCGCGCATCCCCAGCGTCCAGCACACCTCATACCCGCGGTTCTGCTCCACGCTTTCGCGCCAGTATTCCCGCAGGCGCTCGCGGTTTTGGCCGGGGAGGGAATAATCGTACCGCAGCCCCGCGTACCCCTTTTTGCGCACCCACGGCTCCCATTCGTTCTGGTTGCTGCGCAGCAGCATATCGCAGTGGGAGGTGCCCACCACGATGCCCATCTCGTCGGCCAGGCGGCCGTTTTCGGGGTCGGTGTTGAAGGCGTTCACGTGCATGGCGGGCCAGATGTAGTTGCCCTTCAGCCGCAGGAGCAGCTCAAAAATGCGCCGGTAGGCCGCGGGGCCGATGGTGCCATCCGGCGTGTGGGCCCTGGCCCAGGCGCACAGCTCCTCCTCATCGTTCAAAAAGATGCCGCGGTACTGCACCGCCGGCCAATCCGCCTTTTGGTAGCCGGCCGGCAGCGTGAGCTTTGCCGCCCTGCGTACCGGCACGTCGGCAAGGTCATACCAGGGCGAAACGCCGAACCGGCGCGAAAGGTCATATAGCCCGTAGATGACCCCCCGCCGCCCGCTGCCGGCGATGACAAGGCGCCCGTCCGGCGCAAAGCCGTGCAGGTACGCCTCCCACCGGGGGGCGCCGTTTTCGTCCAGAATGTCCTTGACCGGGAACGCCGCGCAGCCCGCCAGCGCCTCCAGCCAGCCGTCCTGCTCCAGCATCCCTACAAGGATGCCCGCGTCCTGCGCGCTTTCACAAAAGACCGCCCGGCAGCCGCACACCGCGGCTAGGTCGCGGCGGAAATCGTCGGCCGCGCGCCGCGCCGCGCGCGGCAGGCCGGGCTGGAGATAGATGCGCGTCTCGCGCCCGCGGGCCGCCACCGTATACTGCCTGGGTGCCGCCATGGCAAAACGCCCCCTTCGAAAAATGCTTTACTTCCAGTATAGCGGCCCCGGCAAAGTTTGCAAGCGGTTTTGCGCACGGCGGCGGCAAAATGCGCGCAGTGCGGTTGCGTTCCCGCCGTGCGCCTGTTACAATAGAACCATGCCCCCCGGGGCAGGCCGCCGCAGCGGGCACAGAAGGAGGCGCTTTGATGAACGACCGCCAAACCATAGACCTTGCCGGGGTATGGGAATGCCGCATCCCCGGCCAAACGGCGCCGGCCGTACTGCCCGGCACACTGGACGAAAACGGCATCGGCGCCCCCGATGACCCCAAAACCCAGTGGCGCCTTGCCGACGCGCGCGCCCTGGGCCTTTACCGCGACGGGGACCCCATCGTCACCCGCCTGACGCGGCGCTGCACCTACACCGGCCCGGCGGCCTTTGCCCGCCGGCTGGACTGGGCACCCCCGCCGGGCAAGCGCGTGTTTTTGGAATGTGAGCGCTCGCGCCGGCTCTTTCTTGCCGTCAACGGCCGCGCGGTGCCCCCGCACGGCGCCGCCACCCTCGTCAGCCCCTGGGTGTTCGAGCTCACCGGGCTGCTGACCGGCCATGACACGCTCACCCTCACCTGTGACAACGCCTACCCCGGCTGGCCGCGGGAGGCCATCACCCGCGCCAGCGCCGCCTCCGACGAGACGCAGACCAACTGGAACGGCGTGCTCGGCTACCTGCGCCTGCGCGTGGAGGAGCCGGCCTTTTTGGAGGATGTGCGCGTCTACCCGCACGGCGATACGGTGGACGTATGCGCCGTGCTGGATGCGGCCGCGCCCACGGCGGGAACGGTGTGCATCACCTCCCCGGCGCTGGCGGACGGGGCCCGGTTGGAATTTTCCGCCGGGGCCGGCCGCACCGCGCTTTGGCGGCGCGGCCTTGCGCTGCGCGGCGATGTGCGCCGCTGGGATACGGGGGAGGGCAGCCTTTATACCCTCACCGCCGCGCTGGACGGCGGCGGGGCGCGCAGCGTGCGGTTCGGCGTGCGGGATTTCCGCGCGCGGGACGGCCGCTTTGCCCTCAACGGGCGTACCGTTTTCCTGCGCGGGGAGGCCAACTGCGCCGTCTTCCCCGAGACGGGCTACCCCCCGATGGACCCCGCCGCCTGGCGCGCGGTGCTGGAAACCTACCGCCGCTACGGCGTGAACTGCGTGCGTTTCCACAGCCATTGCCCGCCGCAGGCCGCCTTTGCCGCCGCGGACGAGCTGGGCATGCTGATGCAGCCGGAACTTTCCGACTGGGACCCCGGCGATGCGCTCACCTCCGCCGAGAGCCAGGCCTACTACCGCGCCGAGCTCACCGCCCTGCTGGCGATGCTGGCCAACCACCCCTCCTTTGTGATGCTTACCTTAGGCAACGAGCTGCACGCAGGCGCGCCCGGCCACGCCTGCATGGGCAGCCTGCTGGCGCTGGCGCGGCAGCTGGATGCCACGCGCCTGTATGCCGACGGTTCCAACACGCATTACGGCGCATTGGGGCAGGACCCGGCCAGCGATTTTTACACCGCCATGGCGTATAAGGACCAAAGCCTGCGCGCCACCTCCGACGGTATGCGGGGCTGGCTCAACGAGGCCGGCCCCGACCTGCGCGCCGACTACAGCCCCGCCGTGGCGGCGCTGCGGCAAAACAGCGGGCAGCCCGTCTGTTCCTTTGAAGTGGGGCAATACCAGGTATTGCCCGATTTTGGCGAGATAGGGCGTTACCGCGGCGTTACGCTGCCGCGCAGCCTGCAGGCCTTCCGCGAACGGGCGCGGGCGCGCGGCCTTCTGGCGGACTGGGACGCCCGCGTCGAGGCCTCCGGTGAGCTGGCGCTGCTGTGCTACCGCGCCGAGGTCGAGGCCGCCCTGCGCACCGAGGGGATGGGCGGCATCTCGCTTTTGGGCTTGCAGGATTTCCCCGGCCAGGGCACGGCGCTGGTGGGTATGCTCAACGCCCATCTCGAGCCCAAACCCTTTGCCTTTGCAAGGCCCGAGCGCTTTGCCGCCTTTTTCCGCGACGTGCTGCCGCTGGTGCTGCTGCCCCGCTGCACGTACACGGCGGGCGGGACGCTGCGCGCCGCCGTGCGCGTGGCCAACTACGGCAAAACGCCGCTGTGCGGCGCGCCGGCATGGCGGCTGGCCGGCCCCGGCTTTGCCCGCGCGGGCACCCTGCCGCCCGTGCAGGCCCCCGCCGGCGGCTTGACGGCGCTGGGCACGCTGGAGGTGCCGCTGCAGGGCGTCACGGGTGCCGTACGGCTGGAGCTCACGGTCACCTTCTGCGGGCAGGAGAACCGCTATCCGGTCTGGGTCTACCCGGACGAGACGCCCGTGTGCCCGCCGGAAATCTACGAATGCCGCGCGCTGGATGACGCCGCGCTGGCGGTGCTGCGCGGCGGCGGGCGGGTGTATCTCGCCCCGCCCTCGACCAAAGCGGCGCTGCCCGGTTCCGTCAAGGCGCAGTTCAGCACCGATTTCTGGAGCGTGGCGTGCTTCCCCGCGCAGTCCGGCTGCATGGGGCAGCTCATCGACGCGGCCCACCCGCTGTTTGCCGCCTTTCCGACCGATACCCACACCGACTGGCAGTGGTGGCCGATGGCCGGCCGCCGCGCCGTGCCCCTGCCGCAGGGCTGCCGCGCCATCGTCACCGTGCTGGACAGCTACGCCACCCTGCGGCCGCTGGCCCAGCTTTTGGAATGCCGCTGCGCCGGCGGGCGGCTGCTGTTTTCAAGCCTTGGCTTGCAGGATTTGGGCCAATACCCCGAGGCCCGCGCCCTGCAAAGCGCTGTCTACCGCTACATGGCCTCGCCGGAATTCTGCCCGGAACAGGCCCTTGAACCCGGGGCGCTGGCCGCGCTTGTACGCTGAACGGCGCCGGGCGCACACCTGTTTGGTGTACGCCCGGCGCCGTGCCCTTGGGGGGCATCCTGCCCGCGCTTTTAGAACGCGCTGCCGCGCTTGCAAAAGCTCTGGCAATAGTGGGGGTCGTCGACCTTCTGCTCGGTGGTTTGGCACTGCTCGGTCACCTTGATCTCCGGCAGCGCGCATTTCTGCTGGCCCACGTTGTGCACGCAGCAGCCCACGTCACAGCAAACGCCCGTGTTTTCCATCCTGTTCATCTCCCTTTTCTGGTCTTGGTGGAAGTATGCCCCGCGCCGCGCCCGCTTATACAAAAAAGGCGCCCGCATACAATAAGAAAGCCAGCCGGCGGGACGTGTGGCTTCTCACGGGGCAAACAAGCAATTCCGGCACACGGTCGAACGCTTGCACGCTTCTGCTCTCTTATGCGCCGGCACGGGCTGTTCGAATCCTGTTGGGCTGGCGGGATTCTCCCGGGAGAGTTGGTTTTGGCGCACCGCTCGAAAAAACTTTGGATAAAACATGGGTGCATAAACCATCTATGTATCCCTTGTATCGTACTTTTTAGCTGGATTGCTTTTCGTTTAGGCGTATCGTATAATGTTGCTGGCAGAGAAAATCGTATGCATGATAAGATTTGATTTGCTGGGGAGTGTATCAGAGCGATAAGGACGATATTCCACACAGATTCCAAACAGCTGCCACGCAGATTTCGCATTTGCGGCGTATCCTGTAGGTACTGGCGAAGGCCAGAATGCAGAAAGGTGGTATGAGCCATGAAGAAAAGAACGGTCCTTGTATCCGCCGTCGCGGCGGCGTTTGTTTTGTCGGTCGGGGGCGTGACCGCCTTTGCGGCCGAAACGGATGCGTACAGCTACCTGGCCGGGCGGCAGCGCAGCACCGCCCGTAATGATCTGTATGCGCAGGCCGAGCAGCTCCCGGAGGAGGAACGGGACGCCTTTTTGGCGGAAAACGGCATCGGAGAGACGCCCTGGTCCGAGGAAGCCGCGAAGTCCTACAGCTATGTCGCCGGCCGGCAGCGGGGCGCCGCTTACCGGCAGAGCGATGATGCGGAGCGCACGCAGGATATATCCGGGTACAGCTACCTGACCGGGCAGCAGCGCGGCGCAAGCTATCAGAAGTAAAACGCGGTCAAAGCGCAAAACGTATTCCGTCGTTTGGTCGGCTTATGTTTTGTGCTTTGGCGTTGTATGGGGAGGAAATCATGGCGTATCTGCTGGCTGTGGATGATGAAAAGGACATCGTAGAGCTCATTTCCCGTTTTGCGGAGCATGAGGGCCATACCGTCGATGCGGCGGGCAGCGGTGCACAGGCGCTGGATCTGTGCCGGAGGAACGCGTATGATCTCGTCATCCTCGATATCATGATGCCGGAGATGGACGGGTTCACCGTATGCAAAAAGATACGCGAGACAAAGCAAACCCCCGTCATCATGCTGTCCGCCCTCGGCTCGGAGTACGACAAGCTGATGGGGTTCGAGCTCGGCATCGACGATTATGTGGTAAAGCCGTTTTCACCGCGCGAGCTGATGGCGCGGGTCAAGGCGGTGCTGGCCCGCAATACGCCGGGCAAATCGGGAAGCGAGCTCGTGATCCAGGGCATCCGCATCGACACGCTGGCCCATACGGTTTTTGTGGACGGGGAACAAAAAGACCTGACCGCCAAGGAATATGAGCTGCTCGTATATCTGGTCCAAAACAAGGGCATCGCCCTGACGCGGGAGAAGATTTTGGGCGCCGTATGGGGCTATGACTATTTTGGGGACGACCGCACCGTGGATTGGCAGATCAAGCTCCTGCGCGGCAAGCTGGGGCCGTATCGGAAATGCATCACAACGCTGCGGGGAACGGGGTATCGGTTCGATGAGAAAGCGTAAAACCTTTGGCACCAAGCTGTGGCTGTGGTTCGTACTGTTCGCCGCCGCCATCTTTGCGGTGCTGTGGCTTTTGCAGACGGTGTTTTTGCAGAGCTTTTACAACGGTATGGCGATCCGCAGCGTGGAAAAGACGGCAAAGGAACTGGCAGCGCATGCTGCGGACGCCGATTTTTACAGCCAGATCGATGCGGCAGCCGCGGCCAACTCTCTGCTTGTGTTTGTGACCGACGCGCAGGGGAACATCCTGTACACTGCCGATGAATACAAACGCCTGTACGGGGATACGGAACCAACGGAGCACCGGAACGGTAATCCCTATTTTTCCGAAGACACCGTCATGAGCTGGGAAAAGGGTGCGCTGCGCAATCTGCCGTACAGCTATGAGACCCTCATTGCCAAACTGAAAGAAGCCGGTACAAGCAGCACCGGCTTTCTTACCGCGGACAATGCGGCCTATGTGACGGGGAGCATTCTCCCGGACGGGAATATCCTCTCTGTCAGCATGCCGCTCGGCACGGTCAGGGGGACCGTCAAAATTCTGCGGCTCCAGCTCGTATGGGTGTCCGTTCTGTCGCTGGGGCTGGGCTTCATCCTGGCTTGGGCCATCTCCAAACGGTTTGAAAAGCCGGTCGCCAAGATAACCGCCTCGGCCAGGCAGATCGCCGCGGGGAACTATACCCCGGAGCTGCCGAAAGGGTTTTGTGCCGAGCTGGACGAGCTTTCCGATACGCTGGGGCAGACGGCGCGCAGTCTGGAGCGGGCCCAAAACGCGCAGCGGACCTTCCTCGCCAATGTCTCGCACGACCTGCGGACGCCGCTGACCATGATCAAGGGCTATGCGGAGATGGTCAAGGATATCTCGTGGAGCGATGCGGAAAAGCGGGAGAACGACCTTGCCGTCATCATGCGCGAAGCGGACCGGCTGACGGCGCTCGTCAATGAGATCCTGGAGTTTTCCGCCCTGCAGGCGGATGGGAGCGAAAAAGAGTACGGCATCATCGACCTGAGCCGCGCGGTCCGCGAGGTGGTCGGGCAGTTCGCCCCCTTCTGCGAGCAGAACGGTTTTGGCATCGAGACGGAGATAACCGACGGCCTGATGGTGGCCGCCGACGAGGCGCAGATCAAACGGGTCATCTATAATTTCATCGATAATGCCGTCAACCACATGGATGACAGCAAAATGATCAAGGTATCGCTTACAGCGCGGGAAAGTGTGGCCCGGCTGGCGGTGACGGACCGCGGGCCCGGCATCGCGGACGAGGAACTGCCATATATCTGGGATCGCTATTACACCGCCCGCAGCCGGAAGAACAAGGCGGTCGTGTCCGGGCTGGGTCTGTCCATCGCCAAAGAAATTTTAACGGCGCATAAGGCGAACTATGGAGTGGACACTAAAAATGGCTGCACGTTCTGGTTTGAGCTTCAGACCCGCTCCACTATCGCTGCATGAAATGCTGCTTACAATTCCATAGCCATGCAACGGTCGGACCGAGACGGCAGCGAGGCACGAAAACCTACCCCGCCGCAGCGGGGCGCGCTTACCACCGCCGGCTTCAGCCGGTGGTGAGTAAGTGCGCCCTTGCGGGAATTATTATTCAAAATTCAGTTCCACAGATATAGAGCGCAAAAAATATATCTCCCGCGCCTTGGCGAACCGTCCGCGGGACGGATTCGCCGCCGGCGGGACGTGTGGTTTCTCACAAGGCAAACGGCAGGCTCCGGTGCACAGGTGCTTAGGGTATGTTTGCAGTCTCTTTACCGCCGGCACGGGCTGTTC
>CANRCB010000033.1 GCA_947629015.1 uncultured Gemmiger sp.
CCGTGCACGACCTCGTCATGGCTGATGGGCAGCACGAAATTCTCGCTGAAGGCATAGAAGAAGCTGAAGGTGACCTTGCCGTGGTTGCCGGCGCGGAACAGCGGGTCGGTCTTCATGTAGGAGAGCATATCGTTCATCCAGCCCATGTTCCACTTGAAGTTGAACCCAAGGCCCCCGTCGGCGGCGGGCTTGGTGACCAGCGGCCAGGCGGTGGATTCCTCGGCGATCATCAGCTTGTGGGGGTGGCGGCCCAGCACCACGCCGTTGAGCTTTTGCAAAAAGGCCACGGCCTCCAGGTTCTCCTTGCCGCCGTTGATGTTGGGCTCCCACTCGCCGTCGCGGCGGTTGTAGTCCAGATACAGCATACTGGCCACGGCGTCGACACGCAACCCGTCGATGTGGTACTCATTGACCCAGAACAGCGCGCTGGAGATGAGGAAGCTCTGCACCTCGCCCATGCCGAAGTTGAACACCATGGTCCCCCACTCTTTATGTTCGCCGCGGCGGGGGTTGGGGTCCTCATAGCAGGGGGCGCCGTCAAACATGTACAGGCCGTAGGCATCCTTGGGGAAGTGCGCGGGCACCCAGTCCAGAATGACGCCGATGCCGCCCTGGTGCAGCTTATCCACAAAGGCCATGAAATCCTTGGGGGTGCCGTAGCGGCTGGTGGGCGCGTAGTAGCCGGTGCACTGGTAGCCCCAGCTGCCGTCGAACGGATATTCCGTCACCGGCAGAAGCTCCACGTGGGTGTAGCCCATCTTTTGCAGGTAGGGCACCAGCTCGTCCGCCAGCTCGGAATAATTATAAGGCGCGCCGCCCTCTTTCATGCGCCAGCTGCCGGCCTGCATCTCGTAGATGGAGACGGGCGCGTTGATGCTGTCCTTGCCGACGTGGGTGTACATCCAGAAATCGTCGCCCCATTCGTAGCCGGCCAGATCATACACCTTGCTGCCGTTGGCGGGGCGGGTCTCGGTGTGGAAGGCATACGGGTCGGACTTGTAGATCGGCTCCCCCATCTGCGGGGTGATGCAGAACTTGTACACGTCATATTCCCGGATGCCGGGGACGAAAGCCTCCCAGATGCCGTCGCTCACCGCGGCCATGGTGTTTGCCTGCGGCTGCCAGCCGTTGAAATCCCCCACCACGGCCACCGCCCGTGCGTGCGGCGCCCATACGCGGAAGGTACACCCCGCCTCCCCGGCCTCGTTGTGGCCGAGGTGCGCGCCGAAATAGCGGTATGCCTCCTGGTTGTTGCCCTGATGGAACAAAAAGACCGGCAATTCGGCAGGGTCTTTTCTGGTTTCCGTATGCTTCACCTTTGATCTCCCCTTAAAATTCGGCGCCTGCAAAGCGCCCAGCTTTATCTATGGTATAGTTTACCTCTTTTGCGGGGCGATTTCAAGGGTTTTCCGTAATAAATCCCAAAAAAGGTAAATAGTTTGATTTTGATTTGTGCAATATTTCCATTCAACAAGGGGCTTCCTTGTGTTTTTGGACGAAAAACGCCCCCACGCAAAAGCGCGCCGCGCGTTTGCCATTTCCCGGCAAAAGCGCAGCGCGCCGGCAGGGGGCGCCGCGGCCTCAGCGGCCGTAAATATAATAGGGGTTCTGCCCCACATAGACGCTGCGGCGGTCCCACACGGTGTGGGTGCGCAGGTAATCCGCCCAGGCATGGTAGCCGGTGGGGTTGAAATGGATGCCGTCGGACGCACTGTACTCATCAATGGCGGAGCCGTCGGCGTAGGCCAGCGCCTCCTGCGTGTTGATAAAGTAGCAGCCCTTGCGCAGCGCGAGGTTGGCGACCATATTGTTGACGGTCATGATGCGCTCGGCATACAGGCCGGGGCGCGTCTGCACGACCTCCTCCTGCACGCCGGGGATGGACTGGATATAGATGACGACGCCGGGCAGCTGCTCATGGAGCATATCAATGAGGCGCTCATACAAAGCGATGAAATTTTCCTCCCCGGTGGGGTTGACAAGGTCGTTGGTGCCGATATGGACATACACATAGTCCGGCTGGGAGGCGAGGATGGTCTCCATCGGCGTCTCTTTGGTGCCGGTGACGGCGTTTTCCATCGTGGTGTTGTAAACAAAGCTGCTGGCGCCGGCGCTCTTGTAGGCGGCATAGTGGGCGTTGGGCAGGGCCTTGTAGCTGGCCAGCCCCAGCCCGGAGGCGATGCTGTCCCCCGCGAAGGTGACGGTGTTGAAGTAGCTGTCGTCCACGGTGCCGTTGGCGGGAACCGCCGCCATGCGGAAATCGGTGTTATAGTAGCCGGTATCCATCGTATCGGGCGCCGGCACCGGCACGGCGGTGTCCCACACGGCGGCATCCACGGCGGGCAGCAAGCGCTGCGGGACGTAGGGTGCCGCGTCGGGGGCGGCGGTCGGCGGGGCGGGGGCGGGTGTGGGCGTCGGGGCGGGCAGGGCGGTACCGGCCGGCACGGCGTCCGGCACAGGCTGCCCGGCAGGGCCGCCCACGGCGGCCTCGCCCGGCTCCGAAGAAAACAGGGCCGCCAGGCCCTGCTGCCCGCCGGCGAAATAGAACGCACCGACGCCCGCGCACAGCAAGGCCAGCACCGCCAGCGACGCGATGACCGCGCGCCGGCGCCGCTTTTTGGCCACGACCCTGTGATGGTAGGCATAGTAATCTTCCATGGCACACCTCTCAGGCTATTATAGCCGGTTTTGCCGCGCCATGCAAGGCGTTACGGCGCTGCGGATGTAAATTTGCCGGAAGATTTTTCCGGCCCTTGCCCCGGCGCGGCAAAAACGTTATACTGTTGTTGGGAAAAAACAGGCTCGGAGGGCTTTGCGATGGAATGGATGCTGGTTTGTGATACTTCCTGTGAGATACGCGCGCTGGAAACCGTTTCCGGCGCGGGCTTTGCGCTGGCGCCGTTCAAGATCCGCATCGGCGGGCGCGAATACGTCGACCTGCCCACGCTCAACACGGGCGCCATGCTCGCGGCGATGACGGACTACAACGGTGCCAGCACCACCGCCTGCCCCAGCCCCGAGGAGTGGGCCGCGCAGTTTTTGCAGGCCGACAACGCCATCGCGCTGACCATCAGCAGCAATCTTTCGGGCAGCTACAACGCCGCCATGGCGGCGCGTGCGGCGGTGCTGGAGGAGCACCCCGAAAAAAACATCTTTGTGCTGGACACCCTGAGCTGTGCCGGCGCGCTGGCGGCCGCCGCCGAACTGGCCGACCGCCGCATCGCCGAGGGGGCGGATTTTGATACGCTCTGTGCCGAGCTTACAGCCTTCAACGCGGCGGGGCACATCCTGTTCGCGCTTTCCAGCTTTGACAATCTGGCCAAAAACGGCCGCGTCAGCCGCGTGGTGGGCTTTATCGCCGGACGGCTCAACATGCGAGTGCTCGGCCGCCGCACGAAGGACGGCCGCATCGACTTTTTCTTCAAGACCCGCGGCGAGACGCGCGTACTGGCCAGGATCCTTGAGCAGATGGCCAGCGACGGCTATGACGGCAAGCGCCCCGTATACATCAGCCACTGTGACAACGCCGCGGCCGCGCAGCTTTTGGAACACGGCATCCATGCCAAATGGCCGGACGCGCCGCTGCGCGTTTTGCCCTGCGCCGGGCTGTGCAGCTTTTATGCGCAGGACAAGGGGCTGATCATCACCTACTAAGGGCAGGGCAAGGATCTCCGCCTGGCGAGATCTGCGGCGGGGGCAAGACCCCGCCCCCGCAAACATACGGCAGGCCAGAACCACATCGCCGCCCCGGCGCCGTATGGCGCCGGGGCGGCGGATCTTCATTCTTCGGGCGTTTTCTCCCGCAGCCTGCGCAGGCGGGCCAGCTGCGCCTTTTTCTGCTTGTGCCAGCGGGCAAGGGCCTCGGGATCGGCCACAGGCTCCAGCCCGCGGGCAAAGTTCCAGTGCAGGCCGTCCGGCCGGGCGAGCTTAAAGCGCAAAAACCAATCCCCGTGGGCGGCGTCGGCCGTGCAGGCGGCAAGCGTATAGTACCCGGTGTTGCCGCGCTTGAGCCACACCCCGTCGGCATCCAGTGCCAGCGGCGCCCCGCACACCGGGCAGGGGGCGGTGTAAAGGCCGGGATCGTTTTTGTAATCGTCGTGGTCAAGGCGGCCGGCCCAGAAACGCACGTCCTGCACCGGCGCGGCCAGCCCGGCGCCGAGCGCCTCGATGAGCTGGGCGGCGGGGTCCGGATAGCGGGCCAGGCCCTCGGCCAGCGGCAGGTGCGCGCAGACCCGGACGGTGTAGAGCGCGTCGTCCAAAGCGTTGTGGAAGGCGCGGTCCTCCTCCTTGGGGATGCCCAGGCGCTCCACCACGCTCTCCAGCGTGAGGCCCTCGCCCTCCTTGCGGGGGTAGGTCTGCAGGAACAGGCGCTGCAGGTCGTACCATTGGGCGGGCCAGCGCTCGTCCAGGCCGCACAGGTAGAGGTTCTGCTTGAGCACCGGCATATCGTCCATGCCCCACTCGGCAAAAACGGCGTCGGGGCCGGCCCACGCCACAAAGCGGCGCAGGCCCTCTTTCAGGGGCACGCCGGCGTCCAGATCCCCCTGCGACAGGCCGGTGACCTTGGCGATGTGGTGCTGCAATTTGCGGAAGATGCGCGGCTTGAGCTGCAAAAAGAAGGTATCCAGCACGTTGGCGTGCGCATCCACCTTGACGGCGCCGATCTGGATGATCTCCCCCCGCAGGGTGAGCTCCGCGCCGTTGTAGCGGAAGGTCCACGGCTTGTAACCGATGTTCCATTCCAAATCAAAAACGATCAGTTCCACAATGTGCCTCCTGCTTGTGTTCTGCTGCCATTGTACCGCAAAGACGGGCCGTTTGCAACCGGCGGCCGCGCCGCGCTATTGACACCGGCCGCGCGCGGTGCTACCATGCCGGCAGGGGGGAGAGCGTATGTCATTCTGGGAGCTGTTTTTGATCGGCGTGGGGCTTTCGATGGACGCGTTCGCGGTATCGGTGTGCAAGGGGCTCTCGGTGCAAAAGGTCCGCGCGCGGCACATGCTGCTGTGCGGGGCGTATTTCGGCGCGTTCCAGGCGCTGATGCCCGCCGCGGGGTACTTCCTCGGCAGCCGGTTCTCGGCCGCCATCACCCGCATGGGCCACTGGGTGGCGTTTTTCCTGCTGGCGTTCATCGGCTTGAACATGATACGGGAAAGTTTTTCCGGGCAGGAGCAGGCCAATGACGATTTCTCCCCCGCCGCCATGCTGGCGCTGGCCGTGGCCACCAGCATCGACGCGCTGGCTGTGGGCGTGGCGTTCGCCGCCGTGCAGGCGGCCATCCTGCCGGCGGTGGCGCTCATCGGCGGCACGACCTTTGCCATCAGCGCGGCGGGGGTGCGCATCGGCGCGGTGTTCGGCGCGCGGTGGCACGCCCCGGCCGAGCGCGCGGGCGGGGCGGTGCTGCTGTTCATCGGGCTGAAGATCCTGCTGGAGGGGCTTGGTGTATTGTGACCCCTGCCGGGGCACCCTTTATCTGCGGAGGTGTTTTTTTATGAAGCGTGTTTGCCTGAGCCTTGCCGCGGCGCTGGCGCTGGCCCTTGCCGGCTGCGCCGGCCCCGCCGAAAGCGGCGCGGCCACACCCGCGCCCCCCACCGAAGCGCCCGCATCCACCGCGGCGCCCGCGCCTACCGAAGCGCCGGCACCCACCGCGGCGCCCGTGCCGGCCGGCATCGGCATCGCGTATGACGACGGCAGCCTGCCGGAGGGCGGCTATGACGAATATGCCGACGCCCCCACCGGGTATGAGGTGCGCCTTGTCCTTACCGCCGACGCCCCGGTGGCGGACTTCTGCTTCCTCGCGCTGGCCCTGGCGGGCAGCGACGACGCCGGCGGGATGACCTTTACGGCGGAGCCGCTGTACACCGCCGACACCCTTGCCCCCGGGCGGCCGCTGGTGGTGAGCATGACCTTTGCCGGCATCGTACCGGACCGCGGCATCTCTTATACCGATACCGACGGCAGCACGAAGTATTTTTCCATCGAGATGAGCGGCGAGGACGGTTCCCCGCTGCTGGTGCCGTTTGCCCCGGCCGCCGCATAAAAGCCCGTATGTAAACGCCCCCCCGCACGGCCATGCGGGGGGGCGTTTTATGACTTTGCGGTATCATTCCCCGGCTTTCGGGGCGGCGGGTTTTTCCGCCTTGGCGGCGGTTTTCTGCTCCGCTTTTTCGGCCACGGCCCGGGCGGCCTTGCCGGCGGCGGCTTTGGTGACCTTGACCGTCTTGCCGGCGGCGGCCTTTGCCGTCTTTTTGACGGTCTTGACCGCCTTGGCGGCGGCTTCCACCGTCGCGTCAGCCGCGGCGGGCAGATCCCGGGCGGCGGCTTTGGTGGCCTTGACCGTCTTGCCGGCGGCGGCTTTCGCCGTCTTTTTGACGGTCTTGACCGCCTGGGCGGCAGCCTCCACCGTCGCGTCGGCCGCGGCGGGCAGATCCTTGACCGCCGCAGCGGCCACCGCCTTTGCCTTGGCCGCGGCGGCCCTGGCGCGCTGGCGCGGCTTGCGGGTCACGACGTCGATGGTCCAGAGCTGGTTCTCGCCGCCGACATCGCCCCAGATCTGCAGCGGGGTGCCGTTTTCGGTGCTCATGCCGACCACATCCAGGCATTTGCCGGAGCGGTTGCTCTTGAGCTTGACGCGGCCGTCGTTGGTGGGCTCCACCACCCACAGCTGGCTGCTGGCATTCACGCCCTCCCACTGGTGCAGGCGGGTGCCGTCGGTCACGCCGCCGCAGTCAAGGTCCAGGTATTTGCCGGTAAAGCGGTTTTTGATGCGGTAGACGCTCTCCCCCGCCGGCTCAAAGCTCCACTGCTGCCACTCGGCGTCGACGTTGTCCCACAACTGGATGCGGGCGCCGTTGTCCATATTGTAATCGGCCACCTCCAGCACACGGCCGTTGGCGGCGGTTACGGTGTAGAATGCGTCCGGCTTGATCAGGGTCTGCGCGATCTTCTTTTGGGTCGCCATGGTGTTCTCCTCCCACAGGTCAGTCTTTATGTTTTGTCGAAACTGCACAATTTTACGGCACAGCTTTTGTGCCATTGCGATTATAGCGCGTTTTGCCGCAAACGTCAAGCGGGGCGGCGCGGGGCGGGAAAAACATCTACCTTTGGGTTGATAAAATGTAGAAAGACGGATGCTATGCTCCCCCTTGCGAGGAAACGCAAGGGGGTTTTTGTATGCAGGGCATTGAGATAAATCATCTGGAGCACCGCTACGGCCGCAAGGCGGCGCTGTGCGATGTGAATTTGCGCATCCCGCCGGGGCTGTACGGGCTTTTGGGGCGCAACGGCGCCGGCAAAACGACACTGATGCGCATCCTTGCCACGCTGCTGCCCTGCACCGGCGGCCGCGTGACGGTGAACGGCGTGCCGCTCGCCGAGGCGGCGCGGGTGCGGGCGATGGTGGGGTATCTGCCTCAGGATTTTGCCGCCTGGCCGCGTCTGACGGTGCGGGAAACGCTGGGCTATTTCGGCACGCTTTCGGGCATGGGGGCCCGGGATCTGCAGAAGCGGGTGCCGGCGGTTCTGGCCGCGCTCCACCTGCAGGCGCAGGCCGGCACGAAGGTTCGGGCGCTCTCGGGCGGGATGCTGCGGCGTTTGGGCGTGGCGCAGGCCGTCCTGCACGACCCGCCGGTGCTCATCGTGGACGAGCCGACCGCCGGCCTTGACCCCGAGGAGCGCGTGCGCCTGCGCGCGCTGCTGGCGGCGCTGGCCGCGCAGGGGCGCACGGTGCTGTTCTCGACCCACATCGCCGCCGACATTGAAGCCGTGTGCACCGGCCTTGCGGTGCTGGACGCGGGGCGGGTGCGCTACGCCGGCACGGTGGCAGGGCTCAAGGCCCGCACGGGGGCCAAAACGCTTGAGCAGGCGTATCTTGCCTGCGTACGGGGAGGGGACGCGTGATGCGGCTGTTTTTGTGGGAGTGCCGGCGTGTGCTCAAAAGCGTGAGCTACTGGCTGTTCGCGGCGGCGCTGGTACTGTTTTTGTACAGCCAGGGCGCCCTGCCGGTGACCGAAGGCGGGGACGCTTTTGTGCGCCCGCAGCCGGGCGACGAGCGGGGCGTGCTGGTGCCCGGCGGGGATGAGGCGCTCATCATGCCGCAGGCCGCGGCCACCCTGCTTGGCGCCTGGCAGGAAAACCGCTTTACCACCTATCCCCCGCCGCTGTGCGTCTGGCGCCAGGTGCGCCTGAGCGAAACAAAGCACGCCGCGCTGGGCGAGGTGCTCGCCGCGCTGTACGGGCAGGACGCCGCTGCGCTGCCGCCGTGCGGCCCAGGCGCCGCGGGGTTCCTGGCAAGCGCCGACGGCACGCTTGTGCCCGCGGCCGGCGGCGACGCCGCCGCGCTGCCCGCCCTGCGCCCCGGCCTGACGTGGGAGGAATTCACCGCCGCGATGGGCAAGGCCGACCGCCTGCTTGGCGGCGGGAGCGACTGGGCGCCGGCGGGCCTTGGGCGGAAATTCGGCCTTGTGCCCGCGCGCTATGCCGACCTTTTGGCGGAATATGAAGCCTGTATGCAGCACGACCGCTACACCGGGGCGTATGCGCGCCTGTTCTGCGATTATGCCGTGCTCGCGCTGGCGCTGTTCGGCGCGCTGCCGGCGGTGGCGCTGTTTTTGCAGGACGCCGGCGCCCGGCGCGGCGTGCGGGATGCCGTCTGGGTGCGGCGGGTGCCCACCGCGGGGCTTGTGGCGGCGCGGTGCGCAGCGCTGCTGGCGCTGGAGTTTTTGCCCATCCTGATCATGGATGCCGCCCTGACGGCGTATTATGCCGGGCGGTACGGGGCCGGGGCCATCGCGCCCGGGGCGTTTTTGCGCTACAGCGTGCTGTGGCTGCTGCCCACGCTGGCGCTGTGCGTGGCGGCCGGGGCGCTGCTGACGGCGGCCACCGGCACGGCGGCGGGCGCGGCGGTGCTGCCGGCGCTGGGCTGGCTTTCCATCATATCCCACACGGGCGGGCTTTCCGATGGTTCCAGCTACGGCAGCCTGCTCACCCCGCGGCACAACACGGTGGGCAGGTTTTTGGTCTACCAGCGCAACCTGCCGCGGCTTTTGGCCGGGCGGGGCGCCGCGCTGGCGCTGGCCGGCGTGCTCACGGCGGCGGCGGTGTGGGCGCTGCGGCGCCGCCGGAAGGGGGTGCCGCTGTGGCGGTTTGGGAACTAGCGCTGTGGCAGGCGCGCCTCCTGGGCGCGGGGCCGGGGCTGGCGGCGCTGGGCTGGCTGGCGGGGCTGGGGCTCGTGTTCGGCACCGGGTGCCTGCCCGCCGCCGAAAGCGCCTGGCTGCTGGAGGGCTGGGCACCGGTGAGCGGGGTGTTTTTGTGCATCGGGCTGTTTGCCCCCGAGCGGGAGCACGGCCTGCGGGACTGCGCGGCCGCGCGGCGCGCGCCCTACCTGTTTGTGTGCGCGCTGCGCGCCGGCTGGCAGCTTTTGGCCGCGGCGGCGCTGGCGGCGGGGTACACCGCCTTCCTGGCAGCGCGCGGGTGCGCGGCGGGGCCGGGGCTGGCATTCGCCTTTTTTGGCAACGCGGTGTTTTTGGGCGGGCTGGCGCTGGTTTGTGCCACCGTGTTGGGCGGGGCGGCGGCCGGCGCGCTGCCGCCGCTGGCCTGGGTGGTGCTGGACGCGTTCGGGGGGATGCCGGGCAGCGCCTCGCTCCTGCGGTGCGCGCGCGGCGCCGGGCTGCCCAAGGGGGCCGTGTGTGCGGCGGGGCTGGTGCTGTTCGCCGCGGCGTTTTGGGCCAAACGGACGCGGATGCGGCGGGCATAAAAGCCCGCCGCATCGTGCCGCGTGCCGCGCCGCGCTGCAAAAGAGGGGTTTTGCGCACAGCGGGCTATGCCCGCCGCCTGCCAAAATATTTTGCCAAAAATAGTTTGGCAGGGCGCAAACGCCCGGGCCTGGGCGCCAAGAGCCACCGCTTCGCGGTGGTTGCGCTTCGGCAGGCGCCTGCGGGCGCACAGCGTCGAGCGGGGGCGTGGCCGAAATCATACATGACGCCGCCTTGCTCCCATCCCCCGCTTGAATACCCCCGTCGCAAAAAATACCGTGCATATGCTTTACAGGCGGCTTGCACGGTATTTTTGCTCTGGGGATATCGGCCCTGCCCGCGCAAGCGGACAGTTTTTCGCGCACATAACGGTCAAATCTGGTTAAATCTTTAGATAAAATAGCGTGTTTCGGGATGTTTGCTGATCGTAAAAAAACTTCTCAACGAGAGGTATAGGCGGCATAGGCTGTCTATACCTCTCTTGCTTCATACTTTTAGGTCGTATTGCTTTTCATTTAGGTGCGTTGTATAATGTTTCTGGCAGAGAAAACCATCTGCCCGTAAAATCGGGGATTTATGGAGGAGAGCACTATGATACGAGAAATTACAGAAGATGATTTTGACGGACTTTTGCGGCTATATATGCAACTGCACGATAATCCTTTTCCTGAAAAGAATGATAAAGTAATTGGGATCTGGAAAAGCATACTAAGCGATAAAAATCATCATATCATCGTTGCGGAAGAAAACGGTATATTAATATCCTCTTGCGTATGCGTTATTATTCCGAATCTGACACATGACCAACGCCCATACGCTCTGATTGAAAATGTTGTTACCGACAGAGAATACAGAAAAAAGGGTTATGCAACAGCTTGTTTGAATTTTGCAAAGGAAATTGCACGGCGCGAAAACTGCTATAAAATGATGCTGTTGACAGGTTCAAAGAGTAAAGATACCCTCAGTTTTTATCAACAGGCGGGATATAACAAGAATGATAAGACGGCTTTTATACAATGGCTGTAAATTCAAGTTTGTCGGGGAGTATATCCGAGCGACAAGGACGATAAAACAAGCGAACATATCAATGCGTGGGCATCTTTTGCGGTAGATGCCCACGTTGCTTTTCACGGAAGCTCTGGCGTAAAATGTTTCGTTCCCGTAGCCGCAGTAGCAGCTGTACCTATCCCGGCACGGTCGGGCCGAGCCGCCGTCGAGGCCCGAAAAACTTCCCCGCCGTAGGGGGGCGCACTTACCGCCGCCGGCTTCAGCCGGTGGTGAGTAAGTGCGCCCTTGTGCCCTTGTGAGCGTTTTCTTTACTTATGCCTTAAAACCTTGATAGTCAAAAGGTGCGCAATAAACCACCCATTCATGTCCGCCGAGGGCGATAGGTTTAAAATATCTTTCGACAGTCTGCGGCGGGCTTCAGCAATACATACCGTTGGCCTGCATATAATCGGCCAGCAGCTTGCCGTGGTGCTGCTCCTGCTGCATGATGGTGGAAAGGCATTGGCGGGCGTTCTCCTGCGTGAATTCAAACACCGCGGTGTTGTATACGCCCGAAACGTATTTCTCGGTCGCGAGCAGGTCGGCCATCAGGTAGGCGTCGCTCTGCTTTTTGCCGCCGGTCACGCTGCTTTTCTGCGGCGCCTCGGCCTGCTGCCCCTGCTTTTGCTGCTGCGGAGCCGGTATCTGGCCGGTTTGCAGCATTTTGGTGACGGTATCGTAGTGGCTTTGCTCGTGCTGCTCAAGGGTGGAGAACAGCTGCTTGAGGCCGGGGTCATAGGATTGGTCAGCGGCCTTGTGATATTTTTGCACGCAGAGCTTTTCCTCATTTTGGATATCGCGGAGCAGTTTTTTCTCCCGTGGGGTGAACGGCATGGGGGTGGCCTCCTTTTGTATACGATCTTGTCGGGTGTGCTGTTAGCATACCCGGCAAACGGCGCGTTATTCCATCTTGACTTTGTGCCTGCAGGAACGTATACTTTTGCTGGATATGCGGCAGCGCGCCTGCCGCGGCGTTTTACAGGAGGGATAGTTGTATGCAAAAACCGATCGTTCTGTTTTTGGCCGCCGCCCTGGCGGTGAGCCTTGCCGCCTGCGGCGGTTCTTCCGGCGGGAAGGCCCCCGCATCGGCCTCCGCGCCCGCCCCCACGCCGGAACCCACCGCCGCACCGGCCCCCACGCCGGCGCCGACACCCACACCGGAACCCACCGTACCGCCGGTGGCCGGGCAGGTGGCCTACGATCAGGGCGGGCTGACCGTCACCGTGAAAGACCTTGTGTTTTCCACCGGGTTCGAGCCTTCGACGCTCTCGCTCACCTTTACCAACAGCGGCACGGCCCCGGTGCAGGTGCAGCTGGGGCATCTGGTGATGAACCGCTATATGTTCGACGGCACGCTGGATGTGGAAGTCCCCGCCGGGGAGACCGTGGACGGCGACATCACGATCAGCACGCTGTCGATGTACCAGGCCGGCCTCCCCTCGGCGGTCGATGTGGCGTTTTCCCTGCTGCTGACGGCCGACGGCACCACCACCGAGACGGAGCTGTACCATCTGACCGTCCCCGACGGGTATGAACGCACCCCGTCGGATCTGAGCAAAGCCGTTGTATACAGCGATGATTCCCTGCTGGTCGCCTGCTCCTTCTACGATATCAAGAACGAATCGTTGGAGATCAGCCTGCAAAACACCGGGGACCGGTCGCTGACTGTATCCCTGCGCAGCCTGAAGCTGGCCGGCTATGCGGCCAACATAGATTTTTCGCAGGAGGTCCTGCCCGGCACCTTTGCGCAGGTGGTCCCCTATATCAACGAGTATGCCGGTTCGATGGAAGATCTTGATGCCCTGGCGATGGAGGGTACGCCTCTGCCCGTGGAGATGGAGCTGCTCATCACCGACACCGCTACCGGCGAGACGGTCGCCGAGACGGGGCCGCTCACCTTTGAAGTGACTTTTTGACCCCGCAGCGCGCAAGACACGCAAAGGCAGGGCCGCCGGCGGAGCCGGCGGCCCTGTGTCTTAAAGGTACCAAAACGATAGGCGGGTATTTTACATATCCAACTGCCTTACTTCGTTATAATTCAATCTTCTGCTGGATTAAAACATCAAGTCTTGAAATGGTTTCATTTTTGTACTGTTCGATGGCCAAATACTTGGCAGCTATTTCTTTTTGTGCATCGAGACTAATGCTTCCTTGATCATCAACCGGAATGGGAACCATGATATCAGTTATCATAAAGGGAGGTAATGTAGTATATTCATTTTCTCCATTGTTGCCTTCACGACCTTTTTTGGCTGCGCGGAAAAGCGGCTCTAAAGTATATTTCATATACTGCAAATCAATTTTTCCGAACATATTTCCCCTAGGCATTAACACTCCACGATGATTGGTTGCCGAAAATGATTCGTTGTGAATCATCATATAACCTGCTAAGCCATCAATAGCCCATGATAGACAGGGACTGTCAAAATCGAACGAATCAATCGTAGCAAATGCACCTGAGGTGTTCCCTGAATACAATGGATACTCTCCATTATGTTTTTGAACATAGCTTTTCGTATATTTTCCACTGCCCCGTATTATATCGAACAATTTCTCAACCGGAATATATTGGCATAAAAAGCTTTCGTCACCAATGATGACTTTTGCACGCTTAATAGTCATCTTCTTTTCAGATAGAATTTCTCGTATTTGCCGTATGCCCAACATTGAGTCTGCAATGCTGGATTGTGCTCTTTCATCAAATTCCCCATCGTCATCAATAGGAATACAGACTTTTACCAATTTCATATTTGACAGTGATGCTCTTAAACCACGGTCAAACCCATATTTATGCTTGTTCTCTTCCAATGTGTATGCAAGGTAATAAGGATTAATTTTGGGATTTTTTATTTTTATCACACCGCAATGGTCAGTATAAGCAAACTTCCTTCCTGTCGGCATAACATTAAACTCGAATGTTCCATCAATCCCCCACAGAACGTATGGAACACTAAAATCTTCAACATTACTATGAGATGTATAGACAAATGGCGAAAAGACATTCGCACTATATGCAGGAACATTTCCTTTTTCATCAACATAATCTTTTCGCAAAAGCCTTTTACCAATTGATAAATCAAATAATGCCGTATCACTTAGCGACACTTCAATAGAGTTGTCTATTTCGGATTTTTTTTTTACAAGTTCCCGCAATGGCTCATCAAGTTCCATGAGGGTAGATGCAGTATCATTGACCATACCTATATAATCTTCTAAAGATACTGTTTCCACATTGTCTTCAATGCCAAGTTCTATTTTCTCGTCTCGAGTCCACCAGCGATCGACAGACCAATGCGTACCATTATAAAAGTCGTCAATATCGACAAGTTTGCAACGTTTATCGCCCGTTTTAAACTTTGCCTTAGCTCCTTTGAACATATTGAACAAATCAGAAGCAGTTTCCAAATCGTTCTGGTCAATGTCAAATCGGTAAACGTCACGGGTTTCGCCAATTTCGGAGCATAGATAAGTGAACACTGGTGTTGTCTGCTTAGGCAAAGTAGCAATTCCACCAACATTCATAGAAATTTTCTTCGTCAAAGCAAGAATATAGGTTTTCTTGTTGGTAGTGAAAAATGTATTCAGCGGCAGGGAAATAATTGCGTCAATATTGCATTGATCAAGGATAAAATCACGCAACTTTTTATCATTACTACGATTCATAATTCCGTCCGGAACAACAACAAATGCCTTTTTCCCAGGCTTCAAAGCGCGAATAATCCATTCCATAAACAGACCTTCAATACCCATGGCGCTCACAGCGAAATACTTTTTCAGAGTATCGTCCTTAGCGATTTCTTCCTTCAAATTACTGCTACCGCTCATGACATATGGCGGATTTGTGAGAATCAAATCGTATTCCTCAATAATCGGTTTTGCCAATGTACCAAGAATTGAGTTCGTTTGTAGTGTAAAGGTCTTATTGAATAATTCCGCGAATTGCTTCGTCAGGCCGGGGTGTTCTTTAATCATTCCAGACATATAAATCAGCATATTTGCCTTGGCAAGAATAATCGTCTTTTGCTCATCCTTGTCAAAACCTTTATCGAATCCGGAAAGGGTAACCTGAGGCAATAGCTTTTCATTTCCTGTTTCATCTTTGCTTACAGTATACAGCCGATCCAGGCTATGCAAAATGGGCTCAAGCAAGAATTTTCCCACACCGCATGCAGGATCGCAAATACTCATACCCGGTTCAATATCGGCCATATTGACAATGGCGCGAACAACTTTCAAGGGAGTAAAATACTGTCCCCAGTTTTTCTTGCTGATAGATTCTTTCAGGAATGTTTCAAAGAGTTTGCTCTTGAAATCATAGTCGATATTTTCAAGCGTGCCAAAATCATTGAAACGCTTCAAAATTTTATGAAATACAGTTGCATACCCGGACACAGCCTTGTCATCTTTGGAAACAAAGATAGTGCCATTGATAATGGTAG
Organism: uncultured Gemmiger sp.; assembly: GCA_947629015.1. GTDB lineage: Bacteria > Bacillota > Clostridia > Oscillospirales > Ruminococcaceae > Gemmiger. The sequence continues at coordinate 15,239 of CANRCB010000033.1, forward strand.
TTTTATCTTTAGGATTGCTAGGAAAAAGCTCCTTTATTTTCACGCGTGTCGTTGAAGCATAAAATTCAAGAACTTCATTTTCATTATTTCCTGAGTACTTGCTCAAAAGGTCATAAAACGAGTACATACCTTTGAGCACACCAAGGTCACTGAGGTATTTGAAAATAAATATCTCAACAAAAGTATAAAGGCAATTCTCCGGCGTAGCACCTGATACTGCCCACAAGTCCTGCCATACTTTTTCAGCCAATGGTAGCGGGTCAACCGAGGCTGCCGCTTTTAAGGTATCGTTCGTTGCATTGATTGAGGCTCTGATTTTATTAATCAGGACAATGCATTCCGCACTGTTTTTATCAAAATTCAGCGTGATTTTACTGCCGTCTTCTTGTAAAATTTTATGCCCATTTGCAGGATTAACCCAGACACTTTTTTTGCCATCGGTAATAATATATACTTTTGCCTGTAAAGCCTGTGCAGTCCCAAGTTCTTGTGCAATAGCTTTTTCTACTTGCTTTTCTGTACGCAACTGCGCTGGGACTTTATATTCGATAGCAGCAATGACCAGCGGTTTTTTGACAATGAGCGCATCAGGTTTTTTTGCTTCATACTCATCATAATCCCTGTCAGGAATAATCTTTGCGCCTTTCAACGCCTTGAGAGTCGTAGCTCCGATATTGTAGAAATTCCAATCGCCCATTTTCTCAGGAGCTTCTACCAAATTTTTCTGAATCAGTTCTTCACTCATTGACAGTAACTCCTTTTGTTTTATTGATATGTTCCGCCAAATAATCATCTATATCAGATTTCTTAATTCTAAGAGAACGATTTCCTTCTCCTACACGGGAAGCAATTAGTTTATTTGAAGCAATAAGTCTTCGTACCGTTTTTTCGCAAACTTGAAGATACTGTGCTGTTTGAGCAACAGTAAGGATTTCATCAGCCATAGCATACCCTCCATTTTTATTAAGTATAACATCCCAATCTATATTAATCAAGCACATTTTTTGACTTTTTCGGATTTTTGTGGACATTATGGGACTGTTCCGGACTAAAATATAGCAACTGCGGTGTTTGGTTTTGCAGCGGTCACGGGACGGGGCGCAGCTCCACCTGCGGGCACAGCGCATCCACGGCGGCGCGCGCCGGCGGGGCGGTGCCGGGCAGCATACAGGCGGCGGCCGCGGCGGCGACGGCCAGGCGGAAAGCCTGCTCCTCCGCAAGGTCCTGTTCGTCGCCAAGGGCCAGCGCGGCGGCCATGGCGTCCCCCGCGCCGACGGCGGAACGCACCGCCACCGGCAGGGCCGGGGCGAACCATTCCCCCGTTTTGCCGAAAAACGCCGCGCCGTCAGGGCCCATCGAGACACAGACGGTGCCCGCGCCGCCCCGGCGCAGTTCCCGCGCCCACAGCGCAGCCTGCGGCAGGCCGGCCGCCTGCCCCGGCGCGCCAAAATACCCGGCCAGCTCATGGATGTTGGGTTTGAGGATATCGGCCCGCACGGGGGCGTCCAGCGCGGCGGCCAGCAGGGGGCCGTCGGCATCCAGCAGCACGCGCGCACCCTTGGCCTTGAGGCGCGCGGTGAGGGCGGCATAGATCCCTTCCGGCACGCCCGGCCCGGCGCTGCCCGCCAGCACGAACAGCACCCCCGGCCCGGCATGGCCCTCCAGCTTTTGGGCCAGCGCCTCGACTTCGGCGAGGGCGGCGGCGGGGCCGGGCTCGTTGAGTTCGGTCAGGGCGCCGCCCGGCTCGATGAGTTTGAGGTTTTCGCGCATTTCGCCAAGCAGGGGCACAAAATCATGGCGTATCCCCTCCCCTTCCAGCGCCGCCAGCAGCGCCCGGCCGCTTTGCCCCGCCGCGAACCCGCAGGCAAGGCTCTGCCCGCCCAGCGCCGCGACAGTGCGCGACACGTTGATGCCCTTGCCGCCAAAGCCCCGCTGCACCTCCCGCAGGCGGTTGAGGGCGCGCGGGCGCAAAGCATCCAGTCGGGCGGTCTTGTCAAGGGCCGGGTTGAGGGTGACGGTGATGAGCATGGGCAAAACTCCCTTTCGGTGCGAAAACCGCCGCGCGGGCGGCCTTTGGCCGCCCGCGCGCAGAAGGCGTTTTCAGTTGTTGGGGGTGTTTTTGAGGATGACATCGTGGCTGCCGCCCTCGACGATGGAGGTGGAGGAGACGACGGTCAGCCGCGCTTTTTGCTGCAATTCCTCGATGGAGAGCGCGCCGCAGTTGCACATGGTGGAGCGCACCTTGTACAGCGTGGTCTGCACGCCGTCCGCCAGCGGGCCGGCGTAGGGCACATAGCTGTCAACGCCCTCCTCAAAGCTCAGCTTCTGCGCGCCGCCAAGGTCATACCGCTGCCAGTTGCGCGCGCGGTTGGAACCCTCGCCCCAATATTCCTTCACATAGTTGCCGCCCACGCGCAGGCGGTTGGTGGGGCTTTCGTCAAAGCGGGCGAAATACCGCCCCAGCATGACGAAATCGGCGCCCATGGCCAGGGCCAGGGTAATGTGGTAGTCATGCACGATACCGCCGTCGGAGCAGATGGGGATGTAGATACCCGTCTCCCGATAATACTCATCGCGCGCCTTGGCCACCTCGATGACCGCCGTGGCCTGCCCGCGGCCGATGCCCTTGGTCTCGCGCGTGATGCAGATGGATCCGCCGCCGATGCCGATCTTGATGAAATCGGCCCCGGCCTCGGCCAAGAAGCGGAAGCCGTCGCGGTCAACGACGTTGCCGGCGCCCACCTTGACGGTATCGCCGTATTTTTCGCGTATCCAACCAAGCGTCTGCGCCTGCCAGGCGGAAAAGCCCTCCGACGAGTCGATGCAAAGCACGTCCGCGCCGGCCTCGACGAGGGCGGGCACACGCTCGGCGTAATCGCGGGTGTTGATGCCGGCGCCGACGACGTAGCTCTTGTTGATGTCCAGCAGCTCGTTGACGTGCTCCTTGTGGGAATCGTAGTCCTTGCGGAAGACCATATATTGCAGACGGCCCTCGGCATCGACGAGCGGCAGGGAGTTGATCTTGTTGTCCCAGATGATGTCGTTGCAGTCATGCAGGGAGGTATCGTCGGGGGCGGTGACGAGCTTTTCGAGGGGGGTCATGAACTCGGTGACCGGCAGCTCCGGCCCCATGCGGGAAAGGCGGTAGTCGCGGCTGGCGACGATACCCAGCAGCTTGCCGTGGGCGGTGCCGTCATCGGTGATGGCGACGGTGGAATGCCCGGTGCGGGCCTTGAGATCCAGCACGTCGCCGAGGGTGGCCTCCGGCGGAAGGTTGGAATCACTGGTGACAAAGCCCTTTTTGTACGCCTTGACGCGGCGCACCATGTCGGCCTCCTGCGCGACGGTCTGGGAACCGTAGATGAAGGACACGCCGCCCTGCTTGGCCAGCGCGATGGCGAGCTTTTCGCCCGAGACGGACTGCATGATGGCCGACACCATCGGGATGTTGAGCATGAGGGGGCAGTCCGCTTTGCCCTTTTGGTATTTGACGAGCGGCGTGCGCAGGCTGACGGCGCTGGGGATACATTTTTCCGAAGAATAGCCGGGGACGAGCAGATATTCGCCAAAAGTGCGGGAGGGTTCCTCAAAAAAATAGGCCATGGCGGGCGGCTCCTTTCCTGCTTTACCGGGGGTGGCGGCATTTTGGATGTTGAAAGGATTGTACCACATCCGCGTACAAATTACAAAAAATCCCGGTGAGAATCTTTTGCAGTAAACCCCCATAAAGTTGTTGATTTTGCACAACTGCGCCACAAGCGGCAGCAGCGTGCCGAGTTCCTCGACACGCTGCTGCAATGTTTACCGGGCGGCGAAGGTGAGCGTGATGCTGCCGGCGCCGGTTTTGGCTTCCAGCTCGTTGACGGCGCGGCGGTTGTACTCCCCGCGGGCGCGGGCCTCGCCGTCCACCGTGATGCTGCCGGTGCCGGTCTCGAGCTCCTGCCGGTAATCCGTCTCGTCGCCGACGATGGCCGCCGTGATATCGCCGCTGCCGCTCACAAGGTCCAGCGAGACGGCGCGGCCCTGGCCCTCCACGCGGTCCAGCCGGATGCTGCCGGCGCCGGCCTCGGCCTCCAGCTCCTGCACCGAGATGCTCCCGGCCGTGATATCGCCGCTGCCCACCGTGGCCGCGGTCTCGGGCGGCAGCGCGCCCGACAGCGTGATGCTGCCGGTGCCGACCTCGATATCCGCCTCACGCAATGCGGCGGGCACCTGCACCGTGACGGTGACGGGGGCCGTGTCGGCCGTGTTGGCGCCGCGGCGCAGGTCGGTCAGCTTGAGCTCGTCCTTATCGCGCCGGACATCAAAGGTGCCCTGTTCGGCGCCGGTGATGACGACGGTGGTCTGGGTGACAGTGTCGTCCCGCACCAGCGTGACATCACCGTACACCACCTTGAGCTCCAGCCCGGTGGCGGCGGTGGCGACGGTGGCCGTGCCGTCGGTTTGGTTCACGGCATAGGTGGTGTCGCCGCCGACGGTCTGCGTGCCGCCCTGGTTTTCGGCGGTATCGGGCGCGGGGGTCTGCGTCGGGCCGGCCGTATCGGCGGGCTGCTGCGCCGGGCCCTGCGGCTGCGCGGCGGCGGACTGGGCGGGCTGCCCAAAGGCGCCGCCCTGCTGTGCCGGCAAAGAGGCCGTTTGGCCGGTGCCGCAGGCGGCATCCTCCCAGCGGTCCTCCACAAACTCAAAGGCAAGAATGATCAGCACCAGCGCCACGATGGCGGCGGCCACGACGGCCACGATCTTCCACGTTTCCCTTGGTTTGGGCGGCTGGGGATGATCACCGGGGTGCGGCGGCGGGGCAGGCCGGCCTTCCTGCCGGGGAGGCGGGGGCGGCGGTGCCTCGCCCGGTTTGGGCGCGGGCGGTGTCGGCGTACCGGAGGGCGGCGGCGGGGGCATCGGCGCGCCGGGTCTGGGCGCGGGCGGCGGAGGCGGGGTGGGCCCGCCCGGCCGCG
>CANRCB010000034.1 GCA_947629015.1 uncultured Gemmiger sp.
CAAATTCATCGGACGAACGAAGATAAGCACTAAAATCGTCTGCCGCTTCATCGCTAACATTTTCATACTTTTCTTTAGCAACGGCATTGACCCGGTGACGATTTCCAAACGGCTTGGACACTCGACCTCCACCACCACAGAAAATTTTTACAGTCATTTGATAGCAGAACAGCAGGCGCGGGCTTCCCGGTGTTTGGCCGATGTTCTATTGCCTGACCGGCACCCGGCGGAATCCAAACAGGCATAAAAAAGAGCGTGGCCCTTGCCGGTCATGCTCTCCCTTTTTGGGGCATTTTGGAGGCAATAAACACCAAATCACCACACAAGCCCCGCCGGGCGGGTTGACAACACAGAAAAAGAGCGCCGTATCTGTTGATACAACGCTCTTTTTAGTGATTGCGGAGGCAGGACTTGAACCTGCGACCTCCGGGTTATGAGAATTAGCGCAGGTATGCCAAATTTTCTCGTTTGTGACATTTGGTCTCATGTGCCTCATTTGTTCCGCACCCGGTTGTCTCATTTGCACAAATTTGTCGCATGATTCTCATCCGTGATAAACCGTGTCAAATAGTTTTGGGGGCAGTTTTGGGGGCAGATAAACCCTTGAAACACTTTATTAACCGAGACTCCGCAAAAGGCCAAACAATATAGTAGATTATACATCAAAATCCTACACATTACAAGGCCCCTCAGTATATGTTTTTGATTCGTTTCCATAACAAGTCCGGCCTAGCTTTCTCTAACATGCTATATCCCTACGACTGCCGGATTTTGAAAATAATTTGAAAATATGATTAAAACCATTTCAATCGGCCTTATGTTCATTTTGCCAAATAGCTATTCTCAATATTTTGGTTGTGCTTTGAACTTCAGCTTCATAATCAGAATAAAAGCCAAATTCAGAATAAAACAGGCCGCAGCCAAAAATATAATAATAGCCCGATTTAGGGTACAGGTTATGTACCGTCCTACAAATTCTGCTGCTATCGGCCAAATGCAAAAGATGTATATTATTAAAAGCAAAAAAACGAGTATTGTTAGATACCTTCCCCACTTTAGTGCTTTATACAATTTAGGGTGCCCTTCTTCCCAATTCGGAAATATACAGTCTCTTGGTCTGCATGCAAATGTGTAAAGGGTCATCAACACCAGTACCGGCGCAAAAAAACTTATACCATTACAAAAACTTTTACAAAAGCATTCCGCTGCGACTGCTCCGTTTGCCATTGCAGGAATACAATCACAGGTTTGGTGTAAACATTCATAGAAATCGTTAATTCTTGTCTTGTCTGAACAAAAAGAAAGAATAAACGCAACCATGAGGCCCATCAGAAATTGGCGGTTGGAGCTTGCCTGAGGATTCGATGTCTCAATAATAATAGCAAGAGACTTTTTTTCAGAAAGAAGGGTATACGGCGGGTGCCAGTCATCCAGCTGCTTTAGCTGGATGCGCGCTTTTTTTCTCTCCACAATGTTCAGAGCGACCCATTCTTCAAACAGAACCGTTGTGTCATCGCGAACGCTTTGGATGTTGTTTAGGATTTCCTTTTCACCAAGCTTTAAGATTGCCGTATTTTCATTCACCATCAAGCCCATCGGAGGGGCAAAATACCATGTAAAGTCAGGTGTATAGAATACTGTCTGACCCTCATTCTGCTTGTCGGGATCGAACTCAATCGAAAAGGTGACCCTCCTGTTTAGGATGCTTTCCTTTAAGGCTAGATCCACCTGCACCCAATTCGTTGCTTCAAGGCCGTCCTCAAGCGTGGGCATAGAAATCTTATATTCGCCTTTTTTCGCATTATCAAACTCCACCTTGCCCTTCACGGCCATAAACTGATGTGTTGATTTAGAGCTCTGCCTTATGACTCCATAGAACTCTGACCATTGCGGGTTCACCGAAATGTCAACGGTCGCGCCCTTCGGGTATAGCGTCGGATACATTTGCTGTATCATTTGCGTCACTTTATTTTGGTCGTTCTTATACTCAAAAGCCTCACTTTTCTCGTCGGCGCTGTCACACCAGACCTGTGCAATCGCTTGCCTTTGTTCCCAGAACTTTCCCGAAATATCTGAAACGGTACATTTAGGAAGGTCCAACAGGTCGGATTCAAATTTGAAATCAAGAAAACACGTTGTATTGCCTGCTTTTTTGTAATTGGGCAACGGGAAACCGTCATCCCGCTTGTCTGCTGCGATACCGCCAAAAACTGTGGCAATAAATATATTCAGCTTCTTTCCCGTCGAATCGATAAAAACCATCCCAAAAAGCTTGCGCAACAAAATCTCTTTATAGGTGACATTGTTTCCATTGGAAATTTGTAAAGAAATATTATATTGACCTTTTGAAGGCACTTCTTCCACTCCTTTATACTTCATTTAGCCTTGCAGAGAAAGAATATATTTTAATTTTTGTACAGCTTTCTGCGGGAATCTTCTGTTTATACCAATATAAGAAACAGTAGCATTGTTCAACTCTGCCGCTTTCATCACTTGCTCCATATACAAACCAGGGCGCTTCAATGTTCCGTGATTCGTATACATATAACTGACAGCACAGGTAGGCGAATGTTCAACTCCTAAAACAACGATATTGCGTTTGCCTTCCTGGTGCAACGATAGAAACTGCTCCGCGGTTTCTTTCCCGAGTTTCTTGCAATATAATCTGAACCCATCTAAGTCCTCATAGAACGTTATTCCATGTGGCTTCCTTCCGATTCCAGTTTCTATATTCAGAAAGGTTCCCTCCGGGCAAGGCATTTGCATAACTGTAACTTTTTCACTGTTTAAAATCTCATTAAATACACTAGGCCATAAAAACCTTTTTTCGCTTACTCCGGCTTGTAATTCGGGGCACAAAAGGCAGCCCGGTACAAACACGACTACCCTATTCTGTGAGTTCATCATAAGTATTATTAATATAGATTTCGGCCATGCGAGGTGAAAGAAGGTTCATTTTAATTATCCTCGGCAGCATGATGTTATCATAGTATGCATGGACTCCTGCTATTACTGTTTCATCTACACTGTCGCAGACCGGCACACCGATGATACATTTTGGCTCGTAGCTCTTACACAAGTAGTTTCGTAAGAGCAATTCGTTATCACGTTCCCAATTACTATTCAGTTCATAAACGGGTAACAAGAGCTTTTTCCCTGCCATTTCAACTAATTTAGGAAAACGTTCTTGAGCCATTCCAGGCAACTCAATAATGAATTTTTGATCTTCTCTTCCGCCTTCTGCAATATAATCCGCGCCTTCCCTCATAGCAAGCCAAATCGAAAAAATATACATGCTGGTTCTACAAATTAGACAATGAAACTGTGAAGGGGTTAACCCTTTAAACTGTTTTTCTTGTTCTGATGGTTTCATATTAAAATAAGGGAAGAAAAACTCTCTCAGCAATCCACTAATTTTGTATACGCCTAGGTATTTGGCGCGCTCAGCACCATATTTTTGAATAATTCTATCAGCAACTAACTTGGCATTACTTGAGCAATAAGAACAGCCGTTGTCAAAAGTTACCATTAAAATATTATAGTGTGCTGGTTCCTCTAACAAACGGCATGCTGACAAAAATGAGTCTCGTCCCCCAGATAACATCAAAACCACTTTCGAATCAGCCATTGCAATTCACCTTTCTTGCATGTATACACGAAAAGCCATCTTTGGCCTTCCGAATAGCATCAAACAGCTTTGCCGCATCAACCCATTTTTGTCCGTAGTCTTTTGGCCCCGGGTCTAAAAGTTGGATGCTTCTGTTTTCTACATTAATATTTACAATTATCGAAACATGGCGGGCGCACCCCTCCCCTGTATCAAATAGTGAATAATAATCATATCCGCATAAAATAACATTCTCGTCTAATGTGTCCACAAGATAGTCAAGCATGTCAAATTCGTCCAAAAACAAATTGATATGAGTGTAATTTTCGCGGAGATTAATATTATTTCTCTCAAAGAAAATATTCAACTTATTACCCCTAAGGTCTGTCCCACGGTTTTCCTCTAAAGCCGTGGGGTCTAGATTCGTCATAAGTTCTTTCGCCAAACGACCTTGGGGCCAACTATCATATCCATAATACCGTAAAGCTATTTCTAATGCCGCAGGCACACAACAATAAGGCTTTGCTATAACAACCATAAAACGCTTTACATTCTCCATAATGTTAAACCATTATTGAAATTCTTTATAGAATTTACTTGCAACAATATCATTATTGTTTTGATACTTGTCGCTGTTATATTGGAAAATGTCGCCTAAAACACTATTATAAAAAATTTGGCATATTTTCATGCCTGAATAAATGCGAACTTTTTTTACACAAGTTAATTGCATTGTCCAGTAGCCACAATATCCAATATCACCGAATCCAGAAGTTAGATGTATAGTTATGCCCAATCTACCGACTGACGATCTACCTATAATCATCGGAACTAAATTACGCGTTTCTGTATATTCTTCCGTCCTAGCTAAATATAACTGTCCCGGTTCAAGCACAAAGCCCTCAGGAGGAATAATAAGAGTTCTTGTATTGTTCTTCTTTTTTGCATCTAGCTCATCGCCAGTATATAGCATCAATTCATTATGAAGACGAAGATTATAGCTATTAGGATTTAATTGCTCTGGGGAGAAAGGGTCGATTACTATATCTGCCCCTAACCGTCTGGCAATTTCTGCACCAGTCAAAATCATATGCGTTAACTCCCAAACCAAGTATGAATATTAAGCCAAAACAACATTATATTTAATGCTACCATGGAATAATCAAAAGTTCAACCCCAATTAGCTTTTTTCTCAGTGGCAAGGTATCCTGTAAAATAGATTTGATATCAACTCCCACAAAAATTTATAAGTATTGTACCACTTTTTTGACAAAATGTAAATAGCATTGCCAGAATCGCTCGTCGGAAACTCTAAGGGACAAGTGTACCCTTTTATTAGGAACCGCCCACCGTGCTGCCCCACAGCAGTCGGCGGGCGTTTGCCTTTCCCCCTCTCACACTCTCCCCCAATCTATTACCGGCTGGGGAAAAAGCATTTCCTGCCGGAATAGCATAATGCCCGACCAACAAACCCAAAATTCACAGGAAAGCGAGGGATGCCCATGATCATCGGCATCGACCACGGCTATTATGCCATCAAGACACGCAACTGCTCCTTCCCAGCCGGTATCACGGCCTACGCCCACCAGCCCTACACGGACAAAAACGTGCTGGAGTTTGGCGGGCGGTTTTTTGTGTGCGGCAGCGGGCGGCAGCCCATCCAGCGCGACAAGACACAGAGCGAAAACTACTACCTGCTGACGCTGGCCGCGCTGGCCAAGGAGATCACCGCCCGCAGCGCACCAACCGAGTGCAACATCACCATCGCCGCGGGCCTGCCGCTGACCAGCTTTGGCCGTGACAAGCAGGCGTTCATCCAGTACCTGCGGCCCTCTCCCCAGCCGGTAGAGTTTTGCTTTGAGGGTGTGCCGTACAAGCTGACCATCGACGCGGTGCAGCTCTACCCGCAGGGATACGCCGCCCTGCTCACCGAACCGGACCTGCTGACGGACGAGCCGTCGCTGCTGCTCATGGACATTGGCGGCTGGACGGTAGACCTCATGCGCATCGACAACGGCAGCCCCGCCGCCGACACCTGCCACAGTCTGGAGCTCGGCATGATCCGCTGCGTGGACGATGTGCGGGAGCAGGTGCGGCGGGAAACCGGCCTCTCCCTCACCGACGCGCAGATCGAGCAGATGCTGGCCGGCCAGCCGTGCAGCCTTGGCGACAACGTCAAGGCCATCGTGAAGCGGCAGGGCCGCGCCTACACCGAGCGGCTGCTGTCTGCCGTCATGGAAGCCGGTTTTGACCTGCAAGCCATGCCGGTGGTCATGCTGGGCGGCGGGGCCTCGGTGGTGAACCGCCACCTGCGCCCCACAGACGGCCTGTGCCGCGTCGTTGCCCTGCTGGACGACCGGCTCAACGCCATCGGGTATGAGCGCGCGTTGGCCCAGCTTTCGCGCCGTGCGGGCAACGGGTGAGAGTCGCCCGGTTTTCGCTGCGCTTTCAGCTGGAGGACGAGCGGCAGGCCCAGGTCTGGCATGACCTTTGCAGCGTTCCCAGCGGCCAGCGCAATGCCTACATACTGGACGCGCTGGCGCAGTACCGGCTGGGAAAGGGGCTGGAATCCACCTTGCGGCGGGTGCTGCGCGAGGAACTGGCTGGCAAGGCCGCCGCGCAGCCCGCACCGGACAAAAACGGGGCCAAGGCCAGGGGCATCCCCAGCCAGGCGCTGGATTTCCTTGCCTCCCTCTGACACATACCCCGGAAAGGTGGTGATTCCCTTGCTTGTGTTTTGAACCCGTGTGTTCGCCGTTTTTCCCCGTCTGCCCCCGCCCTGCGAGCGAGTGTTCGCCCTTGTTGCTTTTGCATTTCTTTGCCCGATTTTGGGGTGAATCCTTGTTGGTCTTTGGTATAGCTTTTTCCCCGCGTTGCCGGTATGCTTTGTGTTGCCCGAAAACAACACAACAGCGCAGAAAGGAGCGCGACATGAAACAAAAGGGGATCACCTGTAAGATCCCGCTCGACCTGCATCGGCGGATCAGCGAGGAAATCAAGCAGCAAGGTTTGACGATGGGCAAATTCATTGAGACGCTCATCACGGAACATTACAGCAACGGAGGCAAAACCATGCAAAACGGCAGCACACGGACATTGGCATTCCAGGTCAGCGAGGAACTGTTCCGGCGGATCAAGAAATACCTCGAAGATTACGAGCGCGTCTACCATCGCAGGTTGACGCAGAAGGAGTTCGTCATCCAGCTCATCGAGCAGGCGCTGGACGAGGCCGACGAAGAATTCAGCGCGGCCGAAGCCGCCGCCCGCGATGACGAGGATGACCCCGTCTGCGAGGATGATCCCGCCAACGAGGACCTCGCATAACGAACCCATACCCCGGCCCGCAGCGATGCGGGCTATTTTTGTTGTGCTAGGAGCGTGATAGATAAGACCATTTCTTTCATTGATCTGTTCGCCGACATCGGCGGTTTCCGTGAGGGGCTGCTGCGCGCCGGCGATTTCACCTGCGTGGGCCACTGCGAGCTCAACCCCCACGCCGAGCGCAGCTACCGCGCCCTGTTCGAACCGGAAGGAGAGTGGTACTGTGCGGACGCCCGCCAAGCCGACCCCGACACCATGCCCGAATTTGGCCTGCTCTGCGGTGGATTCCCTTGTCAGGCGTTTTCTCTCGCCGGACGCCGCAACGGATTTGGCGACCCCCGCGGCACCCTGTTCTTTGAACTGGCCCGACTGGCTGCTGCCCGGCACCCTCGCTACCTGCTGTTTGAAAACGTACCCGGTCTGCTCTCGCATGACCGCGGCCGGACGTTTGCAGCCATCCTCGATGCGTTGGACGGATTGGGGTATCATGTCGAATGGCAGGTGCTTAACAGCAAGGATTTTGGCGTCCCGCAGTCAAGACGCCGGGTGTATATTGTCGGATATCTTGATACCCGATGCCGCGGAAAAGTATTTCCTTTCACCCACGCAGCAGCGCCGCCTGATGCCCCAATGACCGATCACCCCGGCCTGCCCATCAAGTGCGCGACCAAGCTGGGGTATCAGTTGGCCCGCCCAGGCGACAGCATCGACATCAGCTATGCCACCACCAACACCAGGCGTGGCCGGGTCGGCCACGGCATCGCCCACACCCTGACCGCAGGCAGCACACAAGGTACGCTGTGCTTTGTGGACATGAACGAACAGCCGGAACTGACTGCCATCGCGCGCTGCCTGACCGCCAAGCAGAACGGCGGCATCCACAACCATAAACGGGAGACCTCCGGCGTGTTCGACAACGGTCGTATCCGCCGCCTGACCCCGCGCGAGTGCCTGCGGCTGCAGGGCTGGCGGGATGAGCGGATCGACCGGCTGGAACCCATCCAGAGCGACGCGCAGCTCTACCGGCAAGGCGGGCAACGGCGTCACGGTGACGGTGGTGGAGGCCATCGGGCGGCGCCTCGCTGCCGCGGACCGGGCGCTCGGATGAGCGTTGGCATCAAAGATCAGTTTTTTGGCTGCGAGATCGAGATGACGGGCATCACGCGGGCGCAGGCGGCAAAAGCCATCGCCGATCTGTTTCATACCGAGTACAGCCATTACGGCGGGTACGATGCCTATCACATCCCCGACGGCGAAGGCAAGGAATGGAAGATCGTGCGGGACGGCAGCATCAGCACAACGCATGCCAGCGGTCGGCGGCAGGTGCGTACCGACGATTTGTATGCCGTGGAACTGAACTCCCCCAAGCTGGAATACGCCGAAATGGCCAAGCTGCAATCCGTTGTGCGTGCTCTGCGCCATGCCGGGGCGGTGGTCAACGGCAGCTGCGGGATGCACGTCCATATCGACGCCGCGCCGCACACCCCGCAAACGCTCAAGAACGCGCTGTCCATCATGTACGCAAAAGAGGACATTTTGTTCCTGGCGCTCAAGGTCAACGAAAGCCGCGTTCAGCGTTGGTGCCAAAAGGTCAATGAGGGTACCGTGACAAGGGTGCGCCGCCTGCCAAAGACCGCCACCATGCAGGAGCTCGAAGATATCTGGTACCGCGACAGCCCGGTAAATCGGACGTACCACTATAACGAGACCCGATACCACGCCCTCAACCTGCACGCGGTGTTCACCCACGGTACGCTGGAATGGCGCTGTTTTGAGAGCACCCTCCATGCCGGCGAAGTGCGCGCCAACATCACGCTGGCGCTGGCGATCTCGGCGCAGGCGCTCAACCAGCAGCGCACCGTCCTGCGCAAGACGCCCATCGGGGACAACCCCGCCTTTACCTTCCGCACCTTCCTTTTGCGCCTCGGCCTCATCGGGCCGGAGTACAAGAATGTGCGCGAACATCTGCTCAAAAACCTGCCGGGCGACCGGGCATGGCGGTATGACCGCAGCCAATACCCCAGCCTGCAAACCCGGCCCCACCGACACGATGCGGAAGCGAGGTGAAAGATCATGCCCAACCCTACACGGCTTTATTTTGCCTACGGCTCCAACATGGATGTTCAGCAAATGTCCATCCGCTGCCCGGACGCCGAGCTCATCCGCCCCGTCCGGCTGGACGGGTACCGTTTGGCCTACCGCGGCGCGGGCTATGCCACCATCCTGCCCGAACCGGGCAGCCATGTGGATGGCGCTTTGTGGCGTATCACGGCATGGAACGAACGGGATCTTGACCGGTATGAGGGCTTCCCGCGGCACTATGGCAAGGAACTCATCACCGTCACGGCGCGGGACGGCATGCCGTACACGGCCATGGTGTATACCATGCAGGCCCCCATGCGGGATCTGCCGGCCATCCCGCCGCGGCAGTATCTCGACATTGTCCTGCGGGGCAAACGCCAGTTCGGGTTTTCCCTGTCCGAGGCATCCGCCGAGGTCGAGCGCACCCGCAAAGAAGTCTTTGCGGCGCCGGCGCGCGGCAACGAGGCTCCGCGCCGGGACGCCCCCGGCAGACACGGTACCGCCCGCCCCCGAACCGACACCGGCGCCCACACCGCCGCCCACCCCCGAGCCGACACAGACGCCGGTAACGGAGCCGGCATCGGAACCGGATCCGGTACCGACCCTGGCGCCTGCCGCGCCACCGGCCCCCGCGTTCGACATCAACACCTGGGTCGCCTACGCGCAGAACTGCGCGGCCGGTCTCGGCCTGCGCCTCGAACCAAGCGCTGCCGCCTGCTGGGATACCCCCATCGTGGCAGGCAGCCACCGCACCGGCCTCGAGGCGGATATCCAGTCCCGCCTGGGCCGGTATGCCGCCGATCCCTCCATCCTCAATGTTTGGGTCTGGGCGCAGGATCGCGGCGACGGAAACTACGATTTGTATATCGGTTACGCGTAATACGAAACGTATAACACCATGGCGTGCCCGCGGGCGCGCCGTTTTTGTTTGCAAAGGAGGAGTCTCTATTGATGCAGAAGTCCTGTTTTAAACGGATCAGCGCATTTCTTTTGGCCATGCTGCTGTTTTCTGTGGTGTTGGGTGTCGGGCCGGTATCGGCCCACGCCGCGGGGGACGTCACGCAGGTCTACATGGTCGTCTTTCCGCGTCCCGGCGAGGCCGCTGCCGGTTCCAACTGGGGGCACCCGACCCTTGTCCTGATGAACGGCTGGTACGCGGTGCAGAGCACACGCACCATCCTGCGGGCCACAGGCAGTACCGGCGGCCCGATCGCCTACTGTATCGAGCCTGGGCCCAACCAGCATACCGGCGATGTGCTCATCAGCCACGATGAGGATTTCTGGGACAATTTCCCGCCCCAGTACAATTCCACCCTCGCCCCGGACGACATCAAGCTGTTGGTGGGCCGCATTTTGCAGTACGGGTATACCGGCCCGCTCTCGGCGGAATGGCGCACCCAAACCGACGCCGAGACCATGTCGTTTGCCCTGGCCACCCAGTTCCTTATCTGGGAGGTGATCGTCGGGGAGCGGGACGCCGATTTCAACAAGGTGCCCACCGGGTCGTACAGCGCGGTGCTGGATCAGCTGGTGCCCGATTACGTCCTGCGCGACAAGGTGCTCGCCTACTATGCAACCATCGAGAGCCGGGTCAAAACGCACACCGTCCTGCCCAGTATGTTCGCGCGCAGCACCGCTCGCGCCGGGACGGTGGATCTGCAATGGGACGGCAGCCGCTATGCCGTGACCCTGACCGACACGAACCATGTGCTGGCGAACTACGCCTTTTCCTCCGATGACCCCGGCCTGCACTTTTCAACGGACGGCGACGCGCTCACCATCTGGACGGACACGGCGCCGGCCGGGACGGTGTCCGTCACGGCGGACAAGGTGGGGAGCCAGCGCATGGGCCTGATCACCTGGTCGGACGGATCCTACGGCCCGACCAGCAGCGTACAGGATGTCGTCTCCTACACCCAGTCGGTGAACGACCCGGTCTCGGGGTTCCTGAACATCAAGGTCAGCCTCGGCAGCGCCAGGATCATCAAGACGAGCGAGGATGGCCAGGTGGCGGGCGTGCCCTTTACCGTCACCGGCAACGGCGTGGACAGGAGCGTCACCACCGGCGCCTACGGTGAGATCCAGATCGACGACCTCACCCCCGGCCTGTATACCGTGACGGAGACCGTCGCCGACCGGTACAGGCCGCAGCAGAGCCAGCAGGTCAATGTGCTGGCCGGGCAGGTGGCAAGCGTGAGCTTCAACAACACCCTCAAGCGCGGCAGCCTGACCGTGACCAAGACCAGCGAGGACGGCCTTGCCACGGGCATCCGGTTCCACCTGACCGGCACCGCGCTGAACGGGCAGCCGGTCGACGCCTACGCCACCACCGACAGCACCGGCAAGGCGACGTTCCCAGATCTCCTTGCGGGCAACGGGTATGTGCTGGAGGAAATGGACACCGCCACCCGATACGTCGTGCCCGCCAGCCAGCGCGTGGACATCGCGTGGGGCGCCGTTACCCAAAAAAGCGTGGAAAACCGCCTCAAAAAGTGGCGGGCCACCCTCACCAAAACCGACAGCGAGACCGGCACCGCGCAGGGCGACGCCAAACTGGCCGGGGCCGTGTACGGCGTTTACCGGGGCGAGGAGCTGGTGGATACCTACACCACCGATGCCGGCGGCAAGCTGACCACCCGGTACTATCCCTGCGGGGAAAACTGGAGCATCCGTGAGATCAAGCCCGGCGAGGGATACCTGCTGGACAAGACGGTACACGCGGTCGGGGCGGCGCCCGGCCAGTTCACGGTGGAATACAATACCTTGACGGCCGCGTCGAGCGAGCAGGTGATCAAGGGCAACCTGTCCATCCTCAAGCACACCGACGACGGCGATACACAGGTCGAGACGCCGGAGATCGGGGCGGAGTTCCAGGTCTATCTCAAGAGCGCCGGCAGCTACGCCAAGGCGAAGGACAGCGAGAAGGACACATTGGTCTGCGATGAATTCGGCTATGCCGAGAGCAAGCCGCTGCCCTATGGCATCTACACCGTGCACCAGTCCAAAGGCCACGAGGGCCGCGCGCTGCTGCCGGACTTTGACGTTTACATCTCGGCGAACGGCAAGACCTACCGCTACCTTGCCAACAACGCCGCCTTCCAAAGCCATGTCAAGATCGTCAAGAAGGATGCCGAGAGCGGCAAGACCATCCCGCTCGCCGGCGCGGGGTTCCAGCTGTATGGGCCGGACGGCGCGCTCATCACCCAGACCGTCACCTATCCGGAACCCGCCGAGCTCGATACCTTTTATACCGCGACGGACGGTACCCTCATCACGCCAAAACCGCTCGACTACGGGACGGGCTATTCTCTGGTCGAGGTGACGGCGCCGTATGGCTATGTTCTGGACAAGACCCCGGTTTCCTTTGATATCGTCGCCCGGGACGCCACCGGGGATGCCAGCGGCGTGACCGTGGTGGAGGTGGAAAAGCGGGATACCGCCCAGAAAGGAATCCTTCATGTCAAAAAGAGCGGCGAGGTGTTTGCCGGTGTGCGGCACGCCGGCGATCTCTACCTTCCCGTCTACGCCGTGCAGGGGCTGCCGGGCGCTGTATATGAGATAACGGCGGCCGAGGACATCGTCACGCCGGACGGCACGCGACATGCGGCCAGGGGCGAAGTGGTGGATACCCTTACCACCGGTCCGGACGGCCTGGCGCAGAGCAAGCCGCTGTACCTGGGCCGTTACGAGGTGCGCGAGATCACCGCCCCGCAGGGCATGGTGCTGAACACCGAACCCTGTGCCGTTGCGCTCACCTATGCGGGGCAGGACGTCGCGCTCACCGAGGCACAGGCCGGCTTTGCCAATGACCGGCAGAAGGCCGCCCTATCGCTCGACAAGGTGCTGGAACAGGATGAGACCTTTGGCCTTGGGGGTGCCGCGGGGTTGGCGAAGGTCACCTTTGGCCTGTATGCCGCCGAAACGATCACCGCCGCGGATGGCAGCGCGATCCCGCGGGACGGTCTCATCGAGCGGGTGCAGGTGGCGGAAAACGGCCATGCGCAGGTGCAGGCCGATCTGCCCTTTGGCAGCTACTATCTGCAAGAGCTCACCACCGACGCGCACTATCTGCTTAACACCAAAAAATACCCCGTCAGTTTCACCTGTGCCGGGCAGGATACCGCCCTCATCGAGCTCACGGCCAATGACGGTCGGCCGGTCGCCAATTCGCTGATCCGCGGCGAAGTCCACGGCCTCAAGCTGGATGACAACGCAACGGCTCTGGCCGGGGCGGAATTCGGCCTGTTCGCGGCCGATGCCACGGCGTTCACGGCCGACGAAGCCTTGCTGACCGCGACCGCCGACGCGGACGGTGTTTTCACCTTTGCCGATGTGCCCTATGGCGATTGGCTGGTGCGGGAATTGCTCGCCCCGGAAGGGTACCTGCTGGACGAGCGGATCTTCCCCGTCACCATCGACGCGGACGGCGATGTGGCCGAGATCACGGCGGTGGACGACCGCATCGTGGGCACCGTGCAGTTGACCAAGGTCGACCGCGATTACCCGCAAAACCGGTTGACCGGCGCCGTGTTTGAACTCTACCGCGACACGGACGGCGACCATACCCTGAATGCGGGCGATGAGCGGATCGGCGAGGTGCCGGAGGTGACGACCGGCGTGTATGAGCTTGGCGGTCTGCCATACGGCGATTACCTGGTGCGCGAGACCAAAGCGCCGGACGGTTTTTATCCCGATACCGGCGTCTACCCCTTTGCCATCCGTGAGCAGGGCAAGACGGTGGTGGTGGAAAACGAGGCCGGGAAAGGCTTTGTCAACGCGCCGCGGGTGGGTGCCTTGAAGATCGTCAAGACCGCCTCGGATGGCCGGGTGGAAGGGTTTTCCTTCCGCGTGGCGGGGCCGGACGGTTACGACAAGACATTCGCCACCGATGCCCGCGGTGAGATCCTGATCGAAGGGCTGCGCCTGGGCGAGTATACCATCTCGGAGGTAAACGACGGCGCCGCCGCCAATTACATCCTGCCCGAAGCCCGGACGGCAGCCGTGCCTGACGGCGAGGTCGTTACCGTGACGATGCACAACATCCTGCGCGACACGCCCCAGACCGGGGATCGCCGAAACCCGGCCGTCTGGTGGGGTCTCATGGCGGTTGCCGCGGTGGGCGTCGCGGTGTGCCTTGGCATGTACCTGTATACGCGCCGCAAAGCGGGGAAACGGGGTGATGCCGAATGAAACGGCACCATTTCTGGTTTTTGGTCGCGATGATCTGGGGATTCGTGCTGCTGTTCGCGGCTACGATGCTGGCCGGGCAGAAGCTGGACGATCTGGCCAGCGCCAGGGCGTTTGACGAGGTGGCGGCGCTGGTGGCGCCGGCGCCGGAAACCCCGCCCGCGGGGGCGGCGTCCGGCAGCGAAACCGCGATGACGGCGTATGAGAAATACGCGGCCGTGCAGGCGCGCAACACCGACATGGTGGGGTGGCTGCACATTGAGGGCACGGACATCGACTATCCCGTCATGCAGACGGTGGATCGCCCGGACTATTACCTCAAGCGCGGGTTCGACCGGCAGTACAGCGACCACGGCGTGCCGTATGTGGCCGAAAATTGTGCGCTGGGCTATTGTGACAACACCGTGATCTACGGCCACAACATGAAGGACGGCACCATGTTCAGCGACCTGTGCCGGTATGAGGACGAGGCGTTTTATCGCCGGCACAAAACCATCTGTTTCGATACGCTGGACGGGTACGGCACCTATGAGATCGTGGCGGTGTTCAAGACGGTTGCGTACAGTGAGCGGGGATTCCCGTATTACCGTTTCACCACCGCCGACGATGCCGGGGATTTTGACGCCTACCTCTGCCAGTGCAGGGCGCTGGCGCTCTACGATACCGGCATCACCGCCCGGTACGGGGACAAGCTCCTCACCCTGTCCACCTGCGAATACAGCCGGGAAAATGGCCGCATCGTGGTGGTGGCCAGGCGGGTCGACACGGAACAGTAGTAAGCAACCGCGGGGCGTGGCTGCACAGCCACGCCCCGCCCGCAAAAAAGAAAGGACAACTATGGATAACATCTGGTTATACGCGCGCCAGCGCTCCTGCCCGATGGAGCTGCAGCGGCAGGCCAACGCCCTGTACCGGCTGGCGGCGGAACGCGGGCAAACGGTCGTCGGGTTCTCCGCCGACCGGGAGGACGCTCCGCTTTTCCGGCGCCCCGGCCTGCGCGAAGTGTTCCGCCAGGTACGCCGCGGCCGCATCCAGGCCGTGCTGGTGACCCGGCTGACCAATATCAGCCACGATGACCGCCTGCTGCTGCGCCTGCTCAAAACCATGCAGGCGCACCGGGTCAGGCTGGAGGCCGGCCATACACAGTTGGCGTATGAGCTGCACGTGCATGGCCTTGACCGCCCCCTGCGCAGGCGCGCCGCCCGTTTTGGCGGCAATTTACCTTACTGACAAAGGAGTGTTTGCCATGATCCGTTATTACACCGCTGAATCCGTGACCGAGGGGCATCCCGACAAGCTCTGCGACAAGATTGCGGACCGCATCCTCGATGCCTGCCTCGCCATCGACCCTGCCGCCCGTGTGGCCTGCGAGGTGCTGGCCACCAGGGGCCTCATCGCCGTCGCCGGGGAGATCACCGTCCACGACCTGCCCGACCTTTCGGCCATCGTCGCTGACACCCTGCGCGGCATCGGCTATGACCCCGCCGGGTATGCCATTGACATCCATGTCCATGCGCAGAGCGAGGACATCGCCGCCGCCGTCAACAACCCGTTCCCGGCCCTGTTGCCGGCTGCGGGAGCGGGCACGGCCAGCGACACCTTGGGCGCGGGCGACCAGGGCGTCATGGTCGGCTACGCCACCGATGAGACTGCGCAGTACCTGCCCATGCCGGTGGTGCTGGCCCACCGCCTCACCAACCTGCTCACCCTCTGCCGCGTCACCGGGCGTGTGCAGGGCATCGGGCCGGACGGCAAGGCGCAGGTCACCGTGCAGTACGAGGACGGCGTCCCCCAGCGGGTATCCACCGTGGTGGTGAGCATCCAGCACGACGTCGACAAGGACCCCGACCGGCTGGAGCAGGAGGTCTTGAACGAGGTAGTGCTGCCGGCGCTCAAGGGCTATCCCGTGGATGAGGACCTCGACCTGTACATCAACCCGTCCGGGCGTTTCGTCACGGGCGGCCCCGATGCCGATACCGGCCTGACCGGGCGCAAGCTCATGGTGGACACCTACGGCAGCATCGCCCCGCACGGCGGCGGCGCGTTTTCCGGCAAGGACCCCACCAAGGTGGATCGCAGCGGTGCGTACATGGCCCGCTACATCGCCGTCAACCTTGTGGCGGCGGGCCTGTGCAAACGCTGCCAGGTCACGCTCGCCTATGCCATTGGAGTGGCCGAGCCGGTCATGGTAGAGGTGGATACCTTTGGCACCGGCACCGCCTGCGCAGATGACTGCCTGTCCGGCGCGGTCGCTATGGTGTTCGATCTCACCCCGGCCGGCATCATCGACACGCTGGACCTGCGCCGCCCCATCTATGCCGACACTGCGTCGGGCGGGCATTTTGGCCGGGATCAGTTCCCGTGGGAGCGTACCGATAAGGTGACCGCCCTGCGGGATACGATCCTGTAATGCCCGGCGTCAGCGCTGACCAGATCGCCGCCGCAAAACGAGTCCCCGCAATCGAATTTCTGCGGCGCTACCGCTCAGACGATCTGGTTCCCGCTCATGCGCGGGGCGAGTTCCAGCTCAAGAGCCACGACAGCTTTAAAATCAACGGCGAGAGCAGCGTGTGGCACTGGAAAAGCCAGGACATCGGGGGGCGCAGCGCGCTTGATTATCTCATCCATGTCGAGGGCGTTCCCTTCGTCGAAGCCGTGCGGCAGCTCTGCGACGAGCGGCCCGGCCCCGCGCCTGTTCCGCATCTGGTGGTGCAGCAGCGGCGGCCTGCATTCACACTGCCACCCGCGGCCACAACGACGGCGCGGGTGGAAAGGTACCTGCTGGGAAGGGGGATCTCCCCGCAGGTCATCCGCACCTGCATCCGGCAGGGCCTCCTGTACGAGAGCCAGCCCTGGCACAACTGTGTGTTCGTGGGCCGGGACGAGACCGGGCGCGCAAGGTACGCGGCCCTGCGCAGTACCGCGGGTGCGCCGTTCAAATACGAGCAGGCCGGCAGTGAAAAGAGGTTCGGGTTCTGTATTCCACCGATGGCGGCGGATGACAACAAATCAGGTGATCGCTGCGCCAAAAATATATTCATTTTGGATCCTTGCCCCCGTGTCGCTGTCTTTGAGAGCGCTGTCGACGCGATGGCGGAAATGACACTTTGCCGCGATGATACGCCAAAATACCGCCTTTCTTTGGGCGGCATCTACGCCCCCGCGCACGTGAAGGGCACGCCTGAAAGTGTTCGGGAAGCCAAAGCTCTGCCTTCTCTTTCCGCCTTTTTGCAGCGGCATCCGCAGATCCAGGAGATCGAGGTGTGTTTGGATAACGACCATGCGGGACGGTATGCGGCAGACCAGATACAGCGGTATTATGCGGACAAATACCGTGTCATCGTCAATTTGCCGACTATCGAGGGCAAGGATTACGCCGATATGGCCCAGGCGGCCATGTTGAAACGGTTCGCCCGGCTGCAAGAATCAGAGAGATAGGAGTGATGTGTTTGGATAACGAAGTTTCGTTAAAGCTGTATTCCCCGCTTACGGCAGACTGGATTCCGGACGATGCGGAAAGCGGATGGGATGAGCCTGCTTTTTATGACGACCCCGAACAACTGACCGGCAGCGCTTTGGTACCATACCGGGACGCGATCGAGGCCGCTCTTGCAGATGACATGGATCACACAGAAAGCGGCGTCGCGTTGTTCAAGTACCGCGACGGGCGCGTGTGTGAAAAGGTCAAGTCCATCGACGTGACGGTCTGCTGCCGTAACGGCGAGCTCATGGGCTGCACCACTGTGCGCCTGGATCGGAACCTGACCGAAACCGAGATGCGCGACCTGCAAAGTTACCTTTCGGGCCAGATGTCGGATGGCTGGGGCGAAAGTTTTGAGCAGCGGAAGATCCGCATGGACGGCGGCACCATCTATGTGCATTTCTGGCAGGAAGATGATTTTTCCTTTGAGATCGGAAGCGCTGACCGGCTGCGGATCCAGACCGGGCCGAAAAAACCCGTTCTGCCCCACATCAACCTCGCGGGGCCGGACGGCAACATTTACGCCGTGCTGGGCAAGGCGGGGCAGGCGCTGCGGAAGGCCGGCCAGGGTGAAAAGGTATCGGAAATGAACCGGCGCGTGTATGCCAGCGGCAGCTACGGCGAGGCGCTGGGGATCGTCAGCGAGTATGTGCAGACGGATTTCCCGCAAGCGCAGGCCAGGCCCAGGCCGTCGCCTGACAGGGGCGATGGCAGATGAAAAAATATGAGATAACCGACATTCCTCACCCCGATTATCCGTGGCTGCACCGTATCCGCGCTCTGTATTCCTTTCGCAGCGATGTCCAGCAGGGCCAGCTCGGCGGGTATGTGCAAAGCGAGGACAACCTCTCCCAGAAAGGAACCTGCTGGCTGTTCGGTGACGCCATTGCTTTTGAGGACGCCTACGTTTCACAGGATGCCGTTCTGAAAGGCAACTCCGTGGCAAAGGGCAGCACGCTTGTCTCGGGCACGGCCGAGTGCCTGCATCATGCGCTTGTTTGTGACCACGCCATCGTTACGGGCGGCTTGCTTTCCGGATGCTGCCTGGCGGGCGGAAACGCCCATCTTTACCCACATCCACAGACAGGCATCAGCCCGGTTCTGGCTGACCATGCGGCTGTCTACGGCGAGGTGAGTGGCGCTGTCCGCTGCCATGGATACAGCGTTGTCCTTCCGGGGTTGACGCTCAACAACCCTACCTGTGACACGATCTCTCTTTCAAATTCGGAGATCAAGGTCAGTATCGCCTGGAATCATCCGTCCCGGAACATTTTGCCGCCCGCCGTCCGCAACGCTTCCTCCGGGCAAAAGAAGGCGCCGTCTCCGCAGCGCTCCCGCTCTATAGATGGCGATGCCCGATAAACCACAAAAACCACGAACAGGAAAGGAAGATGCCCTTGACCGAGACCGAGTTACTTCAAACCATCCGGCCCCATCCGCTGGAAGCCATGCCGCCGCTGAAACACAAGGGCGGCGATGGCTGGACCATCCTCCAGGGCGACACCCTCTCCCTGATCCGCGCCTTTGAGCCGGGGGTGTTCGACGCTGTCATCACCGACCCGCCCTACGCCAGCGGCGGGGCCAAGCCCAGCGAAAAGAGCCGCACCACCAACCAGAAATACAGCAGTATGGCCGCCGACCGCGCGCTGCCGGATTTCGACGGCGATCAGAAAGACCAGCGCAGCTGGACGCGCTGGTGTGCGGAATGGTTGTCCGATGCCCGCCGCGCCTGCAAACCCGGCGCGGTGCTGGTGGTGTTCATCGACTGGCGCATGGCCCCCGCTCTTGCAGACGCCGTCCAATGGGCCGGGTGGATCTGGCGCGGCACCCTTGTTTGGGATAAGATCACCAGCCGCCCGCAGCGCGGCCGTTTTCGCCAGCAGAGTGAGTTTGCCCTGTGGGCCTCCAATGGCCCCATGGCTCTGACCCGCCCGGTAGGATGCCTGCCGGGGGTGTTCCGCTACCCCAACCCGCAGCATCGCATCCATGTCACCGAGAAGCCGCTGCCACTGATGCGGGATATCGTCCACATCACCGAGCCGGGCGGGCGCATCCTCGACCCGTTCGCCGGATCCGGCCGTGCAGGAAGGGTACGAGGCCGTGGGCATCGAGGTGACGGATGCCTATTTCAAGCGCGGCTGTGACCGTGTGCGCAAAGCGCTGGATGGCGGGCCAACGCCCGCCGAAATCTCAAAACCCGCCGAACATTCCGCGTGACGTCAAATGTGACATCACAGCATACAAAACCAAACCGGGATGGCGTCACTCTTGACGCCATCCCTACCTTTTGACTGAAAGGATGATGTTCTTATGAAAAAGCCTTGGGCCTTTATCTGTACCGCCAACGATACCTCTCCCACCGTTCTGCGCCGCTACTGCCGCAGGGTGTTTGAATTGGGGTATGAACCCGTCTGCCC
>CANRCB010000035.1 GCA_947629015.1 uncultured Gemmiger sp.
GTATGGACGATGCGCTCCAGATAAAAATCTCTGCGTATCACGCTTCTCACCTCAAATTTGCGTCGCAAATGACGCTACTTTTAGATATAGTATAGCGGATATAACGGAGGATATCAAGAACGAACAGCAAAGTTTATAAAAAGTTGCGTCGCATCTACCTTTTTAATTGCTGTCAAGCACATACACATAAAAGGTGTCAATGCTTCCCTTACCAGACTTGATTTTCCCTTGCCGGTGCGCTTCACGGCAAGGAGCCATCTCAAAAAAACACCCCCTGAACGGCTGTCGTTTCAACTGCGGCTCCGGGGGCGTTCTTTTTGCTGTAGGCAGGGTCACGTCTGTTGCGCTTCGTCCTGACCCTTACTTCTCGTTTCACTGCGCTGCAGGGCTTTGTCCAGCGCCCTGTGATAGGCCGAATCAAAACGGATGGACGGCGGTTCCGAGTCCGTGACCGGGCAATAGTCGACGGCAAAGGCGGCCATACTGCCGGCAGATGGGTCGGCCGGCCAGGCTCGCAGGGTCAGTGCATCGGCAGGGTAGCGCGACCAGACATCGAGAACGATCCGACCGCCATTTTTGAATACCAAAACCACACATTAGACGTGTGGTTCGGTAAGAATTATATAGTTGAACAGAATACAGAGGAAGAAAAAAGAAACTCCTTGTGTTAGAAGAGAGAAACATTCGGCGAATTGGGGTACAAATACAGAAACAGAGAATTTTGGTGTAAAGGATATTACGTCGATACGGTAGGGAAGAACGAGAGCCGAATTGTGGAGTACATACAGAATCAGCTTAAAGAAAATCAGATGGGCGAACAATTAACGATGAGTCAGGTTGGCCCGTTTACGGGCAGTAAGTAACAATATCCACGCAGTTGGCAGACCGTCTTACGCGTTTTACGTGTGGCGAGGAATATAGGGCTATGCCCGCATATGAAAAAGCACCGGTTTGGCCGGTGAATGTTTATTGGGCAGGGCAGCAGATTTTTTGTAAAGAATTTTTTGAGCAGGTCATCAGCAGGTGCTCTGCTTAACAAAAAAGCCGCGGCCAACAAATAATCATCCCCGGAACCTGCGTATTGGCCGTAGTTCTGGGGATGGTTTTGAAGAGGTATATAGAAAATAAAACTGGAAAAAAGGCACCGGAAAAAGCAAGATGATTGACCTGGATAAAAAGCGAGGCGCTGTATCTTGCGATATGGCGCCTCTTTGATATGCTGCAAAAACCAAGTGACAGTATGTTTGCGTGTAGGCGTCGAAACGCTTTCGGCGCTGACTGGCAGGCCGCCCCCGCTTTACGAGACAAGGAAACTACTTTTGCACAGGCGTTCCGGCGACCGGCATCCCGGCGGCCGGAGAGGATGCGCCGCGTTCGGTAGAGCTCATGGATGCGACCTTCCAACTTGGCCAACCGGCCATCTCATGTTCCAGTTTTTTCAAACTGGCCTGAACCAATGCAGAACTATAAACATTTGCTTTCATAGGTGTTGCGTTTTTCATTTTTCCGGGCCTCCGTCGTTCATGGAGTCAAGATATTGCAGGTAATGATGAGAATAGAAAGTTTCCCGCTCCATATAGTTTGTTGGTTCCATTATACACCGTAGCTTTGCGTTTGAACAGTCCCAATCGACCACATTTCCTTGCTCGTTTTTACGGATAAGCGGATACCCATTGCCCAGCCGCATGGAGAACAAATCAAAAAATCGGCGTGGACCAATACCCACAAATTCTTCAAAGGAGACCTTTTTCTGGCCGGTTGCTTTTGTTTCCTCGCCCAGGGAGATGCTTTCACTGTACATTTGGAACGATTTGCTTTTCGGGTAAGGCTCAATATATACCACCCGCCGGATACCGGCCCCAATGATATGCTTGGCGCAGTTGTGGCACGGAAAAGTAGTGCAATACAGCGTTGCATCTTGGAGCGATATGCCCGTTCGGGCGCATGATAAAATCGCCGCCATCTCCGCATGCATGGGTCGCCCGTATTCCGTCAGTTGTCCAATACGGGAATTATAGATTTTTTTCCGCGCAGCTTCCTTTTCCGCTGTGCCTTCCGGCGAATCATCAAATTTAAACAAACCGACGATTTCATCCACGATACGGGAAAACTCTGCTTTATTGGAATCGTAACCGCGCTTATAATCGCGGCCCAACTCCACGTCCTCGTAGGCAAATTTTTCGGGATTCCAAGTCATCCAGTACTGCCCGCCCCCGTACTGCGGACAGTCATTGGCGCCCATCGCCACGATTTCCTGCTGCGGGGTCGCGATCACCGCGCCGATCTGCCGCGACAGATCGGCGGATCGCAGCCCTGTAGCGTAGGCCATGAACATAGCATATTCATCAAAGGTCGGCGTTATGAATGGGTTCCCGAAAAGCAGTTCAAGGATGCGTTTGATTTGCCCTTCCAAAACGTTTATTTTGGCGTTCTTTTTTGCCTCCAGCTTGGCCTTTTTTGATGTGGAAGTTGGTAAATTGTGTTGGTAGAAATCCATCCATCGGTTCACCGAGAGATGAAAATCCGCCAGTTCAAAGACCCGGCGCGTCTTTTGGCCGTAGGGGAGATGTTCTTCCAGATCCCGTTGGATCAGCTTGTCAGCATCCTCCATGCCGATGTTATTGACCTCGCACAAATTGTTGCGTCGGTATTCCTCCGCCTCATTGATGGCAAACAGATAAAAGCCTGTGCCGTATACGGCGCGCAAAAGCTTTACCTCATCGGGATGTTTAAGAGAATCAATGATATATACAAGGCCGTCTTTCGGCTTTTTGATCGGGTTCGCTTCTGTGGATTTTTCGTCATCATCTCTGTCATTATAAATTTGATGGATGGCGCCAGCTGCCAATATCGAGCAATCATTTGAGTTTTTGCGCATTTCATTGCCCCGATCCATAAGCTCCATGGAACGGTCATACGTGCGTCTTGGCGCGTTGCCGGCTCTTTCGTTGATGGGATCCAAAAGGTCTTTCGATATCTTGATAAAACGGCACCGGTAATTGTACTTTGTTAGTTCTTTCTCAAAGCATTCTTTGACCGGTTCTGTATCTGTACCGACAGCGCACGACAAGGCAATGACAAACTCCGACCGATATTCTTCCATACGCTTCACCTCGCCACCATTTTATACTATATTCCCAAATAAGTAAACTCTTTTCGACTGATTTTTGCAGAGTATTGAAATGCGGTTGTTGTTATGTTAAAATTAAAAAAATTAGCGAAAAATGGAAGTGTTGCTTTATGGAAAATACTCCCGCAGCCTTATCTGACAATTCCGGCCCGGAGTACCTTGTACAGATTCCACCAAGGTTTACCTTTCATTCTCGGAACCTGTTGATAGGGAAAAACGGTTCCGGTAAAACGCGCTTTTTACAGCAACGGTACCGGAATTTACAAGCTGAAAATAACGGCGATGCGGCTATTGTGTACTTGGACTTTGCGTCTTTCCGCGCAAGCAATGAGGAAGCCGGTGCGGAAAATGTAATGAACGAGGCCACGCTGGATACGGAATCCAATTTATACGATGTGATTTTCTATCAGGCGTCGCCTTCTTTTCAGGAATTTCTGCGCCTTATCGACAAGGGGCACGAATCGCTTCTGGATGATTTGTACGGCGAGCATATGCGTCGCTCTCAAATCCTGAAAGCAATGGCGGGCAAACGGCTGGAGAGCATCAACCGGCAGCTTCATGATTTGATTGGCTATCGGGTATACTGCGACACCAAAAGGCATCTTCATCTGCAAAAGCTGGATAAAACAGGAAAAACGCTTTTGGATCTACCTTATAATGAAATGCTGCCCCTGCTGTCGCCGGGGGAACGGTTTCTGTTTTATCTTTGCTTTTTTCTGTTTTTTGTGGAGGAGCGCGACCATAATAAGCTGGTGATTTTTATGGACGAGCCGGAGATCCATCTTCATCCACGCGCCCTGCTTACGGTCATGCGTGATCTGTACGATTCGCCCAATGTCAAAGCGCTTTGGGTTGCTTCGCACTCGCTTTTTTTGGTGCCCCTGTTCTCTTTCCAGGAACTTGTGGTGCTGGAGGATAACTGCGTTTTGCCCCGAAACAGCGCGCTGTACGAAACGGTTTACAATGACTTGGTGGGGCTGGAAGACATCAATCTGTTTGAGTTTTTGAAATCGGTCTATGATTGGGAGTATTATCGCTTTATTGTGGAATGCTTCTGCCCTCCAGAGGCTGTTGGAACCGTCGATCCCCAAGACGAGCAGTATTTAAAATTTATACATTCTATCCACGTTCGCAAAAAGGATCGGCCGCTATATGTGTTGGATTATGGCGCAGGAAAATGCCGCATCTGGCAATGCATGGAGGCACAGCGTCAGGAAGGATTTGAGTATAAAAACCTGCTCCAGTATGAGGCCTATGATCCATATCCAGATAAAACGCTGCTGGGTGTAAACGGAAAAATATGCAATTGTCCGTTTCCGTTTCACACAAAACCGAGCGAGCTTGTCAAAGGGAAATATGATGTAGTTGTCTTGATGAATGTCCTGCATGAGGTGGATATTCAGGATTGGATGCAAACCTTCAAAAAAATAGGCAGCACACTGGCAGAAGACGGTGTTTTGCTGTTTTTGGAGGTCCATACTCTTACGCTGGGCGAACAGCCCTATGGCAATACCGGGTATCTTGTTCTTGGATCAAAGGAGGTCAGCATCCTGTTTCCAGAGGCGATTGAAGCGCCGATGCCTGCCGCTATCAAAGATAAGGCTGAAAAATCAAATTGCTGGATCGTCCCGGCAAAATGTGTCCGGCGTGTGGACCAGCAAAAGATTAAAGACTGCTTAAACGCTCTGCACAATCGTTGCGGTAAAGAATTACAAAAACTGTTCGATGAACGGGTAAAGTATGCCCGCAGTGGCCGGCCTTCCCGTGACGCGGAACTCTCCGCCCGCAAGTATGCGTTTTTGTCACAGCAATATATCAATGCCGAACAGGCACGCCAGCGCTTCTTGCAGGGCGGCGTGGATGCAGCAAATCATTCCGATGTCACGGAGAAGATTCCCTTCCACGGCTTTTCTGAAATGGCGAAGGAGTAGCCGTCACGGCAACGGTAACATAACTGCGCCTGTTCTTTCTAAAAAGATGAGCGTCCGGTTCAATAGCTAAGAACAAAATTTGATTTTCCTATGCCAAATATCTGTTTTTCTGCCCCCACAAAATCGCAGGGAAACTATAGTTCGCGCCTCCGCAACCGCCAAAAGGGCGCTGTATCACAAGATACAGCGCCCTTTTCGTATGGCACCGCCCTGTGCCGCGCGCCGGGGCTCACTGCGCGCCGGGTGCCTGCTCGAACATCAGCAGGCGCGCCTCCAGCATTTCCAGCATGGTATCCAGCTCCAGCGTGTGCCGGCGGGAGGTGACCCGGTATTTGTTGAAGGCCGGCAGCCCGCGCGCCAACACACCCCTTGCATAAAAAAACGATGTGTGGTATACTCTGCTGTGTGGCCCCCTGCGGGGCGGAAATCCCATACGGAAAGCGGAGTTGATAGTTCTACCATGGACGATGGCAGTACAGGTACAATAGTTTGGATGGTAGCGGCGATGGTGGCGCTTTGCGCCCTGTCGGCCTTTTTTTCGGCCTCGGAGACGGCGTTCTCCTCCCTGAACCAGATACGCCTCAAAAGCCGGGCGGATTCCGGCGATGCCGATGCCAGGCGCGTGCAGGCCCTGGCCGAGCGGTATGACAGCCTGCTCTCCACCATCCTCATCGGCAACAACATCGTAAACATCGCCCTCGCCAGCCTGGGCGCCGTGCTGTTTACCGAGTTCGTCTCCCGCCAATACGGCGCCAGCCTCTCCACGCTGGTCATCACCGTGGCGGTGCTGGTGTTCGGCGAGGTCACGCCCAAAAGCCTCGCCAAAGAGATGCCGGAGCGGTTCGCCCTTTTCGCCGCGCCGGTGCTGGGGGCGCTGCTCTGGGTCTTTACCCCGGCCAACTGGCTGTTCGGCAAATGGAAAGGGTTCTTGGCCAACATCTTCCACACCGAGGAGACGGAGGGCATCACCGACGCCGAGCTGATGACCATGGTCAACGAGGCCGAGAGCGGCGGCGACCTGACCGACCGCGAGAGCGAGCTCATCCGTTCCGCCATCGAGTTTGACGACGTGGAGGTCGAGCAGGTGCTGACGCCGCGCGTCGATGTCGAGGCCGTGCCCGACACCATCACCCCCGATGAGCTGGCCGAGGCTTTCGCCGAGAGCGGCTACAGCCGCCTGCCGGTCTACCATGAAACGATAGACAACATCATCGGCGTCATCCATGAGAAGGATTATTACGCCGCCGTGCGCAAAAACGAGGTGGATGTCGAGGCGCTGGTCTCGCCCACCATCTACACCACGGCCGGCACCCAGATCAGCCAGCTGCTGCCCACCCTGCGCGAGAAGCACCACCACCTTGCGGTCGTCGTGGACGAATACGGCGGCACCGAGGGCATCGTGACGCTGGAGGACATCCTGGAGGAGCTCGTCGGCGAGATCTGGGACGAGCACGACGAGGAAGTGGAGGAGTTCCGCCGGCAGGCGGACGGGCGGTGGCTCGTCTCCGGCAGCGCGGCCGTGGAGGACCTGTATGAGGAGCTTTCCATCCCCGAGGAACCGGACCTTGACGCCGTGACGGTGAGCGGCCTCGTGCAGGAAAAGACCGGCCGCCTGCCCAAAGTGGGGGACAGGTTCACCATCGGGCAGTATGACGGCACCGTGACAAAAACGCGCCAGCGCCGCGTGATGGAGGTGTGCCTGCGCAAGCACGGGCCGGAGCCCGCCCCCGCACCCGAGCCGGGCCGCCCCCCGCGCGCCCGCGCCCGCCACGGCGAAAAGTAACGCCGCGCCCGCAAGGGCCGGCCGCAAAAAGGCAGCACAGCCCGCAAGCACGGCCGCAACGGCTGCCGGGCCCGCCGATAAACACAACGCCCCGGCAGGGCACAGCCCTGCCGGGGAAACGTTTGCCCCGCCGGCTTGCGGCGACCGGCGGGGCGTGTGGGGTATCGTTCGGTGTGAGGAGGAATCATGTTCCAGGGTACGGTTGCGGCTCCGTCCCTGTGAAAACAGCATACCCGTTTAATAAGAAAAAACTATGATACCGGTATGAATTTTTTGTGAATTCTTCGCGTTTCGCGGTCACGGCGCGCCGTAGATCCCCTGCAGGCTCACCTCGCCGGTGAACAGGCGCACGGCGCCGCCCGTGTCCGGCTGCACCAGCAGGCGGCCCGCCTCGTCCACGTCCAGCGCCGTGCCGGCGCCGCCGTCCCACCGCACGCGGCGCCCAAGGTTGAGGCAGCAGGCGCGGTAGGCCGCGCAGAACGGGGCAAAGCCTTCCCGGCAGAGCACCGGCCCCTGCGCCGCAAAGGCGTCGGTCAGCGCCGCGGCCAGCGGCGCCGCGTCCCGCTTGGCGTCGGCGTCGATGCCAAGCGCGGCCAGGCTGGCGGCCCAGGGCAGGGCGGCGGCCTCAAAAAAGCGCTGCGGCTGGCTCAAATTCACGCCGATGCCGCACACCGTCACATCCTGCCCCGGCACGCCCTCGCACAAAATGCCCGCGACCTTTTTGCCGTGCAGCAGCAGGTCGTTGGGCCACTTGACGGCGGGCGCGCCGTCACCGGCAAGGCCGTAGCGGTCCGCCAGCACCCGCCGCAAAAGCAGGCTCGCCAGCAGCCCCAGCGCCGGCAGCTTTGCCGGCGGCCACGGCAGCACCGCGGTGTAGTACAGCGCCTGCCCGGCGGCACCCGCCCACGCGCGCCCCAGCCGCCCGCGGCCGGCCGTCTGGTCACAGGTATACACGGCCCAAACGCCCGCGGCCTGCCGCGGGTGCGCCTTGGCCCAAAGGTTGGTGCTGCCCGTTTGGGGCAGGTAAAACACCGGCGCGCTCACAGCGGCGGCACCCGGCGGTGGGCAAAGGCGCAGCGGCCGTCCTGTACCGTGATCACGCCGTAGCTGCCGTCCGCCATCACGCTGCCGGGGTTGAACACCGCCGGCAGGCCGGCCATGCCGGGCTCCTTCTTGCAGCGGTGGGTGTGGCCGTACAGCGCCACGTCGGCGCCGCGGGCCATCGCCGCCTCGGCCAGGCGGCCGGTGCCGGATTTTACGCCGTAGGCGTGGCCGTGGGTGTAAAAGAACAGCATCCCCGCCACCGGCGCAAGGCCCTCGGGCGGGTCGGGCCAGCCGGCGTCACAGTTGCCGCGCACGGCGTACACCGGCCAGCGCACGGGGCGCCCCTGCGCCTTTTCCGCCTCCATGGCCTCGTACAGGTCCCGCAGCCCGTCGCCCAGGAAAAACATCGCGTCGGCTGTCTCGCTGCGCAGGATCCACCGCAGCTCGGCCACATGGCCGTGCACGTCGCTCACGGCCAGGATGCGCGCGTCTGGCATCAGGCGTCTCCCCCTTTTGTCTTTTCCTCCACCAGGGCCCGGTACACGTCCTTTTTGGCAAAGGGCGTGCCGGCGGCGGCGCGGCGGGCGGCCTCGGCGGGCCGCGTGCCCCCGGCCAGCAGCGCCCGGGCGGCGGCCACGGCGTCGGGCAGGGTCATCTGCGCGCCGGCGTCGGGCGGCGCGGCGCCCGCCAGCACCAGCACATATTCCCCGCGCGGTTCGTTCCCTTCGTACAGGGCAAGGGCCGCGCCCAGCGTGGTTTTGACCGTTTCCTCGTGCAATTTCGTCAATTCCCGGCACAGCGTCACGCCGCGGCCGGGGCCAAGGGCTTCGGCCAGGTCGGCCAGGGTGGCGCGCAGGCGGTGCGGCGCCTCGTACAAAATGGCGGTGCGCTCCTCACCGGCCAGGGCGGCGAGCCGGGCGCGCCGTTCCTTTTTGGGCACCGGCAAAAACCCTTCGAACACAAAGCGTGCGGTGTCCTGCCCGGAGGCTGCCAGCGCCGCGACAGCGGCGCAGGGCCCCGGCACCGGCACCACCGGGATGCCCAGCGCCAGCGCCTGGCGCACCAGCGGCGCGCCGGGGTCACTGATGCAGGGCATACCGGCATCGCTGCACACGGCGCAGCTTTCGCCCGCCTGCACCCGCGCCAGGATGGCGTCGCCGCGGTACAGCGCGTGCTCATGGTAGCTGACTAGCGGTTTTTTGAGCCCCAGGTGGTTGAGCAGCCGCAGCGTGACGCGGGTATCCTCGGCGGCGATGAAATCCGCCGCGCCCAGCACGGCCGCCGCGCGGGGCGAAAGGTCCTGCAAATTGCCGATGGGCGTGCCCACCAGATACAGCGTACCGCCCATACCGCGCCCCCTTTGCTTTTTTCCCATCATACACAAAACGCGGCGTTTGTGCAAGCACAAACGCCGCCCCGGCCTGTCAAAATTGGCAGGCGGCGGGCATAGCCCGCCGTGCGCAAAACCCCTCTTTTGCAGCGCGTCACACGCTGCATCAGCGCACGCGGAAGCCGCGCTCGCCCTCCACGGGCGGCACGGCGCGCGTTTCAACGCTGTCCAGCGCGATGTAGCGGCTGGTGCCGGCGATGGCCTGTACCAGCCGGTCCAGGGCCGCGGGTGCGCCCTGGGCCTCCAGCTCGACGCTGCCGTCCCAGAGGTTTTCCACCCAGCCGGTCAGGCCGAGGTGCTGCGCCGCCATACAGGCGCGGTAGCGGAACCCCACCCCCTGCACGGTGCCCGTGAACCGGAAATGCCGCCGCTCCATCACGCGATGGAAAGGACCTTGTAGTCCTTCGCTTCGACCGCCTGCTTGAGCAGGCCGTTGGCGACGGGCTCCGAAAGGGTGACGACGGCGGTGCCGGCCTCATGGCTGACGGCGGCGCTCTCGACGCCGGGCACGGCCTCGAGCGCTTTTTTGACGGTGGCTTCACAGTGGGCACACATCATGCCCTCGATGGTAATGGTACGCTGCATGGAAATTTCCTCCTTTGTATTGGCTGCGCGCGCGGCGCTTGCCGCGGGCGTGGCAACGGGGTCGGGCCGGCGCGGCGGCGCCGGTTTGCGGCGCAGCGGGGCGTCGCGCCGGGTGTCATAGGGTTTGAGCAGGTTGAGGCGCAAAGCGTTGGAGACGACGCACACGCTGGAAAGGCTCATCGCCGCGGCGGCGAACATGGGGTTGAGCAGGATGCCCCACGGCGCCAGCACGCCCGCCGCCACCGGGATACAGATGGCGTTGTAGAAAAACGCCCAGAACAGGTTTTGGTGGATGTTGCGCACCACCGCGCGGGAGAGCCGCACCGCGGCGGGCACATCGGCCAGATCGCTTTTGACCAGCACCACGTCGGCGGCGTCCAGCGCCACGTCCGCCCCGGCGCCGATGGCGATGCCGGTGTCGGCGCGGGTCAGGGCGGGGGCGTCGTTGATGCCGTCGCCCACCATCGCCACGCGGCCCTCGCCTTGCAGGCGGCGGATCTCGGCCTCCTTGCCGGCGGGCAGCACGCCGGCCACCACGTCGGTGCCGGCAAGGCCCACCTGCGCCGCGATGTGCGCGGCGGTGGCGGTATTGTCCCCGGTGAGCAGCACCGTGCGCAGGCCCAGCGCCTTCATGCGGGCGATGGCGGCGGCGCTGCTCTGTTTGACCACGTCCGCCACCGCGATGAGCCCGGCGGCGTGCCCGTCAAGGCTGAAATACAGCGGCGTCGCGCCGGCCGCGGCAAGGCGCGCGCCCTCGGCGGCAAGCGCATCGGGCAGGGCGGCTTCCTCACGGATAAAGTCCGCATTGCCGCCCAGCACCGCCTTGCCGCCCACCTTGCCGCGCAAACCCCGCCCCGGCACGGCGGCAAAATCCGCCACGGCGCTGCGGGGCACGGCCCCGGCGTCGGCCTTTTGCAGGATGGCGCGGGCGAGCGGATGCTCACTGTTGGCCTCAAGGCTGGCCGCCACGCTGAGCAGGAATTTTTCCGGCACGTTGGGCGCCGGCACCACGGCGACGACCGTCGGCTCGCCGGTGGTCACGGTGCCGGTCTTGTCCAGCACGACGGTGTCGGTGTAGCCGGCGTTCTCAAGGCTGGCGGCGGTCTTGAACAGGATGCCGTGCTTTGCGCCCACGCCGCTGCCCACCATGATGGCCACCGGCGTGGCCAGGCCCAGCGCGCACGGGCAGCTGATGACGAGCACCGAGATGCCGCGCGCCAGCGCGAAGGTGAGGGTTTGCCCCAGCAGCATCCACACCGCAAAGGTGCAAAGCGCGATGCCGATGACCACCGGCACGAACACCCCGCTGACGGTATCGGCGACCTTGGCGAGCGGGGCCTTGGTGGCGGCGGCGTCCCGCACAAGGCGGATGACCTGGGAGAGCGTCGTGTCCTGCCCGACGCGGGTGGCGCGGCAGGTCAGCGCGCCGTTCTGGTTGATGGTGGCGGCGCTCACCGCGCTGCCCGCGGCCTTGTCCACCGGCATGCTCTCGCCGGTCAGCGCGGCCTCGTTGACGCTGGAAACGCCCTCCAGCACCTCGCCGTCCACGGGGATGCTCTCCCCCGGGCGCACCAGAAAGGTATCGCCGGGGCGCACCTCGGCCACCGGCACCGTGACCTCGCGCCCGTCCCGCACAAGGCAGGCGGTCTGCGGGGCCAGGCGCATCAGGCTTTTGAGGGCGTCGGTCGTGCGGCCCTTGGAGTAGGCCTCCAGCGTTTTGCCCACCGTGATGAGGGTGAGGATGGTGGCGGCGGATTCAAAGTAAAGGTCATGCCGGTACTGCATGACGAGCATCCGGTCCTCCCCCAGCAGGCCGCGCAGGATCATGCCGATGGCGAACAGCCCGTACAGCAGCGCCGCCCCGGCCCCCATCGCGACGAGGGCGTCCATGCCGGGGGCGCGGTTGCGGATACCCTTCCAGCCCGAGATGAAAAACGCGCGGTTGATAAAGCACACCGGCAAAGTCAGCGCCAGCTGCACAAGGCCGAACCACAGCGCGCCCCAGCCGTCGCCCTCGAGCACCGCGGGCAGCGGCAGGCCGGCCATGTGCCCCATCGAGACATACATCAGCGGCACGAGGAAGCACAGGCTCAGCAGCAGGCGGCGCTTCATTTTGGGGGTCTCGGTGTCCTCAAGGTCGGCGGGGGCGGGCTCCCCGGCGGCGGGGGCGGCGCCGTAGCCGGCGTCCTCCACCGCCTTGCAGACGGCCGCCTCCATGCCGGCGGGGGCGCCGGGGGCATAGTCCACCTGCATACTGTTGGTGAGCAGGCTCACCGCCACGCTCATCACGCCGGGCACGGCGGCGACGGCCTTTTCGACATGGGCGGCGCAGGCCGCGCAGCTCATCCCGGTCACATCATAGCGCTGCATCGTGTTTCCCCTTTCCGGAAAGCCAACGGGCCGGCGGGTCAGAACAGCCCTTCCGGCAGTGTGATATCGGTCATGGGAACCTTTTCCCAGGAAAAGCCGGCGACGAGGTCGGCCGGAGCGCAGGGCGCCGGTTCCGGCTGCAGGCCGCACACAAACGCCAGCCGGCCGACGATCTCCCGGGCCGTATAGCGGCCCCGGAGGTTTTCAAGGCTTTGGTCGCCGTCGCGCTTGGACAGCCGGCGCCCGTCGGCGGCCAGCAGCAGCGGCAGGTGGTAAAACCGCGGCGCAGGCAGGCCCAGCGTTTTGTACAGCCACAGCTGGCGCGGCGTGCTGGAGAGCAGATCCGCCCCGCGCACGACCTCGGTCACGCCCATGAGGGCGTCATCCACCACCACGGCCAACTGGTAGGCGAACACCCCGTCCGCCCGCCGCACGACGAAATCCCCGCAGTCTTTGGCGAGGCGCTCGGCATAAAAGCCGAGGTGCCCGTCGGTGAAGGCGACCGTCTCGTCCGGCACCCGCACCCGCCACGCGGGTGCGCGGGCGGCGGCCTTCGCCGCCGCCTGGGCCGCGGTCAGGCCGCGGCAGGTGCCGGGGTACACCACCTGGCCGTCGGCGCGGTGGGGCGCCGTGGCCGCGTGCAGCTGCCCGCGGGAACAAAAGCAGGGGTAGACAAGGCCCTTTTGGGCCAGCACCTCATAGTATTGCCGGTACACCGCGCTCCTTTCGCTTTGGTAGTACGGCCCGGCCGGCCCGCCCGCGCTGCCGCCCTCGTCGGCCGCAAGGCCCAGCCACGCAAGGTCCCGCTCCAACGCGTCGGCAAAGGGGCGGGGGCAGCGCGCGGCGTCCAGATCCTCGATGCGCAGCACCACCCTGCCGCCCTTTGCGCGCGCCGAAAGCCACGCCAGCAGGCAGCACAGCAGGTTGCCCAGGTGCATCCGCCCGCTGGGGCTCGGCGCGTAACGCCCCACCGTCACAGCCGGTACACCCCGTCCGCGGTGGCCTGCAGGGGCGCGCGGTAACACGCCGCGGCCGCCCGCACCATCGCCTCGGCGTCGGCCACGGCGGCCGTCTCCACCGCCGCGTGCATCGCCAGCTGCGGCAGGCCGACATCCGCCACCGGCACCGGCACCGTGCGCGCCAAAAGCCGCCCCAGCGTGCCGCCGCCGGGGGTGCCGGTGCGGTTGTAGAACACCTGTACCGGCACGCCGTTTTGGCGGCAGACCTCGCGGAACAGCGCCCCGCTCAGCGCCGTGGTGGCGTAGCTCTGGCGGGCGGCGTATTTGAGCACCACGCCCCCGCCCAGCCGCACCGGGCAGGCGGGGTCCGATACTTCGGGGTGGGCGGGGTGGGTGGCGTGGGCGTTGTCGGCCGAAAGGCAGAAACCGTTGGCCAGCGCGGCGGCCAGCTCGCCGCCGCAGGCGGCGTGTATGCGCGCCAGCGTGTCCCGCACAAAGGTGCTGTCGGCGCCCTGGCGGGTGCCGCTGCCCACCTCCTCGGTGTCCAGCATGGCCCACAGCGGGGCGATGCCCGCCGGGGCCTGCGGCGCGGCGGCCAAAAACGCCTCCAGCGTGGCGGCGGCGCAGGCAAGGTCGTCGATGCGGGGGGCAAGGTACAGTTCCCCATCGGGGCCAAGGCGGGTGGGCGGCTGGCGCACGGCCAGCACAAGGTCACAGTCCACGATGCCGCCGGGGTCGGTGCCCAGCGCCTCGGCCAGAAGCTCCGGCAGCCCGCGGCAGCCCGCGGGGCCAAGCACGGGCTGCAATTCCCGCGCGGGGTCGTATTTGTGGCCGTCGTTGGCGGCGCGGTCAAAGTGGAAGGCCAGCGACGGGATGACCAGCAGGTCCCGGTCAAGGCAGACGTTGCGGCTCTCAAGCCCCGCGGCGGTGCGCACCACCGCGCGCCCCGCCACCGTGAGCGGGCGGTCGAACCAGGTGGCCATCAGCATACCGCCGTAGCCCTCGGTGCCCAGGCGGGCAAGGCCCTCGGCCACGGCGGCGGTGCCCTTCAGCCGCCAGGTGGGGCTGTCGGAATGGCTGGCCGCGATGCGCCACCCGGTGATGCCGCCCGCCGGCACCCGCCACGCCAGCACGCTGGAGCCGTTGCGCGTTACAAAATAGCCCTGCCCCGGCGCAAGGGCCCAGGGCCCGCCCTCCCGCAGGGGGATGTACCCCGCCGCTGTGAGCCGCGCGGCGGCGTGCGCCGCGGCGTGGAAGGGGCTGGGGGAAGCCTCCAGAAAGGTAAACAACCGCTGTATGGTGTCCTGCATGATCCCGTCCGTCCTTTTTGTGCAAGTGTACCCTCATTGTACGGCAAAACACGGCGCAGGGCAAGCCGTGCCGGCTTGCCGCCGGCAAAAACATATGGTATATTTTATTGTAGCCGTGCTGCCCGTTTTGGCAAGTACGCACTTTTTGGAAACCGATACCCTTCTGGTAAGCAAAGGAGGCACCGCCATGCACCCCGGCCCGGGATGTGACTGCCGCTACGCCGACGTCGGCTGTGACCGCATGGAACAGGTCATGGACAAGATCAGTGGCAAATGGAAACTGCGCATTTTGTTTATGGTGGGCGCGCACGGCACCCTGCGCTATGGGGAGCTGCGCCGCCTGCTGGACGGCGTGACGCACAAGATGCTCAGCGCCCAGCTGAAAGAGCTGGCCGCCGACGGCCTTGTGGCCCGGCGGGACTACGGCGAGGTGCCGCCGCGGGTGGAATACTCCCTGACGGCCGACGGCGAGGCCCTGATGCCCATCTTTGACGACATCCGCGCCTACATCCGCCGCCAGGGCGCGGCCCGCCCCGCCGCCCCTGATACCGAATTGTAACCTTCCCCGCGCGTATGCGGGTGGGGCGCGGCGGCGCATACTATCCTCGCGGCCGGCAGGGACGGCCGCCGTGATACCACCTGTAGAAGGAGAGGGATACCCAATGAAGAGATTTTCAGCCTTTTTTGCCGCCGCGGTGCTCTGTGCCGCGCTGCTGGCCGGCTGCACCGGCGGCGCCGACGCCGGCACCGGCATGAGCGGCAGCGCCGCCATGGGCGGCACGGCCTCCGCCGCGCCCGACGAGGCCCAGCCCACCGCCCAGCCCACCGCCCAACCCACGGCGATGCCCACCGCCGCGCCCGCCAGCGACGCGGCCGCCTCCGGCACCGCCTATACGGCCGAGGGCCTTGACACCGTGCTGGACGGCATCGTCGGCTACGCGGGCGATACCGCGGGCGGCAGCCTCAAGGCCGCCGGCGCCGCCGGGGAGCTGGCGCATTTTGCCGCCACCGCCGGCACCGACAGCGCCACCTTGGGCGCCGACACGCAGGCGTGGCTCGACACCCTGAGCGAGGAGCAGAAGGAGGCCCTGCGCGCCAACTGGCAAAGCGTGCGGGACACCGCCAACAGCATCGCCGCCGACCTGGACAGCCAGACCGGCCTTTTGGCCGACGCCGGCGTCACGTATGATTTTTCGGCGCTGGATATGAGCAGCGTGCAGGCGTTCGTCAACACCGTGGACAGCGTCCTCGGCGCCTACTGAGCCCGGCA
Organism: uncultured Gemmiger sp.; assembly: GCA_947629015.1. Lineage (GTDB taxonomy): Bacteria > Bacillota > Clostridia > Oscillospirales > Ruminococcaceae > Gemmiger. Next base: position 15,773 of record CANRCB010000035.1, read on the forward strand.
TCTGCATACGCGGACGGCGCCGGCGGGCTATGCCCGCCGGCGCCGCTTTTGGGTGCCACAGCGCGGCCAGCGCCGCGCGCTCTTTGGCGGCAAGGTCCGGCCATGCCGCGTTTGCAAACAGGCTGCCGTAGCGGTACAGCGCCACGCCCTCCGCCCCGGCGGCCGTCACCGCGCGCACCTGCGCGGCCAACGCCGCGCCGCTCTGCCATTCGGCCAGGCTGGCGGTGTCGGTGCCGCCCTCGCCGTCGCCCAGGCGGAAGGCCCCCAGCCCGGCGTACAGCGCCACGCCCGCGGCGCGCGGCAGCGCCGCCCACGCGGCGGCCAGCACGTCGGCACGCAGGGCGGCGCGGGGGCTGGCCAGCCCCCAGTACAGCTGCGGCATCAGGTAATCGACATAGCCGGGCTCGGCCAGCCAGAGGGCGGTATCGCAATAGAGGCTGCCGTAGTCCAGCTCCGCGCGCCCCTGCGGCGCGATGCCGAACCGCACCCCCGGCGTTTGGTGCACCGTGCGCCAGCACAGCGCGACGAGCCCGTCCACGTTTTGGCGCCGCCAGTCCTCCAGGGCCAGCGCGCCGCCGCCGGCCTGGTAGGCGGCGTAGTCGGCCGCGTCGAAGGCGGGGTCGGCGGTGGGGTAGAAATAGTCGTCAAAGTGGATGCCGTCCAGGGGGTAATTTCCGCACAGCTCCGCCACGCCGTCGGCGATGTACTGCCGCACGGCGGGGCTGGCGGGGTCAAGGTAGAGCCCGCCGTCCGCCTCCTTTACCCAATCGGGATGCAAAAGGGCGGGGCTTTGCGCGCACAGCGCCGGCACGCCGTTTTGCTGCAGGCGGTAGGGGTTGACCCACGCCTCCACCTGCAGCCCGCGCGCGTGCGCGGCGTCCACGAACAGGGCCAGCGGGTCAAACCCAGGGTTTTGCCCCTGCGTGCCGGTGCACAGATGGCTGAAGGGGAAGTACGCGCTGGGGTAGAGCGCGTCGCCGAAAGGGCGAACCTGCGCCAAAACGACGGTGGCGCCCAGCGCGGCGATGCCGTCGAGCATGGCGGCGCTGTCCGCCGCGAAGGCGGCGGAGGAGGAAAAATCGACGGCCTGCCATTCCAGATAGCTCACCCACACCGCGCGGTAGGGTGTGGGGGTGGGCGTTGGCGCGGGCGCGGCGGACGGGACGGGGGCCGGGGCCGGTGTGGAGGCCGGCAGCGCCGCGTTGGCGGGGGCGGCCGGCGCCGGCAGCAGGCCCGGCAGGGCGAGGAAAAGCGCCAGCGCGGCCATGCCGGCCAGCGCGCACAGCATCCGGCGCATACCACCACCCCCTGGGCCCATGATAGGCGGCGGCGGGCGCAAAAATGCCCGGAATTTGCCGAAACCCTTGGCAAACCCCCAAAAACCTGCTATAATGGCACCGTTCCCGCACGGGCCATTAGCTCAATGGTCAGAGCTGGCGGCTCATAACCGCTTGGTTCCGGGTTCAAGTCCTGGATGGCCCATAACGGCAAGCCCCCTTGGCGTGTCCCGCCAAGGGGGCTTGCCGTTATGCCACGCGGCCATCCGGACTTGAACAGGGCGGCGCGCCGCAGCGCGCAACCAACTCCCCTGCGGGGAGTTGGTTAGCCCGCGGGAAAGTCCTGGATGGCGCGCGGCAGCGGTTAGGACTTGAAAAGGGCGGCGCGCCGCAGCGCGCAACCAACTCCCCTGCGGGGAGTTGGTTAGCCCGCGGGAAAGTCCTGGATAGCCAA
>CANRCB010000036.1 GCA_947629015.1 uncultured Gemmiger sp.
AAAATGGGCACAAAAAATAAAGCCCGCAAAAGAGGTGCTACCATAGTAGCACACCCTTTGCGGGAAAGTCAAGGGGGAAAGCCGGCCGCCCGGCAATTTTTTATCGGCTTTTGCCATTTCAACGGAAGGCCGTTTGCGTTGCAAGATCAAAATTGACGGCGTCCACCAACGTCCTGCTGCCTTTTGCAAGCACCGCCACGCGCAGCCCGGCCGAGGCCCCCTCCGCAAGGGCAGGCAGGAGCTGCGCCTCATCGCAACAAAGAACGCCGTTTTCCAGCCGCACCTCGCCAAGGCAGGTGGCAAACGGGCCGGCGCCGGGCGCTGCCTGCCATATCTCCTGCAGCTGCCCATCCGAACACACCGCCAACCAAGGCCCCGCGCCGCTGAGCTGCGCCTGTGTCAGCCCCACCGTCCTGCCCCAGGCCGCAAAGGGCGCCTGCGCCAGAAAAGAGGGGTCCCCGATCAGCATGAAGAAATCATTGTCCTTATCGGCCAAGAGCAGGAAATAAAGTGCCATTTCCTGCTGGCCACGCAAAAGGGCGTTTTTATACGTGGCATAAGCCACGGCATCCTGCTGCCACGCGGCATAGGCGGCGTCCTGGCGGTGATCAGGTACCCCGTACGTCTGCGCTATATATTGCCCCAGATATTCGCTCACCTTGCGGGCACCGGACGGGTTCAGATGCGATACCCCGTCAAAAAAGTCGATATCCGCATCCACAACTTCCCCGTCCAGCAGATTCAGATAGTGGATGTCATACTCCGCGGCGATATCGTAGATACGGTTGGCTTCCTGCCAGTTCTCCGCCGTTGCAGGGAACGGCAGGTAGGTCAGCAGCACTTCGATGCCGCGGGCCTGGCAGCTTTCTATGATCTTTCGCAGATATTGGATGCCAACGGTATCCCCTTGCAGTTTCTCCTCCTGCGGGAGGGATATCATCGGCCCGGGCGCACTGTAGCCCATGCGTATCTCCGCGCCCTTGTGCAGGCCATCGGGCTGGATAAAGTCACCGCGCTGGAGTTCCGACCATCGGGAATGGTACAGCGCAAAATCCCACAGGTATTCCAGTGCGGCCCACCTTTTTGTGCGGGCCGTATTTGCTTCTTCCGGGGGGCGCGTCGGGTCCTCCAACAGATCCATGACCGCCCGTGCCTTTGTCAGGCCAAGGGGGAAGGCATCGAAGGATCTGTGCAGATACTCATACCGCGTCGGCGCCTTCAGATCCAGCCGAACGTTGTAGCAGTCGACCACGACCAGGCGCGGGGAGGTATGCTCCAAAGCGTTTTGCAGGATCCAGTAATCCGTTGGCAGCGGGGCGCCGTGGGCGCCCAGGTTGTACGAAACGATGCCGTAATGTTCCCACAGTTCCATGGGGAAAATGCCATTGATGACATGGCTCGTGCCCAGAAAAAGCACGTCGAAATTTTCCTCTTGCTGCAAAAAAGCGGCATTTTTCGCTTTGCTCAACTTGTTTTGCAACAGGCTGCTCAACCCTGCCAGCAATACCACGAGCAGGCAAAGCACGCCCATGCAGCTGAGCAGCCGTTTCCCTCCCGCTTTCATACCGTCCTCCCTGTGTCCCCTTCTGTTTCAAAACTGGAAGTAGATAAAACCGGCAGCGTTGTACCCCGGGCCCCAGATGCCAAAGGTCAGGATAGCGCAGACGGAAAAGGCAAAAAACAGGCAGCGGAACCAGTAATCCTGCCGGGCAACGGCCTGCCGGATGCACACGCCCCGCTTTTTGCACACATCCGCAAAGAGAAGTATCCCGATGCAGATAAGCATCAGGGCAAAGTTTTTGCTGTCCAGCCCGCAAGTATAAAGCGAGCCGTCGAACAGGATCCACGGGTTGTGGACGGTGGCCATGTTTTTCAGGATCTGCAAGGCATCCAGGAAGCGGTCCGCCCGGAAAAAGACCCAGGAAAGGTCCACCAGCACAAAGGTGACCGCCGTTTGCAGCAGCCTGTGGCCAAACGAATCGCGGCGGAGCCCCAGCACCCGGACGGCCCTGTCACGCAGGGGCGCGGTCAGATCGCCCAGCACCTGGTACAGCCCGTTCAGCCCGCCCCAAACCACAAAAGAAAAGCTGGCGCCATGCCACAGCCCGCTGACCAGGAACACGATCATCCGGTTGAGCTGTTTGCGCAGCCAGCCTTTGCGGTTGCCGCCAAGGGGTATGTACAGGTAATCCCGGAACCAGGAGGTCAGGGAGATGTGCCAGTGTTTCCAGAATTCCGCCACGCTTGTGGAAAGATACGGCGCGTTGAAGTTTTCCATTAAGCGGATACCCAGGATCTTTGCCGCGCCCATGGCGATGGTGGAATACCCGGCGAAATCGCAATAGATCTGTACGGCAAACAGGATCGTCGCCACGACCAGATACCACCCGGTATAGGTCGTAAAATTCCCGTAGACGGTATCCACAAAGATGGCGATGCGGTCCGCCAGCACGATCTTGAGGAAATACCCCCACAACATCAGCAGCAGGCCGTCGCGTGCGGCGTCAAAATCAAAGGGTTTTGGCACCGCCAGCTGCCTGAGCAGGTTTTTGGAGCGCTCGATGGGGCCGGCCACCAACTGCGGGAAGAAGGAGACGAACAGCGCATAGCGGAAGAAGTTTTTCTCGGCATAGATATCGCCGCGGTAGACATCCATCGTATAACTGAGCGCCTGAAAGGTGTAAAAGGAGATGCCTACCGGCAACAGCACATCAAAGCGGTACACCGGCAGCGCTATGTGCAGATGCGCAAACAGCCATGTGACGATGTTGGCGGCAAAATTGCTGTATTTGAAAAAGAACAGGATGGCCAGGTTCAGCACAAAGCTGACAGCGACCACCAGCCTTTTGCAACGGGCCTGTTTTCCGGGGGCGGATATACGCTGTTTTATAGCCTCGATAAAAAGCCCGCTGAGCCATGTGACCGCCGTGGAAAACAAAAGCAAAAGCGCGTATTTTGCGTTCCAGCACATATAAAAATAGTAGCTGGCCGCCAAAAGCCACAGATATTTGACCCGCCTGGGGATGATGTAATACAGCAAGACCACGATCGGGAAGAAGATGATAAATTCTACCGAATTGAACAGCATCTTCCATTCCCCTTCCCCAAGGGCCCCCAAAACCTTTTCTTGTCTGTTGCACAGACAAGAAAAGGGGTACCCCTTTTGCCCGCTATCATACCACATCGTCCGGCGGGATGTCAACCTCGGCGGCAAGGGCGAAGCTGTAGATGGTCAGGCGGGTGACGGGCACGCCCAGGCGCAGCGCAAAGGCATGGCGGTACAGGCGCAGCTGGGCGGCGTATTCCCTGCGGTAATAGTCCGGGTCGGTGCTTTGGTCGGTCTTGTAGTCAAGGATCTCGGCGTGGTTGTCAAAGACGAGCACCACGTCCGCGATGCCCTGCACGAGCACCTTGGCCTGTGCAGCGGGGCTTTCGGCGGGCAGGCCCGGCACCACCTGCGCGGCGGGCAGCGCGGTGATGAACGGCTCCTCCCGCAGGACCTGCCTGGCGCTGCGGATGCGCCGCCAGGCGCCGCTCTCAAAAAAGGGGTGCACGGCGCCGAGGTCGAGCTTTTCGGCCAGGGCGGGGTCGAGCAGGCGCATTTCCTTCTGGCGTTCGATCTCGGCGGCAAGGTCCGGCCCGGCGGCGCCGTCAAAGGGGACGTTCTGCAAAAAGGCGTGGATGGCGGTGCCGCGCTCGGCCCCGGTCAGGCCGGTTTTCTGCATAAAGGCCGGGCGCTGCGGCTGCTCGGGGCGCACGGCGTGGGTGACGGCGCTGACGCTGACCTTGGCCGGCACATCGCGCAGCGCCCAGGCCGCGGGCCGCCAGCCGAACCCGGCGGTGAGCGCCGCCTGCAAAGCGGCGTCCGGCGGCGCGGGGGGCGCCGGGGGGGCGGGCGGAGCCTCGTCGGGCGCGGCGCACAGCGCCACGCGCAGGGGGGCATCGCTCGGCTCCCAGCCGGGCAGCAGCCCCGCGGCCTGCCACAGCGCCCCGCTGGCGGGGTGGCGCATGGCCCCCGCCAGCAGCCAGCCGGCCCAGCTCTGCGTACTGCGCAGCAGCACCGGCGCGGCATCCTGCGCGCGGGCGGCCACGGCGGCGGCGCGCAGCTCCGTCTCCGGCTTTTTGAGCGGTACGGTGATGTACAGCGCGTCCTGCGCGCGCGTGAGGGCGACATACAGCACGCGCATCTCCTCGCTGAGGGATTCGGCGCGGATGGCGCCGGCCAGCGCCGCGTAGGGCAGCGTTTTGTAGCGGCGGGCGCCGTTTTCGGCGCGCAGCTGCACGCCGACGCCCAGCCGGCGGTGGCACAGCACCGGGCGCTGGGTATCGCCCAGGTTGAAATGGCGGTTGGTGCCCGCCACGAAAACGACGGGGAATTCCAGCCCTTTGGAGCGGTGCACCGTCATGATGCACACCTGCCCCGGCCGCGCCTGCCCGCCGCCGGGCTGCGGCACGCCGCCCCCCTGCTGCGCCGCGTTCATGGCGCGCACCAGTGCGGGCAGCCCCGCGCGCCCGGCCGAGGCCGCCCACGCCGCGAAGGCGCGCAGGTCCTCCCGGCAGCGGGCGCCTTCCGGCATGGCGCCGACGGCCGCCAGATACCCCGTGCGGGCGAACAGTTCCTCGATAAGGGCATCGACGGGCAGCGTGCGGGCCAGCCGGCGCAGCCCCTCCAGCTGGCGCACAAAGGCGGCGAATTTGGGCAGGGGGCTGTGCAGCACGGCGCCGTACAGGCTGCCTTGCTGCGCGCCGCGGCGCAGCGCCACCAAATCGTCGGGGGCAAAGGGGAACATGGGGCTGAGCAGCACGGCCGCCAGCTCCACGTCCTGCGCGGGGTTGTCGAGCACGCGCAGCAGCGCCGCGAAGGGGCGCACGTGCGGCGCGTCGAGCAGATCGGCCGCGACGTCGGCGTGGGCGGGGATGCCCGCCGCCGTGAGCGCCTGCCGGTACAGGGCAAAATTGGCACGGCTGCGCAGCAAAATGCAAAAATCCCCATAGGCGCAGGGGCGCTGGCCCCCCTCCCCGCGCACGGCGAAGCCCGCCTCCACCATGGCCTTGATGCGCGCGGCGATGGTGCGGGCCTCGGCGGCGGCGGGGTCGCCCTGCTCCGCCGCGACGGCCAGCACCTCGCACACGCCGGGGTACGCCGGGTCCGGCCGGCCGGCGACCAGGCGCTGGCCGGGGCCGTATGCCACCCCGCCCAGCGCGGCGGAAAAGATGCCGTCGAACAGGTAGTTGATGCCCGCCACCACGGCCGGCGCGCTGCGGAAGTTGGCGTCCAGCGCGATGGTGGACGGCGCGCCGGGCACGCCCGGCCACGGCTGCCACGCGGCCTGTTTTTCGATAAAGACGGCGGGCTCCGCCTGGCGGAAGCGGTAGATGCTCTGCTTGATGTCCCCCACCAGGAACAGGTTGGAGGCGTCCGGCGCGGCGAGGGAAAAATAGATGGCGTCCTGCAGGGCGTTGGTGTCCTGGTATTCGTCCACCAGCACATAGCCCACCCGCGCGCTGACGGCCTCGCACAGCGGCGTGCGCCGCCCGTCGGGGGTCTGGAGCAGCTCCAGGGCAAGGTGCTCATAGTCGGCGTAGTCGAGGGCCTTCTCGGCCAGGCGGGCGGCGAAGCTGGCGTCGGAGAACGCCTGCACGGCGCGCCCCAGCGCGGCGATGAGCGGGGCGGTGCGCTCACGATCCTGCGTGAAATCGGCGCTTGTGCACACCAGCACATCGCCAAGGGCCTCGATTTGCTTTTTGGCGCGGTCCCGCAGCTCGCTGGCGGTCACGGCGGCGGCGCTGCTCTGTTTGCCGCCGGGCACCCGCCCGGCGCTGCGCCAGCGGCCAAGCTCCTTGAGGGCCTGGCAGGCGGCGTCCCAGCCGCCGTCGGCCAGGGCGGCCTCCAGCGCCGCAAGGCGGGCGTCGTCGTCGGCCAGCACGCCGGTGTAGGCGCGGGCTGCCACGTCCTCCTGCAAGGCGGCGCGGGCGGCGGCCGCCACCAGCGCGCGCGCGCCGCGCACCCGTTCCAGCGCGGCGGCGAGCAGTTCCCTGCCCCACGGGGTGTCCTGCGGGGGGGCGTCGGCCTGCCACATCCCGACGAACGCCTCCAGCGCCCGGGCGGGGTGCGGCAGCGTGCGCAGGAAATCGTACAGGGCCAGCACCGTCTGGCCGGCGGTATCGTCGGAGCGGTTGCGGTCATACAGGTCGGCAAAGGCGCGGAAATCGGGGTCAGCATAGGCCTGCTCCAGCACGTCGGCCAGCGTGTCCTGCCGGATGCGGAACAGCGCCGCGTCGTCGGCGACATCAAGATCCGGCGGCAGGCCGAGGGCGGAGAAATTCTGCCGCACGAAGCGCAGGCAGAAGGCATCCACCGTGCCGATGCCGGCCCTTTGCAGCCGTAGCTGCTGGCGGCGCAGGCGGGCATCGCCGGGGCGGCGGCGCACCTCGGCGGCCAGGCGCGCGGTGATGTCGGCGCGGAGCTTGGCGGCGGCGGCGGTGGTAAAGGTCATGATGAGCAGGCTGTCGGCATCGACGGGGGCGGCGGGGTCGGTGATGAGGCCGACGGCGCGCTCGACGAGCACGCGCGTCTTGCCGGAGCCGGCCGCCGCGCTGACGAGCAGGCTGCCGCCCCGCGCGGCGATGGCGGCCTGCTGCGCGGGGGTAAAGCGGATGGCGGGCTGTTCGGGCATGGGGCGGCACCTCCTTTCACGGGCGGCGGGTCAAAACGGGACGTCGGTTTCCGGCGGGGCGGCGGGCGGGTCGAACGGGTCGCCCTCGGCCTGGGGCAGGCGCTCGGCCTCGCCCTCGAGCCGGCGGCAGGCGGCGCGGTAGTCACACCACTGGCAGGGGTGGCCCGGCCCGGCCGTGCCACCGGGGCAGAACGGCTCGGCCGCGATGTGCCCGCTGTACAGGTTTTGCGCCATCTTGATCAGCAGGCCGTCAAGGTGGGCGCGGATGCGGGCCAGCTTTTCGGCGTCGGCCAGGCGGCGGCGCGCCGCGGCGGTGGGCTTGCCGGTCTTTTCGCTGTAGGCCAGCGGCGTGAAGGTGCCGCTGGCGGCGGGGTCCATGGCGGTGTAGACCGTTTCGTCGTCCAGCAGAAGGCCGTCCAGCGGGTAGGCGGGGGGCTCCGGCGGCTGCGCGGGCGCCGCATCGGGGCGGGGGCCGGCCTTGGGGGCGGGGTCGGCGAGAAGGTACTCCACCCCGGCGGCGCGGGCGCCGGGGAACAGCGCCCCGCCGTTGCGCTCCAGCGTGAAGAGATAGAGCAGCATCTGGCAGTCAAGGCCGTAATAGACTTCCTTGAGGTCGAATTTTTTGTTGCCGGTCTTGTAATCCACCACGCGCAGCCAGGTGGCGCCGCCCTGGCGCATGGCGTCGACACGGTCGACGGTGCCCACCACCCGCACGGTGTGGCCCTGGCCGTCGTCAAGGTCCACGGGGTCGACGCGGGGGGCGGCGGGGTCGGCGCCGGGGCGGTCGTCGATGCGCAGCTCGAACGCCACCGGCTGAAAGCCGGACTGGCGGATGTCCCGCTGGATAAAGCCCAGCAGCCCCACCAGGTTGCGGCGGATGCGGCTTAAGATATACTGTATGCGCACGCCGGCGCCGGGCAGGTTTTCGGCGGCGTATTCGGCGGCGAGGGCATCGACGAGGGCCTCGAGCTGCGGCTGCGTGAGGGCGGCGAAATCCTCCCGGTGGCGGGCCAGCGCCTGCTCGAGCACCCAGTGGGTGAGGGTGCCGCTGATGTTGGGCGCCAGCTCGGCCTTGGGCCGCGGCTTGACGCCGAGGACATACTGCATAAAGTACCCGAACGGGCACAGGGCGTATTTTTCGAACCGGGTGGGGCTGACGCGCAGCCGCCCGCCCAGCAGCGCCGCCAGGGCGGCCGTATCCGCCACGGCGGCGGGGGCGCGGTCCGCCGCGCGCAGCACCGCCGCGTAGCCGGGGGCGGCCGCGGGCGTGCCCTCCAACGCCGCCAGCGCGGCCTGCACGGCGCTGCGCTGCGGCGTATCGGCCTGCCACAGGCTGCCCAGAAGGTCCAGCGCGGCGGCGGGGGTGGCGGCAAGGTCTGCGGCGGCGGGCACCGCGGCGGGCGGGGCGAGCAGATCCATCACGGGCGCAAGGGCCGCGGCCATGGGCAGCGCGGCCGCCGCGCCGCCGGGCCAGCTGAGCCACAAAAAGCGGCGCGGCGCGGTGAGGGCCTTGTAAAAGCAGACCTGTTCGCGGATGACACGGTTTTCAAAACAGTCGGGCAGGTCGGCGCCCTGGGCCATCATGGCGTCGCGGTCGGCGTGGGTCAAAAGCCCGATGTCCCCCGGCAGCTGCGGGAACTCGCCCTCCACAAGGCCCAGCACGAAGCAGGCGTCCACCTCCGGCAGGCGCATACGCCCGGCGGTGGTGAACAGCACGCTGTCCAAACTTTGGGGGATGTGGCCCATATCGGTGGTGCGCAAGAGCAGGGTGAACAGCTCGGCGTATTCGCGCGGGTCGGGCACGGTATCGGGGTCGAGCAGCTGCACCAGGTCGTTGAGCAGGCCGGTCACGGTGTTCCACTCCCGCACGGCCTCGTCGGCGGCCGGGTAGTCGCCCTGCGTGCGCAGGGCCGCGGCCAGGGCGGAAAGGCTTTTTTCGGCGCCGAGGGACTCGAGCAGAAGGTAGATCTGCCTGGTCAGCTCCGGCACGGCGGCGCCGCGCGCGCGCGCCAAAAACCGCTGCGCCCGCTCCGCCAGGAAGGCGCGCGCCTGCTCCGCCAGGGCAAGGGCGGCGGCGTCCTCCCCGGTCATGGGGCCGGCGTAGCCGGCCGGGCTGCGGGTGAAGGGGGCGCGCCAGTCCTCGGCGTGCAGGTTCCATGTATAGGCGTAGTTTTCCAGTGCGCATTGGGCGTCCTGCGGCAGGTCGGCCAGCCCGCTTTTGAGCAGCGCCAGCATGGCGCGGCTGCCCATGCCGCCGCGCAAAAGCTCCAGCGCGGCCAGCACGGCGCGGGCGGGGGCGGTATGCTCGGGGGTGGTGGGCTCATCACAAAAGAGCGGGATGTCCTGCAGGCGGAATTCATACCGCAAAGCGGGCAGGTAGGTGCCCGCCTCCCGGCAGACGACGGCCATGCGGCCGTAGGGCATACCGGCGCGCGCCTTTGCCTTGACGGCGGCCGCCACGGCCTTGGCCTCCTCCTCACGCGTGGCGGCCACATAGTGCACGATGGCGGGCTGCGGCGCGGCGGGCAGGGCCTGCGGGGTGTAGCCGGGATCCTGCAAAAGCAGGTTGAGCTCCGCCAGGGCGGGGGCGCCGGCGTGGCGCGGGTCGTCGCGCAGGGTGGCCGTATGCACCGCCACGCCCGCCTGCGCCGCCATGCGCCGCAGCATGCCCGCCACCCGCCTTGCGCCGCTGAACAGCGAACAGCCGTCGTCGGCATCGTCCAGCCCCGCGCAGCACAGCGTGACCGTCACGTCGGCGACGGGCAGCATCGCCGCCAGCATCGCCCGCTTGGAGGCGTTGAAGGTATCGAATTCGTCCAGAAAGACCGCCTGCCCGGCAAAAAAGTCCGGCGCAAGCAGGCGGGCGGCCAGCTCCACGCGGTCGCCGGGGTCCATGGCGGTGTCACGCACAAGGGCCTCGTATGTCCCGTAGATGAGCGCCAGCTCGGTGAGCTTTTCGGTGTCGGCGCCGGGGGCGGCGGCATAGGCGGCCAGCTCGGCGGGGCGGATACCGGCGCTTTTGAGCTCCTCAATGGTCTGGGCGGCCTTCTGGCAAAACGCGGGGGACTGGCGCTGCCGGCTGTAATAGGCCACCTTGTCGAGCAGGGCGTCCATCGCGCGCCGCACCAGCACGGCGCGCCCGGCCTCGCTCAGGGTGGGCACGGCGGCCCCGCCGTAGCGGTGCAGCAGCGTTTCGGCCAGCGTGGTAAAGGAATAGCTGTCCACAAAAGCGGACAGCGTATCGCCGAGGGTGGCATAGAGCGTGCCCTCGGTGGAGGAGGTGAACTGCTCCGGCACGAGCAGGATGCTGCGCTGCCCCGCCGCGGCGCGCGCCTTGAGGGCCTGCCACACGGCGCGGGATTTACCGCTGCCGGACGCCCCCAAAATCAGTTGCAGCACGGCGGCACCCCCTCCCCTTCAGTTTTGTTTTTGCAGGCCGCGCAGCCAGTCCCACAGTGCGAGGCGCACTTTGTACCGCCCAAAGACCAGGGCGTTTTCTTCCTTTGTGGGGTACTCGGCCACGGCGCCCCCGACGCACAGCGCCGGGTACAGCACGCAGAACCAGTTGTGGCCCCCGGCCGCGCCCAGCTCGACGCGCAGGGCGGCGTACCGCCCGCCCGGCAGCGAAAAGCCGCCGTAATCCTTGGCGGGGTACTCCCCCGTTTGCAGGCGTACCGCCGCCGGCTGCCCGGCCGCCTGCTGCGCCGTGCGGCGCAGGTAGGGCAAGGCGCGGCGCAGCGCGGCCTCGGCCTGGGGCTCGGTGCGGGCGTTCTGCAAAAGCGGCGGCACCGCCTTGAGCAGCGCGTCCCGCGCGCGTAGCTTGGCGCACTGGTCGGCCACGGTATCGCTGTTGGCCAGGATGTGCAGGCGCAGCGTGTCGGCGCAGACGGCGGCGGCGGCGCGGCGGTAGCGCCCGGCCGCCAGCGTCCAGAGCAATGTAAGCGCCAGGCCCAGAAGGCACCCGCGCCGCAGCGCGGAGCGGAGATTGTTTTTATGCATACGGCTCCCCCCTTGCCCTTTGAGTATGGGCAGGGCGGGCGCCGCTTAACGCGCCGGCTGCGGTTTTGCGCGCGCGGGGCACACCACGCGCGCCCCGCCGCGGTCCGGCACGGCCGTATAGACCTTTTGGCCGCTTTGGCGCAGCGCCCCGGCCGCGGCCTGGGCCTCGGCCCCGGTGGCAAAGATACCGTACACCGCCGCGCCGCTGCCGGTCATCAGGCTGGCGCGGGCGCCGGCAGCAGTGAGGGCGGCGCGGATGGCGGGCGTTTTTGCGGCACCGCTGCACGCCTCCAGCGCGTTGCCGGCGGCGGCGCACACCCCCGCCAGATCCCCGGCGCGGACGGCCTGCTCCTGCGCTTCACAGTCGGGGTGGAAGGGGGTGCCGAGCGCATCGTAGCGCTTGAACGCCTCGGGCGTGGAGACGCCGACGCTGGGCATGACGATGACGAACCCGCACGCCGGGCAGGGCGGCAGGGGCTTGAGCAGATCGCCCTTGCCCTGCACGCGGCAGGTGCCGCCCATGAGGGCGAACGGCACGTCCGCCCCGAGGCCGGCGCCGATGGCGCACAGCTCGCTCATCGAAAGGCGGGCGCCGAACAGCTCGTTCATGCCCACGAGCACGCCGGCGGCATCGGCGCTGCCGCCGCCCATGCCGGCGCGCACGGGGGTGTTTTTGTGCACCGTGATGTCCACCCCCGCCAGCAGGCCGGTGTAATCAAAAAAGGCGAGCGCGGCCCTGAGCGCGGTGTTTTTCTCGTTGACAGGCACAAAGCTGCCCGGCATACGCACCGTAAGGAAGGGCGAGCGGCGCAGGGTGAGCTCCTCATACAACGTGACGGCCTGCATGACCATATCCAGCGCGTGGTAGCCGCCCGGCAGCGTGCCGACGACATCCAGCGAAAGGTTCAGCTTGGCCGGCGCCAAAACGGTGACGGTTTGCAGCGGCATGGCGGTCCCCCTTCGTATCAGGCCCAGCCGTTCTCGCACAAAAAGGCTCGGATGCGGGCCATGGCGGTCTGGAGATGGTCGACGCTGTAGGCGTAGCTGATGCGGGCAAAGCCCTCGCCGCAGGCGCCGAAGGCATCGCCCGGCACGATGGCGACCTGTTTTTCCTGCAAAAGGCGCTCACAGAAGGCCTCGCTCGTCAGGCCGCTGCGCCGGATGCTGGGGAACACATAGAACGCCCCGCGCGGCTCAAAGCAGGTAAGGCCCATCTCGTTGAGGGCCTTGACCACATAGCGGCGGCGGCGGTTGTATTCGTCCCGCATCGTCTCGATGGCTTCGTCACAGCTGTGCAGCGCGGTAATGGCCGCGTACTGGCTGGTGGTGGGGGCGCTCATGATGCAGCTTTGGTGGATCTTGGTCATCACCTTGATGATGTCGGCGGGGCCGGCGGCGTAGCCCAGCCGCCAGCCCGTCATCGCATAGGATTTGGAGAACCCGTTGACGACGACGGTGCGCTCCGCCATGCCGGGCAGCGCCGCAAGGGAGACGTGCCGGTCCAGCCCGTAGGTGAGCTCGGCGTAGATCTCGTCCGAGAGGACCATGACGTTGGTATCCCGCAGCACGGCGGCGATGGCCTCCAGGTCGGCCTCGCTCATCACGGCGCCGGTGGGGTTGTTGGGGTACGGCAGGATGAGCAGCTTGGTGCGCGGCGTGATGGCGGCGCGCAAGGCGTCCGGCGTGAGGCAGAATCCATCCTCCGCCCTGGTGGCGATGGGCACCGGCACCCCGCCGGTGAGCTGGGTGATGGGCTCATAGCAGACAAAGCACGGCTCCGGGATGATGACCTCGTCCCCCGGGGCGACGAGGGCGCGGATGGTCAGGTCGATGGCTTCGCTGCCGCCGACGGTGATGAGCACCTGCTCCGGGCCGAAGGCAAGGTCAAAGCGGCGCGCCAGGTAGGCGCACACCTCGGCGCGCAGCTCCTTAAGGCCGGCGTTGGCGGTGTAGCGGGTGCGGCCCTGCTCCAGGCTGCGGATGCCGGCGTCCCGGATGGACCAGGGGGTCTTGAAATCCGGCTCGCCGACGCCCAGCGAGATGCAGTGCGGCATTTCGGCCGCAAGGTCAAAAAATTTGCGGATGCCGGAAGGGCGCATCGCCTTGGCGGCGGGCGCCAACAGTTGCTGATAGTCCATCACAGCACCGTACACTCTCTTTCGTCGATCTCTTCGGCCTGGAACAGCCGCCCGCCGCGCTTGTAGGTGCGCAGCACAAAGCTGGTGGCGGTGGAAAGCACATCGTCCAGAGGGGACAGGCGCTTGGCGACGAACAGCGCGATCTCCTGGAAGGAATGTCCCTTGATGATGACCTGCAGGTCGTAGCCGCCGCTCATCAGCAGCACGCTGTCGACCTCGTCAAAGGCGGCGATGGCGGAGGCGACATCGTCAAACCCGCGGGATTTGCGCGGGGAGACGTGCAGCTCGATGACGGCCTCGACGACGTTGACGCCGGCGCGCTCCCAGTCGATGAGGGCGTTGTAGCCGTGGATGTACCCCTTGGCGGCGGCCTCGTCCAGCAGGGCGGCGGCGGCGGCGGGGGCGATGCCCAGCATGGTGGCGATATCCTCCAGCGGCAGGCGGGCGTTTTGTTCAAGAATGCGCAAAAGCTGTTCCATGGCGATGTTCCTCCCTGTTTTGATGGATATGGGCGGTGGTTTGCTGTAAAAAGCCGCCGTGCGGCTCAGACTGTCGAAAAAGGGTCGTCAGATGCCTCTTGGAGTGTCTGTAGGGGACGGCCTCTGGACGTCCCGCAAACTTTCTGGCGTTGCAACGTTCACGGGGCGTCGGGAACGCCGAGCCGCAGCGAGGCGTTTCGGAGCGCAAGCTCCGGGCTTCGCACCGGAGCCAAGCGCGCGAAGCGCGGCTCTTGGCGCGGAGATCGCCGCCCCCTACGATTTGCCATAAAATTGCAGCCGGCTTTTTTGACACACTGCAGCCGCCGTGCGGCCATGATCAGGCTGTCGAAAAAGCCCCTTCCTTTACCGGCGGGGGCAAGAGGCCCCGCCCTGCGGGCTTTTTGGGCTTTGCGCAGCAAAGCCGCAAGGCTATTATGCCACAAGCAAAAATGCTTGCTTGCAAGGGCATTTTTGCGCCGTGGCCAAATGCCGAGCGCGGCGCGCACGCGCCGCAAAAGCCCGCCCTGCGGGCTTTTGGGCTTTGCGCAGCAAAGCCGCAAGGCTATTATAGCACAGCCGCCGGTGGGTTGCACCCGCATTTTTTGCGTCGGGCGCTTTCCTGTAGTTTTGGGGCGGTTTTGGCGCGCCGCACGGTGTCTACTCTGCCGCGATGCCATAGCCCGCGCAGATGGCGGCAAACTCCTCGCTGTAGCCAAAACCGTCAAACACCTGCTCGCGCGATTCCCCGCGCTCCTGCATGGCCTTCAGCCAGGCGTCGAGCCCTTCCTGCTCCGCCTCACGGCCCATGAAGGCCAGGTAGAGGCGGCGCACATAGTCGGCGTCGCTGTAGTTGCAGGCAAGGAATTCCTGGCTGAAAACAAAGTCATGCGCGACCGAGACGCCGCCCTGTTTGCCCGAGGTCAACACTTCGACCCAGCCGTCGCCTTCATCGCCCTCCAGTGTGCGGCCCAGGCAGACCTCGTACAGGCGGGATACAAATCCCCGCACGCCCTCGGCCGGCTGGCCGGGAGAGATACCGTAACCCGCGCAGATGGCGGCAAATTCGTCACTGTAGCCGAAACCGTCAAACACCTGCTCGCGCGATTCCCCGCGTTCCTGCATGGCCTTCAGCCAGGCGTCGAGCCCTTCCGGCTCCGCCTCACGGCCCATGAAGGCCAGGTAGAGGCGGCGCACATAGTCGGCGTCGCTGTAGTTGCAGGCAAGGAATTCCTGGCTGAAAACAAAGTCATGCGCGACCGAGACGCCGCCCTGTTTGCCCGAGGTCAACACTTCGATCCAGCCGTCGGCCTCATCGCCTTCCGGCGCACGGCCGAAGCAGACGCTGTACAAACGCTCCACAAAGCCCCGCACGCCCTCGGCCGGGGCGGCCGGCGCGGGCGCCGGGCCGGCGCCGGTAAAGGTGCGGCAGGCGTAAAACTGCCCGTAGCTGCTGAAATCCCTGTCGGTATCGCCCACGATGCGGGCGTCGTACCCGTAATAGCCGGGGTTGTGGATGCGCAGCGTGCCCGCGCCGTCCAGATACGCCACCACCGCGTGGTTGGTGCCCTTGTTGCGGGTGCCCGCCACGAACACGCCCTGCGGGTTTTCGGCGCAGAGCGCACGGATGGCGGCCTCCTTTTCTTCGGCGGTGCCTTCCAGCGCAAGGTAGCCGTTTTTTACGTCATAGGCATCGGCGATGGCTTGCCAGCTGGCGATGTACACCTGGCCGCCGTTGAGTTTCCAGATGTCGTAGGGCGTGGCGTCCGCCCTGCCCAGAGCGGACAGGATCATGGCGATGGCGCACACATAGCACCCGCCGCTCCAGTCCGCCACATCGGGGTGGGCGTCGCGCAGGTCGGTGTAGGAGTTGTAGTACGGGATACCGCTTGCGGCGGCCGCGGCGCCGGCCGGGGCGCACACCGCCAGCGCGATGGCCAGCAGCAGGCAGAGGGGGCGTTTCATGCAAAGTGTCCTTCCTTTTTTCCACATCCCGGGCGGGCCGGGGCCGGCCCCGTTCCAGTGTAGCCAATCGCGGCGATAAAATCAAGGGGCCGCGCCCGGCAAAAAACACCGCGGGAGGGGTTTGCCCTCGCGCGCGGTATCTGGTATAATGGGTGGGCAACCCATCGGAAGGAGTTTTTGCCATGAAAGCTGTCATCACCGTCATCGGGCGGGATACCGTGGGCGTGATTGCCAAGGTCAGCGCCGTGTGCGCCGCGCTCAACATCAACATCGAGGATGTGACCCAGAGCGTCATGCAGGAGATGTTCTGCATGATCATGCTGGTGAATCTTTCCGGCGCGAACGCCGCGCAGGACGCCGTGCGCGCCCGCTTTGCCGCGCTGGGCAAAGAAATGGGCATGCAGGTCACGCTGACGCGGCAGGAAGTTTTTGACGCCATGCACACCGTATGACACTTCGTTCAAAAGGGAGGTTCGGCTTTTTGCCCGCCGCACCATGTGCGGCGCAAGTCAAATTTTTATCTACAGATAAAAATTTGACTTGGCAAAAACGGCCAGAGCGCAGCGCAGGCCGTTCCGAAATTGGCGGCGCGCGAACGCGCGCAATACGGGAGGCGCTCCCCAAGCCGCCTGCACCTCCCTCTTGGACACCCACCGTCGCAAAAATGCCTTGCGCGTGCCCTGCGGGCGACTTGCCGCGGCATTTTTGCTCTAGCGGTATCTCCACCGTCCGCACATGTCGGCCGGTGGAGATGGATTTTGAATTTGAAAAAGAGGCATTTTATGCGTATTTTGAACACCGGTGAGATCATCGAGACCATCGAGATGCTGACGGCCGAAAACCTGGACGTGCGCA
>CANRCB010000037.1 GCA_947629015.1 uncultured Gemmiger sp.
AACGTGGAAAGGGTCGCGTCCAGCGAATCCCCGTCCGGCCAGCCGAGCGAGGTCGTGAGGTCGCCTTGGGCGTCTGCGTCTACCAACAAAACCTTCTTGCCGGCCTTTGCCAGTCCGATGCCAAGGTTGACCGTCGTGGTGGTTTTGCCAATGCCGCCCTTTTGATTGGCAATGGCGATGGTTTGGGACATACTGGATACCTCCTACAAAAAAATAACCCCTGCGGCATAGCGAAAAGCTATACCACGGGGGTCTAAGAACAATGTTTATCTAATGCTTCCTTTTTCGGCTATAATCTTCGATCAATGCTTTGTGCGTAGCCGATTGTAAAGCAATACCGAAAAATCTCTCGCTGCACATAAAGTCAAACAAATATTCCTTCGGAATAACGTAACGACCGCCTACATAGAATGCCCTTATTTGACCCGTTTTGCACCACCCTGTGACTGACCTCTTGCTATAACCCGTCACGTTCTGAATTTGGCATATAGTTAATACATCGGGTTCATCGGCCAGTTTGGTGACAAGGTATTCTCTGAAAGATGCCGGATTACGCCTTGCGGGGTTTGCTCGTTTTTTATTCTTTGCCTTTTGCTTATTGCTATACCAACCAAACGGGGCTTTGTATTTTTGGGGGTTGGCATCACGGTCATACAAAAAGGCTATGACATCTTCAAGAAGGATTTTATACTTGCGGGTCTTTTTTCCGCTATTCGTGTTGGCGACCAATCCACTATCCAAAATATATGCTGCTGTTTTCTTGTTGATATGGCAGATACAATAGAATTGGTCTTTTGAAATGACGGGTGGATATTCATTCCTCAGTTGCTCGTATTTCCATTTTTGCCTCATTGTGGTTTCCTCCAGCGTTTATTTGTCAACAGCAGAGAAGCACCACGGTACGGAAAATACGATTATGATAATCTCTTGGAAACGGGGTGAAAACGGCCTTGGAGTTCTCTCCTAGTTCTCTCCAAAATGCAGCTTTTTTCGCCAAATCTTCATAGGCTCAAATTGACGGTGGCACATCACAAATCCCGGTTTTGTCTTTGAATATTCTTGAAATAACGCCATTTTCTGTTCCGCCAGATTCCAAAGCATACCAGATAATTCGGCTATGTACCAATTATAGATTAACTCTCGAAATGCTTTAGGCCGGTGAAACGGTGCGTGGGTTCGAATCCCTCCAGGTCCGTACAAAATACCCCCGCGCTGTTGGCGCGGGGGTATTTTGTACGGTTTTCATAGGGAGTCGAACAGGCCGAGGGAGTCGAACAGACCGAGCCGGCGGTAAAGGGAGCAGTTGCGCACGGCGCGATATACCCTGCCGGGGCAGAGCATGGGCCGATTTCGGGAACCTTTCGGTTTGAAGCCTATTTGCCGCCCGCACCCCGGCTGCAGGGCTTTTTCTTCCGCAGACGGTGGCAGGCTAAGGAGCTTTTTGACGCCAACTCTATCGGCCTGAACCTTGATCCCGAATACAAGGCAAAAATCGAGGAGCTCCTGCAGAAAGATTATTTGGGGCACACCGGCGAGGGTGAAGGAGAAAACGCCGGCCAGCAGGATTCGTAAGAGGCAGACAGTTTTTGCGCCGCGGTTTTAGCCGCGGCGCACATTGCTGCTCAAGGCAGGACCATACTGGGTGTTGACATTATATCTTTTATTCGATATAATTTCTTTGAGGAAAGGAGGCCCTGCCATGTCTCTGGAAGCGCTTCTCAAGGACAATAACTGTTCCATGTACCGTCTGGCCAAGGATACCGGCCTGTCTTACTCCATCATAAACGACCTGTGCAGCGGCAAAACAAAAATGTCCAACTGCACAGTAGGCGTTGCATACAAAATTGCCCAGCGTCTGCATGTTTCACTGGATGAATTGGTGGCGGATTACTTTCATCCGACACCGGCAGCAGACTTTGAACTGTTCAAAAGCAATATCTGTCATCGGGTCAAGGACATGGGCGACCTCGATTTTGTTATTGCCGCCTTGCAGGAGGACCGTATCCGGGCGCTGTACGAACAAAAGCGGTACCCGGAAGCACTGTATCTGCTGGCCATGGTGGACTATCTTTCCGCGCAGTGCGGGTTGCCGCTTTGCGCACAGTATGCGGATATCCGCCGCCAAAAGCTGTCTGCCCCGCTCTACCCGGCCGGCGTGAACCTGACCGCAGCTCTGCTGCACGACGAAACGGTGCGCGAGCGCTGCCGGCAGAACGCCATCCCGGAATTCAAGCGCTTCAACATTATGGAAAGCGATGTGAGGAACGTTGTCTGATCTCGTCATCACGCAGCAAAACGTGGACGATTGCCTGAAAGAACTGGGCAAAGAATACCGCCGTCTGGTGGGCAAGAACATCCGTGCCGAGATCATTCTGGTCGGCGGGGCATCGGTGCTGCTCAATTACAGGTTCCGCAGCAGCACTTACGATATGGATGCCATTCTGCACGCTTCCTCGGCCCTGAAGGATGCCATTAACCATGTCGGCGACCGGCTGGGCCTTCCCAACGGTTGGCTGAACGATGATTTTGTCCGCACGGCTTCCTATTCTGCAAAACTGAGCGAGGTATCGCGGTATTACCGGACCTTTTCCAATGTTTTGGAAGTCCGGACCATTGATGCGGAATATCTTGTCGCCATGAAGCTTGTTTCGGCACGGCAGTACAAAAATGATTTATCCGACATCATCGGCATTCTGGCCGAACACCAAAAACGCGGTACCCCTCTTGCGTTGGAAAAGATCCAAAACGCTGTCTGTCAGTTATATGGAGATTGGGATATTGTTTCTTCGGAGACGCAAATCTTTTTGGAGCAAGCACTTGCACATGAGGATCTGGCCGAACTCTACCACAGTTGCCGGCAGGCTGAATTAGAGTCCAAAACGATATTGCAGACCTTTGAGAGCCGCTATCCCGGCGTGTTGGAAGAGGCTTCTGTCGAAGAGGTTCTGCGCCGGGCACGGAAGAAAAAGGCTGCTGATGGCAACAGCTCCGTCTGAGTTTTTCATATATTACAAGCCGAAGGCTGTACAGGAAGTGCAGCCTTTTTTGCTTTTCCCTTTGTTCTTGTTTATGTCTTTTGCGAAACCTTTTCGTTCTTTGTTTCTTTGCAAGCCACCTTATCGCAACAACGTGCAAACAAATATCATTTTTAACAATTTTAGGATTATCATTTTATGCTTCTTGCCAAAATTGTTTCTGCTTCAACAGAAATCCTTTTTATGGGACGGCCTACGTGCTAAACTGAGAAAAAAATAAAGAGGCAAAATGTCATGCGCTTGTTTGAAAAAATACCCGCCGGTTTTTTCTCCGTGTTGGCATCACCAAACCGGGAACTGTACTGGACGGCCCTGGTCAAGCTCCATCGCCTGTTGGAATATGAACTGAACATCCCTGTGGACGACTACTGCATTGCTCTTGGAGACGCTCTGTCTGACATGGAACTTGTCACAGAGGAAGGCGTAGACGAAGAAGACAGAAATCTGATCCGCCAACCCAACGGCAAAGTCCGTTGGATCATCCATCGCCTGAAACGCGCCGGATGGTTGGATACCGAGTATCGGGACGGTACGTTCGAGGAGGTCATCGCCCCGCGGGATTATGCTGACCGCATGATACGCCTGCTGCTGGATCTGGAGGCCATGGAAGGCAAAGAATACAATTCTCTGGTTTTTTCCTCATACAGCGGCTTAAAACAGGCGTATGTGGAAAAATCCGACCGTATGTACGAAGCCTTGATGGCCGCGCAACGCAATACGACGGAGCTGCTGAGCGACCTGAAAAGCCTGTATCACAACATCCGCTACTATCACCAGATCATCGGCGATGCGGTGAGCGTAAATCAGCTGCTGCATGACTATTACGATGAGTACAAGCGCCTGTTGGACCGCATCTACCATCCCATCAAAACCATGGATTCCCTGCCCCTGTACCGGCAGCCGATTTTGGATATTTTAAACACCTTGCTGGTCGATGACGATATGCTGGACCGCACGGTCGCCCGCATGGTAAAGATCCGGCCGGAGTTGGTGGAGGACGACGCCCGGGAAATGCTTTTGCAGGACATCGCCCGCCTGCAAAACGCCTATTCCTCGGTCGAGGACATCCTGCAGCAGATCGACCGCAAGCATCGGGCTTACACCCGTGAATCCGTGGACAGCATCAAATACCGGATGTCGGCGGATCACAGCATTGCCGGCAAACTGACCGAACTACTGCAAAGCTATGCGGGCGCGGGAGCCGGCAAGCCAAAGGAAGAGATGCTTACCCTTTTGCAACGCGGTATACAATGTGAAAACCAGGCCTTTGCCGATACCAATTCCCTATGGAAACCGACCGTGCGCTCCCGCCGGCCGGGGGCGCCGACAAGAAGGATAGAAGATCCTTCCCCCGAAGCTGAACGCGAACTGTTGGCACAATTCCATGCCGGTGCGGCGCAGCGCTACTCCGCGGCGAATGCCTGGCGATACCTTGACAGGGCATTGGCGGACAAGTCCGAACTTACCACGGATACATTGGCATTGGACAATGATACCGAGTTTATCCTGCTGTTGATCGCAACGGTCCGTTCTGGCGACCGTATATCGCCGTACGGCATCGAATTTTTGCCCGGGCAGGTGGAGAGCGGCGGGTACCGGCTCCCGCGTATGCGCATCTATAAAAAGAGCGGCTGAAAAGGAGGGCGGCGTATGTGGCTGGATGAATATGAAGCGCTGAACGCAACAGAAAAGACCGATTTTCGCCGTTTGGTCAATGCCCTGCTGTCACGAACCTATCTTTTGCGCGATGTCTACGACGACCAAAAAAAGATGATGGACATGAACGGCGACTACCGCACAGCACGGCGCTTATTTGAGATCCTCAAAGCGTATTTGGAAATGGCAGGCTGGGATCTGTATGAAGACAAAACCTGCGGTGTGATCTATCTTCGCAATCAGTTTGGCAGCAACCGGGCGCGGTTCAATTATTTTACAACACTGTTTTTGTATATGCTGCGCATTATTTATGAGGAAAGCCGCGAGCATACCGAGCTGCACCATGATGTCCGCACCGACACGGTGACGGTCATCAACAAGATGAACGCCTTCGGGCTGCTCAAGGGCGGACGTTCTTCCGCAAAAGACCGTCTCGACGCGCAGAAAACGCTGACGCGCTATCAAATCATCGCCAAATTGGACGGTGCGTGGAAAAGCGATGGGAACAAGCTTTTGATTTATCCGACGATCCTTTTAATGCTGCCCAACAGCGAGATCGACGCCATGTACCGGCAGCTGGACGCCCTGCGCAAAGCCGCTGCCGCCGATGCCGACCCATCTGAGGAGGACACGGAAGGGGGCGAACCCGAGATATGAAACGCCTGAAGCGGATGTTGCTCATCAATTGGTACTTTTTCCAGAAAGAAGTCATCGAATTTGACACGCTGACCTTTTTGACCGGAAAAAATGCCACCGGAAAATCCACCATCATCGATGCGCTGCAGCTCATCATGCTGGCGGATACCAGCGGTACTTTCTTCAACAAATCCGCCAACGGGAAGTCCCGGCGTACGCTGGCCGGGTATTTGCGCGGCGAGTTGACGGACGACGGCGGCAGCGGCTTTACCTATCTGCGCAACGATGCTTTTACCAGCTATATCGCGCTGGAATTTTACGACGAAGAAAAAGCTCGCTGGTTTACCGCCGGGTGTTGCTTCGACGTCTATTCCGACAACGATATTCCGCACGCTTTTTTCGGCTACTATGGACGCATCCCCGCCAATTTGTACATCGAGGACGGTTTGCCCTATTCCCTTGAAAAGCTGCGCGCCTGGCTGCGTGCAGAGCATCCGGAATCCACCCGTGCATACACCCAGTCCAACAAAGAGTTCCGGGAATATTTATACGGAAAACTCGGCGGCCTGCAGATGAAATTTGCCGACCTGTTCAAAAAGGCCGTCCCCTTCAATCCCATTTCCGATATCCAGAAATTCATCACCGAGTTTGTGTTTGGCAACGAGCAGCCGGTGGACATTCGCGCCATGCAGCAGACCATCGAGAGTTATACCCAGATGGAGCAGGAAGCCGGCCGTTTACAAGAGCGCCGTGAAGCGCTCACAGAGATCGCCGCGCTCTACGCAGAGTATCAGCGTTATACCGGGCAAGTTATGACCAACCAGTACATCGCCGACCGTGCCTCCTGTGAGCTTGCGGCCGAAAAATGCCGGCAGCTGCAAAACGAGTTGGAGAAGCTGCGGCATAAGATCGACGACTTGGCGGCCCGCAGGAAAGACCTCGCCGAGCTTCATACAAAGGCCGAACAGGAATATATCCATGTTCATGCCGAGCTCCTCTCCTCTGGCCTGCAGCGCCACATTGAAGACCTGGAAAAAGCCTGCCGGGAGCGGCAGGCACAGATGGAAGCATGGCAGGGCAACTATACCAAACGCCAGAATGCCCTGGCCCGGTTGGCCGGCAACTGGCGGGAACTGCTGCGCAGCTGTGCCGCTTTGCCGTTTGACCGTGCAGAGGTTTTGGGCGAGCGCACACAGGTCAGCCTGCAAACGTTTCAGGAGCAACTTGCCGCCGCCCGCCGGGCGGTCGATGCGCTGGGCGGCGGCGACCTGTCGCAGACCGTTCTGGAGACCGTCGGCGAGGCAGACGGCAAAACACGGTCCCTTGCAGAAAGCCGCGTCCCTTTGGCCGCGAACGTGGAGGAGGACCACAAGGCGGCCGCACAGGCCGTTGCCGATCTTCTCAGTGAGCAAAAGATCCTGCAGGCAGGGCGACCGCGGTACCCTGACACGGTCAACGCCCTACGCCAGGCGCTGGAAGGCCGGTTGCAGGCCCGCTATGGAACCTGTTCGGTGCGCATTGTTGCCGAAGTGTGGGACGTCAAAGACCCTGCATGGCGCAACGCTGTGGAAGGATATCTGAATACACAACGATACAGTTTTCTGGTTTCCGGGGCGCAGTACCAGGCCGCGGCCGCCATTTACAATGAAGTGAAGGACCGTCTGCACATCCACGGCGTGGCTGTTGTGGATATCGAGGCCGTGCGCCGCCTTGCCCCGGAGCGCCGGCCCGGCAGCCTGGCGGAAGAGATCTTGACCGACGACCTGGACGCTCGCCTGTATGCCGATTTTCTGTTGGGCCGCGTGATGAAATGCCATGATTTGGCCGAACATAACCGTCATAACATTTCCATCACCAAGGATGGCATGCTCTACCAGCAAAAAGCCATTCGCCGCCTGAATCCCAAGATTTGGGCGCATCCGCTGCTGGGACAGGGCGCCCGCCGGCTGCGCCTTGCCCAAATTGAAGAAGAACTGGCCATATGCCGCAAAAAAAGCGATTATCTCGGCGCTTGGGTCATGGCCCTGGCCCGGATACCGAACCGAGAAGCACTGGGCGCTTCGGAACCGGAAGAATGGCAAATCGCGCTGGATGGGTATGCGCAGATCCCGGCCACCCGCCAACAGCTTCGGGATCTGCGGGAGCAGTTGGCGCAAATCGACCGTGCTCCGCTCGTGGCTCTGCAGGAGCGGGAACGGACCTTGAAAGACCAGTGCGCGCAGCTGGATACACAAATCAGCAAACTCGACATCGAAGCCGGCTCGGCCAATAATAGCTGCCAACGGTTGGAACAGCAGGAACTCCCCCAGGCACAGGCCAGCTATGAGAAAGCCAAAACGGATTTGGATGCCAAATATCCGTCCGATTGGCAGCAGGAGACCGGCTCGCGGCGCTACCAGCAGGAATGTGCCACCCATACTGATTTGGCAGTTTTGCGTGATAATTTTGCCCGCAGTGCGCTCGCGGCACAAACACGGGCTGATGTCAACCGGCGCAATCTGCGGAGCGAGAGAGAGAACTATAACCGTCTCTATCAGGCCGGGTTTGACCCTGACCGGGAAAACAACGACGACTATGCCGCCGTTTTGCAGGAGATCACCGAAAACAAACTCCCGGAATATCTGCAAAAGATACGAGATGCCCGCGAAAAGGCCATTGAGCAATTCCAGAACGAATTTATCGGCGTTCTGCACAACAACATCCGCAACGCCGAGAATGCCATCAACAACTTGAACCGTGCGCTGCGCACACCATTTTCAGAGGACACCTATGCTTTCAAGGTAACGCCCAACCCTGAATACCGGCGTTACTATGATATGCTCACCGATCCGATGAACATGGAAAACTATACGCTGTTTTCCCAGACATTCCGTCAAAAATATCAGAATGAGATCGAGGAGCTGTTCAGCGCCCTGACCGATACCGGCACGGCCGATGTGGATAGGCGAATCGAACAGTATACAAATTTCCGTACCTACCTGAATTTCGATTTGACCGTCACAAGCCCTGATGGGCTCGTCCAGCGTTTGTCCCGCACCATGGATAAAAAGTCCGGCGGCGAAACGCAGACCCCGTTTTATATCGCCGTGCTGGCCTCGTTCGCACAACTTTACCGCATGGATCGGGATCCACATGGCAGCACCATCCGCCTTATCGTTTTTGACGAGGCTTTTTCCAAAATGGACGGCGACCGCATCGCGCAAAGCATCAAGATCCTGCGCGATTTTCACTTTCAGGTCCTGCTGTCCGCTCCCACCGATAAGATCGGGGACATTGCGACTCTGGTCGACCGTGATCTGATCGTGCTGCGAAAAGGACAGACGGCCATGATCCACGCCTTCGACCCGCGGGAGGATTCTTATGGTGACGATTGAACAGCAACTGCTGGACGCCCTGCTGGACCGCTACGAGCACAGCGTCGGCTTTGTGGAGGGGCGCGGCCAGCAGCGGCGCATCCTGCTACACCTGTACGGATACCGGCAAAACGATTTTCCTTTGTACGATATCGACGATAGCGGCACGCGCAAGGCCGTGAACGCGGCCGCGCAGGCTTTGGCAAACCAGGGCTTTGTCAGCGTAGAATGGATGCCCGGGCAGGAAGGTCATATCCTGCGTCGCGTTGCGCTGGAGCTTTCGGCTGTCCCGCAGGCATACGCACTTGCCGGGCGGCAGCCGCTTTCCGATATCGTGACCGGCCTGGAGCGGCAGCTTACCGCTCTTTCGGAAAATGTAGGCGCCGATTGGGCCAGGCAATATTTGCAGGAGCAGCTCGATTTTCTTGCGCGCAACCGCCGCCCATCCGCTGCCTTTCCCATGGACAGCACTGAACAAAAGGAATGGTTGACCGTTCTAAGGGAAGCGTCGGCCCCGCGTTTGGAACCGATGCTGGAACGCGTTTTTTCCATCCGCTTTTTGGGCGATTCCAAGGCCTTTGCGCTGCGCCACCGGGCCCGCCTGCTTGGCGTTTTGAAAAAGCATCTGCCGCTGGATACCTCCGATATGAGCGACGAAGAACTGCTGCGCCAAATCGGTCTGGAACGGTATCCAGAGCTTTTCTCTCTGGCCGGCTCCATCGCTTTCCGTTGGCCGGACGGCCGCTCGGTGGATGCCGCGCCGCTATCGGACGGGCTTCAACTCAGTGCGCGAGACGCTGCGGTTGCGCAGCCGATTTTGTCCCGCGAGGTAGATACCCTTTTGTTCATCGAAAACAAAGCCAACTATTATGCGCAGATTCGAAACCATTTCTGCCCCCGGACGGTGGTCGTTTTCCACGGCGGCTGCTACAGCCCGCAGCGCGGTCAGTTTTTCCGTCGTCTGTGCCAAAGCGCCGGACCATCCGTTCGCCTGCTGCACTGGGGCGATATCGACCTGGGCGGATTTGAGATGGACAGCCGCCTTCGCCGGGAAATCGATCCCCGTTTCGTCGCCTGGCAGATGGGCTGTGAGGAACTGCGCTCACATCGGGAGCAGGCGATATCTTTTTCGGCAGAATATGCGTCAAAATTGGTGACCCTTCTTGCAGATCCGTATCTCCATAATTCTTATGATGTCATTCGATATATGCTTTCAGAGGGTATCCGCTTGGAGCAGGAGGCATTGCTCTAACGCATTCTTACTCTAAAAAGCAGGCTTTTCCCGCCCAATGATGTGCTGGATACCTTTGAGCACATCTGGCGCGGCGGCCTGCCGGATGTGCAGGCGCTGGACGGGGAGCAGCTGCGGGAATACTTCAACTCCTACATCGAGACCTACCTGATGCGGGATGCTGTTGACGACAACGGCATCGCGGACACCGAGGGTTTCCGCAGGTTCCTGCGGGCCTGCGCCGCCTTCAGCGGGCAGCTGCTGAACTATAACGATCTGGCCGTATCGGCGGGCGTGTCCGGCGTCACGGCAAAGGATTGGGTGCGGGTGCTGCAGTCGATGGGTATCGTGCAGCTGTTGGAGCCCTATTCCAACAATGAACTGAAGCGCCTGATCAAGACCCCCAAGCTCTATTTCTGCGATACCGGGCTGTGCGCCTATCTTTCTTCCTGGACAGGGCGGGATGTGCTGATGAACGGCGCCGCCGCCGGGCATTTTTACGAGAACTATGTGGTGGGCGAGATCCTGCGGAACTATGCCTATGCCAAAGAAAGCGTGAACATCTGCTTCTATCGGGACAAAGGGCAGAAGGAGATTGGCCTTGTGATCGAGGACGGCGATGTGCTGCATCCGCTGGAGATCAAAAAAGGCTCCGCACCTGACAAGCGCCTGGTCAAGACCTTCGGCGCGCTGGCCGGCACCGCAAAGCAGGTGGGAAAAGGCGGCGTGGTCTGCATGACGCAGACGCCGTTCCCCATCGATGAAAACAACTGCTATATTCCGGCGAATATATTGTAAACAAAGAGGCGCCGTTTTTCAGCTCCGAACAAAGAAAACAACTGTATAATCGTCCTGCTTTCAGGCTGTGTTTTTGCTGCAAACCGTTGAAGATCCGTTTTATCGGACAGGGCCTGTGGTATGATTCTATGTATAGGGCATTGATTGGCTACTTGGCAGTCTGCCCAAAGAAAACGTACCCAGCGAAAAGGGGGCTTGTATGATGCGTTACCGGATCTTCCTTTACCGTGCCGTGACGTTGCCCGGCTTTGCCCCGTCGACCGGGTTGATCAACGCGGCCGTCCGGGCGGGCGAGCGGGATGTCTGGCAGGGCGCCGCGCCGCTGCTGAAAGGCTTTGATGCGCCAGCCGTCCGGTGCCGCATCCAGGATGCACTGGCGGACCCGGCCGTGGAAACCGGCAAAGGGTACCCGCTTGTAAAATTCCCGCCCCAGCCTTTTGCCCAGACGCCTTATATTTATGTCGCTACTTCCTCGGCACGGGCCATCGAGGTTTTGCCCTGCCTGTACACGATTGCCCTGGAAAACGATCTCGTCATGTACGATGCCGAGACCGACCGCGTGTTTTATTCCGGTTCGGCACTTGGCGCAGACGACGTCGTGGACAGGGGCTATATCACGATGCTCAACAGGCATCTTGCACTCTGCTGTGCCATCCGCGAGGAGACGCCATTGCTCTTCTCCCTGCACTGGCCGGGGCCGGATGACTTTTATGATGTTGTCATATCCGACAACGAAGGGGAAAATTGGGACTCATCGACCGGGACGTCCATGTTCTTTTGCCCTGTGTTTATCACTTACCCGTTCGGGATGCCTGGCGGAAGCACCTGCCCGTCACTTTTACCGAAAACGGGCGCAAAGGGCTCATGGATCTGAGCGGGCATATCATTCTTCCCGCAGTCTACGAAGATATCACCGATCTTGACGAACCGCTCATAGAAGCCCGGAACGGCAGCCGGGAACAGCCTGTCACAAGCCTGCACCTGCCCACGGGCGAGACCGTTTTCCAGTCCTCCTTTGACCATGTCAGCCGGTGCCGGGACAGCAGGCACTTTTACTGCTGCCGCCCGGGCCTGTGCGAGATGTACGAATACGAGCCTCTTGCTTGAATAACTGCCACAAAAAGGCCGCCGCAGGTGATGCGGCAGCCCTTTTTGTTCGTCCTGCTATTTCTGTGATCAAGATACATCGGCCGGACAGCAGATTTTACTTCCAGTTCCTCCCGGCATTCGCGGACGAGGGCTTGCTCTTTGCTCTCGCCCGGCTCCACCTTGCCGCCAACGAACTCCCACAATAGGCCGCGTGCCTTGTTTGCCGGACGCTGGCAGGCAAGAAAACGGTCGCCGCGCCAAATCAGCGCTGCCACGACTTCGGTCATTGGTATGCCTTCCTTTATAACCTTTCGTTTTGAACCTTACCAAAGGCGATGTGCCCTTGTTCTGCGACGTTGTCTTGAATAAGGGGCGCATGCAGCCGGACGGTTGCGGTTTGCCGCTTTTTATGGTACAGTGGAACAGCATAAGCAAAGTGACCGGTTTTATCGACATCCGCACCGTTGCAGAACGGGGATGGGGATATCCCCGCCGCGGTGGCGAAAATCTTAAAAAGAAAGGGCTGAATGGAAGGATGAAATCCAACGAGGTCGCCTTGTCCGGCAGCTTGTCCTGCGCCGTGGAGGCGCTGGAGGAGGTGGAGCGGGCCTCCGCACAGGCAGGGCTGAACCGTGAGCAGACCAACGTCATGCGGCTGCTGACGGAGGAAATGATCGCCATGACCACCGATATCCTCGATGCCTGCACGGGGGCCCTCTGGATGGAGTGGGAAGGAAGGGCCTGCGAACTGCATCTGACGGCGGTGGCGCCCATTGAAAAGGAGGCAAAAGCCGCCTTTATCGCGGCGTCCAAGGCGAAGGTGAACACGCCCGTCAAGGGGCTGAAAAATAAGATCAGCGCCCTGCTCGCCGGGATGCTCAGCAGTGAGTACTGCCCGGAGCTGTACGATTCCATCGGCGCCGGATTTGTCGGCGAGGTGCCTGTGGGGATGCCTTCCCTGCTTATGGCCCCGACCTGGTCGCTGGCGGCGTATACCGAAAGCCGCAAAAAGGAACAGAAGGACGCAGAGTTGGAAGGGGTGGAGAGATCCATCCTGACCGGCATGGCGGACGATGTGGTGGTATCCGTGAAAAGCCACTGGGTGGAGCTGGTGGTCAGGAAAGCGTTCGCCGCGCCGCTTCCGGCCGCCATGCCGTAGGCGCACGGCCCTGCTTTTATAACTATAACCAACGGCCGGACGGGCGTTTGGCAAAAGCCGCGCCGCCGGCCGTTTTTTTCGGCCTTTGCCCTTGCGCAAGGCGCTACAGGATGTCCGTCACGGTGGCGGTGCCCTGCGCCACCGTAAAGCACACCGTGCGGCCGGCAAAGGCCATTTTGTACACCCGGCCGCCGTCCGTTTGGTAGGCCGGGCGCGGGTCACACGCCAGGGCCTGCACCAGCGCGGCGCGGCTTTCCTCCGGCAGGCGCGCGAGCAGCGCCGGCGGGCAGGCCACCCGCAGCGGCGCGGGCGCCGCGCCCGCAAAGCCGCCGCGCGCGCCGGGCACGGCGTCGGCGTAGGGCAGGTAGGGCTTGATGTCATAGATGGGCGTGCCGGAAAGCAGATCCGCCCCCAGCACCCACAGCACCGGGCCGTCGGGGCCGTCGGGCTGCACGCGCTCCAGCGCCACGCAGGAAAGCCCCAGCGCGTTGGGGCGGTTGGGGCTGCGGCTGGCAAACACCCCCACCCGCGCGTTGCCGCCCAAACGCGGCGGGCGCACGGTGGGGGAAAACGGCACCCGCCCGTCCGGCGCGGCGGCGGCCTGCGCGGCCTGCCGTTTGGCCACCTCGGAAAACTGCCAGATCAGCCACAGGTGGCTGTAGCCCTCCAGCCCGCGCAGGGCGTTGGGGTCCCGGTAGGGCGGGGCAAACACGATGCGCCCGCGCGCCGCGCCCGCCAGCCCGGCCTGCCGCGGGATGCCGAATTTTTCGCCGTAGTCCGTCTGGATGTGGGCGATGGGGCACAGCGTCCAGCCTTCGCCGGGCGCGGCGTTTTGCGCGCTCACGCCCCGGCGCGCTGCTGCGCGTACCGCAAAATGCCGGCCACCGTCTTGGAATCCTTGATCTCGCCGTCCAGCACCATCTGCAGCGCCTGCGCAAAGGGCACCTTGTGCACGTCGAGGAACTCGTCCTCATCCAGGTGCTGGTGCGCCGGGCGCAGGTCCCCGGCCAGATAAAGGTAGATGACCTCGGTGCAGTAGCCGACGGTGGGGTACACCTCCATAAACGGGGCAAGGCGCCCGGCGCGCACGCCGCACTCCTCCTCCAATTCGCGCCTTGCGGCGGCGAGGGGATCCTCCCCGGCTTCCAGCTTGCCGGCCGGCAGCTCCCACAGCTCCCGCCCGAAGGCGTAGCGGAACTGCTTGACCATGTACAGCTCGTCCTGTTCGGTCAGGGCCAGCACGCAGGCCCCGCCGTGGTGGTGCACCACCTCCCGCAGGCTGGTATCGCCGTTTTCCAGGGCGACCGTGTCCAGCGTGACGCGGATGACTTTGCCGTTGTACAGCTCTTTGCTTTGCAGTGTTTTTTCGCCGTGTGCCATGGTTTTGCGCCCTCCCGCATTGGTTTGTACCCTATTATACGCCGCCGCCGCGGCGTTGGCAAGGCCGCCCGCGGCGCCCCGCGGGGCGGGACTGGGCAAATTGGATAGATTTTTGCCAAATTTCTGTGCAAGTTTACGGCCAAAAAGGCTTTACGAACCGCCCGCTTTTTTGGTAGAATACACGTAAGCACAAGCGCCTTTCTGTAAGGTACTGTCCCCGTCCCGCCCCCTGTGTGTGCCAGCACCGGCCGCGCGGGGGCACGGCGCGGGTGCTGAATACTGTAAACGGAGGAAGAAAAATGCCAAGAGCCAAACAGTCCATGGATGGCAATACCGCGGCGGCGCACGTAGCGTATGCGTTCACCGATGTGGCAGCCATCTACCCCATCACCCCCTCCAGCCCCATGGCCGACACCGTTGACCAGTGGAGCGCCGCCGGGCTCAAAAACATTTTCGGCAACCAGGTCAAGGTCGTCGAGATGGAATCCGAGGCCGGCGCCGCCGGCGCGGTGCACGGGTCTTTGGGCACCGGCGCCATCACCACCACCTTCACCGCCTCGCAGGGCCTGCTGCTGATGATCCCCAATATGTACAAGATCGCGGCCGAGCAGCTGCCCAGCGTGTTCCACGTGTCGGCGCGTACCGTCGCCACCCAGGCGCTGAACATCTTCGGTGACCATTCGGACGTTTACGCCACCCGCCAGACCGGCTTCGCCATGCTCGCCGAGAGCGACCCGCAGGAGGTCATGGACCTGGCCGCCGTCGCGCATCTGGCCGCCATCGAGGGCCGCGTGCCCTTCGTCAACTTCTTTGACGGCTTCCGCACCTCCCACGAGATCCAGAAGATCGAAAAGTGGGACTATGAGGACCTCAAGGAAATGTGCAACATGGATGCCGTCAAGGCCTTCCGTGACGCCGCGCTCAACCCCGAGCATCCGAAATCCCGCGGCAGCCATGAAAACGGCGACGTTTTCTTCCAGCACCGCGAGGCGTGCAACACCGCCTACGACGCCCTGCCCGCCGTCGTCAAAAAGTACATGGACAAGGTCAACGCCAAGCTCGGCACCAACTATGACCTGTTCAACTACTACGGCGCGCCCGACGCCGACCGCGTCATCATCGCGATGGGCTCCATCTGCGATGTGGCGCAGGAAGTCGTCGATTACCTCAACGCCCACGGCGAGAAGGTCGGCCTGGTGCTGGTCCGCCTGTACCGCCCGTGGTGCAGCGACGCGCTGCTGAAGGTCCTGCCCAAGAGCGTGAAGAAGATCGCGGTGCTCGACCGCACCAAGGAGCCCGGCTCCCTGGGCGAGCCGCTGTACCTCGACGTCGCCACCACGCTGCGCGAGGCCGGCCTCAACGACATCGTGCTCACCGGCGGCCGCTACGGCCTGGGCAGCAAGGACACCCCGCCCTCCAGCGTGTTCGCGGTCTACACCGAGCTCCAGAAGGACGCCCCCAAGGCGCGCTTCACCATCGGCATCGTGGACGATGTGACCCATCTCAGCCTGCCCGAGGTCAAGCCCGCGCCCATCACCGCCGCCCCCGGCACCAAGGAGTGCAAGTTCTGGGGCATCGGCGGCGACGGCACCGTCGGCGCCAACAAGAACTCCACCAAGATC
>CANRCB010000038.1 GCA_947629015.1 uncultured Gemmiger sp.
CGCCTGGGCACCACAAAGGCGGCCGGCGGGCTTACGCTGGACAAGCAGTTCGCCGCCAATGCCGCCGGCTGCGAGGCCAACGGCATCCCGTGGGGCGTCTACTTCTTCAGCTACGACAAGAGCCCCGCCGCCGCTAAAAAGAGCGCGCAGGCCGTGGTAGCGGCGCTGAAAGGGTACAAGCCCCTGTACCCCGTGTACATGGATATGGAGTACGAGCCCTTCAACACTGGCAAGGACGGCAGCGGGCGCAGCAAAGCGCGCGTCAAGGCCGACAACACCGCCATCCTCAAGGCGGGGATGGAGGTGCTGGAGGGCGCCGGGTACTTTGCCGGCATCTATTGCAGCCGGGACTTCTTCACCAGCTACACCGACCTCGGCGGGCTGGCGGCGTATTCCAAGTGGGAGGCGGCGTATACCGGCAGCGACACGGCGCTCATCAACAACCATATGTGGCAGTACAGCAGCAAGAATGCGCTGGGCGTGCCGGGGTTCGGGCAGAGTTTGGACTGCGACGTGTGTTACCTCGATTTCCCGGCCATCATCCGGGGCGCGGGGCTCAACGGCTGGGCGAGGCTGGCCCCGCCGCCGGAGGAGCCGCTGCCGGCGCCGGAGGCGCCCACGGTGGGCGGTACGGTTGACTGGGACGCCGCCGGCAATGATTTCATCGTCACGGCCAGCAAGGGCGACCGCCCTGACCTGCGCGAGGTGTGCGAGCGGCTGGGGCTGACGGTACAAAACGCCGGATGAGGGGGTGTTTTTTATGGAAAGCATCGTCGTGGCGCTCATCGGCGGCGGGGTCACGCTGCTGGGGGTGCTCATCGCCAACAGCCGCAGCCAGGCCGTGACCGACACCAAGCTCGAGGAGCTGACGCGGGAGGTGCGCGCGCACAACCACTTTGCCCAGCGCGTGCCGGTGCTGGAGGAGCAGATGAAGGTGGTCAACCACCGTCTGCAGGTCTTGGAAGAAAAAACCGCATAAGGGAGGGATATCGTTGAACGAATACGGGAAAAAATGGCTGAGGGCCGCCGGCATCCGCGCCGTCAAGACGGTGGCGCAGACCGCGGCGGCGACCATCGGCACGGCGGCGGTGCTGGGCGCGGTGGATTGGGTGCAGGTGGCCAGCGCCGCGGTGCTGGCTGGCATCCTCAGCCTGCTTACCAGCCTGGCCGGCCTGCCGGAGGTGCCGCAGTAAACGGCCAAAAAACGCCCTGCCGGGACTTGCTGCCCGGCAGGGCGTTTTTTGTATCCCAAAACCACACCTCAGGCGTGCGGCTCGATAAGGGTCATAGAGATGAACAGAAAGCCAGCGGATGAGGGAAGGCTTTTCATTACGCATTTTTACTGCGATTGCGGTGGATAACGGCGCTTCGTATCGCTTTGAACATGGCAGGAGAAAGCTCCGGAGAATCTTCGTCAAAAATGATCGGGCGCTTTTTCGCCTCGGAAACTTCATGCAGTTGTTCCGCAGTGGGCTTTTGGCCTTGCTTAATAGTGAATGTTTTGGTCATAATAGAGCCCCCTTTCTTTCTCAGTGGCCAAACGGGCTGAAATCAGACGGATTTTTTCTTTGCGCTCAGTGAAAACGACAAAAAGGACTTCTCCTACACGGCCAATAGCAATATATCTGTCTTCATCTACACTATGCTCGAAATCATACATTTCGATATGGTTCTCATCGAAAAAGACGTAGGCGGCGGTTTCAAACGAAACACCGTGCCTGGCTTTGTTCAACGCATTCTTTTGCTCATCCCACTCAAAATCCAAGTAAAACACCCCTGCGTGCTCCCATTTGCCTTTGCATATATTATACTCGATAATAAAGGAAAAAACAAGTGTGGAAAACGATTTGGGCCAGAGCCTGCAATGAAAAAGACAGTAGACAAAATTCCTTGTGTCTACTGTCTTTATGGCATTTCAGCCTGGCCGGTGGATGTTTATTTGGCAAACACTGGGCAGGCGGTCAGGCCAAGAAGCCGATGTCGGCCAGCCATTCCGCCAGGGCCTCCTTGGGGCGGTAGCCGACGCAGCGCGCCACCTCCTGCCCGCCCTCAAAGGCGATGAGCGCCGGGATGGCATCGACCTTGAGCCGGAGCGCCAGGTCGATGTTCTCATCGGTGTTCAGCTTGCACACCCGGATGCCGGGCTGCTCCTCCGCCAGCTGCTCCAGCACCGGGCCCATCATCTGGCAGGGCCCGCACCAGGCGGCCCAAAGATCCACAAGCACCGGTACCGGGCTGCCCAGCACCTGCGCTTCAAAATCATCCTGTGTCACGTGCAAAACGGCCATGCGTAACGCCCTCCTTTTTTTCTCAAAGCGGCCGGATCTCCCTCTTTACCATAGAGGGGCCGGCGGAAATATTCGGTTGCCACGGCAACAAAACGCGCCGCCCCGCCCGCCGCCGTGCTATAATAGCCGCAGAGCGGCTATTATACGCAGACTGTCAAAAAACTGCCTGGACTTTATGGGGGCTTTGCAGGGCGGGCTCTTGAGCCCGCCGAAAAAACGTTGCGGCAGCATGGCCGCGCGGCGGGGGCAAGCCCCCGCCCTACAAATCTACCCATGAAAGCGCTTTTTTGACACACTGGGCCGCAGGACGGTCTTTTTGTTGTTGGCAAAACAGAAACGGGCAGGGGGTGTGCGGGATGCCGCGCGTGTGGTTCCATGTCGATGTCAATTCCGCCTATCTGAGCTGGTCGGCGGTCAAGGCGCTGCGCGCCGGCGGGCCCGGCACGCTCGATCTGCGCACCGTCCCGGCGGCGGTCGGCGGCGATGAGGAAAAGCGCCACGGCGTGGTGCTGGCCAAAAGCCTGCCGGCCAAAAAATACGGCATCCGTACCGGCGAAAGCCTGTTCGCCGCGCGGCAGAAGTGCCCCGGCCTCAAGGTGGTGCCGCCGGATTTTGACTGGTATGTGCGGTGCAGCAAGGCGATGTTCGCCATCTTCAACGATTTCAGCCCCCACATCGAGCAGTATTCCATCGACGAGGCGTTTTTGGATATGACCGGCGCCGAGGAGCAGTTCGGCCCGCCGGTGCAGGCCGCCGCGGCCCTGCGCGGGCGCATCCGCGGGGAGCTGGGCTTTACCGTCAACGTGGGCATCGCGCCCAACCGGCTGCTGGCCAAGATGGCATCGGACTTTGCCAAGCCGGACAGGACCCACACCCTCTACCCGCCCGAGATCCCCCAAAAGATGTGGCCGCTGCCGGTGGGGGCGCTGTTCGGCGTGGGGCCCAGCGCGGCGCAGCGCCTCAACGCCATGGGCCTGCAAACCATCGGCGACCTTGCCGCCGCGGACCCCAACGCCCTGGAGCGGGCGCTGGGCGCGCGCGGCCTTGTCTATTGGGACTATGCCAACGGCCGCGAGACGGAGCCCCTCAACCACACCGCCGTCAAGGACAATTCCTACGGCAACAGCGTGACCACGGCGCGGGATCTGCGCACCCCCGCCGAGGCCGACGCCACGCTGCTGGCCCTGTGCGAGAGCGTGGCCGCGCGCCTGCGCGCCGACGGCAAGACGGCGCGGGTGGTCACGGTACAGCTGGTGGACGCGGCGTTCCGCCGCAAAAGCCACCAAAAGACCCTGCCCGGCCCCACCGACAGCACCGACCTGCTCTACCGCACCGCCCAGGAGCTGATGCGCGCCATCTGGCCGGCGCTCGGCGTGCGGCTGCTGGGCGTGACGGCGGAAAAGACCGGCACCGAACATTTTGAACAGCTGGACTTTTTTATCGACACCGAAAAGACCCAAAAGCTGGAAAAGCTCGACCGCACCGCCGACGCGCTGCGCCAAAAATTCGGCGAGAAGGCGGTGGTGCGGGCCAAGCTGCTCACGCCCGAGGCCCGCGCGCCCGGCGCCCTCTCGGCCGCCAAGGAGCGGGACAAACACCGCAAAAAATGACCCGCCTGCCGTGCGCCGAACCCCTCTCTTGCAAGGCCGGCAGGCGGCCTGGCGCAGCCAGCAAAGCCGAACCCCTCTCTTGCAAGGCCGGCAGGCCTTTTGTCGCCCTTTTTACCGCAGCACCCGCAGCGCGTTTGGCGCCGTGCCGGCGCTGTGGCGCAGGGCGGTGCCGGCGGCCTCCAGCGCTGCGGCGGCTTCGGGCAGCGCCGGGTCGACGCGTTCCCCCGGGGCCAGCAGCGGCACGCCCGGCGGGTACGCCCACAGGTATTCGGCGCTGATGCGGCCGGCGGCCGCGGCCAGCGGCACGGCCGTGGCCGGGGCGGCGGCGGCCGCCGCCAGCGTGCACACGCTTTCGCCGGGGGCGGGCAGCGGCGGCGGTGCCGGAGCGGGGGCGTGCCGCGCGTCGTACCCGCGCAGGGCGGCGGCCAGCCGGTCCAGCGTGTCCTCCGCGTCACAGGGGGAGGTCATCGCCAGCACGTTGCCGCCGCACACCATCTCGGGCTCAAAGCCCTGCGCGCGCAGGTACGCCGCGCCCTTGGGGCCGATGTCCAACAAAAGTTTGCCTGCGTCGCAGCCGTAAAATGCGGGGTGGTTTGGCAGTGTGTCCGCCCCGTGGCAGAGCACGCGGATATTTTGCAGCGTTTTGGCCGCGGCGTCAAAGCGCCCAAGCCGCGCCGCCCACGCGGCAAAGGCGGCCGGGCCCTCGCCGGCCAGCCAGCCGGTGCAGGCATCCAGCGCCGCCAGCAGCGGGTAGGAGGGGGAGCTCGTCTCAAACACGTCCAGCTGGCGCGCGACGGCGGCCGGGTCCGCCAAAGGGCCGGCCAGATGCAAAAGCGCCGTCTGGGTCAGGCTGGGCAGCGTTTTGTGGGCGCTTTGCACCACAAGGTCGGCCCCCGCCGCCACCGCGCCGCCGCGCCAGCCGTATTTTTCCGCCAGCGGCAGGTAGTGCGCGCCGTGCGCCTCGTCCACCAGCAGCGGCACGCCGCGCGCGCGGCACACCGCCGCGATGCCGGCAATGTCCGATACGATGCCCTCATACGTCGGGCTCGTCACCACCACGCAGGCGGCGCCGGGCGTTTGGTCCAGCGCCGCCGCCACCTGCGCCGGCGCCACGCTGCCGTACACGCCAAAGGCGGCGTCCTGCGGGGGGACCACCCAGCGCACGCCAAGCCCGCACAGCTCCAGTGCGTGGTACACCGCCTTGTGGCAGTTGCGCGCCGCCACCACAGTGCCGCCGCGGCCCAGCGTCAGCGCGCGGATGCCCGCCAGCAGGCCCACCGTGCTGCCGTTGACCAGATACCACGTCCGCTTTGCCCCCCACAGCGCCGCCGTGCGCGCCATCGCCGCGGCCAAAATGCCCGTGGCGGCGTGCAGGTCATCGGTGGCGGGGGTCTCGGTCACGTCCCACGCGTAGGGCAGGCCGGGGCAGGGGGCAGCGCGCCGCTTGTGCCCCGGCATATGCAGCGGCGTGGCGCCCGCGGCGGCTGTTTGTATCTCGCTTTGTAATATATTATAGCTATTATCCATTTTGTATAATCCGGATGCGGCTCACCGCCAGAATTTTTCCCACGTCGTCAGCTCCAGCGTCACGCCGGGCAGCACCTCTGTTGGCGCCGCGCCGCTGCTGCGGAAGCGGCAGCGCTTGCAGAAATCGGCGGCCTTGAGGTCCTTCGCCCAGGTCTTCAGGTAGAGCCGTGTGCGCTCGTCGCCCTCGGCCAGCTTCTGCGCATAGGCGACGATGCCCCGCCCGATGCCCTGCCCGCGCGCCTTTTCCAGCAAAAACAGCCGCGCAAGGCACACGGCGCCGGGGGTGCAGAGCTCCAGCGCGAAATACCCCACCGCCTCGCTGCCCCGGTACACAAGGAAGTAGTTGCACGTGCCGCTGTGGATGGCGGCGTCGGTGGCGTCCTCGCTCTGGTAGGCTTCGGCCAGCGCGGCGGCCACCCGGGGCGTCAGGCGGGTGTAATGTTCGGCAAAGATCTGCCGCGCCAGTCCGGCCACTTCGGCCACGGCGCGGGCCTTGGTCACCTGCTTGTAGCTGGCTTTCACGGCGCGCCCTCCTCCTCGATGCTCAAGGCCGCGCGTGCCGGCAGGCAGGCGGCCCAGTCCCCCACGGCCTTCAATCTGCCGAACCCCTCGCACAAATGGTCGGGGCAGGGGCTGTCCACAAAGGCGATGGTGCCGCCCTCCACCCGCAGGTGCACGGTGTAAAAGCCGGTGTCGACGGTATAGGTCTTATCCTCCTCCAGCGGGATGCGCAGCGTTTGGGCGGGCTCGCCGTAGCGCAGCACCGCCGCCGGCGCGCCGGCCTTTTGCAGCAAAACGAGCCGCTGGGCCAAAAACAGCCCGCCGGCCAGCGCCAGCACCGCAAGGGCAAACAAAAGATTGCGTTTCGTCGTCTTTTTCATCGGCGGCGTCATCCTTCGTCAAAAAACAGTTCCAGCGTCTTGCCGTCCTCGCCGGCCTCGGCGGCGGGGAAGGCGGCCTGTGCGGCCAAAAGGCCGGGCGCCGTATCGGTGACGGCGGCGCTGTAATGGGTCAGCCACAGGCGGCGCGCGCCGGCCTCGGCGGCCAGCGCCCCGGCCTGCCGGCAGGTGGAATGGCCGTACAGCTTTGCCTTGGGGGCGTCGGCGTCGTCGGCGTAGGTGGCGTCCATGCACAAAAGGTCGGCGCCGCGCGCGGCGTCGGTGAGCGCCTTGCAGGGGCGCGTGTCCGCCCCGTACACGACCTTCAGCCCACGCCGCGCCGGGCCCAGCACCATGTCCGGCGTAAAGCGGCCCACCGTCTCGCCGTTTTGCAGGCGGGACCAGATTTCCAGCGGGATGCCCGCGGCTTTGGCGCGCGCGGGGTCAAATTTGCCGGCGCGCGGCAGGGTATAGGCGTAGCCGCAGCAATCCACCCGGTGCTTGAGGGGGAACGCCTCGATGACGGCGGGCACCACCTCGAACCGGCCGCGGCACTTTTCCAGCTCCAGCGTGCGCACGGCAAAGGGCAGCGGCCCCGCCACGGCCAAAAAGGCGTGCAGCACCGCCGCAAGGCCCGGCGGGCCGGCCATCAAAAGCGGCGCGGTGCGGCCCATGCCGGCCATCGTCTGCCACAGCCCCGGCAGGCCAAAGATGTGGTCCCCGTGGTAGTGGGTCAGCAGCACGGCGTCGATGCGGTAGAGGTTCACGCCGCAGCGGCGGCAGGCCGCCTGCGTGCCCTCGCCGCAGTCGATGAGCACGGTGCCCCCGCCGGCCGAGACGGCCAGGGCGGAAAGCGCGCGCTGCGGCAGCGGCTGCGTGCCGCCGCAGCCCACAAGTGTGACGGTGACCATGTTACCCCCGCACCGCGATGCACTCGATCTCCACCAGCGCGTCCTTGGGCAGCGCCGCCACCTGTACGCAGCTGCGCGCCGGCAGCGCGCCGGTAAAGAAGGTGCCGTAGATGGCGTTCACGGTGGCAAAATCGGCCAGATCCTTCAAAAATACCGTCGTTTTGACGACATTCCCGTACCCAAGGCCCGCGGCGGCCAGAATGGCGCCGAGGTTTTGCAGGCTTTGGCGGGCCTGCGCCTCGATGCCGTCGGGCAGCGTGCCGGTGGCGGGGTCCAGCCCGAGCTGGCCGCTGGTGAACACGAGCGCGCCGGTATCGACGCCCTGCACATACGGCCCGATGGCGCCGGGGGCTTTTTCGGTAGCGATGGCTTGCATGGCAAACAACTCCTTTTCTCAGCAAAAGCGGTCATTTTTATTTTACCACGCCGCGCTTGAAAAAGCCAGCCCGGTGTGATACGCTTGGAAAAAGCCCCAAATCGGAGGGAGGCCCGCCATGCGCTATGATTTTACCACCGTTATGGACCGCCGCGGCCGGGACGCCATCGCCGTGGACGCCCCGCCCGGCCAGCCAAAGCCGGGGTTCGACCTGATCCCCATGTGGGTGGCGGATATGAACTTTGCCGCCTGCCCGGCCGTGACCGATGCCATTCTGCGGCGCGCGCAGCACCCGGCGTTCGGCTATTTTGCCCCGCCGGACGCCTACTACCGCGCCATCGCCGCGTGGCAGCGGGACCGCAACGGCGTGGCCGATGTGCCCAAAGAGGCCATCGGGTACGAGAACGGCGTGCTGGGCTGCGTGGCGAGCGCTTTGCAGGCGTTCACCGCCCCCGGCGAAAAGGTGCTGCTGCACAGCCCCACCTACATCGGCTTCACCCACACCCTGGCCGACACCGGCCGCACGGCGGAGCTCAGCCCCCTTCGGCGGGACGAGGCCGGCGTCTGGCGCATGGACTATGCCGACATGGACCGGCGCCTCAAGGAAAACCGCATCCACCTGGCCATCCTGTGCTCCCCGCACAACCCCTGCGGCCGCGTGTGGGAGCGGTGGGAGCTGGAAAAGGCGATGGAGGTCTACGCCGCGAATGCCTGCACCGTCATCTCGGACGAGATCTGGTCCGACATTTTGCTCGCCGGGCACCGGCACATCCCCACCCAGAGCGTGAGCGGGGACGCCCGCCGCCGCACCATCGCCGTGTACGCCCCGTCCAAGACCTTCAACCTTGCGGGGCTGGTGGGCAGCTACCACATCGTGTACGATGCCGCCCTGCGGGACCGGCTGCGCCGCCAGAGCGCCGTGAGCCACTACAACAGCATGAACGTGCTTTCGATGCACGCGCTGCTGGGCGCCTACAGCGCCGAGGGCCGGCAATGGGTCGATGAACTGTGCGCGGCCCTCACCGCCAACATCGACTATGCGTATGATTTTATCGCGCAAAATTTTGCCGGCGTGGCGGCGGCCCGGCCGCAGGGCACCTATATGCTCTACCTGCACTGTGAGGATTGGTGCAAGGCGCACGGCAAAACGATGGACGAGCTGCTCAAGGCCGGCTGGGACGTGGGCGTGGCGTGGCAGGACGGCCGCCCCTTCCACGACGAATGGGCCATCCGGATGAACTTTGCGCTGCCCTTCTCCCGCGTGGAGGAAGCCATGCGCCGGCTCAAGGCGTATGTATTTTAAAGGCATATCCAAAACGGCGGCGGGGCGGGCCATGCAGGCCCGCCCCGCCGCCGTGCGTCCAAAAGCCCCGCCGGCGCCGGCGGTTTACAATTCCCGTTCCTCGCCGGGGCGCAGGACCAGCTTGGCCGGGGCGGTGAAGGCGTCGGCCACGGCCTCGTCAAACAGCCTGCCCGGCGCCATGTGCACCGGCACGCTGTGCTTGGCGTTGATGATGGCGGCGCACCGGCTCGCCTCCTGGACGTCCATGTTGTAGACGCCGTCGCAGGGCAGGAAGGCATAGTCCAGCTTTTCCAGCCGCAGGGCGGGCATGGTGTCGGTGGTGGAGGTATCGCCGGCAAAGTATGCCGTCTTGCCGTCCACGCCCAGCACAAAGCCGACGCATTCCCCAATGGGGTGGTTTTTGTTGCAGGCGGGCACCGTCAGCACCACAAAATCGCCCACCTCGCACTGGCCGTAATGCCCGCGCTTCAAAAGGTCGGCGGCGCGCCACACGCGCCCGCCCGCCTTGAGGGGCACGAGCTCCACGCGGTTGTGGTCGGGGTGCTCATGGCTCACCAGCACGCCGTCCGCCGGCAGGTCATACCCTTCGCCGGCAAACGGGTCGATGTACAGCACCGTGCCGCCCGCGCTTTGCAGGCGGAAACTCCCGTGCCCCTGGTACAACAGCTTTGCCATATCGCATCCTCCTTTACAGGCCGTGCAGTTCCTGCAATTTGCGGCCCATCAAAACGCCCATCACGCTGCTCATCATCAGCCCGCGCGTCCACCCGCTGGAATCGCCCAGGCAGTGCAGGCCGGGGATGTTCGTCTCCAGGTTCGGATCCATCCGCACGCGGTTGGAATAAAATTTCAGCTCGGGGCTGTACAGCAGCGTCTCGGGGCTGGCGAACCCGGGCACGACCTCGTCCATCATGCGGATAAATTCGATGATGTTGACCATGGCGCGGTAGGGCATGGCGGCGGTGATGTCGCCCGCCACCGCGTCCTTCAGGGTGGGGCGCACGTTGGAAAACGCCAGTTCCTTGGGCCAGGTGCGCTTGCCGTCCAGGATATCGCCGTAGCGCTGCACCATGATGTGCCCGGCGCCCAGCATGTTGGTGAGCTCGCCCACCTTCTGCGCGTAGGCGATGGGCTGGTTGAAGGGCTCGGTAAAATTGTGGCTGACGAGGATGGCCAGGTTGGTGTTCTCGCTCTTTTTCTCCTTAAAGCTGTGGCCGTTGACCACGGCCAGGTCATTGTCGTAGTTTTCCTGCGCCACAAAGCCGCCGGGGTTCTGGCAGAAGGTGCGCACCTTGTTTTTCCACGGCTTGGGCCAGCCGATGAGCTTGCCCTCGTACAGCACCTTGTTGACCGTCTCCATGATCTCGCTGCGGCACTCCACCCGCACGCCGATGTCCACCGTGCCGGGCTTGTGGGCGATGCCGTGCTCGGCGCAGAGCTTTTCCAGCCAGTCGGCGCCGCGGCGCCCGGTGGCGATGACCACCTGCGGCGCGCGCACCTCCTCGGCCTTGCCGCCGGCGCGCAGGCGCACGCCGACGCAGGCGCCGTTTTCCAGCAAAATGTTCTCGCACTCCGTCTCAAAGCGGATCTCCACCCCGGCGGCGAGGAGGTGGTTCTGGATGTTCAGGTACAGCTGCTGCGCCTTCTCGGTGCCAAGGTGGCGGATGGGGCAGTCGACCAGTTGGAGCCCGGCGTGGATGGCCCGCTTGCGGATCTCCTTGATCTCCGGGCTGTCATACCGGCCCTCGATGTGCGGGTCGGCCCCGAATTCCAGGTAGATGCCGTCGGCATAGTCGATGAGGGCCTGCGCGGTGTCGGCGCCGATAAGGTCCGGCAGCTCGCCGCCCACCTGATAACTCAGCGACAGCTTGCCGTCGGAAAAGGCCCCCGCGCCGGAAAACCCGGTCGTGATGGCGCAGGTGGGCTTGCAGTTCACGCACACGCCGGTCTCCGCCTTGGGGCAGTGGCGCTTTTCCACCGGCTTGCCCTTCTCCACCAGCAGGATGTTCG
Source organism: uncultured Gemmiger sp. (assembly GCA_947629015.1). Taxonomy (GTDB): domain Bacteria; phylum Bacillota; class Clostridia; order Oscillospirales; family Ruminococcaceae; genus Gemmiger. The sequence continues at coordinate 10,904 of CANRCB010000038.1, forward strand.
CCCTGCTGCCGCGGCGCAGCAGCTCCAGCGCCGTAAAGATGCCGGCCGGGCCGGCACCAACGATGATCAGGTCATACTTCATGGTCGGGCATCTCCTCTGTGGGGGTGGGGGGTACGGGGTCGGGCGCGGGGCCGGGCACAGGCTCCGGGGCGGGCACGGGTTCCGGCGCGGGGGCCGGCGCCGCGGGGATTTCCGGCGTTTCGGGGGCGGCCGGGCCGGCAGTTCCGTCGGCGGTCTGCGCCGCGGCCTCGGCGTCGGCCAGCTGCTTGCGCACCATGCCGGTGTACACGGTGCAGCCCAGGTTGAGCGCGCCCTCCACCACCAGCAGCGCGCCGCTGAACAGGATGATGTCCTCCAGCGCGGCGACCAGCTTCATCGTGTCCTGCGCGATGAGGGCCAGCCCCATCAGGCAGGAGGCAAGGCCCAGCAGCGCCAGCACCCACCAGCGCGGCACGCGGCGCGCAAAGCCGAACGCCGCGCCGATGCGCACCACGCCGTCCACAAAGATAAACAGCCCGAAGATGATGGGCAGGATCATCCGCACGCTTTCGGGGCGCAGCAGGGTGTAGATGCCCAGCGCCGTGGTGATGGCGCCGCCCGCCAGTGTGCACAGCGCGGCAAAGTTGCGGCGGTCGGCGCGGAAATACTGCACCAGGCTCACGATGCCGGTCAGCAGCACCGCGATGCTCACCCCAAGGCACAGCCACGGCAGGCTCGCCTCCGGCAGGACCAGCAGCAACAGGCCCAGGGCCAGGTAACAGATACTCAAAAACAGCATTCCGATACGGATGTGGCGCAGCATAACGCCGCCCCCTTTCAAAAAGGGCCCCCGCCGCGTTCACCCCGCATAAGCGGGGCCGGGCGCGGGCTCGGTGTACATGGGTTTGAGGATGCTTTTGTAGCAGTGCAGCAGGAACACGCTGCACATTACGGTGGAGGCGATCTCGGCGCAGGGGAAGGCCCACCACACCATGTCGACCCGGCCGCTCAAACTGAACAGGTACGCCGCCGGGATCAGCACCACGAGCTGGCGCACCACGCTGCCCCACAGCGCCAGCATACCGCGCCCCAGCGCCTGGAAGGTGGCGGTGCAGATGATGTTGAAGCCGGCGAACACGAAGTGGATGGAGATGATGCGCAGCGCCACCGTGCCGATGGCCATCATGTTTTCCTGCGCGTCAAAGATGCTCAGCAGCACCCCGGGCGCCAGCTGCGCCGCCAGCACGCCGCACACCATGATGACGGTGGCCGCCAGCACGCCGAGCTTGAAGGTGCGGACGATGCGCTCCGGCTTGCGGGCGCCGTAGTTGTAGCTGATGATGGGCACCATGCCGTTGTTGAGGCCGAACACCGGCATGAAGATGAAGCTCTGCAATTTGAAATACACCCCGAACACCGCCACGGCGGTGCTGGAAAAGGCGATGAGGATGTTGTTCATGCAGAAGGTCATCACGCTGCCGATGGCGCTCATCGCGATGGACGGCACGCCCACGTTGTAGATGCGGCGCACCGTGCGCGCCGAAAGCAGGAACGCGCGCGGGGCAAAGCGCACGTCCCGGTTTTTGAACAGGTTCAGCAGTACGCCCGCCCCGGCGCCCAGCCACTGCCCGGCCACGGTGGCGATGGCCGCCCCCGCCACGCCCAGCTCCGGCGCGCCGAACAGCCCGAAGATCAGGATGGGGTCCAGGATGATGTTGGTCACGGCGCCCAGCAGCTGGGTGAACATGGCGTAGCTGCTGCGCCCGGTGGCGGTCAGGATCTTTTCCACCATGCACTGCACAAAGCAGCCCAGGCTGTAAACGGTGACGATGCGCAGATAATCGGTGCCGTAGGCCCGGATGTCGGCGTCGGTGGTCTGGGCGCAGATAAAGGGCCCGGCAAAAAACAGCCCGCCGATGAAAAACACAAGGAAGGTCAGCACCGAGAGGGTGATGCCGTTGGCGGCGGCGCGGTCGGCCTCGGCGCGGTCACCCTCGCCCAGGGATTTGGAAAGGTGGGCGTTGACGCCCACGCCGGTGCCCACCGCGAAGGCGATCATCAGGTTTTGCACGGGGAACGCCAGCGACAGGGCCGAAAGCGCCTCCTCGGCCACGCGGGAGACGAAGATGCTGTCCACCACGTTGTACAACGCCTGGACCAGCATCGAGATCATCATCGGTACGGCGAGGCCCATCAGCAGCGGGCCGACGGGCGCGGTGCCCATGCGGGCGGCGGAAAGGGATGTGCTCGGTTTGCTCATGCGGTGTGTGCAGCCTCCATTGCCTTTGCCGCCTGGACGATGAGCTCCGCGCAGGCATCGCGGCCCAGCGCGGCGTTCAGGCAAAGGTCATAGTTCTTTGCCTCGCCCCAGCGGTTTTCGGTGTAATAATTGTAGTAGCTGGCGCGCGCACGGTCATGCTTGGCCAGCACCGATTCCCACTGGCGGTCGGCATACTGCTTGTCGCTGCGGGTGCGGGCGATGGCGATGCGGTCGGCCAGGGGCGCGTACACAAAGGTGCGCAACACGTCGCCGCGGCCGCGCAGCACATAGTCCCCGCAGCGGCCCAAAACCACGCAGGGGCCCTTTTCCGCCAGCTCCTTGATGACGTTGGATTGCAGGATATACACCTGGTCGGCCAGGGGCAGGGTGTTGCCCATCATGTACAGGCTGTAGATCAGGCTGCCGCTGCGCTGTGTCTCGCTGGCGGCGATGGCCTCCTCGGTCAGGCCGCTCTTCTTGGCAGCCAGGGTGATCAATTCCTTGTTGTACAGCGGGATGCCGAGCTTGTCCGCCACCCGCTGCGCGATCTCGCTGCCGCCGGAAGCATATTCCCGCGCCATTGTAATGACCATGGTCACACCTCACTTTTCGCGTGGCCCGCGCGGCGCGCGGGCGGTTGCGCGTTTCTACAACAACAGTATACCGCGAAAACGCCCCCGGCGCAAGCCATTTTGCGCGCCGCCCGCATAAAGGCCGCCCGCCCGGCCAAACTAAAGGGCAAAGGCGCCGCCCGCTGCCGCGGCGGCGCCCAAACCTGCAAAAAAGGACGGGGGAGCATGAACACCATCAAAGCGTTTTTCAAAGACCGGGGCCTTTACCTGGCGTGCCTGGCTTTGGTATTCGGGGCCACGGCGGGGGGCATCCTCGGCATCCGCAGCGCGCTGCGCGGCCTGGTCGCGGGGCCGCAGGCCGGCATCACACAGGAGGATACGACATGGAACCAACCCGATGCGCCCGCCAACGACCCGGTGGCCGATGTGCCGGTCGAGCCGTTGCAGCCCTCTGCACCGCCCTCTGCGGTGCCGCAGCCCTCTGGGGCCTCGTCACCGGCTTCCGCCGGGCAAAGCGCGCCGGCGCCGTCTGCGGCGCCCTCCTCGCGGCCGCCCGTATCGCCCGTCGATGGCGGTGAGCGCGGCACCCCCTTCAGCGGGGACACGCTCGTCTACCACGCCGCCTTGGGGGATTGGCGCACCCACAACGGCGCCGACTACACCGGCGCGCCGGGGGCGGATGTCTACGCCATGGCGGGCGGCGAGGTCAGCGCCGTCTACACCGATGCCTTATGGGGCACCGTGGTGGAGGTGAGCGCCGCCAACGGCCGCCAGTGGCGGTACTGCGGCCTTGCGCAGGCCGCCGTGCAGCGGGGCGAGACGGTCGCCACCGGCAAAAAGCTCGGCACCCTGGCCGACACCCTGCCCGCCGAGGCCGACGCCGGCGCGCACCTGCACATGGAATGCATGGCCGACGGGGGCTACCTTGACCCGGCTGTCTGAATGGCGCGGCACACGGCCCGCCAAAACAAAAGCCCGTTTGGGCCGGCGGACCATGCGGGCAAAGCAAGGCCCCGCGCTTTGCGCGGGGCCTTGCAGCGTGTCAAAAAGATAACTGCGATTCCAAGACAAACTGTAGGGGGCGGCGATC
>CANRCB010000039.1 GCA_947629015.1 uncultured Gemmiger sp.
GATTACAACACTTTTTCATGTGTTCTTCTCCTCCTTTCCAAAACCCCCGCCTTTCCCTCAAGGCGGGGGTTTTCCGTATGCCGGATCTTCTCCGGCGCCAAGGCGAAACGGCCGGAACAGCGCGCGGGCCGTATCGGGAATCAACCACCCGCCCTACAACCCGGCCGGACACGTCTGCCAAAAACGTAGGGCCCTGCCCTCACAACGTCGGAAAGTTTGCGGGACGTCCGGGGGCCGTCCCCTGCAAACACTCCAAAAAGCGTTTCGTTCCCCCTTTTCGTCAGTCTGACGCAGCGGGCGCGGCCAAAGGCCGCGCCCGCTGCTATTTACAAGGTTTATGATTTCTTTTGCCCAAAGCGGTATTCGGTGCCGTCTTTGAGGCGGCGGATGTTTTCGCGGTGCATATAGATGACCATGCCGCCCATAACGGCCGCGCAGACGAACACAAAGGCCATGGTGGTGGGGGTGGCGTGCTGCCACGCCAGCAGGGCCAGCGCGGCGAAGGGGTACAGCCCCGCCACGAGGATGCTGCCCAGCGAGACGATGCGGGTAAAGGCGAACTGGACAAGGAACACGGCCAGCAGCGCCAGCACCACCGCCGGCTGTGTAGCCAGCACCGCGCCGGCGCCGGCCAGCACGCCCTTGCCGCCCTTGAAGCCGAAATACAGCGGCTTTGTGTGCCCGATGATGACAAAGATGCCCGCGAGATACGCCCCGCACACCGGCTCCAGCGGGCCGGCGGGCAGCAGCCACGCGAACAGCAAACGCCCCAGCACGACGGCCAGCACCCCCTTGCCGACATCGCCGACGGCGGTAAACACGGCGGCCGCCTTGCCGAAATTGCGCAGCATATTGGTCATGCCGGCGCTGCCGCTGCCGTGGGTGCGCACGTCGTCATGGTAAACGTATTTGGAGAGGAGGATGCCGGGCACGATGCTGCCCAGCAGGTAGGCTTGCAGGGCGGCCAGCAGGCAGGCCAGCGCCGCCCGCGCCAGATAAGCAGATGCGGCCATGAAAAGCGCCTCCTTTTTGGGGGTGTGGGCCCTATTTGGTGCTGCCGTCGCCGCGCTCCCGCACGAGCATGCGGACAGGCGTGCCGGTCAGGGAGAAGGTCTCGCGGATCTGGTTCTCGATATAGCGCTTGTAGGAGAAGTGGAACAGCCCCGCGCGGTTGCAAAAGCACACGAACGTCGGCGGGCGGGTGGAGCTTTGGGTGATGTAGAAGATCTTCAGGCGGCGGCCCTTGTCGCTGGGAGGCTGCACCTTGGCGGTGGCGCGGGCCAGCATCTCGTTGAGGGCGCCGGTGGGCACGCGGATGCCGTTCTGCGCGTCCACCCGGACGATCTGCTCGAACAGCTTGTCGATACGCTGGCCGGTCTTGGCGCTGATGAACACGATGGGCGCGTAGGGCATGAAGCTGAAATCTTCCTTGAGCTGCTTTTCATACGCGTCCATGGTGTAGGCGTCCTTTTCGACGGCGTCCCACTTGTTGACGGCGATGACAACGGCCTTACCCTGCTCGTGCGCGTAACCCGCCACCTTGGAGTCCTGCTCGGTAAAGCCCTCGGTGGCGTCGATCATCACCACGCACACGCGGCTGCGCTCCACCGCCGCCAGGCTGCGCAGCACGCTGTACCGCTCCACCCCCTGCTCCACGCGGCCGCGCTTGCGCAGGCCGGCGGTATCGGTGAAGATGAAGCGGCCGTACCGGTTTTCGATACGGGTGTCGATGGCATCGCGGGTGGTGCCGGCCTCGTTGGCGACGATGAGGCGCTCCTCGCCGAGGATGTGGTTGATGAGGCTGGATTTGCCCACATTCGGCCGCCCGATGACCGCCACCGGGATGACGTCCTCCTCCTCGGGGGCATCCTCGCCGAAGGTGAGCGAGGCGCAGACGGCGTCGAGCAGATCGCCGGTGCCGTGGCCGTGCACGCCGGACACCGGGATGACCTGCGGCAGGCCGAGGGCATAAAAATCATAGAGGGCCAGCGGCGCCTCGCCGACGGAATCGCACTTGCTGCACGCCACCACCACCGGCTTGCCGCTGCGCAGCAGCATGGCGGCGATCTCGCGGTCCTGCGGGGTGACGCCGGCCGTCACGTCCACGACCATGACGATGCAGTCCGCCGCGTCGATGGCAAGCTGCGCCTGTTTGCGGATGTGGGTGAGCAGGGCGTCGTCGGTATCGGGCTCGATGCCGCCGGTATCGACGAGCAGGAAGGTATGGCCGGCCCACTCACAGTCGGCAAACAGGCGGTCCCGCGTGACGCCGGGGGTATCCTCGACGATGGCGAGCCGCTGCCCGGTCAGTTTGTTGAAAAGGGTGGATTTGCCCACATTGGGCCGCCCCACCACGGCGACGAGCGGTTTTGGCATAAGGTCCTCCGGTCATGCAGGGGTTTTGGGGATACGGCGCGGCGTTTTGAGCAGGGCCGCGCAGCTGCCGGCGCCGTCCGCCGGGATGGCGTACGCGCGGCAGCCAAGCGCCTTTTCAAGGTCTTTGAGGGTGACGTCATCGAGAAAACGGTCGTTGCCGTCCCGCAGCATGACCTCGGGCACGAGAAGGCTGCGGCTTTGCAGGCGGCCTTTGCACTGGGCGATGATGTCCCGCCCGGTGACGAGGCCCGCCACGCTGACGTTGCCGCCGAAAAAATCGTTGCGGACGGCGTGCACCGCCACCCTGACCTGCCGGCAGCGCCGCATGAGCGCGGCGGCGGTCTGCCGGATGAGCGGGGCGGCCAGCGTGCCGGTCACCACATCACAGGCGTGGGGCAGCACAAGGCCGCGGTGGGCGGCGAGCGCTTTGAGAAAATCGTCATGGTAGCGCCGCCACATCCCCACGCCGTCCTCCAGCTGGGCAAAATCGTCATAGAAGGCGGCTTCGGGGATGGGGCGGTGCGCGGTCAGATACCATTCATCGCCCGGATACACGATGCTGCGGCCCGTTTTCTGCCGGCAGCGGGCGGCGTATTCCTCCAGGATATCCAGCTGCGCGGCGGCGCCGGCCGCCTCGTAGGCTTGCAGCGGGTACAGCCCCTGCCGGTGGGCGGTGACGCCGGCCGGCACGACGGCGACGCTGTTGACGGCATCGCCCAGGGCAAGCAGGTCGTCCAGCGTTTTGCGCAGCTGCGCCCCGTCGTTGATATCGCGGCAGAGCACCACCTGGCAGTTGAGCTCGATGCCCGCCGCGGCAAAACGCGCGAGGTAGCTTAACACTTCGCCCGCGCGCTTGTTGGCCAGCATACGCACGCGCAGCGCGGGGTCGGTGGTGTGCACCGAGACGAACAGCGGGCTGATGTGCAACTTGCAGATGCGCTCGACCTCGCGCTCGGAAAGGTTTGTGAGGGTGATGTAGTTGCCGTACAAAAAGGAGAGGCGCTCGTCATCGTCCTTAAAATACAGCGAGGGGCGCAGCCCTTTTGGCAGCTGGTCGATGAAGCAGAAGAGGCAGTGGTTTTGGCAGGCGTGCTGCTCGTCGCCCAAGTAGGTGGCGAAATCACAGCCGAAGGGTTCATACTCCCCTTTTTGCACGGTGAGGGTGCGGCGCTGCCCGCCCTGCTCACAGCTGAGGGCAAAATGCGCGGCGGCGGTATAATACTGGTAATCCAGCGCGTCGCACAAAGGGTTGCCGTCCACCGCCAGCAGCACGCTGCCCGGGCCAAGGCCCAGGCGCGCGGCGGGCGAGCCCGCACTGACGGTGTGTACGGTGAGCGGCATGGCCTTTCCCCTTTCAGGCGGCACGCAAAAAAGAGGGGCAGACCTGCCCCTCCCTGCTGCCGGAGGTGTTACGCCTCCTTGGCGACATTGACGATCTCTTTGCCTTTGTAGTAACCGCAGCGGCCGCACACCTGATGCGGGACCTTCAGTTCACCACACTGCGGGCATTTGACCAGCGTGGGGGCGGACAGCTTCCAAACGTTGGAGCGGCGTTTGTCGCGGCGGGCTTTGGATTGTTTCCTCTTGGGGACTGCCATGTTCAGTGCACCTCCTTGGGATCTTGGCCGAGAAGTTTTTTCAGTACGTTGAGCCTTGCGTCGGCGGGGGCGGCATCTGTGGTTGGTGCACAGGTGCAGGCGTCCTTCCTTTGGCCGCAAACGGCACACAGGCCGGGGCAATCGGGGCTGCACAGCAGCACCCGCGGGATGGCGAGATACAGCTCCTGATACGCGAGCTCCTCCACATCCAGGCAGCCGTTTTCATCAAGGGGCAGTTCAAAATCCGGATCCGCCAGCTCACGCGGGCGGACAAGGTATTCACAGGTAAAATCAAAGCACCGGCGCACCGGCCCCAAACACCTTGCGCACACGCCCTCGGCCACGGCCTTTACGGCCAAAGCGAGCGCGGCGCCCTCGGCTGCCAGTTGGGCGGAGAAGTTGCATTCCGCCGGGGACGGCACCTGCACGCCGCCAAAGTCCCGCCGGGAAGAATCGGCGGTAAATGGCACGTTGGCAGGCGGTTTTTCACCCTGCAAAAAGCGGTGCAAGTCAAATACCATGGCCCTACCTCAAAAAAGGCTGCCTAAATAGTATACACAAGGCGGGCGGGCTTGTCAACTGCAAAAGCAGAAATTTCCCCCAAAAGTTCATCCGCAGGGGCCGCCTACAGGCGGCCCCTGCGGTATTATACAAGGATCATGCGGTTTTTCTGTTTTGCAACAGGTCACAACGCTTTTTGGGGGTTGGTTCAGCGGTATTTTTTGAGCCCTTCGGGGAGTTCGTCCTCATTGCAGGAGATGGTGACCACCGTCTCGATGGAGTTGCCGGCGATGCGGTCGATGCCGTCCAGCACGCGGACCGCGGCGTCCATGTCATGATCCACGATCTTGAGCAGGCCGTCGATGAACAGTTCGGTGATATCGTAGTTGCCGGCGAGCACGCCCGCAACAAAGCCGTACAGCTTGTCGGCACCCGTGATGCGGTATTCGTCCACGTCCAAAAGGCGCGCCGCGTGGGGGATCTGGGTGGTGAGCTTCATGGATTTTTCGATCACCACGATGTTGCCGGCGGTGGTCTTGGTGGCCTGGTGGATCATATCGATCAGGGTCTTGGTCTTGCCGGAGCCTTTGCTGCCAACGATAAGTTTGATCATGAGGGGACCTCCTTGTTTATTGAAAGCGCCTGCCGGCGCTTATCAGCCGTTGAGTTTGGCTTCCAGTTCCGCCTTGCGGTCCTCGTAGCCGGGCTTGCCCATGAGGGCAAACATATTTTTCTTGTAGCTTTCCACGCCGGGCTGGTCGAACGGGTTGACGCCGAGCAGATACCCGCTGACGGCGCAGGCTTTCCAGAAGAAATACAGCAGCACGCCGACATTGTAGGCGTCCAGCTTGTCCACCTCGATGATGCCCAGCGGCACGCCGCCGTCGGTGTGGGCCAAGATGGTGCCCTCCATCGCCTTGCGGTTGACGATGCTCATGTTTTGGCCGGACAGGAAGTTCAGCCCGTCAAAGTTGCCGTCGATGGGGTCGATGAAGAGGTCCTGCCGCGGCTGCTTGACGTCGACGAAGGTCTCGAACATGATGCGGCTGCCGTCCTGGATGTACTGCCCCATGGAGTGCAGGTCGGTGGAGAAGATGCAGGAGGTGGGCATCAGGCCCTTTTGATCCTTGCCCTCGCTCTCGCCGTAGAGCTGCTTGAACCATTCGTTCATCATGAGGAAATCCGGCTCAAAGCAGGCCAGCGTCTCGACCCGTTTGCCCTTGCGGTAGAGGATGGCGCGGGTCATGGCGTAACGGTAGGCGTCGTTGTCGGGGGCCAGCGTGCCGTAGGCTTTGCGGGCGTCGGCGGCGCCCTGCATCAAAGCGTCGATGTCGATGCCGGCGCAGGCGATGGGCAAAAGGCCCACGGCGGTCAGCACCGAGTAACGCCCGCCGACATCGTCCGGCACCACAAAGGTGGGCCAGCCCTGTGCGTCGGCCAGCTGCTTGAGGGTGCCTTTGGCGCGGTCGGTGGTGGCGTAGATGCGTTTGTTGGCCTCCTCGGGGCCGACGGCCTCCTCCAGCAGCTTGCGCAGCACGCGGAAAGCCAGCGCCGTCTCGGTGGTGGTGCCGGACTTGGAGATGACGTTGATGGAGAAGCGCTTGCCCTTGACAAGGCCGATGATATCGTTCATGGCCGAGGGCGAGATGGTGTTGCCGCAGAAATAAATTTTGACCCCGCCATCCAGCTCATTGTGGTACTGGCCGGCGATGGCCTCGATGACGGCGCGCGCGCCGAGATAAGACCCGCCGATACCGGCCACGAGCAGAACGTCGGAATCAGCCTTGATTTTTTCGGCCGCCGCCTTGATGCGGCCAAATTCCTCTTTATCGTAGGTTTCGGGCAGGTCGAGCCAGCCAAGGAAATCGTTGCCGGCGCCGGTCTTTTCGGCGAGTTGTTTGTGGGCAAGCTCTACCTGCGGGTACAGGGTGGTGTATTCTTCGGGGCGGATGAATTTTGCCAGATGTTTGCCATTAAAACGGACGCTCATGGCGCAGGCCCTCCTTACACTTTGTTGGTTTTATGATACCGTTTTGCACCGCCCTTGTCAAGGTAAAGCGGGCGCGCTTTTGCACAAAATTCCCCCGGGAAAATTGGCAGGCGGTGCTCCCGGCCCATCCGGGCCGGGAGCACCGCCTGTTCAGCGTGTCGAGAAACTCGACCCGCTGCATAAGAGGGGTTTTGCGCACGGCGGGTACCGCGCTTTACTGCGCGGCAGGGTCATCCCCGCCAAAGGCGATGGTATAGCGCATATCGAACTGGTCTTTTTGGTGAGACTTGCGGTTGTGCGTATAGTACAGTGCCACAGCCAGCGCCACCAGCATGATGATCAGGTGCAGGATGCAGCAGTTGCGCCCCAGCGCGCCGCCCGCAAGCGGGGTGCCGTTTTCGGCAATGGAGGCCTCGCCCCCTGCCCCACTGTCCGGGGTACCGGCCAGCGGTGTATCGCCCTGCGGGATATCGGCCGGCGGCACCGCGGGGACATCGGGTGTATCCGAGCCGTCCGGGACCGTCGTGCCGGGGCCGGTCGGGCCCGTGGGGGGCACCGGCGGCACGGGCCGGGACGGTACGGCAGGCACCGTGGGCGTGGGCTGCGACGGGCCGCTGCTCCCCGGTGTCGGGGCAGGCGGGGTCGTCGGCTCGGTGCCGTCCTCCGTGCCAGGGGCGGGCGCCGGCGTCGGCTCGGTGCCGCCTTCGCTACCGGGGGCAGGCGTCGGCGTCGGCTCGGTGCCGCCTTCGCTACCGGGGGCAGGCGTCGGCGTCGGCTCGGTACCGCCCGTGGTACCGGGGGCAGGCGTCGGCGTCGGTTCGGTGCCGCCTTCGCTACCGGGGGCAGGCGTCGGCGTCGGTTCGGTGCCGCCTTCGCTACCGGGGGCGGGCGTCGGCGTCGGCTCGGTGCCGCCTTCGGTACCGGGGCCGGGAGGCGGTGTCGGTTCAGTACCGCCTTCGGTGCCGGGGCCGGGCTCCGGCGTATCCGGGCCTGTGGTGCTTTCCAGATGGTTCGTGAACGCTACCGTGACCGTTTCGTCCGGCCGGATGGTTCCCTGCGCGTTTTCCTGTGCCACCGTTACGGTGTAGCCCGCATTGTCCTGCTCTTCCACTTTATAGGCCAGGCCCTCGGGCAGGCCCTCCGCAGTGATGGCCTCGCCGTCCTTGAGGGCAAAGCCAGCGATGCCGTCCACAAAGTCCATCCCGCCGTAGGTGCCCTGGAAGTCTGTGTCGTTCAGGGTGACGGTGAAGGGGAACGCCTTGCCGGCATCCACGGCCAAGCCCTCGGCCGCCGTCACCTTTTTGCTGACAGTCAGGTTGCCGGGCGCACTGGCCACGGGCGGCAGCTCTTCCGTCGGGGATCCGGTGCTGTAGGCATACAGATGGTAGGTATAGGGGGAATCGGGGTCATCGTCCTCATCTTTGTAGGCAAAGAACTTGTTGGCGTTGCTGATGGCAAAATCCGCTCCCCAATCCAGCGGGCGCAGCGTGCCGTCCGCACCTTTGAGATACCAGGAATCACGCGCAAGCGCACGATCCGGCCCAAGCAGATCTTCATCCGGGGTGCCGGCCAGTGTAGCCACGTGCGCGTAATCGCGGATCTGGTAGGTGATACCGTAAAACTCCCCTCGCTGGATATGTCCGCCGTCTAAGAAGGCCGTCTGGCCGCCGACAGTGGCGGTGTCCTTTTCCATCAGGCCCCGGAGCGCGGGGTCGGCCGTTTCGTCGATGTGGTACTGCGCATCGGCGGTCGCAGCGTCAAACGCCTGTTCCGTTTCAACGGTGGTATAGTAGCCGTCATTGTTCCAGCCGTCGGCCTCAATGAGCGTATTGTCCAGATAATAACGCAGATTGAATTTGCTGGTGACATATACCTTGATGGTCGACCCGCCGGCGACATTGTCCAACCGGCCGCCGTTGGTATCCATCCAGTTTTGGGCGTACACCAGCCCGCCGCTCTCGCCGCCGCCCTGCTCGGCATAGACCGCATCGATGACATAATGCCCGGTGGGGTCATAGGCGGGGTAGTCAGAGCCGGTCATGAAGGTGAACAGGTCGTCCGTGGCGCTGTCCTCGATGAATTTTATGATGACATCCACCGAGTTGTCGTTGTGGTAGCTGAAATACATCGGGGTGGAGCGCACCCACGGCTCGCCGTCTTTATACACCTCAATGTTGACGGAGCCAAGCCATTTTTCGTTTTCGGAGGCAGCGCTGCGCCAGCCGGAAAGGCCGATGATGGCCGTGGCGTCCTCGTTGGCGGTGACCACGCTGTTATCGCCGTGTACAGCGTAAACGGGGTACAGGTGGATGTTGCCTTCCGCATCGCACGGGAGGGCGTTGAGGTTGACACGCTCATCGACATCGGGGTTGCAGGTGCCCTGCAGGCTGTACGCCGCGCGGACGGCCTCCTTGAGGGTGCCGCTGCCGGTGCCGTAGTCATAGTCATACAGGTTGGCGGAATCCCCCCGGGTGAGGAAGGCATTGCCGCGGCGCGTTTCGTCCGTTGACCAGCCGACGAAGGAGTAACTCTCGCCGCCGTGCTCCACATCGGAAAGGGTGCGGAGCGTCTGGAAGCGGGCCGCGTCCACGGGTTCCTGCGGGTTGCCGGCAGCATCATGGTAGACGATGCTGTAGGCCGTGCTGTCATCGGGGATCGGGGCATCGGTCCAAAGCTCAAAATCCTGCGGGTTGTTTCTCTCCACGTAGAAGGTGGCGCTGTCGGGGTCATACCGCAGGTAGCGCTTCTTATTGTCAAACTGCCAAAGGCCATCCTCCGTCTGGTGCACTTGAATGGTGCCGCCACCAGTCAGGTTGAACATTGGTTCCAGATTCTCTTTGTCGGTGCCCAGTTTAAGTGCCGTTTTTCCATCGCTGGCCAGTTTAAATTTGCCATTGACCGTGCTGTCATCCACGACGATGAGGTTGGAGGAAACAAACACATCGTCCCAAGCCAGATCCGCCATCAGATCCTCCTGCGGCGGGGCCACGGCGGTGCGGTAGTTGGCGGTGCCGGCGGTGCCCAGGGTGGCATACACCCCATCGGCCCCCGCGTAGTCCTCAGGGGTCGGGCAGGCGATGATGTAGTGGTAACCGTTCATCAACTCGGCTGCCGATTGCAGGCGATGGAACGGCACGGTGCCGACGGGCTGCCACGCGGCGGTATAGGTGACATTGTTCGGCAGGATACGCCCGGCCCGGTACGGGTTGCCGTAGTTGTCATACCAACCGGTAAAGACATACCCTTCCTTGGTGGGGGTTTCGGGCAGGGCATCGTCCGGCAAGGGGGCGTTCAAATCGACGGCGCCGCTCTTGCGTTCTTTTCCATCCACCACAAAACGGTAGGTGCAGGTATCGGAATCGCTCAGCACGCCGACCTCGACGCTGTAGCCCTTGCGCGTGACGGAAACGTCGGAGGACATCCAGATATCGACACTGTCACCCTCAATAATGAGATCCTGGCCTTTGACCCGGCCGCCTTCGTTGGAACGCGGATCGGATGTATCCAGATAGACCGTGCCGTCACCGCCGACGACGTGCAGGAAATCATAATACCACTCAAGGTCACAGTCCTCGGAGAAGTGGACGTACAGGCGTTTGGCGCCCGTGAATTGAATATGGTTGACGGCCTCGCCCTCTACCCCTTCGGCAGGGGCGGCAAGGTTGTTGGGGTAGTTGCGCGGCCACCGGGGCGAAGTCACCGTGACAGGCGGAGCTTCCCGGCCATACTCATAGTCCTGGCTGTAGTTACGGTCATCATCGACCTCGACGTTGTAATCCGTCCAGATGCGGAAATACTCATCACAGGTTTTGTAGGTGACACGGAACTGGCACAGTTCCGGGTCATACCGCAGATAGCGTTTGCTGTTGTTCAGGTACCACTGATAGTCGTCGTCCTCGTTTTGCGTGATGATGATATTGCCGCCGGCGGTATCAAAGACCGGCCCCAAATTGTCTTTGTCTTTCCCCAGCTTAAGTTTAAATTTATTGGTATTGTCGACGGATCTCAGCTTGTATGTATTATCCTTACCCGCGACACGCTCAGTGAGCTCGAGGACGTAATTGGCGGTCTGCGGTGCCCACAACAGGCCGTCGCCGTCCGGCTGGGCGACCGGCTCGAACCAGTTGGCGCCCTCATTGGGGGCAAGGGTGGCCAGGAACTTGGCGCCCCCGCCGGACTGGGAGCCATCCGCGGTGATGATGTAACGGTTGCCTGGCACAAGGTCATCCGTACTTTCGACGGGGCGGAACGCCTGTGCGCCCGCAGTGGTGAACCACCGGGCCGTATAGGTGATATTGTTGTATACATGGCAGCCGCTGATATAGGGGATGCCGCTGTCACTGTACCAGCCCATAAAGACGGCCCCGTCTTTTGTGGGCGGGTCGGGCAGGTCACTGTCGCTCAGCGTGCCGCCCTTTTCGACCGTGCGGGTCTCGCGCGTTTCACCGTCTACGATAAAGGTGCAGGTAAAACTTCCACCCTCGCCCAGCACGCCGACCTCGGCGCTGTAGCCGCGGTTTGTTACGGAGCCGTCCGTCGTAAGTTCAATAAGGACTGTATCCCCCTCGATCTCCAGGAATTGGCCGTTGAGATCGCTGCTATCGCTCGTCTCCAGCTGCGGTTCCCCGCCCGGCACCCCTACCGAGACATAGTCATAGCCGCTTTCCAGGCTGTTGCCGGTGTCAAAGCGGACGTACAGGCGGCTCGCGCCCGTGAATTGGATGCGGTTGATGGCGGTGCCGTTGGCCTTCCCGATGCCCAAATCGTTCGGATATTCGGAGGGGTAGTTGGGCGAGGTGACGGTGACGGGGGCATCGCCGCTGCTGCGCTGATACGTCCGGTTATAATCGGACTTGCCGCCCGGCTGGACGACCGTGCCGCCGTCGGCGGCATCGGCGTCGGTCCAGATCTCAAAATAGTCCGGCTCTTGGGCGCTGTCTTCATCGGAGCCTTCATAGGTAGCGTAGAAGCATCGCCTGGAATTGCTGTACCGCAGATAGCGGTTGCTGGCCTCAACGTACCAACGGTCATCCCTTTGGCCAAAGGTCAGCCCGCTGCTCTTGGTATCAAACATCGGCGTCAGGTTCGTACTGTTTGTTCCCATCTTGAGGTACAGGTTGCCAACGTTGGGAGATTGCAGTCTGCCTTTACCGCTGCTGTTAAATGTCAACGTCATCACGAAGGCATCGGAAAGGGACGCATAAATGGTATCGGAACCGTCCACCGGATAATAAACAGTATCACGGTAGCTCCCCTCCGTAGCCGCGACCAGCGCGCTGCGGAGCGCAGGCCCCAAATCATCTTCGGCTTCGGGATAGACGATGATATAATGCTTGCCCGCCTGTAATTCATCTCTGGTGGTCATGTGGTGGAACTTGGCGGAGGTGCCGATCGGACGCCAGCGGGCCGTATAGACCATCCCATCCGTAAAGATGCGGCCCATGAAGGGGGTTCCGCTCTGGTCATACCAGCCGGCGAAGACATAGCCTTCCCGTTCCCCCGGATCGGGCGCCGTAATCACGTCGGCAGTAT
Organism: uncultured Gemmiger sp.; assembly: GCA_947629015.1. Taxonomy (GTDB): domain Bacteria; phylum Bacillota; class Clostridia; order Oscillospirales; family Ruminococcaceae; genus Gemmiger. The sequence goes on from CANRCB010000039.1 coordinate 11,998, forward strand.
GGACCGTTTCGGCCTTTAGTTTTACCCCTTCCGAGACAAATTGGTAGCTGCATTTCTGTGCCACCATCACCTGTGCGGAAAAGCCGCTTTTGGTGACCGAACCGTCCGTCGTCATCCAGATATCGACGGTATCCCCGTAAACTTCGTACAGCCGCCCGCGGACATTGGCACCATCTTGCTTGTCCTCTTTTGTATTCAGGATGTAGTCGCTTTCACCCGGTTGCTGGACATAAATGAAATCATAATTCCACTCAAGTTCACTGACGGGGTCAAAATAGACAAGCAGTTTCTCCGCACCTATAATGCGGATGCGGCGGAAGGTATCCTCCTTTTTCAGGTCATCGGTATACTCGTTCGGGAAATTGGGCGAGGTGACGGTGACCGGGCCGTGTTCATACTCATCCGCGCCGTCATCATCAAGGGAGAGCGGCATGATGCCGGCCTCCTCCGGCGCGGCGACTGCGGCGGAGGCATCCGTCAGCACCAGGGGCTGCGCCGCGGCGGCAGGGTCCGCCACGGTCACCGTATGTACAAGTGTGCCGGGCAGCGCGTCCTCGGGCACGGTATAGCGCACCTCCAGCACCAAGCCGGCACCGGCGGGCACCGCAACGGCCATTGCCGCGTCCTCCTGGCCGCTTTCCGGCACGGCAAACACGGCGCCGGCAAGGTCACTGGCCAGCTGCACGGTACGCGCGGCCGTGCCGTCATGGGAGATCGTCAGCACCCACACAACGGTATCGCCGGGGCAAAAGACCGTTTCCTCCCCTTGCAGTGCCAGAGCGGCATACAGGGCCGGCTCCTCCGTGGGGGCATCAGCCGGCTCCGCCGTGGGGGCATCAGCCGGCTCCGCCGTGGGGGCATCAGCCGGCTCCGCCGTGGGGGCGTCGGCCGGCTCCGCCGTGGGGGCGTCGGCCGGCTCCGCCGTGGGGGCGTCGGCCGG
>CANRCB010000040.1 GCA_947629015.1 uncultured Gemmiger sp.
CTGCGGCCGGGGCGCCGGGGGCGTGGGGCGCGGCAGCACGCCGGGGGCCGCGGTGCCGCGGCGCCGGCGGCGGCTGTTCTGCGCCAGCTGCTGCGCGGCGGTGCGGTCCGCCTGCCAGGGATCCGCCGCGGGGGCGGGCTGCGCGCCGGCCTGCTGTTTGGCCTGCGCGATCATTTCTTCGGTGATGCGCGGGATGCTCACGGTGGAGAAATCCTGCGCGTCAGGCTTTTCGGGTCCGTAAGGCACGCCGTTTCTCCTCCTTTTTCATAAAGCGCATACGCTCCGCGCGGCGGCCGACACGGTCCAGCCATTCGGGGATGGCGCCCACGATGAGCAGCGCGAAGCAGACGGAAGTCTCGTACTCACTGTAATAGCGGAAGGCGACGGTCGCCAGGCCCAGCGCCACGCCGTAGACGATGCGGCTGACCGTGCGGTTGGGCTGGGTGACCGGCTCCCCGGCCAGGAACACCGCGCCGAACAGGATGGCGCCGGAGAGCAGGATGTATTTTTCAAGGTAGATGCGCTGGCGGATATACTGCCACGGCCAGCTGAACACCGGCAGCTCGTTGAGCTGGGGGAACAGCCACGGCACGCCCACGCACACCGCCAGAAACGGCAGCACGGTGGCGGGCTTGAGGTGCCCGCGGCACAGCAAAAACAGCCCGCAGGCCGCCACCACCAGGATGGCGCTGGCGCCCAGCGGCCCCTGCACGTTGCCGATGAGCAGGTTGGTGGTGCTGGCGGTGGGCAGGCCGCCGTCCCGCAGGGCGGCGTTCATGCCGGCGGTGAGGGCGGGCATCTCGCTGCCCCACAGCGGCAGCGCCGTGCCGGGCGCCGGGTAGCGGAACACATACTGCGGCCAGCTGACGCCCGCCACCACCACGCCGACGGCGGTGGGGTGGAAGGGGTAGTGGCCGTCGCCGCCGAAGCCTTCCTTGACGAGCACCGCCGCCGCCACCGCCACCACGATGATGACGTAGGGCACGCTGGGGGGCATGAGCAGCACGATGAGCGCGGCGAAGCACGCGCTGGAGGGCGCCCCGGGCTGGTAGCCGGGGGCGTGCAGCGGCACCGACACACAGTCACACAGATACGAGGTGATGAGCGCCACCGCCATGAGCAGCAGCGGGCGCAGGCCGTAATAATAGCAGCTGAGGGCCAGCAGCGGCACGCAGCACCACAAAACGTCGTTGTAATAGCTGTTGGCGGCGGGCTGCCGCCTGGCTGGGTTTGGCATGGGGCCTCCTTTTCCCGGGCAAAGGGCGGCGCGGCGTCAGCCGCGCAGGGCGGCGGCAAGGGCCGCCGGGCCGGGCGATTTGAAAAACGAGCTGCCGGCGACCAGGACGTCGGCCCCGGCGGCAGCGCACTGCGGGCCGGTGACGGCGTCCACGCCGCCGTCCACCTCCAGCCATACGCCCCGCGCGCGGCAGGCATCGCGCAGGGCGCGCAGCTTATCGAGCGCCTGCGGCAGGAACGCCTGCCCGCCGAAGCCGGGCTCCACGCTCATCACCAGCACAAGGTCCAGCGCGTCAAGGTAGGGCAGCACCGCGGCGGCCGGCGTGGCCGGCTTGACCGAGAGCCCCGCCTTGCAGCCGGCCGCGCGGATGGCGCCCAGCGTCTGGCGCACGGCGGCGGCATCGGGCAGCGCCTCGAGATGGACGGTGATGAGCCGCGCCCCGGCGGCCACAAAATCCGGCAGGTATTTGTTCGGGTCGGTGATCATGAGGTGCACGTCATAAAACGCGTCGGGCAGGGCGCTGTGCAGGCATTTGAGCACCGGCGCGCCGTAGCTGATGTTGGGCACGAAATGCCCGTCCATCACGTCGATGTGCAGCATATCGGCCCCGGCGTCCAGCGCCCAACGCGCCTGCGCCGCAAGGTTTGCAAGGTCCGCCGCCAGGACGGACGCACTGAGTTGGAGCATCCAATTCCCCTTCCGGTCTATGGTCGGGCCGCGGGGCCCGCACCGCTATTGTACCTGAAAGCGGCGCAAAAATCAATCGCCCGCCAGCGCGGCGGCCGCGCATTCCAGCGCGCGGGCGATGACCTTGTCCATATCATAATATTTATACTCCCCCAGCCGCCCGCCGAACAGCACCCGCCCCTCGGCTTCGGCCAGCGCCCGGTAGCGGGCGTACAGCGCGCCGTTGGCCTCGTCGTTGACGGGGTAGTACGGCTCGTCGCCGGGGGCCCACTCGGCGCTGTATTCGCGGCTGATGACGGTCTTTGTGCCCGGCGCGGTGGAGCCGAACACAAAATGCTTGTGCTCGATGATGCGGGTGTAGGGGGTGTCGGCGTCGGTGTAGTTGACGACGGCGTTGCCCTGGTAGTTGGGGGTATCCAGCACCTCGGTCTCAAAGCGGACGCTGCGGTATTGCAGCGCGCCGAGGCGGTAGCCGAAATAGGCGTCGATGGGCCCGGTGTAGACGGTCTTTGCGGCCAGCGCGTCGAGGGCGGCGCGGTCGGCGAGGTAGTCGACGCCGAGGCGCACCTCGATGCCGTCGAGCAGCTTTTCCGCCAGCGCCGTGTACCCTTCGGCCGGGATGCCCTGGTAGAGGGCGTCGAAATAGTTGTTGTCGTACACAAAGCGCACCGGCAGCCGGCGGATGATGAAGGCCGGCAGCTCGGTGCAGGGGCGGCCCCACTGCTTTTCGGTGTAATGCTTGACGAGCTTTTCGTAGATGTCGGTGCCAACGAGGTTGATGGCCTGCTCCTCAAGGTTTTGGGGGTGTTCGGTGTAGTGGGCGGCGCGCTGCTGTTCGATCTTGGCGGCGGCCTCGGCCGGCGTGACGACGCCCCACATCCTGTTGAAGGTGTTCATGTTGAAGGGCAGGTTGTAGATCTCGCCCCGGTAGTTCGCCACCGGGGAATTGGTGTACCGGTTGAAGGCGGCAAAGCGGTTGACATACCGCCACACCGCTTCGTCGTTGGTGTGGAAGATGTGCGCGCCGTAGCGGTGCACGGCGATGCCCGCGACCTGTTCGGTATAGATGTTGCCCGCGATGTGGGGGCGCTTTTCCACCACAAGGCAGCGCTTGCCGGCATCGGCCATCTGCCGCGCGAACACCGCGCCGAACAGCCCGGCGCCGACGATGAGCCAGTCATACTGCATGGTGATGCCCCCCTTTTATTCCCGGTACAAGGCCGCCTGCGCGGCGAGGGTCTCGGCCATCCCGGCGCGCACATCGGCCGGGGCCAGGATCTCGATCCCGCCGCCAAAGCCCGCCACCCAGCCGAAAAACTGCGGGCTGACCTGCACCGCCTGCGTGACGGTGAACGCCGCCTGCCCGGCCACCGGGATGAGCGTCGGCGCGGTGCCGAAACGGTCGATGACGGCGCCGGCAAGGCGGTTTTCGCACTTGAGCGTGACGTGGCGCAGCGGGCCGTTGAACATACCGAACACCTGCTGCATATACACGTTGACGTCAAAGGCGTCGTACTCGGCCTTGCCCTCGCGGGCGGTGTCGGGCAGGGGGCGCACCTGCGCGATCTTGTCCACGCGGTAGTGCCGCAGCCCGCCCTGCGTGTAGGCGATGAGGTAGTAGTAGTTGCCCTCCCACACCAGCACCCACGGGCTGACCTGGTAGTCCTTCCCGCCGTGGCGGGCGGCCATGTGCTTTTCAAGGTCCCAGTCACAGTACTGGAAGCGCACCTGCACCCCGGCCGTGATGGCGGCGTGCAGCGCGTCGACGGTGTAGAGGATTTTTTCGTCCCGGCTTTTGATGCGCCCGCTCACCAGCACCTTGCGGTCCAGCGCCTCCTGCCGGTACTGGCTGGTCATGTGGCCGAGCTTGTCGATGAGGGTCTTGCTCTTGCGCGCGGTGATGAACCGGCTGGCATAGACGGCGTCCACCAGCAGCTTGAGCTCCGCCAGCTCAAAGTATCCGCCGGCCATATAGTACCCGCCGCCGCGCCCGCGCTGCTGCACGATCTCGAACGGCTGGCCCGGCATCGCGTTGAGCGCCTCGATATCGTCGTAGATGCTCTTGCGCTCGGCCTCGATGCCCTGCGCCTGCAGCAGCTCGACCAGGCGCGGCACACTCAGGGGGTGGTCCTCGTCGGTCTGGCGGATCAAGATCTGCAAAAGGGCCAACAGCTTGCGTTTCTGGCCTTCCTTGCGGGGCATAAAGCAGCCCTCCTTTGCATAAAACGGCTTTTTGCCGTTATTTTTTGTCGAACGCGGCGCGGCGCAGGGTCGAAAGGCGGAACATTTCCTCCAGCCCCTCACGGTCGTTGGCGATGAGCTTGCCCTTCAGCGTGTCCAGCGCGGCGGTGAACTGCTCGATCTCGTCGATGAGGTTGTCCTTGTTCCACAAAAACAGCTCCGCCCACATCGTCTCGTTGATGCGCGCGATGCGGGTCAGATCCCGGAAGGAATCGCCGGTGTAGCGCGCAAGGTCGGAATTGTCCGACGCGCACATCAGGCTGACGGCGATGGCGTGGCACAGCTGGCTGACATAGCCGATCATCCGGTCATGCGCGGCGGGGGAAAGCTCCGAAATGCGGGAGAAGCCCAGCACCCCGGCCAGCGCCTTGCACCAGGCGATGCCCGCCGGGGTGTTGGCGGCGGTGGGGGTGACGATGAAATTGGCGTCGGTGAAGCGCACCTCGGCGCAGTGGGTGATGCCGGTGGTCTCCCGCCCGGCCATCGGGTGGCTGGCGATGAACTCCACCCCGGCGGGCAGCGCCGCCTGCACCCCCTCGACGAGCCCCCGCTTGACGCCGGACACATCGGTGATGCGGGTGCCGGGCCGGAACCCGCCGCCGTAGCGGCGCACCCAGTCCAGCAAAACGGTGGGGTACAGCCCGAAGACGACGCGGTCGGCGTTTTGCACAAGGTCCGCAAAATCCTCCGTCTTGCCGGCGGCGATGTAGCCGTGGTCCAGGGCGTAGCGCAGCGTATCGGGGCTGCGGGTGATGCCGGTGACGGTGTAGCCCTTGGCGCTTAAGATCTGGGCGTAGCGGCCGCCCAGCAGCCCCAGCCCGACGATGAGCCATGTGTGTTGTTTATCCATCCTGCTCCTCCACCGGGGCGCCGAGGCCCCGCAATACGGCAAAGAAATCCGGCCAGCTCTTGGCCACCGCCTGCGCGCCGTCGATGCGGGCCGGCACGCCGGCCCCCAGCGCCGCGACGGCCAGGCTCATCACGACGCGGTGGTCGTTGTGGGCGTCCAGCGGCGTTTGGGGCGCATGGAGCGCCGCGCCGCGCACGGTGACGGTGTCGGCGTCCGCCTCGATATCGGCGCCGAATTTTGCAAGCTCCCGCTGCATGGCGGCGATGCGGTCGCTCTCCTTCAGGCGCAGCCGGCCGGCGTTGCGGATGACGGTGGTGCCCCTGGCAAAGCACCCCAGCGTGATGAGGATGGGGCCAAGGTCGGGGCAATCGGCCAGGTCGATGTCGATGCCGGCGAGCGGGGCGGGCCCCACCGTGACGGTGCCGTTTTCCGTTTTGACCGCCGCGCCGAACCGGCGCAGCAGCTCCCAGATGACGGCGTCGCCCTGGCTGGTACCGGCGGCAAGGCCGGTGACGGTGACGGGGCCGCACAGCGCGCCGAGCGCCGCCAAAAACGCCGCCTGGCTGTGGTCCCCCTCGACGGCCAGGTCACAGGGGCGGTAGGGCTGCGGGGCAACGGTGTAGCGCGCGCCGCCGTCCCGCAGCGCCCGCGCCTGCACGGTGACGCCGAAGGCGCGCAGGGCGTCCAGCGTCATGCCCACATAGCTGCGGCTCTCATAGGGGGGCCGCACGGTGAGGGTGGTGGGCGCGTCCAGCAGCGGCGCCGCGAACAGCAGCCCGCTGATGAACTGGCTGGACACATTGCCCGGCAGCGTAAAATTGCCCGCGCGCAGCTGCCCCTGCACCGTGATGCCGGCGGGGCCCTGCGCAAAGCGCAGGCCCTGCGCGGTGAACAGGGCGCGGTAGACATCCTGCGGGCGGTCGAACAGCCGCCCCGCGCCGGTGAACGTGACCTTTTGCGCCGTCAGGCTGAACAGCGGGATAAGGAAACGCAGCGTGCTGCCGCTCTCGCCGCAAAAGACGGGGCGGGTGACGGTGGCGAAGGCGCCGCCGATGCCCTGCACGGTGAGGGTATCGCCCGCGCGCGCGGCCCTGGCGCCCAGCTGGCGCACGGCGCCGAGCGTGGCCTCGATATCCCGGGAAAACTGCACGCCGCCGATATGGCTCACGCCCGCCGCCAGCGCCGCGCACACGATGGCGCGGTGCCCGGCGCTTTTGCTGGGCGGCGCGGCGGCGGTGCCGCCGCACGGCCCGGGGTGCAGGGTGACGGTCAAAACGGATCCCCTCCCAAAGGCAAAGTGGAGATTGGAGTTTGGAAAGTGGAGAGTGGAAAGTGGAGAGTGGAAAGTGGAGAGTGGAGAGTGGAAAGTAGAGAGTGGAAAGTAGAGAGTGGAGAGTGGAGAGAAGAGAGAAGAAATGGGGGGCGGGATGGCGTTGGCGGGGCGTTTCTCGCCGCATCCCCTCATCCGGCCGCTGCGCGGCCACCTATCTCCGGCCTAAGAGCCGGGCCTTCGGCCCGGTTGGCCGTCGAAATGCGCCTGCGGGCGCGATCCCCCAAAGGGGGAAGGCTTAAAAGGTGGAGATACCTCGGAAGGCTTCCCCCTCTGGGGGAAGCTGTCGCCGCAGGCGACTGATGAGGGGAAATGGAATGACGTTTCCGGGGCGTCGGAGACGTGTATCCCGGTTGTAGGGCGGGCCCTTGGGCCCGCCGCGGCGGGGTCAAGACCCCGCCCTACAAATCGCCCGGAAATGAGATGCCATTTGCGGGGTGTGTCTCGCCGAGTCCCCTCATCCGGCCGCTGCGCGGCCACCTTCCCCCCAGGGGGGAAGGCTTAAAAGGTGAGATGCCCCGGAAGGCTTCCCCCTCTGGGGGCGGCGGGGTGAGGGCAAGGCCCTACACGCCGCAGGCGACTGATGAGGGGAAATGGAATGCCGTTTCCGGGGCGTCGGAGACGTATATCCCGGTCGTAGGGCGGGCCCTTGGGCCCGCCGCGGCGGGGTCAAGACCCCGCCCTACAAACAGGTGATACGTTTTTCACCATTTGCGGGCCGCATTGCAGGGCACCCCTTGCGGGGCTATGCGGCCCCTACGGGGTGAATGATACGTTCTCTCATTTCTCCGCAGGGCGGCGGGAGAAAGCGAAGAGTGGCGTTTGGAGAGTGGAGAGAGTGGTATTTTTTAAACCGTGCCGCTTTGCGGCACCCCTTCACTCCACTTTCCACTCTCCACTCTTCACTTTCCACTCTCAACGCTCACATCGTCCGCCCGATGGCGGCGGCGACCAGGCGGCATTTGCGGATGGTCTCGGCGAAGCGGTCGGGCTTCAGGCACTGGGCGCCGTCGCTCCAGGCGCACTGCGGGTCGTTGTGGACCTCGATCTCCAGCCCGTCGGCCCCGGCGGCCACCGCCGCGATGGCCATGCTCTCGACGTATTTGTAGTCCCCGGTGGCGTGGCTGGGGTCCACGACGACGGGCAGGTGCGTTTTTTCCTTGACGACCGGCACCGCCGAGAGATCCAGCGTGTTGCGGGTGGCGGTCTCGAAGGTGCGGATGCCGCGCTCGCACAAAATGACGTTCTCGTTGCCGCCGGCCATGATGTACTCGGCGCTCATGATCCATTCCTCCACGGTGTTGGCCAGCCCGCGCTTGAGCAGCACCGGCTTGGTCATTTTGCCCACCGCTTTGAGCAGCTGGAAGTTCTGCATATTGCGCGCGCCGATCTGCACCAGATCGACATAGCGCTCAAATTCCTCGATGTGGGCCTCGTCCATCAATTCGCTGACGATGGGCAGGCCGGTCTCCTCCCGCGCTTTGACAAGGGCCAGGATGCCCTCGGTGCCAAGCCCCTGGAAGGAATAGGGGCTGGTGCGCGGCTTGTAGGCGCCGCCGCGCAGCAGCGTGGCGCCGCCCTGCTTGACAAGGCGGGCCATTTGGCACATATGCGCCTCCCCTTCCACGCTGCACGGCCCCGCCATGACCGCGACGGGCGCCCCGGCGCCGATGGGCACGCCGCCGGCGTTGACGACGGTGTCCTCGGGGTGGAACAGGCGGTTGGCGCGCTTGTAGGGCGCCGATACGCGGGTGACGTTTTCGACCCAGGGGTTGGCCAGCACGTCCTTCTCGGCGATGCGGGTGGTATCGCCCACAAGGCCAAAGACGTTGTAGTCGGTGCCGCGGATGAGGGTGACGGAGAGGCCTTGCCGCTCAAAATTGTCGATGATGCGGTCTATCTCGGCCTGGGGGGTGCCTTTTTTGGTGGAGATGATCATGGGGTGGGGTACGCTCCTTTACTGCTGCTTTTTCCGGCGCGGGGTGGGGCTCAGGCGTCCAGGCTCTGCTCGAATGCGGCCATGGCCTGCCGCAGCGCCTCGTCCAGGGTGCCGGTGTTCCCGATGGTGGCGTCGGCGATGGCGTCGTACAGGGGGTAACGGTCCCGCTCCATCTGGCGCAGGGCGCTGCGCCCGCGGGAGAGCGGCCGCCCGCTGGTGGCCAGGTGCGCCACCGGCCGCTGCACCCACAGCACGGGGCCGTTCTGGCGCAGGCGGCGGTTGTTGCCGGGCGTTTTGACGATGCCGCCGCCGCACGCGATGACCTGGCCCGGCTCCTTGCTGATATCGGCCAGCGCCGCGGCCTCGCGCCGGCGGAAGGCCGCCTCGCCCTGGCGGGCAAAGATATCGGGGATGGGCATACCGGCGCGCTGCTCGATGACGGCGTCAAGGTCGACGAGCTTTTTGCCCAAGGCTTCGGCCAGCGCCGCGGCGATGGTGCTCTTGCCGCTGCCCGGCATGCCGATGAGCGACACGTTGCACACCTCGCGTTTGATGTCTTTGTGGATGGCGGCGGTTTTGGCGTCGGCGTCAAAGGCCCTGCCGGTAAAATGCTGCACGGCGTGCACCGCCTGTGCGACGAGCATCTCCAGCCCGCCCCAGGCCGGCACGCCGACGGCGCGGGCGCGCTGCGGCAGCTCCGGCGTGAGGGGGTTGTACACGACGTCCAGCACGGCCTCCAGCTCGCCAAAGCGGGCGGGGTCCAGCAGGCAGGAGCCGTTTTCCGGGTACATACCGGCGGGGCTGGCGTTGACGATGATGTTGGCGTCGCCGCGCTCCATCGCCTGGGCGTAGGTCAGCACCCCGCCCGCGCCGCCGCTGCGCCCGGCCACCAGGACCTCCCTGGCGCCGTGGGCGCGGCACCAGGCCGCCACCGTCCTGCGCGTGCCGCCGGTGCCCAGGATCAGCACCGTTTTGCCCGCCGGGTCCACCCCGTGGGCGCGGGCGAGGTAGTCAAAGCCGTTGTAGTCGGTGTTGTAGCCGCAGAGCTTGCCACCGCGGTTGACGATGGTGTTCACCGCGCCGATCTCGGCGGCGAGCGGGTCCACCTCGTCACAGTAGGGGATGACGAGCTGCTTGTAGGGGATGGTGACGTTGATGGCCTTGAACGCCCGCTTTTCGAGGAAGGCGCGGGCCTCGGCCTCGGTGGGCAGGGCCAGCAGCTCGTAAGGGTAATCGGCCAGCATCGGGTGGATGCGCGCCGACCAGCTGTGCCCCACGCGGGCGCCGATCAAACCGTATTCCATGGTGTTCCCCCCTTTTTATGTTTATTCCTTTGGCAGGCCGTGCTTTTGGGCCGGCGTGCCGTAGCGCACGGTGAGCAGGTCCAGGATGCCGAACGCCGTCAGGGCGTTTTGCACCACCGCCGCCCGCGGCACGATGCAGGGGTCATGCCGGCCCCGTATCCGGAGTTTGGCGGGCTGTTTGGCGGCGTAGTTGACGGTGGCCTGCTCCTTATAGACGCTGGGCGTGGGTTTTATCACGGTGCGGAACAGCACCGGCATCCCGTTCGCGATGCCGCCGTTGACGCCGCCGTTGCGGTTGGCGGCGGTGGCGATGCGCCCTTCTTTGAGCACGAAGGGGTCGTTGGCGGCGCTGCCGCGCAGGCCCGCAAAGCCGAACCCGGCGCCGAACTCCACCCCTTTGCAGGCGGGGATGGCGAACATCAGATGGGCGAGCACGCCCTCCACACTGTCGAACCACGGCTCCCCCACGCCGGCAGGCAGCCCGGTGACGGCCGTCTCGAGGATGCCGCCGACGCTGTCGCCCTCGGCGCCCGCGGCGCGGATGGCCGCCTGCATTTCCGCCTCCCTGCCGGGGTCGATGAGGGCGAAATGCCCCGGCAGCAGCGCCGGCAGCGCCTCACACAGCGGGTCGAGCGGGGCGTCGTCGATGCCGGCGCACTGCGCGATGTGGGTGTAAACGCGGATGCCAAGGCCCGCCAGCACCCCCTCGCACACCGCCCCCGCGGCCACCGCCGGGGCGGTGAGCCGGCCGGAAAAATGCCCGCCGCCGGCGGCGTCCTGCCAGCCCTCGTACTTGGCGAAGGCGGTATAGTCGGCGTGGCCGGGGCGCAGCAGCGCCGCGGTCTTTTCATAATCGCCGCTGCGGGTATCGGTGTTGCGGATGAGGAAGGTGAGCGGCGTGCCGGTGGTGTGCCCATCCTTGACGCCGGACACGAATTCCACCTCGTCCGGCTCCCGGCGCGCGGTGGAGAGCCCGTCCCCCCGGGCGCGGCGGCGATCCAGCGCCGCCGCGACGGCGGCGGGGTCGACGGGCAGCCCGGCGGCCAAACCGTCCAGCACGGCGCCGACGGCGGGTCCGTGGCTCTCGCCGAAGATGGTCAGCGCCACGGCGCTGCCAAAGGTGTTTTTCATCGCAGTATCCCCTTTTACGCCAGCCCCAGCAGCGTGCCGAGCTCCGCCGTGGGGATGGTATCGGCGCGCCAGCAGCCCAGCCCCGGCACGCGGATGACGGTGACGGTATCGCCGCGGCCCTTTTTGTCGTGCTGCATCTGGGCCAGGACCCTGCGCCTGTCGCCCGGAAGGCGCGTGGGCAGGCCGAGGGCGCGGCAGATGGCGCGGGTGCGTTTGGCAAGGGCCTTGTCCTCGATCATGGGCAGCATGCCCAGCGCCACGCATTCGCCGTGGTAGAGGCCGGTCTTGCGGCGGGCGCTCACGCCGCGCACCGCCTCGATGCCGTGGCCGATGGTGTGCCCGAAATTGAGGCAGGCGCGCTGGCCCTGCTCGCGCTCGTCGGCCTCGACGATCTTCTTTTTGAACCGCAGGCTGCGGTAGATGATCTGCTCAAGGTTTTGGGTGGGGTCGGGGCATTCAAACAGGGCGAACAGCTGTGCGTCGCCGATGAGCCCGGTCTTGAGCGCCTCGGCCAGGCCGTTCGCGACCTGGCGCGGCGGCAGCGTGGCGAGGGTATCGGGGTCCGCCAAAACGAGTTTGGGCTGCCAGAACGCGCCGACGATGTTTTTGGTGGGGCCAAGGTCGATGGCCGTCTTGCCGCCGATGGAGGAATCCACCTGGGCCAGCACGGTGGTGGGGCAGTTGATGAAGTCGATGCCGCGCATATAGGTGGCGGCGCAGAAGCCGCCCAGATCCCCCACGACGCCGCCGCCCACGGCGACGAGCAGATCCCGCCGGGTGAGGCCCGCCGCCAGCATGGCCGCGAGCACCTGCCCGTACACCTTCAGGCTTTTGCTGCCCTCGCCCTGCGGCACGGTGTACACCGTGCCCTTCGGGCACTGGGCCAGCACGGCCTGGGCGTACTGCGCGGGCACGCCGCTGTCGGTCAAAACAAACACGCGGCGCCGGGTGGTGTCGGTGAACTGGTAGAGGTTTTTCAGGCAGCCGCGTTTTAAAATGATATCGTAGCTGCGCGGGCCCAGGCGCATCGTCAGCTTCATGGCGTACCCTCCTTCGTGCGGGGCGTTCAGTCGTAGGCTTTGAGGTCAAACACACCGAGCAGGCGCACGGTGCGGCAGAGGTTTTCCATCGTGCGCAGCAACTCGCCGCAGGCCGCGGCGTCCAGATCCTGCTGGCAGACCAGCTGCACATAGAAATAGTATTCAAACGGGACGTGGGGCAGCGGGCGGCTCTTGATGCATTCCATGTTGAAGCCCTGCCCGCCGATGTACTCGATGGCGCGGGCAAGGCGCCCGGGCTTGTGGTCGACGGTGAACAGCAGCCCCATGCGCTGCCCGGCGCGCGGCGCGGGCTGCGGCTCGGCCTTTTCCACCACGATGAAGCGGGTGGTGTTGTCGCCGTCCTCGTTGACGCCGCGGGCCAAAATCTGCAGACCGTACAGCTGCGCCGTCTCGGCGCTGGCGATGGCGGCCAGCGTTTTGTCGCCCGTTTCGGCCACGGTGCGGGCGGCGTCGGCGGTGTTGCCCCATTCCCGCGTGGCCAGGCCGTACCGGTGCAAAAATGGCCGGCTCTGCGCAAGCGCCTGCTGGTGGCTGATGACGGTGCGGATGTCCGTGAGCGCCGCGCCCGGCAAAGCGAGCAGGTCCTGCCGGACGGGCAGGTCGGCCATGGCGGTCACGCTGAGGGCCGGCTGCGCGTACAGGAGGTCAAGCACGGTGGAAACGTCCCCGGCGTTGGAATTTTCAAACGGCAGCACGCCGAACTGCTGTTCCCCCGCGGCGACGGCATCGCACACCTCGGCCCAGGTGGCAAAGGCCTTTGCCCGCGCGAAGGGGAACAGCCGCCGCAGCGCGATGTGGCTCCACGCGCCCTCCACGCCCTGGTAGGCGGCGCCGTCGCGCCCCAGCAGGCTGCGCTGGTACGCGGAGGAGACATCCATCGCCTTCTGCAAAAAGGCGCGGTAGTAGGGGCGCAGCGCCTCGTCGGCGATGCGGGCGGTGTTTTTGTCCAGCACCGCGCGCTCCCGCTCCGGGTCGAACACCGCCTTGCCGGTGGCGGCCTTGTACTGCGCCACCCGCCCCACCGCCTGCATACGCTGTTCAAACAGGGCGGCCATCTTTTCGTCGA
>CANRCB010000041.1 GCA_947629015.1 uncultured Gemmiger sp.
GCCGGGCGGCGGCCCGGCCATCGCCAGCGGCACCGCCCTGCGGGCGCTGGCGGCCAAGCAGGGGAGCGGGGCGCTGGCGCCCTATGTGCCGCCCGCGGCGCTTGCCCTGTATGCGCAGGCGGACGCCGCCGGCCACCTGCCCGACCCCGTGCGCCTCTCCACCGCCATCCTCGCCCGCCTGCGCGGCCAAACGCCGGCGCAGCTTGCCGCTGTGCGCGGTATGCGCGAAGGGCTGGAGCACCGCCTGGCGGCCGCCGTGCAAAACAGCGCCGCGCTGGAAGAACTGTACCAAAACCTTGCCGCCAAGCGCTACCCGCACGCGCGGCTGCGCCGCCTTGTGCTGGACGCGGCGCTCGGCGTGCCGGCGGCGCAGGAAAACGCCCTGCCGCCTTATGCGCACCTGCTCGGCGCGCGGCGCGCCGCCCTGCCGCTGCTCAAAAACGCGGCGCTGCCCGCCGGCACCTCTCTTGCGGATCTGGCCAAGACCGGCCCCGCCGCACGGCAGACGGCCGCCCTGCACGCCGCCGCCGTCGACCTGGCGGCCCTTTGCCGCCGCACCCCCGCCCCGGCGGGCCTTGCCTGGACGCAAAAACCCGTTATCCTGTAAAAGCGAAGAGAGAAGAAAGATAAAAGAAAAGAGAAAAAAGAAGAAATGCGGTGTACACTGCGTGTACGGTTTTAAAATATTTCCGCTTGCCCCCGCCCTGCAATCCGCGGAAAGCACAACACCTGCCCCGTCAACGTGAGGCGCTGTTATTGCCGGCGCATCTCTCATCTTTTTCCCTTCACTTTTCTCTCTTATCTCTTCTCTCATCTCTTTTCTCTCCACTCTCCAATCTCCACTCTTCAAACTCCACTCTCCACTCTCCAAACTCCACTCTCCCGGAAAGGTGCTGCCCTATGCCGCAAACCCGTATTTGGCCCGTCGACGCACTGCGCGGGCTGGCGCTCGCCAATATGCTCGTCTACCATTTCATGTATGACTGGGTGTACGTCTTTGGCCTGCCGGCCGCCTGGTACGATATCACCGCCCCCGCCATCCACGTCTGGCAGCAGGGGATCTGCTGGACCTTCATCCTGCTCTCCGGCTACAGCTGGCATTTTGCCCGCCGGCCGGTCAAAAACGGCCTTGTCGTGGCGGGGTGCGCGGCGCTGCTCACCGCGGCCACGGCGCTCGTCACGCCGGGGCAGGCCATCTGGTGGGGCGTTTTGCATCTCAACGCCTGCGCCGTGCTGCTGACGTGGGCGCTGCAAAAGCCCCTCGGCAAAATACCGCCCGCCGCCGGGCTGGCGGGGTGTGCGGCCCTGTTCGCTCTGACCAACCAGCTGCCCTATGGCTTCCTCGGCTTCGAGGGGTGGCGCCTTGCCGCGCTGCCGGCCGGGCTGTACCGGGCCAACCTCTTCTGGCTAGGCCTGCCGGACCTTGCCCGCTTTGCCTCGGCCGATTATTTCCCGCTTGCCCCGTGGCTGTTTTTGTTCTGGTGCGGGTACTACGCGGCCCGCCTGCGGGCGCCCCGCCCCGCCCCCGCGCCGGCGGCGCTGCGCCCCTTGTGCCTTGCGGGGCGGCACACCCTTTTTTTGTATATGCTGCACCAGCCGGTTCTCTACGGGGCGCTGCTCGCCGCGCAGCGCCTGGGCCTGTTTTGACGGGCTTTTCGGCCCCGATTTGCTAAAAATGCATCTTGTTATGGCCGGCAAGGCGCGCCAAAACCGCACTGTTCGGGCAAAAACGACAGCTTTTTTGGTAGTCCTGCACGGGTTTGCGCGGCCCGACCTATGATATTTTTGTAAAAACTGCCCGCAAAATTCAAAAAAACATTGACACGGCCGCCCCGTGTATTGTATAATCGCAACTGTACCGGTCGTAATATTGCCCGGTGCCACCCTTGAAGGTCAAAGGGAGGGAAGAAATATGTCGGAGATCCGCGTCAAAGAGGGCGAATCGCTGGAAAGCGCCCTGCGCCGTTTCAAGCGCAGCACCGCGCGCAGCGGCGTCCTTGCGGAGGTGCGTAAGCGTGAGGCTTATGAGAAGCCTTCCGTCCGCCGCAAGAAAAAGTCCGAAGCTGCCCGTAAGCGCAAGTATAAGTAACTACGGCTTGAGGCCGGCCCGCTGGCGCGGGCCGGTTTTTGCGTAGAAGGGAGGATACCGTGCTCCTGACCCCCGAGATCGTTTTTAAAAATGTCGAGGCCATCGCCCCGGCGTGGCTGCAAAGCCAGGGCATCACGGCGCTGGTGCTGGATGTCGACAACACCCTCACCGGGGACGGCAGCCAGGTGCTGGATGCTACCGTGCGCCAATGGCTGGACGCCGTGCACGCCGCCGGCATCAGCACCACCATCGTCTCCAACAACACGCCGCGCCGCGTCGCCCCCTTTGCCGAAAAGATCGGCCTTGCGTGGGTGGCCATGGCCTGCAAGCCGCTGCCGGTGGGGTTGTTCGTGGCGCGGCGCCGGCTGGGTGTGCGCCGCCGGCAGATGGCCGTCGTGGGCGACCAGCTGTTTACCGACCGTCTCGCCGCGGGGCTGTTCGGCGTGCGGTGCCTGTTCGTTTTGCAGCGCGGGCCGGATAAAAGCAAAGGCGTCAAACTCAAGCGTAAATTTGAACCGCCGTTCGTGCAGAAATATTATCAAAAAGGCGGTGTTCTCCATGAATGACGGACCCAGGTTCGGCACGGCGGGGCTTTCGCAGAGCTACCATGATTTAAAAATCAGCGGCTTTGCCCCGCAGGCGGTGGCGGCCTACACCGCCTCCTTCGGCCTGACCGCGTTTGAATACCAGTGCGGCCGGGGCGTACGCCTTGCGCCCGAAAAAGCCGCGCAGCTTGGCGCCGCCTGCGCCGAAAAGGGCATCGCCCTCTCGGTGCACGCGCCGTATTACATCAGCATGAGCAGCCTTGAGGAGGACAAGCGCCTGCGCAGCGTCGATTACCTTTTGCAAAGCTGCGCGCTGGTCAAGGCGCTGGGCGGGCGGCGCGTGGTGTTCCACGCCGGCAGCTGCGGCAGGCAGAGCCGGGAAGCCGCGCTGGAAAAGGCGCTCGATACCATGGCGCGCGCGCAGGCGGCCGTGGATGCCGCCGGCTATGAGGACTGCATCCTCTGCCCCGAGACGATGGGCAAGGTCAACCAGCTGGGGGATCTTGACGAGGTGCTGGCCCTGTGCGCGGTCGACGGGCGCATCACCCCCTGCATCGACTTTGGCCACCTCTACGCCCGCACCCGGGGCGGCATCACCGGCAAGGCGGATTATGAGGCCATCCTCGACCGGCTGGCGCAAGCCCTCGGCGACGAGCGCGCCAAACGCTTCCACGCGCATTTTTCCCGCATTGCCTACACGGCGGGCGGCGAAAAATGCCACCTGACCTTCGCCGATACCCTCTACGGCCCCCCGCATGCGCCGCTGCTCGAGCTCATCAAAGAGCGGGGCCTTGCGCCCGTCATCATCTGTGAATCCGACGGCACCCAGGCCGAGGACGCCCAAACCATGGCGCAGACGTATGCGGCGCTGCCGGCGCCCGCTTGGACGTAAGGCGCGGGGGAAAATCGCCCAAAATGGCAAAAACCGCGGCCGCAGGGCTTGCAATGCGCCGCGTTTTACGGTACAATGACAACAGGTATGGCATACATCAATCACCAAAGGAGTTATGGATATGATTTCAGCAGGCGAGTTCCGCAACGGCGTCACCTTTGAGCAGGACGGCCAGGTCCTCCAGGTGGTGGAGTTCCAGCACGTCAAGCCCGGCAAGGGCGCGGCCTTTGTGCGCACCAAGACCAAGAACGTCATCACCGGGTCGGTGGTCGAGACCAGCTACAACCCCACCGCCAAGTTCCCGCAGGCATTCATCGAGCGGCGCGAGGTCATGTATTCCTACGCCGACGGCGACCTTTACCATTTTATGGACAACGAGACCTATGAGGACATCCCCGTCTCCGCCGGCGACGTGCCGGACAACTTCAAGTTCTGCAAGGAAAACGAGACCTGCAAGCTGCTCTCCTACAAAGGCAAGGTGTTCGGCGTCGAGATCCCCAACTTCATCGAGCTCAAGATCACCCAGACCGAGCCCGGCTTCAAGGGCAACACCGCCACCAACACCCTCAAGCCCGCCATTTTGGAGACCGGCGCCGAGATCCGCGTGCCGCTGTTCCTCAACGAGGGCGACACCATCCGCGTCGATACCCGCACCGGCGAGTATATGGAGCGCGTCAACGGCTGATACACGGTATATCGCCCGCCCGGCCGGCCCTGCCGCGCCGGGCGCTGCTCTGCTATCGATCAACAGGAAGGGAAGGACCCCGCCATGGCAATGGATCTCAAGGCCCGCGCCGCGTTCATCCGCGGCATGATGAAGGGCATGGAATTTGACCCCGCCAGCCAAAACGGCAAGATCATCGCCGAGATGATGGACCTGCTGGAGGAGATGGCCGCCGCCGTCGTGGATCATGACGCCGCGCTGGACGAAATGAACGAGGAGCTCGCCGCGCTGGAGGAGGATGTCGACGCCGTGTGCGATGACCTCTACGGCGAGGACGATGCCGACGACACGGACGATGACGACGCCATGTATGAGGTGACCTGCCCCAAGTGCGGCACCGTCACCCCCGTGGATGAGCAGACCCTGCTGGGGGAGGAGCTCGTCTGCCCCAAGTGCGGCACCGCCTTTGACGTGGAGCTGGAATCTGCCGACGATGAGCCCACCGACCCCATCTTCGTCATGCCGGAGGACATCAAGGGGTGAACCGCCCCCTCAAAAAGCGAGCCTGTCCGGGCCCCGCACCGCACGGTGCGGGGCCCGGACTATTACAAACCGGATAAAATACGACAAAAATTTGTAAATTTTTACATTATGTTATTGCAGTAGCAGGAAAACTATGCTACAATAGGCACAATATGTGGTGTACCGCGGCGTATTTTGGCACAGAAGCTATTGTGCGCCCGGGAAAGGAGGATCCGCCATGAAAAAGAAACGCAGTCTTGTGCTGCTGTTGCTGCTGGCCGTGCTGTGCCTGTTTGCCACCGCGGCGCTGGCCGCCGGCACGACGACGACCAATTCCAACTCCAATCTGCGCAGCGGCGCCGGCACCCAGTATGAGCGCCTGGCCATCATCCCGGCCGGCACGCAGGTCACCGTGGAAGAGGCCGACCCCGGCACCGGCTGGACCAAGATCACCTACAACGGGCAGACGGGCTATGTCGTAACGCGGTATCTGGGCACCGGCACCGATGCCACCGCCGCCGGCAGCTATACCACCACGGCGCGCGTGCACCTGCGCAGCGGGCCCGGCACCACCAACGCCAGCATCATGATCCTGCCCAAGGGGGCCACCGTCTCGGTCAGCACCAGCGCGAACGGCTGGGCCGCCGTGAACTACAACGGCACCGGCGGGTACATCGCCAGCCAGTACCTTGCGGCGGCCAGCGGCGCCGCCGCCACGCCCAGCACCACCGTCACCGGCAACACCGGGGCGGCGGGCAGTGCCTCCGCCACCACCACCGCCAACGTCAACCTGCGCGATGCGGCCAGCACCTCCGGCAAAGTCCTGACGACGGTGCCCAAGGGCGCCTCCGTCACCGTCACCGGCACGGCCAACGGCTGGGCCTCGGTCACCTACAACGGCACCAGCGGGTATATGTCCACCAAATACCTGTCCGGCCTGGCGGGGGGCGGCGGCAGCACCAGCAGCAATTATACCACCACCGCCAAGGTCAACCTGCGCAACGGGCCCAGCACCTCAAGCGCCGTCGTGACCGAGGTGCCCAAAGGCGCCACCGTCACCGTCACCAGCACCTCCAACGGGTGGTCGGCCGTCACCTATGACGGCAAGAGCGGGTACATCGCCAGCCAGTATCTTGCGGCGGCCGGCACCACGCCCAACACCACCGTCACCGGCAACACCGGGGCGGCGGGCAGCACCTCCGCCACCACCACCGCCAACGTCAACCTGCGCGATGCGGCCAGCACTTCCGGCAAGGTCCTGACGACGGTGCCCAAGGGCGCTTCTGTCACCGTCACCGGCACGTCCAACGGGTGGGCCTCGGTCACCTACAACGGTACCAGCGGGTATATGTCCACCAAGTACCTGTCCGGCCTGGCGGGGAGCGGCGGCAGCACCTCCACCACCAAAAAGACCACGGCCAAAGTCAACCTGCGCAACGGGCCCAGCACCTCGAACGCCGTCATCACCACGGTGCCCAAGGGCGCTACCGTCACGGTCACCAGCACCTCCAACGGGTGGTCGGCCGTCACCTATGACGGCAAGAGCGGGTACATCGCCAGCCAGTATCTGTCCTGAATTTGGGGCCGGGAACCGTTCCCGGTAAAACGACCCGTTCCCAACCATATCAATAAAAGGAGGCCTTTTCCCGGATGAAACGCAAACTTCTCGTCACCCTTGCCGCCGCGCTGGCGCTGGTCTGCCTGTATGCGACCTCCGCCTTCGCCATGGGCACCGACATCACCATGACCAACGCCGCGGTCAACCTGCGCGAAGGCCCCAGCACCCAGTACGCCAAGATCGACACCATCCCCGCGGGGACGCGCGTGTACATCATCGCCGCCGATGTGAACGGCTGGACCAAGGTCGAGTACAACGAGCAGGAAGGCTTTGTCGCCACCAAATATCTCGGCAACAAAAAGGATCACCCCGCCACCCAGGGCGGTGTTTCCAGCGGCGACGCCAACTTTGCGCAGTACGCGGTGTCCACCGCGGTCAACCTGCGCGAGGGCCCCGGCACCAACTACGCGGTCATGACCGTTGTGCCCGGCGGCGCCAATGTCGGCGTTACGGATTACGGCAACGGTTGGGCGCACGCGTGGTATGGCAACTACGAGGGGTACATCGCCATCCAGTACATCCCGGTCCTGTATGACCTGCACGCGGGCCATGCCGGCGGGGAGGAGTTCACCACCAACGCGGCGGTCAATATGCGCAGGGGCCGCGGCACCGGCTACGGCGTCATCATGGTCGTGCCCAAGGGTGCGGTGGTCACTGTGGAGGATTACGCCTACGGCTGGGCGCACGTCAACTACAACGGCACCGAAGGCTACCTGTACATGGACTACATCGACGGCGTTGCCCACCACGGCGGCAGCACCGAGGGCGATATGACCTGGTTCCACGGCGAGGATTATTCCGCCGTGTACAACGAGGAATACTACGCCGCCCACAACCCCGATGTTTTGGAAGCGTACGGCCAGAAGCCCGGTATGCTCATCCAGCACTTTGTCAACTACGGCATCTATGAGGGCCGCCAGGCAAAGGAAGACTTCAACGTCGAGACCTACCGCGCCCAGCACCCCGAACTCAATGAGCGCTTTGGCGACGATCTGCACTACTACTACCTGTACGCCTGCGGCATCATCGAGTAAACCGCACCAACAAGGCAAAAGATGTTTTTTTAAACTATCGCCCTTGGCGGACATGTGCCGACAAGGGCGATACCTTAAGAGCAAAAAATACCGTGCAAGCCGCCTGTAAGGCATGCGCACGGTATTTTTTTTGCGGCGGGATGTGTCCTGTGAGAGGGGTGCGAAGCGACGCCATGTATGGTCCGCGTTTGCGGACGTATATTTCGGTCACGCCCTCGCTCGCCGCTGTGCGCCCGCAGGCGCCTGCCGGAGCGCAACCACCGCGAAGCGGCGGCTCTTGGCGCGCAGGCCCAGGCGTTTGCGCCCTGCCAAACTATTTTTGGCAAACTATTTTGGCAGGCGGCGGGCATAGCCCGCCGTGCGCAAAACCCCTCTCTTGCAGCGTGGCGAGGGACTCGACATACTGAATTCCCCTCCCGTTTGGGAGGGGAACTTTTGCGTGGTGTGGCGTTTGCGGGCCCGGCGGGCTACCGCCCGAACAGGCCGCTTAAGTTGTTGAACCAATTCTGGATGCTTTGCACCCGCTGCTGCAGATCGGTCACGGCGTCCGCCAGCGCCGGGATGCGGCCCAGCGCCTCGTTGAGGGCGTCGACGTCCACGCTGGAAAGTTTGTCGGCGATGCCGGGCAGGCTCTCCATCAGGGCCTCCAGCTCCTCATTGTCCAGTACCTCAAGGCCCTGCTGCACGCGCGCGGCCAGCGCGTTGACGCTGGCGGTCGTCTCCAAAATATCGGCGTAGGCCAGATCGACCTGGTGCCACAGGTAGACCACCGCGCCGCACAGCAAAAGCGCCAGCAGCAGCGTGAGCACCAGCCGCACGCGCTGCCCGCGCAGGATGGCGCGGTTCTGCCGGTCCTGCAATTCCAGCTGCGCCTCGATGCGGTCCAGCTGCAATTTCATGTCCGCGGCGGAGATGCGCCCGTCGCCGCTCTCGTCGTCGTGCGCGTGCAGATCCGCCACGCGCAGGGCCAGCGCTTCATCGGTGCGTTTGTCCAAGCTGTCCATAACGATCCCTCCTGTTTTGGTCATGCCGGATGCCCGCGGGCCGTTTTTCCGGTATCAGGCGCGCGGGGCGGGGGCGGCGCCGGGCGCGCTCATCTCGAACCAAAAGACGGAGCCGTGCCCCACGGCGCTGTCCACGCCGAACGCGAACCCATGCTGCTGCAAAATGGCCTTGGTGATGGAAAGCCCCAGCCCGGTGCCGGGGCGGCCGGCGTCCTTGCGGGCGCGGTAGTAGCGGTCAAACAGATGGGGCAGCTCCTCGGGCGGGATGCCGGGGCCGTGATCCTCGACCTCCACGCGGCAGCCGCCGCCCGCCATCGGGATGGCCCGCAGCACAAACACCCCGTCCGGGCCCAGATGCTGGGTGGCGTTTCCCAAAAGGTTGTGCAGCACCCGCTCCATCATGCCGGGGTCGGCGCTCACCGGGCAGGCGTGGTCGGCCTCCAGGCGCAGCGTCCAGCCGTTTTGCTCGCACAGTGCGTCATAGCGGCCCGCCACCTCAAAGCAGAGCTGGCTCATGTCAAAATCCACGGGGTTGGGGCGCATGGCGCCGCTGGAGACCTTGCTCAGCTCCATCACGCTGTTGACCAGCGCCGAAAGGCGGTCCGTCTCGTCCATGATGATGTTGCACTGCTCGGTGCGTTTGGCGTCGTCGGTGCCGCTCAAATCGCGCACCGTCTCGGCGTAGCCCTTGATGAGCGTCAGCGGCGTGCGCAGGTCATGGCTGACGTTCGCCAAAATCTCCCGCTCCAGCTCCGCCGAGCGCTTGACCTCGCCCGCCATATGGTTGAACTCCCGCGCCAAAAGGCCGACCTCGTCCTGCCGGGCCTCGGGGATGTGCACGTCATAGTTGCCGCCCGCGATCTCCCGCGCGCCGGCGGCCAGGCGGTGCAGCGGCTTTGTGAACCAGCGGCTGAACACCGCCGCGAACAGCAGGTTGATGACCACCAGCAGCAGCGCCACCGGCGGCAGGATGCCGCGCAGCACGCCGGCGGCGGTGGTGATCTGCGCCAAGTTGGCCGATACGATCACCGCGTAGCGCCCGTCCGCCGTCAGGCAGCCCACCAGCATCTGGCGGTTGCCGCCGGCCTCCACCGTCTCGTACAGCGTGCCCTGGTTGAACAGCAGCTGGCGCAGCCGCATGGCCGTGACGGTATCCCGCGTGAACATACCGCTGCCGCCGAACGCCCCGCTCGATTCATGCAAAACGCAGGGGTACAGGCTCTCGTAATACTGTACGTTGCGGCAGGTGGCGTCACTGATGTCCACACAGGTGCCGTCCATGTTGAGCGCGCCGCTCTCGATGTCGGCGGTCAGGCTGTCCCAAAACGCCTCGTTGAGGAACAGCATCCCGAATTCCCGGCGGGAGACCTCCGTCTCGCTGCCGTCGATGCGCGCGGCGATGGCCTCCATCCGGTTTTCGAGGCTTGCGTGCAGCGTGCGGGTATACTGCGGCTCCAGCCAATAGGTGATGAGCACCCACACCAGCGCCAGCGTGACGAAGGTGGTCAGCCCCATGGCCAGCATCAGCTGCCCCTGCACACCCGGCAGCGCGCCGCGGCGCGGCTTTTTCGGCTCCATATACGTTCCTTCCCTTTGCGGCCGGCGGCCCGGTTACAGGGCGTCAGGGTCAAATTTATAGCCGATGCCCCACACGGTGGCGATGCAGCCGCGGCAGGGGCCAAGGTGGCTGCGCAGCATCTTGATGTGGGTGTCCACGGTGCGGTCCTCGCCGTAATAATCGTAGTTCCACACCTTTTGCAGGATCTTCTCGCGCGAGAGGGCGATGCCCTTGTTGTTCACAAGGAACACCAGCAGGTCAAATTCCTTGGGGGTCAGGGGCACCTCCTGCCCGGCCACCTTCACGCTGTGGCTGGCGGTGTCGATGCGCAGATCCCCATACAGATACACCGAGCCCGCCTCCGCGCTGTTGGGCATGGTGCGCCCCAGCACGGCGCGCACGCGGGCGACCAGCTCCCGCGGGGAGAAGGGCTTGACCACATAGTCGTCCGCGCCGCCCTCCAGCCCGGCCAGCTTGTCATATTCTTCGCTGCGGGCGGTCAGCATGATGACCGGCGTCATGATCTTGCGGGTGCGCATCTCGTGCAAACAGGTCATGCCATCCATGAAGGGCATCATGATATCCAGTATCACCAGGTCGATGCCGCCCTGCGCCAGCACCGACAGCGCGGCTGCGCCGTCGCCGGCCTCGGCGCAGCTAAAGCCGGAAAACTGCAAATGCTCCCGGATCAGGTCCCGGATGCGGGGTTCATCGTCAACGATCAGGATCTTGGGCATGGATGCTCTCCTCCTTAGGGGCGGGGCCGCCCGTTGCCGCTATATAATTACATGATACCATACTAACGCCGGAACGTGGGCTTTTTGTGAAAGTTTTTCAAAAACTTTTTCACAATTCCGGCCCCGGCGCCGCTTTTTGCCCGCATCCGCTTGCGCCGGCGCCGCGCCCGCGCTACAATAAGGGCAGTTTACCGGAAAGGGATGCTGTTATGCCCTGCGTTTTGCTGTATATCCTGCCCACCGCCGCCGTCCTGGCGGCCCTTGTGGTGTTCTGGTTCGCGCCCGCCCGCCCGACTAAGGCGCTGTGCGCGCCGTTTTTGCGGCGCAACTACGCCCACCGCGGGCTGTTCTCCGAGGACCAGGCCGTGCCCGAGAACAGCCTGCCGGCCTTTACCGCGGCGGCCAGGGCCGGCTACGGCATCGAGCTGGACGTCCAGTTCACCGCCGACCGGAAGCTGGTGGTCTTCCATGACGATACCCTTGACCGCATGACCCCCGGCCACGGCTATGTGCAGGATATCCCGTGGGAAGCGATGCAGAAGCTGCCCCTGAAGGGAACGCCGTACAGCGCCCCGCTGTTTTCCCAAATGCTTGCCGCCGTGGCGGCCGAGGGCAAAAACACGCCGCTCATCGTCGAGATAAAAAGCCGCCACACCCACGCGGGCGCGTACCTGGACGCGCTGTGCTGCGCCGTGCTGGCCGCGCTGGAAAACTACCCCGGCCCTTACTGCATCGAGAGCTTTGACCCCCGCGTGGTGCTGCGCATCCGGCGCATGGCGCCAAACGTGCTGCGCGGCCAGCTGGCCGACAGCTACCGTGAATACCGCAAGACCTCCCGCCCGCTGCACGCCTTCGCGCTGTCCCACTGTGTGGGCAACGTGGCCGCGCGCCCGCAGTTCATCGCGTGGGGGCCGGCGCCGCGCAACTGGGCCGTGCGCCTGTGCGCGGCGCTGGGCGCGATGATGGTGTATTGGACCGCCCTGCCCGAGGATGACGCCGCCCGCCTGCAGGCCCGGCACGATGCCGTCATCTTCCAGTGGTACGCCCCGCCCACACGGTATTGAGCCTTTTTTGCATGAAACGCGCCGCCCCCGCATACTGTGCAGTGAAGTGATCCACAGTATGAGGGGGCTGCGCTTATGTTTATGGTCACGGTCACAAAACCCGGTCTGCGGCAGGCGGGCGCGCTTGCCCTGTGTGCGGTGTGCCTGAGCGGCACCATCGCCGCGGCGGTGCATTTTTCGGGGCAGGGGGCGGCGGTGCAGACGGCCGCCGCCGTAGCGGGGGTCGAGACGACCCAGGATATCGCCACCTATTTTACCGGCTACGGGTTCGAGGTGGACCTTTCCACCGCGGCGGTGGATAAGGTCAAGATCCCGCGCCGCTGGGACGACAGTTTTACCGCCTTCAACCAGGTGGTGGGGGAGAGCGGCCTGAGCCTTGCCAACTACAAGGGCAAAACGGTGGAAAAATGGACGGTGCTCTGCCCGGCCCGCTCCGACGGCGAGAAGGACACCTACTGCGTGCTGCTCGTCTACAAGGCGCAGGCCATCGGGGCCTACCTGCTCGAAAAGCCCAGTGGAGAGGTGACCGGCCTTGTCACCGCCGCGCAGAGCGCCGCGCTGCCGCTGCCGGACGAAACGGGCCCCGATGAGCCGGCCGCCGCCCAACCGCAGGACGGCAAGGCCGACGAAGTGCTGGCCGCCGACGAACAGCCGGCCGCCGAAGCGGCCGCCGAGGCCTACGATGCCGCCGATTTCCCGACCGAATAGCCACCGGCTTTTTATAACACACAC
>CANRCB010000042.1 GCA_947629015.1 uncultured Gemmiger sp.
TCGTCCAGCGCGGCGATGTCCAGCTGCGCGGCGGGGCCCTGCCAGCGCACGGCGCCGCCTTGCAGCAGCAGCACGGTATCCGCCATGGACAGGGCCAGGTTCACGTCGTGCAGAACCGCCACCGCGCAGCGGCCCGGCTGCGCCGCGGCCCACGCGCGCACGCTGGCGGCCAGCTCCACCTGGCAGCGCAGATCCAGGTGGTTGGCGGGCTCGTCCAGCAAAAGCACCCGCGGCGCCTGCGCAAAGGCCCGCGCCAGCATCACCCGCTGCAGCTGCCCGCCCGAAAGCTCCGTCACCGGGCGTTCCCGCAATGCCCAGGTATCAGTGCGCTCCATGCTTTCGCGCACGGCGGCGCGGTCGGCGGCGGAATCGCTCTCCCAAAAGCCGCCGCGCTGGTGCGCGTAGCGGCCCAGCATCACCGTCTCGTACACGGTGTAGGCAAACCCCACGCCGGGGAACTGGCTCATCAGCGCGACGGTGCGCGCGCGCTCGCGCGGGGGCAGGCCCTCCAGGGGCTGCCCGTCCACCGCCGCGCGGCCCCGGTGCGGCAAAAGCCCGGCCACGGCGCGCAGCAGCGTCGTCTTGCCGCAGCCGTTGGGGCCCAGCACGCACAGGCACTGCCCCGCCGCGGCGGAAAACGAGACGTCCCGCAGCACCGGCGCGCCGCCGTAGCCGCAGGCAAGATGCTCAACCCGCAGCATGGCCCGGCCCCCCTTTGCGTGTGCCGAGATACACGGCCAGGAAAAACGGCGCGCCCAGCAGCGCCGTGATGGCGCCGATGGGGATCTCCCGCGCCGGCACCAGCGTGCGTGCGGCCAGATCGCACAGGACCAGCAGCGTGCCGCCCAGCAGCGCGCTGCCCGGCAGCACCCGCCGGTGCGCGGCCCCCAGCAGCCGCCGCGCCAGATGCGGGGCGATGAGGTCGACAAAGCCGACCACCCCCACGAACGCCACCGCGCACCCGGTCAGCAGTGCGGTGAGCAGCATCAGCTCCCGCTTGCAGCGGCGCAGGTCCACGCCGATGGCGGCGGCCTGCTCCTCGCCGAAGGCGACGGCGTCCAGCTCCCGCGTGCGGCGCAAAAACAGCAGCAGGCACAGCGCCGTCACCGGGGCCAGCACCCACACGGCGCTCCATTCCTTGAGGGCGAAGCTGCCCAGCATCCACAGCTGGATGCGCTGCGCGTGCGCGGGGTCCCCGGTGGCGAGAAGGTCCATGATGGCGTTAAAAAACAGCGAGAGCACCATGCCCGCCAGCACCACCGCGGTGCCGGGCGCCCCGCGGCCGAGCCGGGCGGCCAGCGCCAGCACCAGCGCCGTGGTGCCAAGGGCGAACACCAAACTGACGGCGGGCAGCAAAAACACCCCCAGCGCGCCGCCCGAGACGCCCCCCACGATGACGAGCGCCGCGCCGAGCGATGCGCCGGAGCTGACCCCCAGCCCGAACGGCGAGGCCAGCGGGTTGCGCAGCAGCGATTGCATCACCGTGCCGCACACCCCCAGCGCCGCGCCGGTCAAAAATGCCAGCAGCACGCGCGGCAGGCGCATATCCAGCACCATCGGCAGGTAGGAGGCGGGCACCCCCGCGGGCAGCGGCGCGCCCCACAGCCGGTGCGCCAGCAGCCCGAGGATATCCCCGGGCGCCACCCACACGCTGCCCACGCCCACGCCCAGCAGCAGCGCCGCCACGGCCGCAAGGCCCAGCAGGGCAAACCTTGCCCCGGTGCCGGGCAAAGGACGGTCCTTCACGCAAGCCCCCCTTTTCCAAAAAGCAAAACGCCGCGCCCCGGCGCCGATCAGCCGCCAAAATACCCGTCCAGGTCATAATAGGGGTCAAGGCAGGCGCGGGTGTTGTAGCACATTTCCCGGAACAGGGCGCGCGCGTCGTCCAGGCCCAGCGCGCCGCACAGCGGCTGGTTGACGAACGCGGCGAACAGCTTGCCGAGGTCGCGCTCCCGCACGCCCTCACAGGTGGTGTCGATGTTGTCATTGCAGCGGCGCACCAAAGCGGCCACGGCGGCGGGCAGCGGACGCGAGACGACCGGCTTGACCATGCCGTGGGCGAACACGCAGTTGGTCTCCACCACGCTGCCCCGCGGCAGCTGCGGCATCTGGCCCTGGTTGGGCAGGTTGACGTTGGTCACGCGCGGTGCGGTAAGCCCCAGCAGCGCGCGCAGCAGGTCAACGGCTTCCTCGTCCGAGCGTTTGAGCACGAAGGGCTTGCGCCCGGCGGCCATCTCGATGGTCTCGGCCACGAGCGCGGCCTGCTGCGCCTCGCGGAAATCGACGGTGGTCAGGCCGTACAGCCAGCCCTTGACGGCCTGCGGGTCTTTGGCGTACCACGCGGCGGGCAGAAACTCCACCAGATGGCGGTCCCCGGCGGCGCCCAGCGCGCTGTAGCGGCGGTACAGGTCCAGCTTGACCTTGTTGCCGTAGGCGAAGGTGTCGGTGCGGAAGGCAAAGCGGTCGGCCCCGCCGTCCTTCTCATAATAGCCCTCCTCATAAAAGCGCGCGGCAAATTCCGGCAGAAGGGCGAGCAGATCCACGTCCCGCCAGCGGGCCTCGGTGATCCAGGTGAAGTGGTTCACGCCGCAGGCGTCGGTGTAGATGTCCCGCCGGGAGGCCTGCACCCCGCGCGTCTCCTTGAGCACGCAGGCCAAAAACTCCTGCGCATGGAAGACCTCATGGCAGCAGCCGAACGCCTTGATGCCGGGGAACACATCGTACAAAACGCGGGTGCAAGCGCTCATCGGGTTGGTAAAGTTGATGACCCACGCGTTGGGGCACACGTCGCGGATGGCGGCGGCGAACCCCTCGTAGAGGGGCAGCGTGCGCATGGCGCGCAGCACGCCGCCGGGGCCGGCGGTATCGCCCACCGGC
Source organism: uncultured Gemmiger sp. (assembly GCA_947629015.1). Taxonomy (GTDB): domain Bacteria; phylum Bacillota; class Clostridia; order Oscillospirales; family Ruminococcaceae; genus Gemmiger. The sequence goes on from CANRCB010000042.1 coordinate 2,878, forward strand.
TGGTAGATGCCGTACTTTTCCGGCGCGTGTACGTCGCTGCGCATCTCTTTGAAGGTGCCCGGCAGGATGGAGATGACGACGAAATCCGCCCCGCGCAGCGCGTCGTCCAGGTTTTCGCACACGGTGTAGCGGAACTGCGCGCGGGCGGCGGGGTCGGCGGCGATGCGGGCGCCGATATCGGCGTTGCGCTGTGCGGCGGGGACGTCGATGTCATACAAAGCGATCTCGCCGTCCAAATCGCCGCACAGGGCGAGATCCCCCATAAAGACCCGCGCCCACTGTTTGGAGCCGCCGCCGATATAGGCAAGTTTGATGGTTTTGCGCATAGGGATGCCCTCCTGTAATGTGTTTTGTTTTTATTATAGCGCGCCCGGCGCCGCCGTCAAGAAAAACCGGTTGACGCCACGCAAAAAATCCGCTATCATAAGGCCAAAAAGCAACCGGAGGCGGATGTTTATGCACACTGTCAAAACGGACCTGTATGACTGTTTCAGCCTGGCGCGCCCGGCGGGGGCCGCGGCGCTGCTGCGCGCCTGGAAGGTGGATACCGACGCCGTGCTCACCGCCCGGCGGCGCAAGCCGGCCGTGCTCATTTTGCCGGGCGGCGCCTACAGCTACACCAGCCCGCGCGAGGCGGAGCCCGTCGCGCTGCGGTTCGCGGCGGCGGGCTGGGCGGCGTTCGTGCTGGACTATTCCTGCGCGCCGCACGCCTTCCCCGTGGCCTTGCGGGAGGCCGCGCTCGCCATGCGGTATATCCGCGAGAACGCCGGCGCCTACGAGGTGGATCCCCACATGGTGGCGGCGCTGGGCTTTTCGGCCGGGGGGCACCTGTGCGGCACGCTGGGCACGATGTATGACTGTGCCGAAGTATCGGACATCGGCCCCGCCACCCTGCTGCGCCCCGACGCGCTGGCCCTGTGCTACCCCGTGACGCTGGCCCATGCCCCCACGCACGTGGAGAGCATCGAGAACGTCACCGGCGGGGACGCGGCGCTCAAGGCGCGGCTCTCGCTGGATACGCTCGTCCGGCCGGATATGCCGCCGGTATTTTTGTGGCACACGCGGGACGATGGCGCCGTGCCCGCCTGCGGCACGATGGCCCTGGCGCAGGCGCTGTACGCCGCCGGGGTGGAGTTCGCTCTGCACATCTACCGCCACGGCCCGCACGGGCTTTCCACCGCCGACGCGATGGCCTACCCCGCCGGCGCCGTGCCCGTGGTCAGTTGGGATGTGCCCGGCTGGCTGGAGGCCGCGCTGCGCTTTTTTGCCGAGAGCGGCTTTGCGGTGACCGACGCCGCCCCCGCGCAGCCGGGCGCCGAAGGCGTGAGCTGAACGTATTGAAAAAACGCCCGCAGCGTTGTATAATAAACAGGTACAGAGCAAATACGGAAAGGGGTGCCTGCCCATGAAATTCCATCCGCTGTTCGTCTCCTCGGTCACGGCCTGTTTTGAGCTGGAGGGGACCTCGCCCTACTACGCCGAGCAGCCGTATGATGTGGCGCTGGACGGTGAGACCGTGCTCACGGGGGTCACCACCAACGTGTTTTCGCTGTTCGATCTGCAGCCCGGCACAAAGCACAAGGTGACCGTCGGCAAGGACAGTGTGACCGTCGCCACCAAGCCCGAGACGGCCTGCCTTTCGGTGCGGGATTTCGGCGCCGAGGGGGACGTGCTGCACGACGACACCGTCGCCATCCAGGCGGCCATCAACGCCTGCCCCGAGGGCGGCCGCGTCAAGGTGCCGGCCGGCACCTACCGCATCCGGCCCATCGTGCTCAAATCCCACATCACGCTGGAGCTGCGCAAGGGCGCGGTGCTGCGCGGCGATACCACCGAGGACAACTACCCCATCCTGCCCGGCGATGTGCGCGACGCCCACACCGGCCAAAAGATCATGGTCGCCATCTGGGAGGGCGAGCCCCGCGCCTGCCACCAGAGCCTGCTCAGCGCGCATTACGCGCACGATGTCGATATCGTGGGCCAGGGCGTCCTTGACGGCAACGCCCTCAACTCCACCTGGTGGGAGAACGTCAAGCAGCGCCCCATCGGCCGGCCGCGGCTGGTGTTCCTCAACCAGTGCGAGAACATCACCTTCCACGGCATCACGGGCCGCAACTCCGCCTCGTGGCATTTCCACCCGTTTTTCTCCAAGCACATCGCCTTTTACGATACCGCCGTCGAGGCCCCCAAGGACAGCCCCAACACCGACGGCACCGACCCCGAGTGCTGCGACGACGTGCGCTACATCGGTATGCGCTTCTCGGTGGGGGACGACGCCATCGCCATCAAGAGCGGCAAGATGTACATCGGCATGAAGTACAAGACCCCCGCCTCCAACACCGTCATCCGCAACTGCCTGATGGAATACGCCCACGGCGCCATCGTGCTGGGCAGCGAGATGAGCGGCGGCATCCGGGATTTGAGCGTCAGCCAATGCCTGTTCCGTCACACCGACCGCGGCGTGCGCGTCAAGAGCCGGCGCGGCCGCGGCAAGTATGCCGTCATCGACGGGGTGGAGTTCTCCAACGTCAGGATGGACAACGTCATGGTGCCGCTCGTCGTCAATATGTACTATTTCTGTGACCCCGACGGCCATACCGAGTTTGTTTCCAGCAAGAAAAAGCAGCCGGTCGATGACACCACGCCCTACCTGGGCGCGTTCACCTTCCGGGATATGCAGTGCACCGACTGTGAGTGGGCCGCCGGCTACTTCTACGGCCTGCCGGAGCAGCCCATCGGCGCGGTGACCATCGAGAACGTCAGCTTTACCTTCAAGCCGGACGCCGAGGCCGGCATCCCCGCCATGATGGAGGACTGCCCCGAAATGTGCAAGGCGGGCCTCTACTTCAACTGTGTGAAAGGCGTCACGCTCAAAAACGTGACGATGGAAGGCAATACCGGCGACAAAATCATCACAGAAAACGTGGAAGAGGTGACACAGCAATGAATACCATCGAACGCTATGTGGAGCGCATCATGTCCGGCTCAACGCCCGACAAACCCCTCTGGAACATCGAAAAGATCGGCGAGGGCAAGATCAACGGCTGGAACTACATCGACGGCTGCATGATGATCGCCCTGCTCAACCTGCACAAGATCACCGGCGAGGACCGCTATTACGACTTTGCCGAGCATTTCTTGGACTATTACGTCCACGAGGACGGCTCCATCCTCGGCTTTAAGGAGGAGGACTACAACCTCGACAACCTCTGCGAAGGGCGCCCGCTGTTCGATGTATGGCACAAAAGCGGCAAGGAGAAATACCGCAAAGCCATCGAGACGCTGCACGGGCAGATCCTGCGCCAGCCGCGCACGCCGCAGGGCAATTTCTGGCACAAGGCCATCTACCCCAACCAGGTCTGGCTGGACGGGCTGTACATGGCGCAGGTGTTCTACACCCGCTACACCACCGAGTTTGAGAACTGCGCCGGCTATGACGATATCCTCAACCAGTTCCGCAACGTGCACACCCATATGCGGGACGACGAGACCGGCCTGTACCGCCACGGCTACGATGCCTCGGGCGCGGCGTTCTGGGCCGGGGCGGACGGGCGCAGCAAAAACCCGTGGCTGCGCAGCCTGGGGTGGTTCTCGGCCGCGCTCATCGATGTGACGGCGGAGCTGGCCCCCGGCCATGAGGATTTCAAGGCCGAGATGACCGCCATCGCGCAGGAGCTGGCCGGCGCGCTGCTGCCGTATATCGACAAAGACAGCGGCATGCTCTGGCAGGTGCCCACCGAGGTCGGGCGCGAGGGCAACTACCCCGAGACCTCCGGCTCGGCGATGGTGGCGTACTTCTACCTCAAGGGCGCGCGGCTGGGCATTCTGGATGCGGCCTACGGCCCCAAGGGCGCGGCCATCTTCCAGGCCATCTGTGACAAATACCTTACCGAGACGGACGGCAAGCTGAACCTTGGCGGCATCTGCCTGGTGGCCGGCCTTGGCCCCGAGAACAACCGCCGCCGCGACGGCAGCTATGAATATTACATCTCGGAGCCGGTGGTGGAAAACGACGCCAAGGGCCTGGCGCCCTTCCTGATGTGCTACACCGAGCTGCTGCTGGCCGGCGACAGCGTGGAGCTGTAACAAACGGGATCCTGATCCCGATTTTGCAGGGCGGCGGGGTTAAGACCCGCCGCCCTGCGGCGCCGTCCCGCTTGCGGCGGGGGCAAGCCCCCGCCCTACAGTTCGAATGATGCGTTTTCTGTATCCCTGTAGGGGGCGGCGTCCTCGACGCCCCGCAAACCGTATTTTACGGTTTGCCGCGCCCTGGCCGCAGTGGCGCGCAGCGCGGCGTGAGCGTGGACGGCGCCGCAAGGTGGCGTCCGTCCGGCGGACGGGGGATGGTGCCCGCCGAAACACCCGGGCGATATCCGGCCTCGGGGGATTCCAAAGGGGGGAACCCCCTTTGGTCGTGCGCGCAGCCGCGTCGAAATCGGCTGCCCCTTTCTGGTTCTCTTTCGGGACGAAAGAGAACGGAAAAACCTAAATTCCGATAAAAGGCGGCAGCCAACGGGCCGCGCGGCGGGGCGTCGGGGACGCCGCCCCCTACAAGCATACGGGAAACGTACCATCCACCCCGTAGGGGCCGGATAGCCCCGCAAACGGCGGCCCGATTGGGGCAAGGCAGGCGTTCCCCCCGCCGCGGCGGCAAAATTTTACAACCCTGAAAACGACAAACGGCTTTCCTTTCTTGGGGCTGTGTGGTATGATATACGTAGTTTGCATCCGTCCGCCGGGCGGGGGAAGGGGGCTGCGATGGCCGGCATCATCCGCACCGAGGGCCTGCGCAAGGTCTATGCCGTGGGCAAAGAGCGCGTCGTGGCCCTCAACAACATCTCCATCGAGGTGGAAAAAGGCGAGTTCTGCTGCATCGTGGGCCAGTCCGGCTCGGGCAAGTCGACGCTGCTCAACCAGCTGGCGGGGCTGGAAAAGCCCACCCGCGGCAAGGTCATCATCGGCGGGCACGAGCTCAGCGCCATGAACGAGAACGAGCTCGCGCGGTTCCGGCAGGCGCACCTGGGCTTCATCTTCCAAAGCTACAACCTGCTGCCCACCATGACGGCGGCCGAAAACGTCGCCCTGCCGCTGATGTTCAAAGGGGTGGACAAACGCACCCGCATCCGGCGGGCCCGGCAGGAGCTCAAGACCATGGGCCTTCTGGGCCGCGCCGGCCACCTGCCCACCGAGATGAGCGGCGGCCAGCAGCAGCGCGTGGGCATCGCGCGGGCGTTCGTGACGCGGCCCAAGATCATCTTTGCCGACGAGCCCACCGGCAACCTGGACAGCGCCACCTCCAAACAGGTGCTGCACCGCATGCTCACCCTCTCCAAGGAGGAGGGCATCACCTTTGTGATGGTCACGCATGAGCCGTCGCTGGCCGCCTGCGCCGACCGCATCATCACCATCCTGGACGGCAAGGTGCAGTCCGACGTGGTGCAGGCCGAGGACGTAAAGCAGAAAGCGCGCGACGCCCTTATGGCCGACAGCAAGACCGATACCCCCGCCGAGCCGGTGGCCGCGCGCCCCGCGGCCGCCCCGGCGTGAGCCCCCTGGGGCCTTTTAGAATGCGAGAAGGAAGGTTTGACCCATGAAACGTGTTTTCTCCCTGTTGGCGGCGGCGGCGCTGTGCGCCGGGCTCGCCCTGCCGGTGTACGCCGCCGACCCGGCCGTAACGCCCGCCCCCGCGCCGACGGCGGAGCCGGCCGCCGACCCGGCGCAGGAACCCACGGCGGCGCCCACCGCCGAACCGACCGCGGCCCCCACGCAGCAGCCGACGCCGGAACCGGCAGCGGCTTATGAGGCAGATCCCGCCACCCCGGCCGTCCCCCTTGCATCCAACGCCTATATCATCAGCGCAAGCGCCGTCTCGGTTGCCGATGGTGAGTTGACGGCCATCAAAAAGGGCGATGTTTTCAACGTCGTTGTGGTCGTTGCGGACCTTGCCTCCGACGGGGGCGCTTTGATCGACAACTTAAAGAACATAGGGAACGACAATAGCAAGGTCGCGGAGGATTACATCTCGGCGCGCATCACGTCGGCGGCCTTCTCCCACACGGGCACGGCCGAGGTCAGCCCCTATAAGCCGGCCGCCGAGGGAACCACGACCGAGGCGTATTATGAGAATTTCCTCGACCAGGGGTATTACAAATACAAGTTGGTTTTCCGCAACGTCGTCTGGCAGGGCGGGGACAATACCTTCAACTTTGACGTCAGCTACCCGGAATCCATGATGGCCTACAAGAGCCTTTCCTTCACCATCGGCCAGTGCGCGACGTCGGATACCGACGGCGACGGCACGCCCGACGGCGACGAAAACCGCACCCCGCACCTGATGGTGCGCTCCTCCAGCTACGGTAACGACCTGATCAACGCCGGCACGCCCTTCACGCTGGCGGTCACGGTGTACGCCACCAAGGGCAACGAGGACCTCGAGGACGTGACCGTCACCCTCGACCTGCGCAGCGAGGGCGTCTCGCTGCAAAGCGGCACGCTGTCACAGTATATCGGCACGATGCGCGCCAACTCCACCCAGCAGGTGTACTTTACCATCCTGCCGTCGGTCAGCTTCACCGGCGGCGTGGCCGATATCGGCGTCAGCCTGCAGGGCTTTGGCGCCAAGACCGGCGCCGAGGCCAGCGGAAACGTGGCCATCTCGGTGCCCATCGAGCAGCCCGACCGCTTTGAGGTTACGGGCATGGAGGTCAGTGACACCTTCTATATCGGCGAGGGCGGCAGCATCACCGTCAATTTCGTCAACAAGGGGCGCAACCCCATCTCCAACCTCGAGGCCACCATCTCCGGCCAGAACCTCGGCGCCGATATGCCCCAGCAGTACCTCGGCAACCTGGCCGCCGGCACCGAAAGCAGCGTCGATTTTGACCTCAACCCTTCGGAGGAGGGGCCGGTCGTCGGCACTGTGGTGCTGACCTATGAGGCCGCCGACGGCTCCGCCAAGAGCATCACGCAGGAATTTTCCGCCACCGCCGTCATGATGGTATACGAGGACCCCGGCATGATGGGCGGGGAAGACATCTTTGTGGAGCCGGAGCCGGAGCACACCGGCCTGCCGGTGTGGGGCTGGGTCGCCATCGGCGCGGCGGTGCTCGGCGCCGGTATCGCGATCGTGGTGCTGGTGCGCAAGCGCCGCAAGGCCAAGGCGCTTGCCACGCTGGAGGCCGACGATGAAGATTTCTGACCTGGCCGCGCTCTCGCTGCGCAACCTCGGCCGCCGCAAGGGCCGCACGGCGCTCACGGTGGTGGGCATCGTGCTGGGCACCTGCCTGATCGTGGTGCTCATCAGCCTGGGCATCGCGCAGAACCAGAACTATGACAAAATGCTCTCGGAATGGGGCGACCTGACCCAGATCCAGATCTGGGGCGGCAGCAGCTATACCGTTATGATGAACGGCAATGTCGTGACCGAGAACCAGCCCGCCCAGCTCAACGACGAGGGCATCGCCGCCATCTGCGCGCTGGATCACGTGGTGGCCGCCACGCCGCAGTACAACCCCTATTCGCTCAACGGGCGCATCTACGCCGGCAAGGGCGACCGTTACGAGACCAATATCTACAACATCTACGGCCTGTATCCCGAGGCGATGGAGCCGATGGGCTTCACGCTGCAAAGCGGGGAATGGCTCAGCGATGACGCCAGCTACGGCAAAAAGGTCATCCCGGTGCTGGTGGGCCCCTATGCCGGCTACAATTTTGAGGATACCCGCCGCAGCTATGACAGCCCCAAGCGCTACCGCTGGCAGGGCCAGACCGACGCGAACGGCAACGAGCTGCCGCCTTTCGTGGATATTGAAAAGGACACCCTGACCCTGACCCTGCAAAGCTACGAGGACGAGAACGGAAACGTAAAGTCCAAAAGCTGGGAGCTCAAGGTGGTAGGCGTGATGAATGAGGACACCGCCAAGGGCTGGTGGACGCAGAGCGGCTTCGTGATGCGCCTCAAGGATCTGCGTATGCTGGAGGAGGAATACCGCGAGCTCACGGGCGACAAGAGCGAGGCCCGTACCAACTACGACGAGGTCTACGTCAAGGTCGACGACATGGACAACGTCGACGCGGTGACCGAGGCCCTCAATGATATGGGCTTTACCGACACCTATTCCATCTCCGACCAACGCGAGCAGATGCAGGCGCAGGTGGCGCGCAACCAGATGATGCTGGGCGGCATCGCCGCCATCAGCCTGCTGGTGGCGGCGCTGAACATCGCCAACACCATGACGATGGCCATCTATGAGCGTACGCGGGAGATCGGCATCATGAAGGTGCTGGGGTGCGAGCTGGGCACCATCCGCGGGCAGTTTTTGTTCGAGAGCGGCACGCTGGGCTTCCTGGGCGGGGTCATCGGCTGCACCATCGGGCTGGGCATCAGCGCCCTGCTCAACCACCTGACCGATATCCTCATGTGGGTGCAGCAGACCTTTGGCCAAAACATCGACCTGTACGCCATTCTGGGCGACAGCGCCTATTATATGGGGGAGGACAACATCCTCTCGGTGGTGCCGTGGTGGCTGCTGGCGCTGGCGCTGGCGTTCGCCACCGTCATTGGGCTGGTGTTCGGCGTCATCCCCGCCAACCGCGCCGTCAAGATCAGCGCGCTGGAGGCCATCCGCCACGATTGAACGCGGCCGAAACACACCCCTGCCAGAAAAACCCGCGGCGGCATGCCCCATGCCGCCGCATTTTGTATCTTTTTTCCGGGGGGCTGCCGCCCTGCGGGGATGTGAGGAAAGGTTATCCCTTATTCCGTAGGGGGCCGCATAGCCCCGCAAGGGGTGCCCTGCAATGCGGCCCGCAAACCGCGAGAAACGTATCGTCCATTTGTAGGGCGGGGGCTTGCCCCCGCCGCGGCGGGCGTAACGCGGGATATCGTTTGCGGGGCGTCGAGGATGCCGCCCCCTACAGTGGTAAGGCAAACATCATCCACCTGCGGCGGGGTGAGGGCAGGGCCCTACTGAGAAATGAGAAAACGTATCATTCACCCCGTAGGGGCCGGATATATCCGGCCCGCCGTGGCGCGGGATACCGTTTGCGGGGTGCCGGGGACGTATAGACCGGTTGTAGGGCGGGGGCTTGCCCCCGCCGCACTTAAACGGCATCCCGCTTTCCCCTCATCAGTCGCCTTCGGCGTGTAGGGCCTTGCCCTCACCCCGCCGCCCCCAGAGGGGGAAGCCTTCCGGGGTGTCTCCCTCTTAAAGCCTTTCCCCTTGGGGGAAGGTGGCCGCGCAGCGGCCGGATGAGGGGTATAGGGGCTTGCCCCCGCCGCAAAGCAACATCCCACCACATCTACACCCATATGGCGCGCAAAAAGGGCCGGAACCCCGGCCCTTTTACTGTGTGTTTTTACTGTTTACCCCGCGATGGGCGCCACCGAGACGGTGCCGGCCCAGAGCTGGCCGGAACGCGTGCTCATCACCGTAAAGGACACCGTGAAGGACGCCTTCTGCG
>CANRCB010000043.1 GCA_947629015.1 uncultured Gemmiger sp.
CCCGCCGAGGTGCTGGCGCTGTTCCGGGCGCGGCTGGACGATGCCGGCATCGCCTACACCCTGAACACCGCCGGCGTTGAGCAGGAGGACTGGCAGAACGCCTGGAAACAGTACTACCACGCCGTGGAGGTGGGCAGGCGTCTGGCCATCGTGCCCAGCTGGGAACGGTACGACACCGCCCGCACCGTCATCTCGATGGATCCGGGCATGGCGTTTGGCACCGGCACGCACGAGACGACGGCGCTGTGCCTGGAAACGCTGGACGCGCTCATCCAAGGCGGGGAGCGCGTGCTCGACATCGGCACCGGGTCGGGCATCCTGGCCATCGCGGCGCTCAAGCTGGGCGCCGCCGCGGCCGAGGGCATCGACATCGACCCCATGTGCGTGCGCACCGCGGGCGAGAACGCCGCGCGCAACGGTGTGGCCGGCCGGTTTGCCGTAAAGATCGGCGACCTTTCGGCCGAGGCAAGCGGCGTGTATGACATCATCACCGCCAACATCGTGGCGGCCGCCATTTTGAGCCTGGCCCCCTCGGTGCCCGCGCTGCTGGCAAAGGGCGGGCGGTTCATCGCCAGCGGCATCATCGACACCCGCAAACGCGAAGTGCTGGACGGCCTGGCGGCCGCGGGCCTGCGCGTGGTGGAGACAAAAGAGAAACGCGGCTGGGTGTGCCTTGTGTGTGAGAAGGGGTAAAAATTATGCCGCACCGCTATTTTACAAGTGAGCTGGGCGGCGGCGCCGCGGCGCTGACCGGCCCCGACGCGCACCATCTGGCGCACGTCATGCGCGCCGCCGTGGGCGATACGGTGCTGCTTTGCGGCCCCGACGGGCTGGAGTATACCGGCACCGTGACGGCCCTGCTGCCCGGCCGGGTGGAATTTTGCGTGAGCGCGGGCATACCGTCCCGCGCGGAGCCGGGGGTGGAGGCCACGCTCTACATCGGCTACCCCAAGCAGGGCAAGCTGGAGGACATCGTGCGGCACGGCGTGGAGCTGGGCGCGGCGCGCTTTGTGCCGTTTTTCAGCCGGTGGTGCGTGGCCGCGCCCAAAAATGAGGACAAAAAAAAGGAGCGGTACAACCGCATCGCCGCCGAAGCCGCCAAGCAGGCGGGGCGCGGGCGTGTGCCCGCCGTGCTGGATCCCCTGCCGGACACGGGCGCGCTGTGCGCGGCGCTGGCGAAGGAGAAGTACGATCTGGCGCTGTTCTTTTACGAGAACGGCGGCGCCGCGCTGCGCGGGCTGGTGGCGCCGGGGCAGGCGAAGCGCATCGCCCTCATCACCGGCAGCGAGGGCGGCTTTGCCCCCGAGGAGGCCGCCGCCCTGCAAGCGGCGGGCGCCGTGGCCGTGGGGCTGGGCCCGCGCATTTTGCGGTGCGAAACGGCGCCGCTGGCGGCGCTGGCCGCGGTGCTGGCGCTGGCCGGGGAGCTGGAATAGGTTTACGGGATGGGGGATACGTTTTCCCGTATCCCTGTAGGGGGGCGGCGATCTCCGCGCCAAGAGCCGGGCCTTTGGCCCGCTTGGCTCCGGTGCGAAGCCCGGAGCTTGCGCTCCGAAACGCCTCGCTGCCCCTCGGCGTCCCCGACGCCCCGCAAGCGGCATCCTGCGTTACGACGGGCCGCATATATGCGGCCCCTACGGGGTAAATGATGCGTTTCCCTGTATCCCCGTAGGGCGGGCGGCCCCACCGGGGCGCCCTGCGAAACGCCCGCCCTACAGTCCAAATGATACGTTTTCCCGTATCCTTGTAGGAGGCGGCTCCCCGACGCCCCGCAAACAATATCCCACAGCAAGGCCGCACGCCGGGCCCGCGGTTCACATCCGCCCCGGGCAGGGCAGGCCGGTATCCGGGCGCAGGTCCTCGGCCAGCAGGGCGGCCTTGAGGGGCTTTATGCAGGCGGGCTCGGCGCAGAAATAGCGCACCCCCGCCCGCAGGTAGGCGGGCATGGCGGGCAGCTCCAGCGCGGTGACGCCGCACACACCGGCCGGGGCGCGGTAGCGGGCCGCGGCCTCCATCGCGCCGCGCACCAGCTGCAGCACCGCCGGGGCGTCGACGTGGTAGTCCTCGGGGTCATCCTTGCGGGAGACGCCGCAGGTATAGCGGGTAAGGTCATCGACATCCACGATAAGGAACCGCGCGCCGTTTTTGAGCAGCTCCTCCGCCGCCAGCGCCGCGCTGGGCACGTCGATGAGGCAGCCGATGGGCGTCCGCTCGGCATACTCGATGCCGCGGGCGCGCAGGGACGCCTTGCATTCCTCTATCTGGCGCATACGGTCCAGCCAATCCTCGACGCCGGTCACCATCGGCAGCGCGATGCCAAGGTCCCCGTGCAGCCCGGCGCGCAGCAGTGCGCACACCTGGGTGGCAAACACCTGCCGGTTGCGGGCCAGGCGCTGCACGCTCTGCGTCCAGGGGGCGCCGTCGTCGGCGCCGGCGTCGTACACGCGCACCGTCACCGGGCGGCCCTGCGCCGCCGCCAGGCCGTTGAGGTAGCGGAAATACTGGCGTTCCTCCGTCATACCGGTCATGACAAGGTTCTCGGTGCGGAACAGGCCGATGCCCTCAGCGCCAAGGCGTAGCGCGGCGTCGATGTCCTCCACGTCGGAGCCGCTTGCCAGCACCACGAACTGGGTGCCGTCCACGGTGAGGGAGGGCTTGTCCATAAACGGCTCGCGCCGCAGCATCTCGACCCGGTGGGCCTGTGCCGCCTGCACGGCCTGCGCCAGCGCGCGGGGCGTGGGGTCCAGGATGAGGGCGCCGGTGTGCCCGTCCAGCACCGCCTGCCGCCCGCCGGCGCGCGCGGCCACGCCCTGCCCCAGGCGGAACACCGCCGGGATGCGCATGGTGCGCGCCATGATGGCCGCGTGGCTGGCCATGCTATCTTTCTCGCTGGCAAGGCCGAGGATCATGCGGCGGTCGATGGCGAACAGGTCGCTGGGGAAAAACTCATCGGCGACGAGGATGGACGGCCGCGTCAGGTACAGCCGCCGGCGCGGGCGGCCGTCCAGGATGTCGACGACGCGGCGGCAGACATCCCGCACATCGACGCCGCGCTCCTGGATATATTCATCCGGCACATCGCGCAGGCGCGCGGCAAAGATCTGTTGCGCGCGCTCCACCGCGGCGGCGCTGCCCGCCCCGGCGGCGATATAATCGCCGATCTCGTTGGTGAAGGATTCATCCTCCAGCAGCGCGATCTGGAACATCAGGATATCCGCCTCGGCGGTGCCGGCGTGCTGCTGCAGCCCGCGCAGCTCGTCCTTGGCAAGCACGATGGCGGCCTCGTACAAGGCGCGCTCCCGGTGCGGGTCACTGACGATGCGGTACAGCCCCAGCGTGCCGCAGTCCAGCTGCTCAACGGGGCCGATGGCGATGCCCGCCGAGACCTTGGTCCCCTGTATTTTTTCCATTGGGCGTCACCTCCCTGCCCGGTGTTTGGCTCAAAACAGGCCCATCTCGTCCAGCGCCCTGCACACCATCGCGGTGACAAAGCCGGCCGGCTCGGCGCAGGCCAGCGCGGCCTCGCCGACGGTGGGGGCATTGCTGTCTTTTTCAAGCAGCGCGGCGAACCGCTCCGCCGGGTCCCTGTCAAAGCTGCCCAGCACCGCCAGCGCCAGCGCGCGGGGGGTGCAGGGCACCTCGGGCGGGACGCCGAACCGCTCGGCCGCCAGCTCCAGCGGGGCGACGGCGCCGCGCGTGGGGGCGGTGGGGTCCTCGGCAAAGGGGGGCGGCCAGCCGCCGGCCTGCCGGGCCAGGGCCTCGGTCAGGCGCAGGGCGGGCGCGCGGGCCGCCGCGCGGTCGAACACTTCGAGGTACGCGGCGATGAAGCGCGGCAGAAAGCCCTCGGTATCCGGCACAAGGCCGTAGGCGGTGCCGCCAAGGCGCCCGAACGCGCGCAGCGTGTCCAGGTAACCCAGCGCGATGTTGCGCCGCGCACGCGCGCCGTCAAAGGTGAAAAGCGGCCCCAAGTCCCAATGGCTGCGGATGATGGCGGTGGGCAGGCCGGTGGTGTTGGGCTTTGTGATGCCCACGCCGTCGATGTCCACGCCCAGCAGCTCCTCCGCGCCCATGGCGGCGGCAAGGTCCAGGGGCATATTGTCCCGCCAGCCGCCGTCGATGTATTTGACGCCGTCGATCTCCCTCGGGCGCAGCGCCGGGAAGCAGGCGCTGGAGGCGAGCATATATTCCCGCAATTTGCCCTGCGGGATCTTCTCGATGGGGCAGGCGATGCTTTTGAGGGTGTCCATCTCGGTCATCACAAGGCCGTAGCGCACCGGGGCGGCGCGCACGGCGGCCTCGTCGACGATGCCGTCGATGACCTCGCCCAGCGGGGTGAGGTCCAGCCCGCCGCCGCGGATGGTATCGAGCACAAAATCCCGCAATTCCTCAGGGGATCTGCCCTCCGGCAGGGCGAGGACGTCCCGGTCCTCGAGCGAGAGCCAGAGCTTTTCGGCCTGCTCGCACGCGTCCATCGTGAACAGGATGCCGTTCAGGCTGCCGACGCTGGCGCCGGTGATGATATCGGGCCGCCAGTGCAGCTCCCGCAGGGCCTTGTACACGCCCACCTGGTAGCTGCCCTTAGCGCCGCCGCCGGCAAGCACCAGCGCGCGCACGGGGGTCTTTTCCATAACCTTGCGCCCTCCCTCTCGGCCCGGCGGGGCCGCATCGCCTGTGCCGGGATGTATACACAGTTATTATAGCAGATCCGTGCGCGTTTGGCTAGCCCCCTGCCGCCGCGCGCCCGGCTTGCCAAAAACGGCCGGAACGTGTATCATAGGGGCAGCATACGATATCTTTATAGCGGTCAAAGGGGTTTTTCAAATGGTGCAGCAACCGGTACTGGCCGTCATGGCGGCGGGGATGGGCAGCCGTTACGGCGGCTTGAAGCAGATCGACCCCGTGGGCCCGGGCGGCGAGGCCATCCTGGACTACAGCCTGTACGACGCGCGCCGCGCGGGGTTCGGGACGGTCGTGTTTATCATCAAGCATGAGATCGAGGCGGATTTCAAGGCCACCGTCGGCGCGCGGGCGCAACGCAGCGGGCTGGAGGTGCGCTATGCCTTCCAGCAGCTGGACGCGCTGCCCGCGGGCTTTGCCGTGCCAAAGGGCCGCCAGAAGCCGTGGGGCACCGCGCACGCCGTGCTGTGCGCCGCGCAGGCCATCGGCGGGGCGCCGTTCGCCGTCATCAACGCCGACGACTATTACGGCCCGGCGGGGTTCCGGCTCGTGTATGACCATCTGGCGCACGGCATGGCCGAAAACGGCCAGCCGTGGGCGATGGTGGGCTTTCTGCTGCAAAACACCGTGAGCGAGAACGGCGCCGTCAGCCGCGGGGTGTGCGCCATCGACGCTGCCGGGCGGCTGCAGAGCGTGACGGAGCGCACCCGCATCGAGACCTGTGCCGCCGGCATCCATTATACCGAGGACGGCGGCGAAACGTGGCACATCCTGCCGGGCGATACCGTCGTATCCATGAACCTGTGGGGTTTCGGGCCGGATTTCCTGCCCAAAGCGCGCGCGGGCTTCGCGGCGTTTTTGGAAGGGCAGATGCCTCTGGCCCCGCTGAAGGCGGAGTATTACCTGCCAAGCGTGGTGTCGGCCGCGCTGGGCGGCGGCAGCGCCGCCGTGAAGGTGCTGACCAGCCCCGACAAATGGTACGGCATCACCTACCGGGAGGATAAGCCCGCCCTAGTGGCGGCGCTGCGCGCCATGCACGAAAGCGGCCTCTACCCGGCCGGCAAACTGTTCTGACGCTTTGCATATAGCATGTGCCCCGGGCCCCGCGCTTTCAGCGCGGGGCCCGGCAGATTGTTGAAAAAGTCTCTGCCCTTTGGCGGCGGGGTCAGGGGACCCCGCCCTACGTTCTCAAATCGGACTTACTTTCGTTGTGGACGTAGGGCGGCCCTCAGGCCGCCGCAGGGAAGATGTTTCCTGCCGGTTTTTTGACACGCTGACGCCCCGTGAACGTTGCAACGGCGGAACGTTTGCGGGACGTCCGGAGGCCGTCCCCTACAAACACTCGAAAAAGCGTTTTGTACTCCTTTTTTGACAGTCCGGCGCCCTGTAAAAAGGCGTTCACACGATGTCCTTGCGGCGGTAGTGGCGGCAGCCCAGCGCCGCGGCCAGCGCGGCAAAGGCAAGGCCGGGCAGGGCCAGCGGCCAGTCCGGCCCGGAGGGGAGCAGGGCGCCGGCCCCGGCCCACGCAAAGGGGGTACAAAAGCGCAGCCAGCGCGCGGCGGGGGCGAGGTTCGCCACCAGCGCAAGGAAATAGAACCCCGCCGCCAGGCCCAGCCCCAGCGCCGGCCCCGCCGCGCGCAGCGCCGAAAGCCCAAAACACAGCGCCGCCAGCTGTATGTGCAGCAGCGCCCACGCGGCGTGCAGCCCGCACAGCCTGCCCCACGGCGCCGCGGGCACTGCCGCCGCGGCGGCCCCGGCACAGGCGGCAAAGGCCAGGGCATCGAACGCGAGCACCTGCGCGGCCAGCGCCAACGCCTTGGCGGCCAGCACGCGCCCGCGCCCGGCGGGGTGCGCGAGCAGCCACTCCGCCGTGCCGGCGCGTTCCTCGCCACAGAGGGCGCCGGCGGCCGCCATGGCGGCGTAGAGCGCCCCGCCGAGGCTGACGATGTTGCCGGCCTCGACGCCGTAAAACCCCAAAAAGCTGCCGATGTCCAGCCGGTCCAGCCCGAAGGCGGCGGTGAAGGCGCCCATGCCGGCGAACGCGGCGCCAAGATCCGCCGTCTGGCTTTCCATCTGCGGCCACAGCGCCACGCACGCGGCCGCCAGCCCCGCCGTGCACACCGTCCACACCGCCCACGCCGGGGCGGCGCGCCGCAGCGCATGGCGCACAAGCGTCAACAGCATGGCGCGGCCCCCTCCCTGTATGTGCGCAAAAATTCCTCCTCCAGCGTTTGGCCGGCGGCGGCCAGGGCGGGCATCTCCAGCACGGCGGCAAGGCGCCCCTGCCGCAGCATGGCGGCGCGGTGGCAGCAGCGCTGGACATCGCCCAGATCGTGGGAGGAGAGCAGCACCGTGGCCCCGCGGGCGTTGTGCTCGGCGAGCAGGGCAAAAAACTCCCGCCGGATAAGCGGGTCGAGGCCGGAGGTCGGCTCGTCCAGGATCAACAGTTCCGGCGTATGCTGCAAGGCGCAGACGATGCCCAGCTTTTTGCGGTTGCCCAGCGAGAGCGTCTCAACCTTTTTCCGCATATCGAGGCCCAGCCGCGCGCAGAGGGCGCGGGCGGCCGCGGCGCAGTTTTTGCCGTGCAGCCCGGCCGAAAATTTGAGCACCTGCCCCACCCGCATGCCGGGCCAGAAACGCACCTCGGCCGGCAGATAGCCAATGCGCCCCAGCACAGCGGGATCGGCGCGCGCATCGCGCCCCAGCACGCGCGCGGTGCCGGCCGTGGGGCGCAAAAGCCCCAGCAGCGTGCGGAGGGCGGTGCTCTTGCCGGCGCCGTTGGGGCCGATAAGGCCGTAAAATTCCCCCTGCCGCACGGTGAGGGTCAGATCGGTGACGCCGCGGGCGGCGCCCCACGTTTTGGTCAAACCCTGCAGCGCGATGGCGTCCATGCTCACCCCTCCTCCGGCCGGCGGGCGTAGAGGCCGCGCCAGAACTCCACAAGGCGCGCAAAGCCGGCGCGCACCTCGGCCAGGTCAAAGCGGCCGCGCTGCTGCAATTCCCACACATAGCCGGCGGCGGCCCAGTACATATCCTTGTACATCATCTCAAGGTCGAACCCCGGGCGGAACTGCGCGGGGTCCAGCGCCAGCACCCACGGCAGAGAGGCCCGCCCGATGTAGCCGGCGCAGCTTTGCTGGATATCGGGCGCGACGGCGGGGTCCTTTTCGTAAAAGGCGCGCATGGCAAAGGCCCCCATATCCGGCGCGCGCTGCATCAGCTCCAGCTTGACCGCCATGCCGCGCTCCAGCGCCGTGAACAGGTCGCCGGCGGCGTAGCAGCCGCTTTCGTCCAGGGCTTTGGCGGTGGCCCTGGCCGCCCGCTCCCACAGGTAAAGGTACAGCTCCTTTTTGTTGCGGAAATAGTGGAACAGCAAACTTTTGCTGACGCCGGCCTCGTCGGCGATGGCCTGCATCGAGGCCTTTTTGTAGCTGCTGCCCCCGAACACGCGCCAGCCGGCGCGCAGGACGGCACGGCGTCTGGCCGCCGGCAGCGCGAACCATTTTTCGTTCATCGGGCGCACACCTCCCCTGCCCTGTATGATACCCCCGTTGACCGTTTTGGGGAAGGCCCCAAACGCGAAAAACGGGCGCGGTGCAAAGCACCGGGCCCGTGCAGCGTGTCAAAAAAGGCGTAGCAAATACTTTTGGGCGTGCTTGCAGGGGACGGCCTCCGGACGTCCCGCAAACTTTCCGCCGTTGCAACGTTCACGGGGCGTCGAGGACGCCGCCCCCTACAGTTTACCTTGGAATCGCAGTAGGCTTTTTTGACAGTCTGAAAGCGATCGTTGCCTTATGGAAGCGTGTGGGGGTATCCGCCCGCAGGCATCCCGCTTTTGCCTACAGCCGCAAAATCAGCGTGGCAATGTTAAAATAGATGAGCAGCGTGGTGGTATCGACGATGGTGGTGACGAGCGGCGAAGCCATGACCGCGGGGTCGAACCCCAGCTTGCGAGCCAGCACCGGCATGGCCGAGGCCAGCGCCTGCGAGACGAGCACCGTGGCCACCAGCGTCAGGCAGACGACCGCCGCCACCGGCACGCCGACGCGGTCGAGCAGGACGAGCTTGGCAAAGTTGGCCGCCGCCAGCGTAAGGCCGCACAGCGCGCCGGCGCGCAGCTCCCGCCACAAAATGCGCGGCAGGTCACGCGGGTGCAGCTCCCCCACCGAGAGGCCGCGGATGATGGTGGCGGTGCTCTGGCTGCCGGCGTTGCCGCCGGTATCGGTGAGCATGGGGATGTAGGCGGTGAGCACCGTCACCGCGGCGAGCGCGCTCTCATAGCTGCGGATGACGAAGCTCGAGAACGTCGAGCTGACCATCAAAAACAGCAGCCACGGCGCGCGGGAACGGTAAAAATCCCACACGCTGCGCCGGAAATAGGGCTTATCCACCGGGGCGATGGCGTTCATCTTGGCGATGTCCTCGGTGGCCTCGTCCTGCATGATGGAGATGGCGTCGTCGATGGTGACGATGCCGACGAGGCGTTCCTCGTTGTCCACGACGGGGATGGCCGCAAAGCCATACTTTTCAAACAGCTGGGAGGCGTGCTCCCGGTCGTCGCCGGTGTGCACGCTGATGACGTCGTCATCCATGATCTCGGCAAGGGGGCGGTTCTCGTCCCGCTCCAAAATCAGCTCGCGCAGCGTCACCACGCCCAGCAGCTTGCGGTCCGGCCCGGTGATGTAGCAGTTGTTGACCGTCTCCTTGTCGATGCCGGTGCGGCGGATGGCGGCGATGGCCTGGCTGACACTCATCCCGGGGTCAAGCTCCATCAGCTCGGTGGTCATCACGCCGCCGACGGAATCCTCGGGGTATTTGAGCAGCTCGTTGATCATGGCGCGCAGTTCGGGGTCGGCCTGCTTGAGGATGCGCTTGACGACACCGGCCGGCATCTCCTCGACAAGGTCGGTGGCGTCGTCGGCAAAAAGCTCATCCAGCACGAGCTTGAGCTCCCGGTCGGTCAGGCCCTCGATGAGGGTCTGCTGCGTCTCGGGCGCCATCTCGGCAAAGACCTCGGCCGCAAGGTCCTTGGGGCACAGCCGGAAGATGACGGGCATCTTTTCCGGCGGCAGATCCTCAAACACAGCGGCAAGGTCGGGGGCTTGCAGCGTCTGCATGACATCGCGCAGGCTCTGGTATTTTTTGGCGTCGTCCAGGTTCGCCAGCATGGTGCGCAGCGTGGTGATGGTGGTATCGGGCATAAAAAAACCGCCTCCTTGTCACAAGGATGGCAGCTGCTGTGCACACGGTACGCCGGGGCGCGCCAAGCCAAAGGCACGCCGGCCGGGGGGCTACCCCTGCCCGCTTGCCACGGCCGCGCCAAAGCGGCAGCTGCCATACAGGATCATACTTCGGTACGACGGACTACCGGGTATCTCCATGTACGACCACCTGCCTTTTTGTGCGGCCCGCGGGCTTTGTTGGGAACTGTTTTAAGCGTACCATTTTGCGGGCGGCAAGTCAACCCCGCGCACGGCGAAAATTTTTGCCGGGAAAGCCCCCGCAAAAGGGCGGAGCGCCCGTGACCCTCCGCAGGGGGCGGATGGATGCCAAGCCCCCGCCCCGCAAGCCTTCACGGGAACGGGATGCCGTTTGCGGGCCGATTATAATCGGCCCCTACGGACGTTCCGCGGGTGCCAGCAAAACCGTTAGCCACGCCCTGGCCAAGCGGCGCGCAGCGCGGCGTGAGCGTGGACGGCGCCGCAAGGTGGCGTCCGTCCGGCGGACGGGGGGGATGGCGCCCGCCCAAGCACCCGGACGATATCCGGCCTCGGGGGATTCCAAAGGGGGGACCCCCTTTGGTCGTGGGTCCGCTGCATGCGAAACCAGCGGGACCTTTCTGGTTCTCTTTCGGTCACGAAAGAGAACGGAAAAACCCAAATCCCGGTAAAATGCGGCAACCAATGGGCCCCGCGGCGGGGTCAAGACCCCGCCCTACAATCCGAATGATACGTTTCCGTATCCATGTAGAGGGCGGCGTCCCCGACGCCCCGCAAACGGCTTCCCCTTTGCTTCAGGGGTTGCAGTTGTTGCAGGGGGTGTAGCCCATGGCAAGGATCTCTTCCCGCGTGCCGGTATAATAGCGGCGGTTGCCGGGGTTCATCCGCGCGACACTGGGACAGAAATCATAATGGAATTTGCCCGAATTCGCGTTCAGGACATAGGTGTGGGTACCGCCTGCCGGGTTGGTGGGCTGCGGCGCCGGATCGGGATTCGGGGCCGGGGCGGGATCCGGGGCCGGGGCGGGGTCACCGCGCAGGATGCCATACCGCCGGCAGAGGGCGGTAAACTCGTCGCTGCCGGTAAAGCCGTCCATCACGGTTTCCCGGCTTCCGCCGCCGTTGAGATCCGTCACCCAGCCG
>CANRCB010000044.1 GCA_947629015.1 uncultured Gemmiger sp.
GGCGTTGTGTCCGCGCCGGTGCCGCCCGCTTTCAGCTTGACGAGCGCGTCCTCCTGGTCAGGCTTGCCGCCCACGGCGCCCTTCATCGCGGTGAGGTTGGCATCGTCATACGCCTCAAAGTAGGCAAGCTGGAAGCGCGGTTCGATCCAGTCACCATAATGGGTAGTCTGGTCGGTCTCGTAGGGGTAGGTATTCGGCAGGATGGCGACGTCATAGGGGACGGCGTCCTTGCGGTCGGCGGCCACTTTCTGGCGGTCGCCCAGCCACGTGTCCAGCCCGGTCTCGCCCGCGCTGGCGCCGACCAGCGCGCCGGCGGCGTAGAGCTTGGTCGTGCTGCTCTTGACGATGTTGTCGCTCTTGTCGTTGGCGATGAACTCGCCGACGTTGGCCGGTGTCTTTTGGTTCTCGACACTGCAGGTGCTGTAGTTGGTGCCGCTGAAGGTGACGACAGCCTCTGTGGGCGCGCTCACGTTATCTTTTTCGTCTTCGCTCTCAAGATGGCCCGCAAAGCCGCCGGCAAAGGTTGTGGCACCACTGCCGCCGCTGGCGGTGACGTTGGCGGTGGCCGTATAGGTGCCGTCAACGGTGCGGCCGCCGGCATAGCAGCTGGTGATCTGGACCAAATTTTTGTCTTTGGTCTTGTTTATGCGGCCCGCAAAACCGCCGACGTACAGCCTGTTCTTGGTGACATTGCTGGCGCCGCCGTCGCCCGTGACCCGGACGGCGGCATAGCAGCTGTCAACGGCCGCGCCCTCGGTCAAATCGCCGATAAGGCCGCCCGCGTACAGCGCGAAGGTATTGCCGTTTGTGGAGGAGGAGGAAGACTGCACCGCAACGGCGGTGGTATCATACTTTCCACCCGACGAGGCGCGCACGCCGCTGTTTTCCAGCTTGGTGGAGCCGTTGCCGTTCAGGCGGCCGAGCATACCGCCGACCGCGACCATCCCTTTGCTGGTGCCGTTGTCGGTGAGGGTCGCGCGGACGTCGGCGTCGACGATGTGCACGTTGCTTACCAGGCTGCGCCCGCCCACACGGCCGGCCAGCGCGCCGGTCAAAAGTTCGTCATTGTTGCCGACCGCGCCATGCTCCACATGGACGGTGACGGTGTCAAGGTTGATGTTTCGCAGCGTGCCGCCGATGACCTGCCCGAACAGGCCGGTGTAAAGGCGGTTCGCGCTGGTCGTCTCGTCCCACGCATCGGCTACGGTGCGGGAAATGCTGAGATGGCGGATGGCATAGTCATGGCCGTCATAGCAGCCATACCCGTCGACAAGGTGGGCGGCCACGGTATCTTTATTCTTGTTGCCGTCGGTCTCGCCCAGGAAGGGGATGACGCCGACGGATACGGTGCTGCCGGCAGTGGTCTGGTAGCGGTCCGTGCCGGCGGTAGCGGTGTCGGTGCCGGCCTCGATGTTGGCCAGCTGGTCATAGTGCCAGGTGACGGGGTTGTCGGTATAAGTGTCGTCCTTGTCGGCCTTGAAGCTCAGCAGGGCATAGCGCTGCATATTGGCCAGGTGCCGCGCGGTGCGCACAATGACCTGCGCGTTGGCGGTGCCGGCGGCGGCCAGCTTGTTGCCCGCGGTGATGACCTTATCCTGCGGCTTGGCCATATCGGCGGTATTGGCCGGCTGGGTGTTGCGGGCCTCGGCCGCGAAATGCGGGTTGAACCAGCGCACACACTTATAGGCGCGCGGGCCGCTGGCATCAAAGTTGAGCATCAGATCGACCGTGCGGTAATACGCCGTATACCCGGCGTCCGCGGGGGCCGCGGCCTTTTGCAGCGCGTCGGTATCAAGCAGATAGATGTAGTAGTCGTGCTTGGCCGAGGTGGTATCCTGCAAGGCATAGGTACCGGGGTGCATGGAGGTTACTGTGCCCGTGGCGCCGCTGCCGGCGGTCTGCCAGGCGATGTTTTCGGGGTGGTAGTCGACCGTGTCGCCGTCCACCTCCCACAGGGCGGCGTAGCCGTCATAGTTGGGCACGGCGGCAGCGCCGTAGACGAGCGTATCAATGGAGCGGGCGGTGTCGTCCAGCCCGGTCCAGCTGCCGTAGAAGCTGATGTAGCAGGTGTCGCCGTTCAGCGTGGCCGTCGGCAGGGCCGCAATCGCCGTGGCTGCGGCCTGTGCGACGTGGTCATCCGTGCGAGCCTTGAGGGCATCGAGGTTGGCTTGGGTATAGCCCTCAAAATAGGCAAGGTTGGCCTCCGGCAGCTCGACCCAGTCGCCATGGTGGGCGGTCAGCCCGGTGGCGTAGGGGTAGGGTTTGCCGTCCCACTTGTCGTCATAGTTGAAGGTGTGGGCGTCGTCCAATGTCGAAGCGGCGACCTGGTCAGCGCGTTGCAGGAAGGTCTCATTACGGGGCGTGACGGTGCCGCCGCCCACGACGGTGGTATAGACCTTGCCGAGGGCGTACAGGGTAGCGCCGCTGACTATGGGTGCATTGTCAGAGCCACTAAACTGGCCGATACCGGCGCTATTCATATCATTGGCTGGTAGTTGCACGGCGACCGAGGCGGTGGTGTAGCATGTTCCTGTAAATTTTATTTTCTCCTTCTGCATTAATAGTCCCACAAAGCCGCCGACATTGGCCGTTTGTTTGCCGGTGATGATCTTGTTGACCGTGACGTTGGCGCCGTCGTCTTCGGAATACGTATACTGGCCGTCTTTGGTGTGGCCGCCGACGTAGCAGTCGGTAAAGGTAGTAGTAGTGCTGTTGACGCCACCCACAAAGCCGCCGGCCGTGTACGTGCCCCACACCTTGACGGCGGCGAAGCTGTTGCTTACCTTCACGTTGTTGCCGCAGACCCAGCCGATAAGGCCGCCCAGACAGTTATTTTTGGTCGTCATGCGTGTGCTGACGGTAAACGTATTGTAGGCGTCATCGATGGATTGGCCGCCTACGGCCTCGACATAGGCGCCGCAGTTGGTGACCGTGCCGCCGTTCACCCCGCCGGCCAGCGTGCCGGCGTGGACCTCTCTGACGTCATCAATCGCTTGCGCGGCAACGGTGGTGTTGACGAGGCGGATATTTTGGAGCGTGGCGTTTTCCACACAGCCGAACAGGCCAAACCCGCCGTAGTTATTGGAGGAGACCCTGTATTCGTACCCCTTGGTGACATGCAGGCCGCGGATGACGTAGCTGTGGCCGTCAAAGAATGTGCCGGTGCCGGTCAGGGCGATGGAGGCATGATCGGTACCACTGAACGTGAAGCCAAGGCCGGCGATGCTGCCGCTGCCGTTGTTTTCCGCCGCGTAGCTGTCATAGTCGATGTCCAGCAGCTGGTTGTACTTGCCCCCGCGATAGGCGGCCGCCGTCTGGGTGAGCGTGCCCAGCGCCTTCAGCTGGCGCGCGGTACGGATGATACGGGCCTGGCTCCCATCAATCGATTTGGTGGTGCTGCCCGGCTCGTTGCCAAGGTCATTTTTGTTGGTCGGTGTGTTGGTGTTTTGCAGCGCCGTCAAGACAGCACTGCCTACGCCGTCGGCGGGGTTGAGCGCCTCGCACGCCAGCAGCGGGTTGACAAGATAGTCCTCCCCATTGATGCGGAGGGTCGTATAATACTTGGTGTTGGCGGTCGCCCTCTTGACCAGTTCCTGCCACACATCGTTGGGCAGGAAATAGAGCCAGAGCCCCTCCTCATCACTACCCGACACGGGGGCGATGTTCTCCCCGCCCAGGAGCTTGGTGCCGGGATAGTCCTTGTTGGTATTGTAGGGCGCCACGCCTACAGACGGCAGCGTGATGTCCACCTTGACATTGGCCGGATCGTCCGGCTTGGTGGTCGTGAACAGGGCATAGCCGTCGGTCACGGCATAAATGCGGTTGCTCTGGACTGTATCGTCGGGGTCGGTGCGGCGGGTCAGCGCCAGATCCGGGTTGTCGACAATTTCCTGCACGGTCGTCGCCGTCCGGTCCGCCTCGATGTTCTGCGCGTAAAGGCCGTACTTGTCGGGGGCGTCTGTGGTGCGCTCATAATAGCAGAGCGTAAATTCTTCGGCGGGGGCCTCGAGCCAGTCGCCATAATGGAGCATGGGCTGGTCGATGGCGGCGGCGGGGTCATAGGCTTTGAGCTGGGGATAGGGGTAGGGTGTTTCGAGCTCAGATGTTTCCTCGATATGGTTGTAGGGGAAGGTAGCGTAAGAGGGGTTGGCCAGCTCGGGTTCGCCGTTGTTGTTTTCGTCCAGCTCGGCGGGCAGCCGGTACCACGTACCGGGCAGGAAGTCCTTGGTGGGGTCGGTGGGGTCGGCGTCATTCGGCAGGGCGGAGAGCTTTTTGGTGGAGAGGGCTTTGCCGCTGTTGGTCTGGTAGCTCACGCCCGGCTGGCGCACGAAGAAGACGTGGTTGGCGTTGATATTGGTCGTGTCAGTGGTGACGTTAGCGGCCGCGCCGTACACGGTGA
Organism: uncultured Gemmiger sp.; assembly: GCA_947629015.1. Taxonomy (GTDB): domain Bacteria; phylum Bacillota; class Clostridia; order Oscillospirales; family Ruminococcaceae; genus Gemmiger. The sequence goes on from CANRCB010000044.1 coordinate 4,400, forward strand.
ACGCGGTTTTTTCCTTGATGGCCTCGCCGTAGAGCACGGCGGCGTAGCTGTTTTCTATGCCATTCGCTCGGGCCTGCCCGTCGCCGACCAGGCCGCCGGCGCTGGTGCTGCCGGCGTTGGCGATAACGCCCGCCGCGTAGGAGTTTTCAATGAGCAAACTGGTGTTGCCGTTGCCGACCAGCCCGCCAACGGTGCTGCCGCCCTCCAGATAGCCGGCGGCATAGGAGCGGCGGATGGTAAGGCTGGCGCTGCTGTCCAGTGTGCCGACCAAACCGCCCACAGGGGCGCTGGGGCTGTCGCTCTGGATAACGGTGGAGGCGAAGCTGTCCTGGATAATGTTGTCACCGCGGAAGCCGCCGACGAGGCCGCCCACGGCATGGGAGCTGCCGGCGATGACCGTCACCTGCGGGGCAGGCGTGATATGATCCGTGGTATACCGCTTGGTGTTCTCTTCGAGATAGACCTGGCAGTTGGCGATATGGGCATCCTCGAGCCCCGCGGCGAGCACGCCGGCCGTATAATAGCTGCCCACGTCTTCCAGCGCAGTGTCGATCAGGACGATGTTTTGCAGCACAACGACCCTGCCCGCGTTCGCCCCGGCCGATGCCGCCGCCGTATTGCTGAACAGCCCGCCGCCTACGTTGGAGCCCCGCTTGATGGCGCCGGAGTTTTTGTTGGTCAGGTTGCGGATGGGCAGGCCGTTGCCGTTGTAGGAGATGCGGTGGTGGATGGCCGTAAAGCCGGCCGGGAGATCGCCGGCGGTATGATAGGTGCTGGCCCAGAAATAGATGGAGTCTTCACTGCCGGTGGCCTTGGCGTCAAAGTCCAGCTCACGGATCTGCTCCGCCGCGCAGATACCCACATTCTCGGCCGAATGGACGATGTTGGAGCTGTTGTAGTCCCGCAGGTTTTGCAGATGGCGGCCATACGCGATGAGGGCGGTGGGCGCGTCGGCCACAACAACAGCGGGGGTGGCGCCGGTAAGGTCGGTGGGGTCGGTCACGTCCTTTTCCACAACGGAGGCGAAGAGGCTGTTGCCGGAGACGGAGACCTCCTGCGGGAGGTAGAGCTTGCCGTCGGGGCCGGGCGTACCGGCATAGTACACCCGCACGGTGACGGTGATGTCCTCACCGGGGATAAGGCCCGTTGTGGTCGCAAAGCCGGCGCCGTCGGCGGTCGTCTTTTCGGCCCCGACCCAGTCTTTGAATTGCTTGCCGAAAGGGGCAACATCCCAGTTCGCGTTGTCAGCGAGCTCGGCGGGGGTATAGGTTTTGAGGGTATCGAGCATCACGGTGCCGGTGGAGTTGGACGCACCGGCGCCGCCCAGCACGGCGCCGGTGATGATCGGCACCGTTTTTTTGCTTCCGTCGCCGGTGACGCCAGTGACGTTGACATCCACCTTGATGTTCCCGGTCGGGATGGAGGTAGCCGGTATTTTAACGGTGAGACGGAGTTCTTCGGCGTTGGTAAGGGAGACTTCGGGGATGGGCATCTGGCCGACCTTGGCGCGGTCGACGCCGGAGCCGCCGTAGTAGCCGACGAGGGTATCCTGCTTGAGGCGGTCGGCGCGGGCGCGGGGCTCCGCGTGGAGGTCGGCATAGTTAAACTTATCGTTGGGGGCGTTGGTATACCAAACGGCGTAGATGGCGCCGGTCCTCACATTGTATTCAATGACATAGCGGTGGTCATGCAGTTCCGATTCAATGGCGCCGTCCCCCACAAGGCTTTCGAGGAAAGCCAGCTGGTCAGGGTCAGCGGAATCGAGATAGTACAGGTCGCTGGGTCGGCCGTGGGTGGTATCGGGGCCGGAGCCGGCAGCGTCTTGGGGGAAATCCGAGGGTGCGGTCACGCTGCCGCCGTAAGGCAGTGGTTGGGCCACATAGACGGCGCCGTCCTTGGCGAAATCATCGAATTCGCTGTTGGCGACCATGGCGGTCATGCGGTTTTGGGCAGCCAGGAAGATGGAACGGGCGGAGTCGTCCAGTTCCGTGAGGTGGAGGCTGCGGAAGCCCTGGATCAGGATGGGCACACCGAAAGCGAGGAGGATGGCCAAAATGGCCACGACCACCAGCAATTCCGCCACGGTAAAGCCCCGTTGGCGCTTCTTTTTGCCGAAAAGCTGCATAGCACTTGACCTCGGATATACATGGGATTTGCCCAAACCGTTACGTTTGGGCGCGGGAAGGTATGAGGAGGAAGGGGTATTCCCCTTATGTTATGGCGCGCGCACGCGCACCGCCCATTTCGGAACGGCTCTCGTTGCGCTGCGCTCCACTCCGGCCGTTTTTGCCAAAGCAAATTTTTATTGGTCAATAAAAATTTGCTTTGCGCGGCGCATGGCGCCGCGGGCAAAAAGCCCGCCCTACAAATGGGCAGTACGTTTCTCACCATTTGCGGGCCGGATATATCCGGCCCCTACGGACGTTCCGCGGGTGTCTGCAAAACGGTTTGCCGCGCCCTGCCCGCAGCGGCGCGCAGCGCGGCGTGAGCGTGGACGGCGCCGCAAGGTGGCGTCCGTCCGGCGGACGGGGGATGGTGCCCGCCGAAACACCCGGGCGATATCCAGCCTCGGGGGATTCCAAAGGGGGGACCCCCTTTGGTCGTGCGCCGGCCGCGTCGAAATCGGCCGGACCTTTCTGGTTCTCTTTCGGTCACGAAAGAGAACGGGAAAACCCAAATCCCGGCAGTGGGCGGCAGCCAACGGCCCCCTATGGCGCGCGTGCGCGCGCCGCCCATTTCGGTACGTTTCCCGTACCCTTGCAGGGGGCGGTGTTCAGGACACGGCAGGGGAATCTTGGACGAGTTCGTAGAAGGAGATGACGCCGCTGACGCGCAAGGGGCTGTCATAGAGGGCGCCGTTTACGGGGGTGAGGGTGAAGCTGTTGAGCAGGCAGCGGTAGCCGGTGCCGGTGACATCGCGCAGCAGGCGGCGCGCGGCCTCGTAGCTGGAGGCGGTGCAGCTGAAGCTGATGTTGCGCGAGGCGATGTTGTCACGGATGCTGGCCTGGCTGAAGCTGAAATCCGGGTTGGTGCCGGCGAAGATGACGTCCAGCTTGCGCATGAGCGTCTCGATGTTGTTGTAGGGCGGCATCACGGTGATCTGGTCGGCCGGCTGGGAGAAGATCTCCTCGAGCTCTTCCTGCATGGCGTTGTATTCGTCCGCCTTGGCCTGTGCGGCCGTCATCTGCGCCGAGACTTCCTCGTCGCGGCGCTCGACCTCCTGCAGGCCGTTCACCACCGGGAAATGCACGCAGTAGAAGTACAGCCCCACGATCAATACAAGGACCAGGGCCAGCAGCATCACTTTCTCGCGCCGGGTAAAGGTGCGGTTCAAGATCCCTGTCATTATTCGGCACCCCCTTCGGCGTTCTTGAACACGATGGTCATCGTGGCGTAGGGCTCAACGCCCGGGTCCACCTCGTTGTACCCGGCCGTGAACACCGTCACGCCCTGTACCAGCGGGTTGTCTTCCAGCTTGGCCATCATCGAGGAGACCTCGTCCAGCGTCAGGCCCGTCAGCGTCGTAGAGAACACGTTGCCGTTCACCGACACCGAGCGCGTCTCGCTGTGCGGGAACACCTCCCGTTCCAGCAGATCCAGAATATCCTGCCGGTCGGCGATGGTGCGGTCGAACCCGCGGTAGGTGTACTGGTTGTAGCGGGCCTTGACCTCGTCGAAATCCGCGTAGGAGTTTTCCAGCTCTGCCAGCTGTGCCTCCTTGGCGGAGAGCGCCTGCTGCGCGGCGCCGAGTTTTGCGAACCGGTCCGCCACGCAGAACTTGCCGAACAGCACCGCCAGCAGGATGATCACGACCGCCAGCGGCACCCAGCGGCTGGGCGCCAGGGCGGATTTTTCTTTAATGACAAGGTTCAGCGTCGTTTTGGCGGGCATCGTTTTGCCCTTTACCGCGGTGCGCGCCGCGGTCGCGGTCTGTGTGCTCATGGCGCGTGCCCCCTTTCCTTTACTGCATGGCCGCGCCGACCGCCGCCGCCGCCAGGGACGCATCCCCGGCAAGCTCCGCCGGCAGGGCGGGCCAGAATTCACTCATGTCCAGCACCGGAAGGTTCAGCGCCGCGTGCAGCGCGCCCAGCAGCGCCCCGTTGCGCACGCCGCCGCCGCAGCAGTGGATGTGCTGCAGCTCCGCCCCGCCGGAATTGAACCGCTGGAAGTTCACCGCCTTGAGCACCTCCACCGCTACCGCCTGGTAGATGTCCCGGCATTCCGGCAGCGTCAGGCAGTTGTCAAAGTCCTGCTCGCGGTACGCCGCCGCGATGTGCACGTCCACGTTGTAGTGCTCCGCAATGGCGTTGTCCAGCGCAGAAAGCCCGTAATCCAGCGCGCGCACGTTCTCGAACTTGTCGCCGTCCATCATGTACAGGCGTATCGCGCTGTGCCCAAGGTCCAGCACGCAGTGGCTGTGGGCCGTATCGCCACCCGCGCGCGCCAGGTTGATGAACGCCAGCTCGTCCGGCACCGCCGTCTTCAGCCGGAACCCCGCGCGCCGCAGCGCCGCCGCATAGTCCCACACCAGCTGCTTGGGCGCCGCCGCCGCCATCAGGTCAAGGCTGTCCGCGCCCGGCGCGCCCACCAGCGCGTAGTCAAAGTAGAAATCCTCTTTGTCCCCCGTGATGTAGTCCCGGAACTCATACGGCAGGTTGAACTTCAGCTGCTCCTCCGTCATCACCGCCGTCGTGAACCGCCGGCAATAGCACAGCGAGGCCGGCAGCACCAGCGCCGCGTCCTTCGCCTTGATCTTCTCCCGCCGCCGCACCGTCTTCAGCAGGTCGCTCAGCGCCTCATACGAAAGCACCTGCCCGTCCCGCACTAGGCCCTCGGGCAGCGCTTGCGTGATGACGCGCGTCACGTTCCCGCCTTCCCGCACCGCGATGTGCAGATCTTTATTGCCGATCTCGATGCCGGCGCATTTCCCTTGCAGTCCGTTCATCTCTATGACCACTCCTTTCGGATTTTGGGGGCTCTTTTCCCCGCCGCGCCTTCCGCGTCTTATGCGGGGGAGGCTTTAAGGGCGAGATACCTCGGAAGGCTTCCCCCTCCGGGGGCGGCGGGGTGAGGGCACCCCGCCCTACACGTTGCAGGCGACTGATGAGGGGAACGCGGGGCCCGCTCAGGTGAACAATCCCCAGTACCAGGCCACGACCTGCGGCCCGGCCAGCAGCGTCGGCACCGCCGCCGCCGCGATCGCCGGCCCGAACGGGAACGCCTGCTTTTTGGCGGAAAACGCCGCCGCGCACGCAAGCCCCGCAAAGCACGCCAGTATCACCAGCAGCAGCCCGGCCGCGGGGCCGGTGTACAGCCCCAGCATCGCCAGCAGCTTGATGTCGCCGCCGCCAAGGCTTTCCCGCCCAAGCACCCTGTCCATGACGAGCGAGAGCACCAGCAGCCCGCCGCCCAGCGCCAGCGCGCCCAGCAGCCCGCTCTTCAGCCGCGCGAGCGGCTGCGCGTAACTCGGTAAAAACACCGCGAACACCCCCGCGCCCGCCAGCTGCAGCGCGTTCGGCAACTCCATGCTGTCCAGGTCGATGAGGGCCATCGCCAGCAGGATGGCGAACAGCAGGCAGTGCTCCGCCGTCTGCCATGTAAGCCCGAACCGCGCCGCCGCCGCCGTGAAGCCCAGCGCCAGCACCAGTTCCGTGGCCGGGTACCGCGCCGGGATGCGCGCGCCGCAGTACCGGCATTTGCCGCCAAGCACCGCCCAGCTCACCAGCGGGATCAAGTCCCGCGCGCCCAGCGTGTGCCCGCAGGCCGGGCAATGGCTCCGCCCGCGCGCGAACCCTTCCCCCTTCGCCAGCCGCACCGCCGCGCAGTTTACAAAGCTGCCCGCGCACGCCCCCGCCACAAACGCCAGGAACAACAGGTACGCCGCCGCGTAAATCGGCATCTCGCTCATCGCCAACGTACCGGCCTCCTTTGGCGGTTTTTGGGCAACCCCTCGCACCGGCGGCGGGATGGGGCATCCCGCCCTACGGAGATACGAGAAAACGTATCATTTACTCCGTAGGGGCCGGATAGCCCCGCAAGGGGTGCCCTGCAATCCGGCCCGGCGTAACGCGGGATGGCATTTCCGGGGCGTCGGGGACGCCGCCCCCTACGGTTTGGGCGGGAATGGCATTCACCTGCGGCGGGGTCAAGACCCCGCCCTACATAGGAGGGGAAAGAAAACAGGAAAGGTATATCCGGCTTCACCGCCGCATCTTCGAGAGGTCCATGTCCAGATTGTCCAGCGCCACCTGTACGGTGTACACA
>CANRCB010000045.1 GCA_947629015.1 uncultured Gemmiger sp.
GCGGCCGGGGCGCGCGTTGGCTGCGGGGGCGGCAGATGTACCGCGCGGGGCGCGGGTGTTTGCGGCTGCGGGCGGTGTGCCGGGGCCTGCGCGGGGCGCACCGGTTGGCGCGCCGGCTGCTGCATGGGCTGCTGCATACCGGCGCGGGAAGGGCCGGTACCGGTCTGCCTTGGCACGGCGCGCAGCGTGCCGCCGGAGACGGTGCGTTCCGGCGGGGGCGCATAGGGGTTTTGGTAGAAGGGCTTTGGCTCGGCACGGCGGATGGGCTGCGGGGCGGCCGGCTGCTGGCCGTAGGCCCTTGGCGTATAGGGCGCGGCGGCGGCCGTGCCGGGCCGCGCGTGCGTGACCGAGACAGAGCGCGAAGCCCCTGCCGCGTTGGCGGGCGGCAGGGGTGCGGCGGTTTGGGCGGACGGCCGGGCGCTTTGGGTCGAAACCGTGCGCGGCGCCTGCCGCACGGCACCCGTGCGGGGCACGGCGTCCTGCGGCGGCGTCCTGTAAGGGCCGGGCGCTTTGCTCTCAGTCATCGGCAGTGGCTCCTCCCGGTAAAGGTGGGGTCAGCGTGGGTCAAAGCGTGAGGGAATAGCGGTCACACAGCATGGTGACCGTCGTGGCGATGAGCAGATAGTCGATCTCATAGGCGCCCATCAGCTTGAAATCCGGCTGGCTGTAAAGGCGCTTGAGCTCGTTGATATACCCGACGTCAAAAATGCCCTGCTTTTTGAGCAATTCGTCGGTGAGGAACAGGTTCTTGCCCGGCTGCTTGATAAGCGAGGACATGCCCGGCGCCTGGAACGGGAACTTTTTGCGCTTGAGGATCTCGGGCGGGACGATGCCCTCCCCCGCTTTTTTGAGGATATATTTCTCGTTGACGCCGTTGAGCTTGTATTTGTCGGGGATGGTGGTGACGAAGTTGAGCAGCTCGATGTCCAAAAACGGGTGCCGCCCCTCCACCGAATGGGAAAAGACCATGCGGTCGCCGTGCTCGCCGAGAAGATGGTCCGACAGGCGCAGCTTGTAATCGATGTAGGAGCGCCGCTTTTGCGTGCTCAAGCCCTTGACGCGCGCGACGTTGATGGGGCTTTCGGCAAAGGCGGAAAAGTTTTCCAGCTCACCGCGCACATCGGCGCTGTAGAGCTTTTTGTGGATGGCGCGTATCTCGGGGTGGTTGCGCTCATAGCGGAAATAGGGGTCGCCCCAAAGGCGCTCGTTGACTTCGCATTCCTCGGCGGAGAGTTTGCCTTTCTGCATATTGCGGAACAGATCGACCATATAGCCCACATAGCCGCAGAAAAACTCATCCGAGCCCTGCCCGGTCAGCACCGCCTTGGCGGGGGACGCCTGCACCAGGCCGGAGAGCAGATACGCCGCCACGTCGTAGCTTTCCTTCACGGCGGATTCGGCGTGGTAGATGACGTTGGGCAGGTTCTCCCAGATGCGCTGCTCGTCGATTTTGGTGGTATAGTGTTCGCTTTTTACATAGTCGTGGATGATCTTCTGGAAACGGCTCTCGTCCAGATCGCCCTCGCCCATCTCGGCCGAGAAGGAGTAGTAGCTGTTGAGCAGGTATTTGCCGATATAGCACGCCACGACCGAGCTGTCCAGCCCGCCGGAGATATAAAACCCGATGGGCACATCGGCGATGAGCCGGCGGGAGATGGCTTTTTTGAGCAGTTCCCGCAGGTTCTCCACATAATATGCCTCGCCCTTGTCCTCCTCCTCGGGGCTGTAGCGGAGGTCCCAGTATTCGATATCGCGGATGGGCTGCTGCGGGCGGATGAGCAGCATATGCCCCGCCCGCAGTGAATGGATGCCGGCGAAGAAGGTGTTTGGCGAGACGACGCCGGGGTAGTTCATCAGCTGGTCGACGGCCTTGAGGTTGAGTTTGCGCGGCACGCCGGGGAATTCCAAAATCGCCTTGATCTCGGAGCCGAACACCGCCCAGCCGTCAACGGTGGTATAAAACAACGGCGCGATGCCGATGTGGTCCCGCACGAGCAGCAGCTGGCGCTCGCGTCCGTCATACAGCGCGATGGCGAACTGCCCGTTGAGGCGGTTGGGGAAATCCAGCCCTTCCTCCTCGTACAGGTGCAGGATCACCTCGACATCGGTTTTGGTGCTGAAACGGTGGCCCTTGCCTTCCAGCTCGGCACGCAGCTCCTGAAAATTGAAGATCTCGCCGTTGCAGATCATCCACACAGTGCCGTCCTCGTTTTTCAGCGGCTGCATACCGCCCGCAAGGTCCAGAAAGCTCAGCCGGTTAAAGCCCAGGCCCAGGCCCGGCTTTTCCAGCGTGTTGCTGCCGTCCGGCCCGCGGTGCCGGATGGCCGTGAGCATCCTGCCCAAAAGGCCGGGCTCCGGCGCGCGCGTGCCCTGCCTGTCATAAAAGCCGCAAATCCCGCACATTGACGCTATCCCGCCCCTGTTTTCAGTTCAGCACCGTGCTGTGGTATTCGATGGAGACGACGCTGTCGCCCTGCAAAACGAACCACAGCTCGCTGCCGCCCTTGGTATAGGTCAGACGGCCGGCGTCGACGGCGGCATCGCCATAGACGGCCGTCACGTCCGCGGCCGAGGCGCCGATGGCCACGCCCTCCGGCGTTTCGACCATATCGTCCTTGAGGATGACGGCGGAGATGCGGTCGGTATCGCCGTCGGGGTAGGTATCGACCTCAAAACTCGCATAGGTATAAAACTTGTCAAGGCCCTCAAACGCGCAGCTGGCCGCCTCGTAGTAGGAGCTCGGCTCGCCGAGGGCTTCCAGGATGGGCGCCGCCTCGGCGTCCATCGGGATGGCCACGCCGTTGGCGGTAAAGGTGTAGGCGTCCCCGGAGGGCGCGGCGGCGGTGTTCCCCGCGCCGTTTGCCGGGGTGCCGGCGGGGGCATCGCCGGAGCCGCCGCAGGCGGCCAGCATGGCGGCGGCCAGCACGGCGCCGGCCAGCATCAGCAGTTGTTTTTTCATGGTTCTTCTTCCTTTCTTTCCAACCCGTAGAGTTGATATTGTTGTTCGATCTCCGCGTTGTACGCGGAGATTTTTTCTTCCCATTCGGCGGCGAGCGCCGCCTCGCCCCGGCGGTCGGTAAGGGCGAATTCCTCTTGCAGATACCGCCCCAGCCAGACCGACAGCTTCTCGGCACCGGAAAGGTTCATGTGCAGGCCGGCGTCATAGGTGTCGGTGGTATAGTCTATGCCGGTCTCGGCGCCAAGTTCCAGGAAATTCAGATACCGGCGCCCGTGTTCTTCGGCATAAGCCTCAACCTGTTCCTCCCATTGGGGGTACCAGTAGGGGTACAGGCTCGGCGCCTTGATGAGCAGCAGCTCCACGCCCTTTTCCCGGCACAGGGCATCCATCTTGTCAAGATATTCCCACGCCTTGTCGCCAAAGCTGTAGTCCCCCAGCGGCCGGCCCTCGGGCACGTTCTCGGCGGGGCGCACGTCCACGCGCATATAGTAGCCGTTGTGGGAGACGCGTTTGGTCTTGAACAGATACTCGAAATCGGTGGCGGAAAGCCCGCTCCAGCGGGTGTGGTAGCGCAGAAGGGGGAAAACATAGTCGAGGAAATGCTCCTCCTCCTTCATCGAGGCGAGGATGGCCCCCACCTTGGCGGGGGACCACTTCATCCCCTCGATGGACATACGGTTGTACGCCTCGTTCTGCGATTCGTTGAATTGGAGGGACTGGATGTTGAACACCACCACGTCCGGCGTTTCGTAGCGCAGCGTGTCCTCCAGAAGGTAATAGGACTGCCAGATATACTGCTCCGCGCTGCCGCGGATGTAGCTGTTGATGCCGTACTCCTCCCACAGTTTTACCGGGGAAAAGTTCTCGTAAACCTCGCAGTCCCCGATAAAGATGACGTCGTGGTCCTTTTCCTCGCGGTAGTATTCCGCCACAAAGGCGCCCTCGACGATGCCGTCGACATATTTGGGCATGAGCAGCCGCTGCAAAAGGTACAGGCTGCCCGCCACGATGAGGGCCGAGAGCACGAAGCGGAGGATCTTTTTCGGTTTGGCCGTGTTTTCCATCTTCCCCTCCCCCGCTCAGAACCGGTTGTAGATGAACTGGCCGGCATCGTACCCGATGCCGTAGGCCCCCATCAGCAGCACGAGCAGGAACAGCCCGTACCACACGGCAAAGCGCACCGCATACGGCCGTTTGGCGATGCGCGCGCGCACGCTGCCGCGCCGCTGCGCAAGGCTGACGCCCAGCATCAGCAGGGTGCCGCCGGCAAGGATGGCGTAATCCAGCCCCGTCAGGCCCACCGCCAGCAGCGAGCCGTCCCACAAAATGCGCCAGTTGCGGGCGGCCGGGATGGAGGCGAGCATATACAGCGTATCGCCCACGTTGACGTAGCAGTCAAACAGATTGAGGCAGCAGATGAGCAGGAAGGTGCGCCCCACCGTGAACAGCCGGTAGCCGAACCCGCCCGCGGCGGGGAAACGCGCGTGGAAACGGTCATACAGGGGCTCCAGCTCCTCTGAAAGCATGAGGATGGCCCAGTTGAGCAGGCCCCAGACGATAAAATTCCAGCTGGCGCCATGCCACACGCCGGTGGCCAGCCACACCGTGAAGGAGGAAAGGTATACCGGCAGCCGCCGCCCGACCGCCCCGCCGAAATGTGCGCGGGAATATTTGGCAAAGCGCTGCATCAGCGGCGAGGAGGAAACGGGATAGAACACATAATTGCGGAACCAGTCACACATCGAGATGTGCCACCGGCGCCAGTATTCCTTGAGGGATTTGGAAAAGTACGGCCGAAGGAAGTTTTCCTGCACGGTGATGCCCATTGCCTCGGACAGGCCGATGGTGATGTCGATGCCGCCGGTAAAATCGGCATACAGCTGCACGGTGTAGAACACCATGCCCACAAGGGCCCAGGCCCCGTGGTAGGCGCCCACGTCGCCGATAATGGTGCCAACGGCGGCCACGATGCGGTCCGCCACCACCATCTTTTTGAAATACCCCCATAGAACGCGTTGCAAGCCGCGGCTGACGGCGGCGCCGTCAAAGCGGTGTTCGGCGTACAGCGTCCCGCTCAAAGGGCCGTACCGGCTGATGGGGCCCTGGATGAGCAGCGGGAAATAGGATACGAACAGCGCAAAGCGCGGCAGGCTGCGCTGCGCCGGCTGGCTGCCGCGGTAGACATCGACCAGATAACCGATGGCCTGGAAGGTGTAAAACGAGATGCCCAGCGGCAGCAAAATGGACACGGGCTGCAGCCGCGCCCCCTGCCCGAACAGCCCCAGCAGGCCGTTCACGTTGGCGATGGCAAAGTTCGCGTACTTGACCACCGCCAGAATGCCGAGGTTCAGCAGCAGGCAGGCGGCGAGCCAGCGCCGGCGGATGCCCTTCTGCCGTTCCCGGTAGGCTTTTTTTGCCTCGCGGTCCAGCTCCGCCTTATGTTCTTTGAGCCAGGCGCTTTGCCGGTCGGCGTTTTGCCCGATGCGCAGCGCCGTGTACCACACCGTCAGGGTGGTGGCCAGGATGTACAGCACCGTGGCCGGGCCGGAAAACAGATAAAACGCATAGCTGGCCGCCAGCAGGAGCTTCCACTGGTGGCGGCGCGGGATAAGATAGTAGAGCAGCAGCAGGGCGCCGGCGAAGCCGAAGAACCCGTAGGAGGTAAAGAGCATACGCAAACTCCCGTGGCAAGGATAAGCGCGGCGTTACGCCTCGTCTTCCATCTCCTGGATGAGCGCGTACAGCGCCTTGGCGGAGTTGAAGTTTTCCGGTACGATCTTGTCCGCCGTGATGGTCACATCAAAGGTGTCGCCGATCTCGGCGATGAGGGTGACGATATCGAACGAATCCAGGATCATATCGTCGATCAGATGCTCCTGCGTGGTGAAATCGATGTCGGGATGGAGCTCGTTGAGGATGTGCAGCAGTTCTTCCATGGTGTGTTCCTTTCTGTTGCGGGATTTATTTGGCTTCGGCCATGTTTTTAAGGGTCACTCGGTCAATCTTGCCGTTGGCGGTCAGGGGCAGGCGCTCCATGCGCACGCAGCGGTTGGGCAGCATATAGCGCGGCAGCTTTGCCTTGAGCGCCGTGGTGAGCGCGCGCTCATCCAGGGCGCCGACGTAATACAATACGATCTTCTGGCGCGCCTTGTCATAGACGCAGGCGGCCATCGAGACGTCCTCCACCATGTTGACGTTGGCCTCGATCTCGCCCAGCTCGATGCGGTGGCCCATGTGCTTGATCTGGTGGTCACGCCGGGAGACAAAGATCAGCTCCCCCGCCGCGTTGCGCCGGCCGATATCGCCGGTCCTGTAGATAAGCTCCGGGTAGGCGGTGTTGAGCGGGTTCTGCACAAATGCCTGCGCGGTGCGCTCGGGGTCGTTGTAATAGCCAAGGGTCACGGCCGTGCCGCGGATGCAGATCTCGCCCTCCTCCCCGTTTTCGGCCAGGGTGCCGTCGGGCTTGAGCAGCAGCACCTCGCGGTTTGCGAACGGCCGCCCGATGGGGATGACGTCATCGTCGGCAAAGTCATGGTCGGCGCGGTAGTAGCAGCACATACCGGTGCCCTCGGTGGGGCCGTAAAGGTTGGTAAAGGCCGCGCCGGGCACGGCCTCGCGCCAAAGGCGGAACTGCTTGATGGGGAACACCTCGCTGCCGAACGCCACGGTGCGCAGATATTGCGGCTTGACGGTCTTGAAGGTGCCCAGCGCGCTGACCATCGTCAGCGCCGAGACGACCCAGCAGATGGTGTTGACCTTGTGCGCGTTGAGGTATTCCACCAGCGCGATGGGGAAGGAAAACAGCCGCTGCGGGATGAGCCATGTGGTGGCGCCGAACTTGAGGGTGGAATACACATCCTTGAGGCAGGCATCGAAGTACAGCGGCGCCTGGTTGCCGAACACGGTATCCTCCCCGAAGGCAAGCACCTCCGAGAGCTGCTCGATATAATCCATGACCGAGCGGTGGCACGCCGCCACCCCCTTGGGGATGCCGGTGGAGCCGGAGGTAAAGACGATGTAGATGGGGTCGGTGTCGATGGCGGCGCGGTGGATGGCATCCAGCGCCGCGTCGTCGGCCGGGGTGGCGATGATGTCGTCATACAGCACCACGCGGGCGCCCTTGAGGTCAAACCCGCGGGCCTTTTCGGCGGTGGCGGCATCGCACAGAAGGATGGGCGTGCGCACATTTTCAAGGATCAGCTGGATGCGGCTGTCGGGCATTTCCTCATCCAGGGGCACATAAAAATCGCCGCCGGCGATCACGCCCAGAAAGGCGGTGATCTCCATCGGTGATTTGCGCATGAATACCGCAACGGGCTGTTTGTATACGCCGGCACCGTGCAAAAAGCTGCCGATGCTGCGCGTGCGCCGCAGCACCTCGCCAAAGGTGAGGGCGCAGGCATCGTCGGCATAGGCCGTTTTATCGGGCAGCCGCGCCGCCGTGCGGTACAGATAATTCAGTATATGGTTCTGCATGACGCACATCCCTCAAAACACAAGATAGCGGCCGCTGCCAAAAAACGGATGCCACAGGTAGTTTGTTCTGCCGCTTTTTATTCTATGCACCAAAGCCGCCTTTTGCGATTTTTGCACATAACTCGACACTAGCCAATTATACTATCCCTGCCAGGCAAATGCAAGGGCTTTTTCGCCCCCCCGCGGGCAAAGCAAAGCCGCCCGCGCCGGTCAGGCGTGCGGGCGGTCCTGCGTTGGTATGAAATCTTTGAGTTCCAGCTGTGTATCGGGCGCCGGAAGGACCCCGAGTTGTAAAAAAACCGGGTAGAGGTAACTGGCGCCGTAGCAGCCGATCTTTTTGGGGCCGGTGACCTCCTCGCCGCTTTCAAGGCGCGCTTCGATGTTGCGCAGCGCCGCGTCCACGGTGGCGATGGTGATGGATTTCTGCCGGCGGTCCACAAACAGCTCCCCGCCGCGCACCGCATAGGTGAACGGCAGCCCCTTGGCGGTGAAAAACGTCTCGCCCTGGTGCGCGGCAAGCTGCTGCCATACGGCCCGTGTGTGCGCGCTTGGTTCCATCTGCGCGTGTTTCGGCATGGCGGGGCACCCCCTCCCCTTCAAAAAGGCGGGCCGGCGTCAGCCCTCGCGCGCAGCGGCAAGGGACTGCGTCTGCTCGATCTCGGTGATCATCTCCACCCGTTTCTGGTGGCGGCCGCCCTCATATTCGGCGTCCAGCCAGGCATCCACGATCATCTTGGCCATCTCCGGCCCGATGACCCGCGCGCCAAAACACAGCACGTTGGCGTTGTTGTGCTGTTTGGTCAGCCGGGCGGAGTACGGCTCGCTGCACGCGCAGGCGCGGATGCCGTGCACCTTGTTGGCGGCAAGGCTCATACCGATGCCGGTGCCGCAGATCAGCACGCCGCCGTCCACGGCGCCGTCCGCCACCATACGGGCGACCTTGTACGCGCTGACGGGGTAAGGGAAGCTGGCTGTTTCGTTGGTGCCGACATCGACCACCTCGATGCCGCGCCCCTCAAGATGGGCCTTGATCTCCTGTTTGAGCGAAACGGCGGTATGGTCGTTCCCGATGGCCAATTTCTGTACCGGCATATTGCGGTCCCCTTTCCTTTTGTGTCAGTCCCCAAGATGCCCCGCCTTGTAGTACGGGGTGACGTCCAGCGTGGCAAAATAGTCGGCCGGGGTCTCGGCACGGCGGATGAGTTCCGGCGTGCCGTCCTCGTGCAGCAGCACCTCGGCGCTGCGCAGCTTGCCGTTGTAGTTGTACCCCATGGCGTGGCCGTGCGCGCCGGTATCGTGGATGACGAGGATGTCCCCCCGCTCGATCTTGGGCAGCGGACGGTTGATGGCGAATTTGTCGTTGTTCTCGCACAGGCCGCCGGTCACGTCGTAGAGATGGTCGCGCAGGGCATCCTCCTTGCCGAGCACCGTGATGTGGTGGTAGGCGCCGTACATGGCCGGTCGCATGAGGTCCGCCGCGCAGGCATCGACGCCGATGTATTCCTTGTAGATGTGCTTTTCGTGGATGGCGGTGGTGACAAGGCAGCCGTAAGGCGCCAGCATAAAGCGGCCCAGCTCGGTAAAGAGCGCCACGTCCCCCATCCCGGCCGGGATAAGGATCTCCTCATACATCTGCCGCACGCCCTCGCCGATGGCAAGGATGTCGTTGGCGCGCTGTTCGGGGCGGTAGGCGATGCCCACACCGCCGGACAGGTTGATGAACTTGATATGGGCGCCGGTGCGCTCCTTCAGGCGCACGGCAAGGCGGAACAGGATGCCGGCCAGCTCGGGGTAGTAGCCGTCGGTGATGGTGTTGCTGGCGAGAAAGGCGTGGATGCCGAACTCTTTGGCGCCCAGCGCCATCAGGCGGGTGTACGCCTCCACCATCTGGTCCTCGGTCATGCCGTACTTGGCCTCGCCGGGGTTGTCCATGATGCCGTTGCCCAAATCGAACATACCGCCCGGGTTGTACCGGCAGCAGACGGTTTGGGGGATGCCGGCCGTCTCGCGCAGGAAATCGACATGGGTGAGGTCGTCCAGGTTGATGTATGCGCCCAGTTCGTATGCCTTTCGCATATCCTGCGCGGGCACATCGTTGGCCGAGAACATGATGTCGGCCCCCGAAAACCCGCACGCCTCGCTGAGCAGCAGCTCGGTATAGCTGGAGCAGTCCACCCCGCAGCCTTCCTCCTGCAAAAGTTTGAGGATGGCCGGCGTCGGCGTGGCCTTGACGGCAAAATATTCTTTGAACCCCTTGTTCCAGGCGAACGCCCGGTTGACAAGGCGCGCGTTTTGGCGGATGCCGGCCTCGTCATACAGATGGAACGGCGTGGGGAATTTTTCGCGCAATGCCCGGGCCTGTTCCAGCGTGATGAAAGGCTTTTTTGTTGTAAACTGCATGGGACCCATCCTTTTTGTTTGACCGTCGGCGCGGGCCATGCCCGCGCAGTTTGTGACACAGGCACCATTATACGAGGTTTTTGCGCATACCGCAAGAGGGAATTTCCGCCCGCGGCGGCCACAAAGCGGGTGTTTTGGGGCCGGCATAAGGAAAGGCACCGCAAAAGCGGTGCCTTTCCTTTGGCAGGGGTAGAAGGATTCGAACCCTCGGCACGCGGTTTTGGAGA
>CANRCB010000046.1 GCA_947629015.1 uncultured Gemmiger sp.
AGGCCAAAGCCGTTTTTCAGGTTGTCGATGTGGCGTTCAAGGTTGGCGGCGCCCGCCCGCACCGCCGCGGCGTCCGGGCGTGCGGGCCGGGCCGTCTGTACGGGCTGGGCGGCGGGCTGCTGCGGCGGGGCGGGCTGGCGGTACGCCGCGGCCTGCCGGACCTGCCGCAGCTGCGCGGCGTCCATGCCGCCGGTGTGCTGCGCGTTCATGCGCGCCTGCCATTGGCGGCGCTGCTCCGCCGCGGAAGGGTCACGTGTTCCGTCTGGCATGGCAAAGCCCCCTTTCCTCAAAACTGGCCGTATACAAAGCCGGAGGCACCGAAATCGGCCGCCAGCAGGATGGCAAAGAGCAACGCGTAATACAGCACCCACCGCACCGGCAGCCACAGCTTGCGGATGACCTCGTGCGGGCGGCCGAAATATTCAAACACTTCCACCAGCAAAATGCCGCCGCCCAAAATGTACAGCGTCAGCGTGCTCAGGCCGAGCAGGGCGGGCAGCTGCGCCAGCGCCGGGCCGCCGCCGGCGCCCAGATGGCCCAGCAGGTACAGCGCATCGGCGGTATCGCCGCCGTAGTAGCAGGTGGCAAAAAACACACAGCAGAACACAAACAGCAAAAACACAAAGCACCGCTGGATGAGGTTTTTCAGCGGCGTAAGCCGGTACAGGGGGTTGCGGGCCGCCAGCTTCCCGCGCAGGGGGGCGGTATATCTGCCGATGAGCATGAAAGCGCCGTTCAAGGCGCCCCACACCACATACCCCATGGCGGCCCCGTGCCACAGCCCCGAGACAAGGAACACCACCATGGTGTTGAGCGCCGTGCGCCACGCCGCGCACCGGCTGCCGCCCAGCGGGAAGTAGATGTGCCGGCGGAACCAGTCCGTCAGACTGATATGCCAGCGGCGCCACAGCCCGGCAAAGGTGTTGGCGTGGAAGGGGCGGTCAAAGTTTTCCAAAAGGTCATAGCCCAGCACCTGCCCGGCGCCCAGCGCCAGGTCACAGTAGCCGGAAAAATCCATGTACAGCTGGCAGCTGAACGCCACCGCCGCCAGCGCCAGCACCCCGCCGCCGTAGGCGGGCATATCGGTGAACACGGCGCGGGTGAACACATCCAGGTTGCCCGCGATGACCAGCTTTTTGAAAGCGCCCCACAGCATACGGAACGCGCCGCCCGCCACACGCTTGTACTGGAACCCGCGCGGCGCGCGCAGCTGGGGGATAAGATGGTCGGCGCGCTCGATGGGCCCCGACACGATGCAGGGGAAAAAGCTCACATACAGCGCGTAATAGAGGGGGTTGTGCTCCACGGGCGCGGTGCCGTGGTACACGTCCAGCACATACCCGAGCGCCTGGAAGATAAAATAGCTCAGCCCCAGCACTGCGGGCAGGGCGGTGGGCGCCAGCCCCAGCAGCCCGCCGAAGAAGTTGCTGTACTTGTAATAGCCCAGCGTGCCGATGCAGCACAAAACCGCCAGCCACACGCACACAAGGCGCGCCGGCCGGCTTTTGAGGTGCCCCACGGCCAGCCCGCACAGCCAGGTAAGGGCGGTGGCGCCGATGAGGATGGCCACCAGCGCGGTGCCGTGGCGGTCATACAGATAAAAGGCGTAGCTGCATAAAAGCAGCCAGACCGGCTTGATGACGCGCGGGCACAGGTAGTACGCCAGCGCGCACAGGGCCAGGAACACCCAGAAGGTATAGGACAAAAACGCCATCGGCGCGTCCCGCGTCCAAAGTGAGTCCCAGAACACCTGCCAGAACGCCGGGTCCCGCAGGGGGGCGTTCTCCCAAAAGCGCAAAAACTCCGCGCGCCCGTTGGCGGCAAAAAAATCCGCCAGTGCCGTCAACCGTTCCATCCCGTTTCACATCCCGTCCGCGTTTATTCGGCGCTGTGCTGCCGTTCCAATTCCCGCAAACGCTGCTCCAGCAGGGCGTTTGCCTGCGCAAGGCGCCGGCATTTTTCCGCCAGCTGGCTGATGGCGACGCTCAGCGACAGCAGAACCAGCAGCACATACACGAACATGAGCAGGAACACCAGGTTGACCGGCATCTCGATGCTCAAAACGACGCTGAGCACATACATGATGTACGGGCAGGCGGCCACCACCACCAGCGCCACCGAGAGCCCCAGCCACAAAAGGCTGTACTTGACCGACATCATCCCTTTTTTGAGCAGGAAAAAGATGACGCAGAACAGCGCCAGCGCGCCCAGCAACATATAGACCTGTAACTGTACCGTCATGGCCGGCCCCCTTGCCGCTTTGCCGTGCGCCGCATCGAAAACCGCGCGATGACGAGCGAAAGCGTGACTTTGATCATGTAATAGGCACTTTTAAAGCTGGAGATGCTCGATACCCCGCCCTGGCGCTCCTTCATCTGCACCGGCGCCTCGCCGATGCGAAAGCCCGCCAGGCTCGCGGCCAAAACGGCCTCCGGCTCAGGGTAGTCGGCGGCATAATGCTCGGCGAAAAAGGCGGTCAGCGGCGCGCTCGTGGCGCGAAAGCCGCTTGTCACGTCCAGCACGCGCTGCCCGCACAGCCCGCGGATGCAGCCGCTCAAAAACCGGATGCCCACCCGGCGCATAAAACTCGTCTGGAAGCCCTTTTTCTCCAAAAAGCGGCTGCCGATGCACATGTCCAGCTCCCCGGCCAGCACCGGGGCGACGATGGTGTCAAGATACACCGGGTCATGCTGGCCGTCGCCGTCCATCTGCACGGCGATGTCATACCCCTGCCGGCAGGCGTAGCGGTAGCCGCTCTGCACCGCGCCGCCGATGCCAAGGTTGACCGGCAGGTCCAAAAACGGGATGTCATTTTCCCGCAGCAGCGCGGCGCTTTGGTCGGTGGAACAGTCGTTCACCACCAGCCAGTCCACCGCGTAAGGCAGCGCCGCAGCGGCGCTGCGCAGAGCGGCGACGGTGTTCAGGATGTTCTCCTGCTCGTTGTAGCAGGGGATGATGACGAGCACTCTGGTCTGTTTGTTTTCCATAAAAACCTCACGTCCGGGGCGCTTCGCCCTTAAGGATAAACCCTTCCATCTGCCGCAGCAGCACGTCGCGCCGGTAATGGGCGTGGTAATACGCCCTGGCGGCATCGCCCATGGCGGCGCGCGCCTGCGCCGGCAGCGCGTACAGGCGCAGCAGGTTGGCGGTGAGCGCGTCGGCATCGGCGGCCGCGCTCACCAGGCCGCCGGCCGCGGCGGCCGCCTCGGCCCCGGCACCGTCCATGCTGGCCAGCAGGGGCTTGCCGGCCGCCATGCAGCTGGCCATCTTGCCCGGCACCGTCAGCCCAAGGTCGGGGCTTGCGGAAAGCGAGACGATGAGTGCGTCGGCCAAAGCGGTGTAGCGGGGGATGTCGGCCGGCGGTACACTGCCTGTAAAGCGGATATACTTGCCGGCACCGAGCCGCTGCACCAGCGCCTCCAGCGCGGGGCGGCTCATGCCGTCGCCCACCAGCAAAAGCTGCAAATTTTCAGCGGTCTCATGCGCTTTTGCGGCGGCACACACCACCGTCTCCAAACTTTGCGCGGGGGAAAAATTCCCCGTGAACACCACATTGAAATGCCCGCCGTATTCCGCCTGCAGCGCGGCGTCCGGCAAGGGAACGGCGTAAAAATCCTCGCAATACTGCGGGATGCACGCCACCTGCGCGGGGGGCTTGCCGGTGCGCGCACAAAGGCGGGACTGCAACGGCGCGCTCATGGCGATGAGGCGGTCGGCTTTTTTGTACAAAGCGTCGCTCACGCGGCGGGCGACGCCGCGCCAGAACCGGCTTTTAACGGGCAGCACGCTGTACAGGTTTTCCGGCCAGAGGTCCAGCACATAGTTGGTAAGGGGGATGCGGTGCCGCTTGGCGTAGCGGATGGCGGGCCAGCACATCAGCACCGGGCTGGTGTTGAAGCAGAACACCGCGTCATACCCGCCCGGCAGGCGGCGCAGCGCGCCCCATGCATACAAAGGCCAGCTGACATAGTTGAGGAAGATGCGCGCCCCGCTGTTGCCGGTGCGCGGGATCTCCCTGGCGCGCCAGACCCGCGCGCCCTTGTAGGTATCGGTAAAGGGGCCTTTGGCGCTGTAGCCGGGGTACCATTCGCCCTTGGGGTAGTTGGGCAGCCCGCACAGCACGTCCACCGCGATGCCGTCGGCGACGAACCCCTCGACGATATCGTTGATGCGGAAATTTTCCGGCCAGAAATGCTGGGTGACAACAAGAATACGGCTTGCCAAAACGATACCCCTTTGTTCAGAGTGGAGGTTGGAGGGAGGAGAAGAGAAAAGAAAAAATAAGAGATAAAAGATAAAAGATAAGAGATAAAAGATTGAGGCATCCTTTAAAAACCGTGCCCGCAGGGCACACCATAATTCTTCTCTTTTCTCTTTTCTCTCTTCTCTAATCTCTAAGTGGACGTGAACGGGGCGGACGCGCAGCGCGCATTCAATCCTTCCGCCACACCATCTTGTTGACAACGCCGGTGTAGCTTTGGATGATCCTGACCACCTTGTTGGAGACATCCTCGGTATAATACGGCACCGGCACGCCGTCGTCGCCGTTCTGCCCCATCGCCACGGCCGTTTCCACCGCCTGCTCCACGCCGCCGGCGCGGATGCCCGCCAGCACAAAGCAGCCTTTGTCCAGCGCCTCCGGCCGCTCGGTCGAGGTGCGGATGCACACGGCGGGGAAGGGATGCCCCGCACTGAGGAAAAAGCCCGCCTCCTCCGGCAGCGTGCCGGAATCCGACACCACGCAGAAGGCGTTCATCTGGAGATGGTTGTAGTCATGGAAGCCAAGCGGTTCATGCAGCCGGACGCGCGGATCCAGCCGGAAGCTGCGCGCCGCCAGAAACTTTTTGCTGCGCGGATGGCAGGAGTACAAAATGGGCATATCGTACCGCTGCGCCAGCGCGTTGACCGAGGTGAACAGGTCGATAAAATTGCGCTCGGTGTCGATGTTTTCCTCCCGGTGCGCGGAGAGAAGGATGTACTTTTTGGCCGTAAGGCCCAGCCGCGCGAGCACGTCGCTCTTTTCAATGGCGGGCAGGTTCGCGCGCAGCACCTCGGCCATGGGGCTGCCCGTCACGAACGTGCGCTCCCTGGCGGTGCCCTCGGCGTTCAGGTAGCGGCGCGCGTGCTCGCTGTAGCAGAGGTTGACGTCGGCGATGTGGTCCACGATGCGGCGGTTGGTCTCCTCGGGCAGGCATTCGTCAAAGCAGCGGTTGCCGGCCTCCATGTGGAAGATGGGGATGTGCAGCCGCTTGGCGCCGATGGCGCACAGGCAGCTGTTGGTATCGCCCAAAATCAGCAGCGCGTCGGGCTTTTGCTGCGCCATCAGGGCGTAGCTTTTGGCGATGATGTTGCCGATGGTCTCGCCAAGGTCCCTGCCCACGGCGTCAAGATAAAAGTCCGGCGCGCGCAGGCCCAGATCCTCAAAAAAGACCTGGTTGAGGCTGTAATCGTAATTCTGCCCCGTGTGCACAAGGATCTGGTCAAAGTACACGTCGCATTTTTTGATCACGGCGGAAAGCCGGATGATCTCCGGCCGCGTGCCGATGACCGTCATCAGCTTCAGTTTCGCCATTGCTGCGCCCCCTTGGCAAAAGTCATACCGGCAGCGGGATGGTATCGGGGTGGGCGGGGTCAAAGGCTTCGTTCGCCCACATGACCGTCACCAGATCCCCCGTGCCGACGTTCTCGATGTTGTGGGTATAGCCGCAGGGGATATCCACCACCCGCAGCTTGTCCCCGCTCACGCGGTATTCCGTCACCTCGCCGCCGTCCGCGGGGCGGAAACGGATGACCGCCTCGCCCCTGACCACGAGGAACTTCTCATTTTTGGTGTTGTGCCAGTGGTTGCCCTTGACGATGCCGGGTTTGGAAATGTTCACGCTGACCTGCCCGCGCTCCGGCGTGCGCAAAAACTCGGTAAAGCTGCCGCGCGCGTCACAGTGCATGGCAAGGTCATAGGCAAAAGCATCGGTGGGCAGATAAGAAAGATACGTTGAATAGAGCTTTTTCTCAAAGCTGCCCTCCGCCAGCGCCGGCACCGCCAGCGTCGGCGCGCCGTTTTGCCCGCGGGCCGCGGCAAAGCCGTACAGCGTATCGGCCAGGGCGCCCAGCGTTACGCGGTGCACCGGCCGGATGCGGCAAAAACCCCCGGCGTCGCGCGCGGCCTCGCCGCGCTCCATCGCCGCCGTCAGGCAGGCCACCACGTCATCGATGTAGACGAGCGGCAGCTCAAACGCCGGGTCGCGTATCTCGATGGGCAGCCCGCGCGCGATGTTGTGGCAGAACGTCGCCACCACGCTGTTGTAGTTGGGGCGGCACCATTTGCCGAACACCCCTTCCATGCGGAACACATACACCGGCGCGCCGGTGCGCTGCCCGCGGGCAAGCACGGCGTCCTCGGCCAGGCGCTTGCTTTTGCCGTAATCGTTGTCCAGCGCCGCCTGTACCGAGCTGGTCATCAGCACGGGGCAGGTGTTGCCGGCATCCTCCAAAAGGGCCAGCAGGCGCTCGGTCAGGCCGGTGTTGCCGGCGTAAAATTCATCGGGGGAGAGCGGCCGGTTCACCCCGGCCAGATGGAACACGAACGCCGCCTTTTGGCAGTACGCCGCCAGCGTTTCGCCGCTGTCCTCCACATCAAAGGGCAAAAGGTCGGTATAGCCGGCGGCGCGCAGGGCGGCCGTCAGGTTTTTGCCCACGAACCCGCCCGCCCCGGTGATGAGGATGGGCGCGTTTTGCAGGCGGCGGGGGAACGTCGGTTCATTTGCCATCCTGCGCCAGTGCCTCCCGCACATAGTCGGTGGTCAGGATCTTCTGCACGGTGCCGTCCACGTCCAGCCGGCGGGTGTTGTGGCTGGTGTAATCCTCGGCGGGCGCCGGCTGCGTCTGGCCCTTGATGAAATATTTGTCGTAGTTGAGGTCGCGGTTGTCGGCCGCCACGCGGAAATAGCTGCCCATATCCTCGCTGCGGGCGGCCTCCTCGCGGGTCATCAGCGTCTCGTACAGCTTTTCGCCGTGGCGGGTGCCGATGATGCGCGTGCCGGTGTCGCCGAACAGCTGCTGCACCGCTTTGGCCAGATCCCCGATGGTGGAGGCATCGGATTTCTGGATGAACAGGTCGCCGGGGTTGGCGTGCTCAAAGGCAAATTGGACAAGATCCACCGCCTCGTCCAGGTTCATCAGAAAGCGGGTCATGTCGGGGTTGGTGATGGTGATGGGCGCCCCGGCGCGGATCTGGTCGATAAACAGCGGGATCACGCTGCCGCGGCTGCACATCACGTTGCCGTACCGCGTGCAGCAGATGACCGGCCCGCCCCGCTGGGCCGACACGCGCGCGTTGGCGGTGATGACGTGCTCCATCATCGCCTTGCTGATGCCCATCGCGTTGATGGGGTAGGCGGCCTTGTCGGTGGAAAGGCAGACCACGCGTTTGACGTTCGCCTCCATCGCCGCGTGCAGCAGGTTGTCGGTGCCCTCGATGTTGGTGCGCACCGCCTCCATGGGGAAAAACTCACAGCTCGGCACCTGCTTGAGCGCCGCCGCGTGGAAGATGTAATCCACCCCCGGCATCACGTCGCGCACGCTCTGGATGCTGCGCACGTCGCCGATATAAAACTTCACCTTGGCGGCCTGTTCCGGCCAGCGGGCCTGCAGGTCATGGCGCATATCGTCCTGCTTTTTCTCATCGCGGGAAAAGATGCGTATCTCGCCGATATCGGTCTGCAAAAAATGCTTGAGCACCGTGTGCCCAAAGCTGCCGGTGCCGCCGGTGATCAGCAGCGTCTTGCCGGTAAACGTATCTTTGGCCATACCAAGGCTCCTTTGCCACAAACTGGGCGGGGCAGGCCCAAAAACCCCGCGGTTTCCACAATCGAACATATGGTACCATAAATTTTGCGTTTTGAAAACCCCAACCGCTTGGAAAATGTTGCGGAGTGTGGTATAGTGTCTGTTATGCAAAAAAACTGCAAAGGAGTATCCTGCCCATGCGCGCCTGTGACCGACTTCTCGATTACGTCAAATACCATACCACCTCCGACCCGCTGAGCGATACCAGCCCCTCGGCCCCGCGGCAGTTCGCTTTGGCCGAGCACCTCAAGGCCCAGCTCGCGGCGCTGGGCCTCGCCGACGCCCGCGTCAGCCCCGACTGTTACGTCTACGCCGCGCTGCCCGCCACGCCCGGGCACGAGGGCGCCGGGGCGCTGGGCCTCATCGCCCATATGGACACCGCCGACGAGGCCAGCGGCGAAAACGTGTGCCCGCAGATACACCCCAACTATGACGGGCGCGTCGTGCTGCTGCCCGCCACCGGCACGCTGCTCAGCCCCGAGATGTTCCCGTTTTTGCGCACGCTGCGCGGGCAGACCCTCATCACCTCCGACGGCTCGACGCTGCTCGGCGCCGACGACAAGGCCGGCATCGCCGAGATCATGACGGCGCTGGAACGCATCATCGCCGAAAACCGCCCCCATGGCCGGCTGTGCGTCGCCTTCACCCCCGACGAGGAGATCGGCCGCGGCACCGACCATTTCGACATCCCCGGTTTCGGCGCCGATTTCGCCTATACGGTGGACGGCGGCGATGTGGGCGAGATCGAGTACGAGAACTTCAACGCTGCCGCGGCCGTCGTGACGGTGCATGGGCGCTCAGTCCATCCCGGCAGCGCCAAAAACGCCATGATCAACGCCCAGAACGTGGCGATGGAGTTCCACGCCGCCCTGCCCGCGCTCGACCGGCCGGAGCACACCGAGGGCCGCGAGGGGTTTTACCACCTCACCAGCATGGAGGGGGAGGTCAGCCTTGCGCGGCTGGGCTACATCATCCGCGACCATGACGCCGCGACGTTTGAACAGCGCAAGGGCGTGATGCGCCACATCGCCACCCGCCTCAACGAGCGGTACGGCCCCGGCACCGTGGAGCTGGATATCAAGGATACCTACCACAACATGATCGAGCAGATCCGCCCGCACTTCCATCTGGTCAAAAATGCGCGCGCGGCCATCCGCGCGGCGGGACTCAAGCCCATCGAGAACCCCATCCGCGGCGGCACCGACGGCGCCATGCTCAGCTATAAGGGCCTGCCGTGCCCCAACCTTGGCACCGGCGGCTTCAACTACCACGGCCCGTATGAGTGCATCACCGCCGAAAAGATGGACAAAGCCGTCGAGGTGCTGCTGGGCATCGTGGCGCGCTACGCCTGAATCCCCGCCCCGCACCCCTTGCAATCGTTCCCAAAACCCGCTATAATGGCTGCGTCGGCATTTTTGTCTGCGTAGCTCAGTTGGATAGAGCGGCCGCCTCCTAAGAGAACCAA
>CANRCB010000047.1 GCA_947629015.1 uncultured Gemmiger sp.
CGCCGTTGACAGCACCGTGCGCACCGAATCCTACCTGGCGTCGATGTTCGCCGTGCAGGCCGCGGCCTCTACCCCCGAGCACAAGGCTGCGGCTACCAGCCGTTACGACCTTACCCTGCCGAAGGATTACCCCTACCTCAACCCCTACACCACCCATTACGGTGACTGGGTCGACCTGCCGAGCCCCAACCTCGTCTACTTTGAGGCGTACAATGCGGAGAACTATGCCCAAATCAAAGCGGCAAACCCCGACATTGATCTGCCATACGGCCCCATCAAGGATAAAGATGGTACGCAAAGTACAGGACCCTTCTATTTCTCCTTCTACGGCGATGTGGTAACGGCTGACAACCGGACCGAGCACATCGATACCCTGCTCTACGGCAAAAACATCACGCCCAACTATGACGGTTACGCTGTTCTGTGGGAGGCCATCGACGCCGCCGGGGCCGCCTACCCTGACACGATCCAGGTGCTGGCGCAGGACTTTGATGAGGGCGTCGACATTAACGGCAAACCGAATATGAAGACCTTAGGTGTGTATCGGAACGCCAATGCCGCAGCAAGCAGCAATATCTTTACCATCCCCACCGGCACAGCGGAGCGGGAGTATTGCTTCTATCCCATTGACAGCATGATTTGGGATGAAGTTGCGGAGATACGGCCCAATGATAAGCCCGGGGGCGGCAGCGACGATGTGACCTACAGTGATTACTACCGTGAGCTTACCATCAAAGCAACGCCCACGGGTACAAGGGCCGATATCACGGCCACGGCCTGGTTCAACGGTGAATTCGCCGCCGAGGCGTACAACATCAAGCCGGACGTGCTGTCCCGCCCCACCACCAAGTACATCACCGCTGACGGAAAGCTGTCCACTACCCGCACAGATGACACGACGCAGGTGGTCATCCGCACGCTCCGGAACCTGAGCTATATTGAAGATTATTGCCTGCCGGAATACGGGACGGCCGAAGGCGTACCGTATCTGGCCAAGCCGTTGCCGGATGCCGCAGATAACCCTGTCACCTGGCACTATGACCAGCTCGCGGATGTCGACGCGCAGAAGATTGGCGCGATGACAGCCTACCTGTTCCCTGGCTATACCTGGCAGCCGGGTATCTATGCCGACAGATTGTATCTGGGCGAGACCGCAGCCACGCCGAACACATCCCTCAAGGAGGAAGGCTTTGGCGTCTATGACGGCAACGGCTTTGCCATCCGGTATATGAGCATAAACGTGGACCGCAATGGTGTCTATTCGCGGCAGGATGCTGACGGGAACAACCTTTCCATCGCCGGTCTGTTCAGCGATGTCCGCGGCGGCACGCTGAAGAATATTGTCATCGAAGACGCCTCGATAACGGACATACAGCATCTCACGGAGGAGGGCGATACCGTTCTGAACGGCCTTTTGGCCGGGCGCGTGGGTGCCCGCAGCACCGTCAGCAATGTCACCCTCATTAACTCCGGCATCGTGACTGTCATTATGAGTGAAACCGACGACGAACAGGTGAACAGTACTGTTGCGATCGGCGGTATGATCGGCCGTCTGGACGACGCAGCCGGCACCGCCAAAATTGAAAACTGCGCTATCTATGCCACAGATACGGTCGAGTATAAAGCAAACCCTGTTGACCTGTACATGACCAACCGGTATGGCTCTTCAAGCGGGGATTATCCCGGCCACCCGGATACCGCCTACATCGGCGGCCTGATCGGCGATGTCAAGGGCGGCAAGATCAGCCGCAGCTCGGCCTCGGTCTATGTGCGCAGCCGGGGCGGCAGCGCTGACCTCGATGTCTCGGCCGGCGGCTTTGCCGGGCACATTTCGGGCACGACCACCATCACCGATTGCTATTCCGGCGGCAACAACAGCGCGGCGGAAGAAAACGTTGACGTGCAAAACGGCAGCGCCAGTTCCCATGCCGGCGGCTTTGCCGGTTGGCATGAAAGCGGCACCCTGACCCTGTCCGGCATCAACTATACCACCTGCTCGGTCGACAATGAGGGCTCTGGCCGGGTCGGCAAGTTCCTGGGCTCCGGTAGCCCCACCGAAGACGCCAGCGCTGTCACCTATTCCGTTGGCCGTGTGGCAAGTACCACCGCCCAGGTCAACACCGAAACCTACCTTGACCCGTGCGGCAGCGGGACCGCCACGGCGTACCCCTACACACTGGAGCTGGGCAATAAATACCCCTACGCGACCAACCTCGACGTGCATTACGGCGACTGGCCGGTAAAGCCGACCCTTGCCTATTATGAGGCGTACGACGCTGCCAACAGCACCCAGATGGATCTGCCCAGTACCGGCGGT
Source organism: uncultured Gemmiger sp. (assembly GCA_947629015.1). Taxonomy (GTDB): domain Bacteria; phylum Bacillota; class Clostridia; order Oscillospirales; family Ruminococcaceae; genus Gemmiger. The sequence goes on from CANRCB010000047.1 coordinate 2,318, forward strand.
AAGGTCGGCCAGTCTGCCCAGCTCTTCAGGCTCAGAACGGGCACCGGTGCGGAGGACTACAACTATGCCTTCTACGGCCTCGGCAAGGACTTTGAGGGCAATACCTCCAAAATCAACACGCTGCCCTCCGGCAGAGGCTTCAATGCCTATACCGACGGCTATGCCCTGCTGTGGCCTGCCGGCTATGGAACAGACGAGGGCAAGGGCCTGACCTGGTCTGTCCACTGCAACGAAACGCCCGGCAACGAAATCGTGCAAAGCACCGTCCTGGAGCATGCCTTGAGGGTGTATGGCGGCGGCAGCACAATGCCGACCATTACGCTGGACGGTACGGAATACTACGTCTACCTTTTGAACGCGAGCGCCCTGGAGGCCCTTGCCCCGACCTATTACACCGACGATGACTTTGTCCCGGCCGACTGGACGCTCACGGTGAACGGAATGTCGTTCAGCTTCAACCCGCACTTTGCGCCCACAGAGCATGATACAGGTGTCACTGACGATGCCCTCGTCACCACCCCCGTCAGTGGTAACGACAGCATGGCCATCCGCACGGCACGCCAGCTCAACAACCTGATCCGCTATCAGGCGCTCAAAGGCGCTGGCAACGGCATCACCTCTAATCGAGAGTTCTACCAGCAGCTGGATATTGATTTCAACGCCTACGCCGCGGCGGGCAGCGAAGATGGCTTTACCCGCACAAACGCGAGCATTGATACGCTGCTGAACTCCACCTATGACGGCGACGGTGATGATTCCAACGGCGATGCCGCCGAGGAGGCCCATATCATCCGCAACATGGTCACCAAGTACGGCCTGTTCGCCAATGCGGGCAAAATGGATGAAGAAGTCACCATCCGAAATCTCCGCCTTGTCAACATACAGGCCAATGGCGGCGCGCTGGCGAACGCGGCATATTATGCGGACGTGTATAACGTTGGCGTCTATCTGGATGACATGGCTCTGGCTGACGACCCCATCGTCGTTAACGGTTATGACGATGGCAAATATGTTATTCAGGCGCCGGACAGTGATGGCGATAACGAAATAGGTCTGGCGACAGAACGCACGGCCGGCGGTTTGGTCGGCAGAGCCGAGAACTGTAATTTCTATGATTCCTTCGCCGCCGTACGTGTCTTTGGCCATGAGTTTGCGGGCGGCTTTATCGGCCAATGGACGGCAGACGGCAGCGAGAAGTATGTTATCAGCAACTGCTACGTCGGCGGCCGCACCGAAGACAGCGCCTACCCTGCATTCAGCAGCATTCAGCAGGCTGCCAACGTATTTGCAGAAGGTGATTCGGCCGGCGGCTTTATCGGCAAAGTCGAACACAATGAACAGCTTATCTTTAAGGGCGTGTGCTATACAACGGCGTGTGTCAGCGGCAATGATGCTGGTGCCTTTGCGGGCGCAGTAAGCAACAGCGACAGCAGTGCTGCCCAGCTGAACAAAGACGCGGGCGCCACGCTTTACGCGCTGGGCCCGGTCTACCGTGAGGATACCCGCTCCGAGCCCGAGGTCATCACCGACCCCGCCCAGGTCAAGGCGGAGAGCGCGGCGCGCGTCGGCGCGCACCCCTACGATGAGACCCTGCTCGGCACGCCCAACACCACCTACCCCTACCTGCCCGCCGGTGACCAGGAGCATTATGGTGACTGGCCGGACAGCCCCCTGTTCGTCTATTATGAGTTCTTCACCGAAGCGAATAAGAACAAGATCGACCCCGCACAGCAAGACCAGCTGGTGCAGATAACCTTGTACGACGATGGGTATTATGCGTTCTATGGCAGCAGCGATGCCACCGACATCGATACCCTGCCCGAAGGCTATGGTTTTAGCGCCAGCGGCGACGGCTATGCCATGCTCGTCAAGGCCAGCCTTGGGAAGACATCGCTCCCGGCAACAATGATCGTGGACGGCCATCCGGATAGTCCGCTAACGGCATCCCTGACCCGCGCCCAAGATAAGGGCCTCAACGTCGCCACCGTCAAGGTGGATGGCGTAGACTACTATGTTTACCTGCTGCCCGTGGAGTGGATGGACGATGACGCTCAGTACTGGATATGGAAGAGCGCCGGCGCCAAAGGCTATTATCATCCCATTACCGTGGACGGCACGCAGTACTGGTTCAACCCCCATTTTGCCATGGAGGCTTACAGCCGCAAGCCCGACGACGTGGATATCCCCGCTTCCAAAACCTATAAGGGTATAACGGCGGATTTGTTCTTGCGTACGTCCCGGCATCTCAACAACCTGACCCTTTACTATTCGGGACAGGACGATGACTGCCTTACCAATTATCGCAACATCCATCAGCTGCTCGACATTGACGATGATATCTACAACTATACAGAGTATACCGACACGGGCAACTCAAGCGGCAAGAGTATCGCCTGCCTGGATGCCAGCACCTATGACGGGCATGAGCATGTCATCCGCAACCGCTGGGCCGAAAACGGCCTGTTCGAATTTGTTACCTCTTATGCCTTCCTGAAAAATATCCGTCTCGTCAACCCGGCCAAATACAAAGAAACGCCAAGCAGTGGGACAGCTGCTATAACCCCGACCAAGGGCGGCGCGCTGGCTGCTGGGATAAATGGTTCGTTTGTGATCAACTGCGGCGTCTATTTGGATGACGCGCACGCGGCGGCATACGATGACTACTACGTCGATGCGGCCGACGACGGTTATGCCGGCGGCCTGGTGGGCCGCGCCGACGGCACGCGCTTTATCAATTCGTTTGCCGCGGTGGCCGTAAAGGGCCGCACCTCCGCGGGCGGTCTGGTCGGCGAAGCCATGAACACCACCACCTTCACGAACTGCTATGCCGGCGGCCATACCGTGAACGGCGCATACAGCGCCGACGCCCTCAACGTGACCGTTACCGCCCCTGGCGGTTATGCGGGCGGCTTTGTCGGCAGGGTCAGCGCGAGCGGCGCTGAGTTCAGCGGCGTCAACTACACCACCTGCTCGACCGGCGGCGCCAACACCGGCGAGTTTGCGGGGTACGTTGAAGGCAGCGCTGCTTTGAATAAGGAGGCCGATGCCACCCTGTATGCGCTGGGCCTGACCGAGAGCACAAGTGGGACGCGCACCGAGGCCGAGGTCATCACCAGCCTCAACGAGGTCAAGGTACCCGACGTGGCCGACTGTATCACCGCGCACCCGTATGACGATGTCCTGTCCACCACCTATCCCTTCAAGGCCGGGGCGGCGTTCACGTATGGCGGCGAGGACTACCCCGCCCAGACCGAGCACTACGGCGACTGGCCGGCTGCCTCCGGCAGCGGCGACCCCGGTATGTCCGAAGGCCCCGGCATCGTTGACGACGACCCGATCGCCACGGACGGCCCCGAGATCTTTGCTGACCCGACGCCGGAACCGACGGCAACGCCTGTGCCGGCCGCGACGCCGGTGCCTGCGGCCACGCCGACGCCCACCCCCGCGCCCGATACGGGCGCCGGGGGCGGCACGCCCGCCACGCCCGAACCGGCACCCACGCCCACCCCGGCCCCGGCCGAAACGCCGGCGCCCACGGTGCCCGTGCAGCCCGGCCTGCCGTCCGGCCCCGAGATCTTTGACGACCCCACCCCGCCGCCGTCCTCCGCCCCCCTGCCCGACGACCCGGTTATTGATGACCCCGTAGTCGATGACCCTGTGGTGGATGACCCCGTCGTGGATGCCCCCGTCACCGATCCCCCCGCCGTCGGCTAGCGCCCCGCCGCAGATGGATGACGTTTACCCTACTACTGTAGGGGGCGGCGTCCTCGACGCCCCGCAACGTCATCCCACCTTCCCCCAAGGGGGAAGGCTTAAAAGGCGAGATACCCCGGAAGGCTTCCCCCTCTGGGGGAAGCTGGCAGCGCCGCAAGGCGCTGACTGATGAGGGGCCGGGGTGAGAAACGCCCCGCAAACCCGCAAATGCCATTCCCGGCTGCTTTGTAGGGCGGGCGTTCACGCCCGCCGCGGCGGGGGCAAGCCCCCGCCCTACGACCTGCGGGAACGTCTCGCCTGCTCCTCAACCGTCATCCCACGTTACGGCGGGCCGATTGTAATCGGCCCCTACGGAATAGATGATACGTTTTCCTGTATCTCCGTAGGGCGGCATGCCCTCATGCCGCCGTAGACAGATGATGTTTGCCTTACCACTGTAGGGGGCGGCGTCCTCGACGCCCCGCAAGCCAACATCCCATTCCCGGCCGATTTGTAGGGCGGGCGTTCACGCCCGCCGCGGCGGGGGCAAGCCCCCGCCCTACAACCTGCGGGAACGTCTCGCCTGCCCCGCAACCGTCATCCCACGTTACGGCGGGCCGATTGTAATCGGCCCCTACGGAACAAATGATACCTTTCCTCACATCCCCGTAGGGCGGCAGCCCCACCGGGGCGCCCTGCGGCCCCCATGCCGCCGCAAAATGCACCATCCCCCAAATCACCCTCCAAGGAGGAACCGCCCGCATGCAGCAAACCATCCGAAAACTCAAAAGCACACGCGGCGCGTCGCTGCTGTTCGCGCTGCTGGTGTTTGTGCTGTGCCTGCTGGCCGGCACGGTGGCCCTGACCGCCGCCGCCGCCAACGTCGGGCGGTATACCCATCTGCAGCAGGAACAGCAGCAATACCTCTCCGTCGCCTCGGCGCTGGACCTGCTGGAGGCACAGATGAAAACGGCCGCCGGCGCCCGCAAGGTCAAGGTGCAATATGTCGACATCGAGAAATGGCACTATGAAAGCTCCCCGCCCGGCAGAACCCCGACGCTGGTGACCGAACACACCTATTCCCTCACGCTGGTGGATCCGGAAGATCCCACAGCCCCCGCCCCTGACGTTGGCACCCTCAACTATTTCCAGTGCCAGATGCTCCTCGCCAGCGTCCCGGCCGATTGGTGGCCGGCCACTGGCCCCCTGACAAAGGCAGCGGTCGAGGCGCAGCTGACCACATTTAATACCGACCCCGAGCTTGGCAGCTACACCGTCAAGCTGTCCGACGCGCACAAGGATGAGCCTTGGGCCGGCACCCTCTACCCGGTCAAGGCCACGGTGCAAAAGCCCACGCCCACCGCCGCCGGTGACGTCAGCGCTTTTGAGCTGAAAATGGAGCTGGCCGCCCAGGCCGACGACGGTACCGGCGCCGGCACCACCATCTCCGTCTATCCCCTCACGGTGGTGTGGCCGGGCGAGGTGACCACGGACATCGCCACCACCGTCACCACCAGCGGTGACCCCGGGACGGGCGGCACGCCGGGCGTTGGGGACAACTCCAGCGGTACGCGCACCACCACCCAGACCCTTACCTGCACCCTGCAATGGGACGCGGCCGACCGCGTGTTCACGCTGGGATAAACCACACAAAGGAGGCGGCCGCCATGGGAAAACACAGGCCCCCCGTACCGCGCGCGCGGCGCGGCGAGACATTTGTTGAGGTGCTCATCGCGCTGCTGATCACGGCGCTGGCCACGCTGCTGCTGGCGGCGATGGTGGGCGTTTCGGGCAGCATCGACATTGCCGCGCGCAAAAAGGACGAAGAATTTTACGCCGCCCTGACCCGGGTGGAGCAGCAGGATACCGGGGCGCAGAAGCCCGAGCCGACAGACCCGCCCGACAGCCATTGGACGGTGACCATCACCGACGAAACCGCGGCAGCGGCGGGCGCGGTGCCCCCTTCCACGGACGTGCCGGTCGATGTATTCAACGACGATGCCCTGACACTGTACCGGGGGGTGACCCCATGAGGCGCAAGTGCAAAAGCCGTGCCGGCGTGACGATCGTGGAGATGCTGGTGGCGGTGATCTTGCTGGCCATCCTGACGGCGGGCGGCGTGGCCGCGACGGCGGCCGCCATGACCAACCAGCTGTACAAGGCGGAGGTCTCCAACGCCGAGATACTGGCCTCGACGGTGACGGAAGCAATCGCCAACGAGGTGCGGCTGGGCAGCGGGGCCAAGGTGCTGAACGCCGACGGCAGCGGCGTGGCGAACGGTACCCCCGGCCTCCGCCTGAATTTGGACAGCGCTTTGTTTGGTCCGGGCACGACGCTGCGCCTGGACGACACGGGCCGCCTTGTGGCCGAGACGCCCGTGCCCGGCGCGGTGGGCGGCCCGCCCGCCATCCGGCAGGTTTTGTCGGAGGATGCCTACGCGGGGCTGTACCTTGCCGACCTGGCCTTTACCGCCGTACCCGCGGGCACGAAAACCGACCCCGCTGACCCCAGTATCCAGACGCAGAAGGCGTCCTTCACGGTGTCCTTTACGGTGATGAGCACGCGTTCCGGCCAGCTCTGGGCCGGCACCGTCTCGCTAGCACCCATCGCGGGGTAAAAAGGGGAGAAAATGCCTTTTGGACGGGGGCTTGATTTTGCCGCGCGGACACGGTATAATACCTATAAAATCAGCCCGTCTGACAAAGAAGGAGGTCTACCCCGATGCCACGGAAGAAGAGCGAAACCGACGCCGCCCTGCCTGCCGAGACACCCGCTGCCCCCGCGCGGCGCGGCCGCAAGCCCGGCAGCAAAAACCGCAACGCCAAACCCAAACCGCCCAAAAAGCCCGGCCGCAAGGCCGCGCCCAAAAAGGCCCATACCCCTGCGCCGGAGCTGTATTTCCAGCTTGGCGGGCGGGAGTATAACTGCACCGCCCTGATGGAGCAGGCCCGCGCGGCGTACCGTGCCACCCACAAGACCGGCATCCACACCTGCAAGGTGTATATCAAGCCGGAGGAGGGCGCTGTGTATTACGTCATCAACAAGGAAGAAGGAAAGTTCCCGCTGGAGTGAGCTTCCACGGGGAAAAGCGGATAAAATCGCACGCCCGCTGCCGTATGGCAGCGGGCGTGTTCAGACTCTAATAACAACCACACGCTACGCGTGTGGGGATGGAGGGAGCGGAAGCGTCGATATGGAAAAAGGATCCTCCTTTT
>CANRCB010000048.1 GCA_947629015.1 uncultured Gemmiger sp.
CACGCCATGCCCGAAAGCCCCGTCAACGGAATACTGCTCGTCGATAAGCCCGCGGGCTGGACCAGCTTTGACGTCCTGGCCAAGCTCCGCGGGGCTTTGCATACCCGCAAGCTGGGCCACGCCGGCACGCTGGACCCCATGGCCACGGGGCTGCTCGTCGTGTTTGCGGGCAATGCCACCGCCGCGGCCTTCCGCCTGCCCGAGCATGACAAAACCTACGAGGCCGCCGTGCGCCTGGGCGTGCGCACCGATACCGGCGATGTCACCGGCCGGGTGCTGGAGCAGTGCCCCGTGCCGCCCGGCCTGGATGCCGCGGCTGTCCGCAACGTCCTGCCGCGCTTTTTGGGCGCGCAGCAGCAGACCCCGCCCATGTACTCGGCGGTCAAGGTCAACGGCGTGCCGCTGTACAAAGCGGCGCGCGCCGGCAAAGAGGTGGCCAGGCAGCCGCGCACCGTCACCGTCCATGCGCTGGAATATCTCGGCGCCGCGGCGCCGGATACCTTCCTTGTGCGCGTGCGGTGCTCGATGGGCACTTATGTGCGCGTCCTCGCCGAGGACATCGGCCAAGCACTCGGTGTGCCGGCCGCGTTGGCGGCGCTGCGCCGCACCGCCGCGGGCGCGTTCTCGGTGGAGGATGCCCACCCGCTGCCGGATATCCTGGCCGCCGCCGGGCAGGGCACGCTGCTGCAAAACGGGTGGCTGCTCGGCATCGACGCCGCGTTCGGGGCGCTGCCGGCGCTCACCGTGGACGCCCCCACCCAAAAACGGCTGTACAACGGCTGCCCCACCCGCGGCTGCCCGGCCGCCGACGGGCGCTACCGGGTGTACACCGGGGCCGGCGCCTTTTTCGCCCTGGCCACCGTGCGGGGCGGCGTGCTGGAAGTGGAAAAACGCTTTTGGGAGGAGGTGCCGGCCGATGCGCATCCATGAGGATCTTGCCCCCCTCGCGGCGCCGCAGGGCAGCGCCGTGGCGCTGGGCTTTTTTGACGGCGTGCACCTCGGCCACCGCCGCGTGCTGGCGGCCGCGGCCGCCTGGGCGGCCGGGCAGGGCTGTGTGCCGGCGGCCTTCACCTTCAGCCTGCCGGCGGGCGCCGCGCTCAAGGGCGGGCGCATCCTTTCCGCCGCGCAAAAGCACGCGCGCGTGGCGGGCCTTGGCATCGTGGAATATGTGGAGCCGCCGTTTGAGAGCTTTTGCGCCCTCACGCCCGAACAGTTTGTGGACGGCGTGCTGGTGCGCTGTTTTGCGGCCAAAGCGGTCTTCTGCGGGGACAATTTCACCTTCGGCGCCCACGCCGCCGGCAATGTGCACACCCTCAAGGCCCTGTGCGCCAAGCGCGGCATCGCGGTGCACATCGTCGAGATGGCGCGCTGCGGCGGGGCCGTCGTTTCCAGCACGCGCATCCGCGCCGCGCTCGAGCAGGGCCATATCGGGCAGGCCAACGCCATGCTCGGCGCCCCCTATGCGGTGGATTGGCCCGTCGTGCACGGCAGGGGGGTGGGCACCAGCCGCCTGGGCACGCCCACGCTCAACCAGGATTACCCCGCCGGCATGCTGGTGCCGGCGCAGGGCGTCTACCTGACCCGCGTCTTTTTGGCGGGGCAGTGGCGGCCCGCCGCCACCGGCATCAGCGCCCGCCCCACGGTGGAGGTCCCCGGCGCGCCGGTGACCTGCGAGACCTTTGTCCCCGGCTTTTCGGGCGATGCGTACGGCCAAAGCCCGCTGCTGGAATTCCACCGCTACTACGCGCCCGTACAAAAATTTGCCTCCCTGGGGGCGCTGCGCGCCTTCATCCTGCAGGCCGGCGCGGCCAGCACCGCCTGTTTTGCGGCAGGGCAAAAATAACCCTTGTATTTTAAAAAACCTTGTGGTATACTATCAAGGCTACCGCGGCGCAGCGGCGGGCGTATGCCCCGCATATGGGGAGCCTCTTTTCTACCCGCCGCTTCGCTTCCGGCAAATCAAAAAACGGAGGAATTCACCATGAGCCAGAAATCCGCTATCGACAAGCAGCCCGTCATCGCCAAGGCCGCCCTGCATGAGGGCGACACCGGCTCCCCCGAGGTGCAGATCGCGCTGCTCACCGCGCGCATCAACCACCTGACCGAGCACCTCAAGACCAACAAGCACGACAACCACAGCCGCCGCGGCCTGTTCAAGATGGTCGGCCGCCGCCGCAACCTGCTGGCCTATCTGCAAAAGAAGGACATCAACCGTTACCGCGCCCTCATCGCCGAGCTGGGCCTGCGCAAGTAATGGTGCAGGCGGGCAGGGCTCCGCGCGGGGCCTTGCCCGCCTTTTTGCAAAAAACACCGTATCCGCGCCGTGCCGCCGCGTTTTTGCGCAGTAAATCGAGCGCCGAGGCCCTTGCCGCGCGCAGGGGGCGTCGACGTTGGCTTTATTGCTCAAAGCCGGTGGCAGGGCTTACCAAAGACAATAAAAAAAGGAGAACACCATGCCACTGGAATTTTCATCCCGCAAAGAGACCTTCCCCGCCTTCCACACCTATGAGACGACCTTCGCCGGCCGCCCCTTCATCGTCGAGACCGGCAAAATGTGCGGCCTTTCCAACGCCAGCGCCATGATCCGCTACGGCGAGACGAGCGTCTTGTGCAACGTCGTGATGAGCCCCAAACCCCGCGAAGGCGTGGATTTCTTCCCGCTCAGCGTGGAATTTGAGGAAAAGCTCTACGCCGACGGCCGCATCCCCGGCTCCTTCATGCGGCGTGAGGGCCGCCCCGGAGAGCACGCCATCCTCACCTCCCGCGTGGTCGACCGCCCCATCCGCCCGCTGTTCCCGCACGAGATGCGCAACGACGTCTGCGTCACCATGACGGTGATGAGCCTTGACGCCGACTGCTCGCCCGAGATCGCCGGCATGAACGGCGCCAGCCTTTGCATCGCCATGTCCGACATCCCGTGGAACGGCCCCATCGCCGGCGTTTCCGTCGGCCTTGTGGACGGCGAGGTCGTGCTCAACCCCACCAAGGCCCAGCGCGAGGTGAGCGAGCTCAACCTTACCCTTGCCGCCAGCGAGGAAAAGATCGTCATGATCGAGGCCGCCGCCAACGAGGTGGACGAGCAGACCATGATGAAGGCCATCAAGACCGGCCACGCCGAGATCAAAAAGATGCTCGCGTTCATCAACGGCATCGTGGCCGAGATCGGCAAGCCCAAGAAGGAATTCACCCCCATGGAGCTGGACGCCGGCCTCATGGCCGATGTCGTTGCCAAACATCTGGACGATTTCAAGGCCGCCATGGATACCGACGACAAGAACGTGCGCGACGCCGCCATCCTGCCCATCCTCGACGCCATCCAGGCCGAGCACCCCGAGGTCGATGACGTGATGATCGAGACCGTCAGCTACCAGATGCAGAAAAAGGTCGTGCGCGGCTGGCTGCTCAACGACGGCAAGCGCGTCGACGGCCGCGGCATCAACGAGATCCGCCCCCTGGCCGCCGAGGTCGCCGTGCTGCCGCGCGCCCACGGTTCCGGTATGTTCACCCGCGGGCAGACCCAGGTGCTGACCGTGGCCACCCTTGGCAACGTCAAGGACGCCCAGACCATGGACGACCTCTCGGATATGCAGCAGAAGCGGTATATCCACCACTACAACTTCCCGCCGTATTCCGTCGGCGAGGCGCGCGCCCCGCGCAGCCCCGGCCGGCGTGAGATCGGCCACGGCAACCTGGCCGAGCGCGCGCTCATCCCCGTGCTGCCCGATATGGCCGACTTCCCGTACACCATCCGCCTCGTCTCGGAGGTGCTCTCCTCCAACGGCTCCACCTCGCAGGCGTCCATCTGCGGCTCCACGCTGGCGCTCATGGATGCCGGCGTGCCCATCAAGGCGCCGGTGGCCGGCATCTCCTGCGGCCTCATCACCGACGGTGACCCCGCCCACGGCGGCCGCTGGATGACCATGCTCGACATCCAGGGCGTGGAGGATTTCCACGGCGATATGGACTTCAAGGTCGGCGGCACCCGCCGCGGCATCACCGCCATCCAGATGGACATCAAGGTCGACGGCCTGACCTACGATATCGTGGAGGAAGCGTTCGAGAAATGCCGCAAGGGGCGCCTGTATATCCTTGACGAGATCATCAAGCCCGTCATCGCCGCGCCGCGCGCGGAACTTTCCAAGTACGCGCCCAAGATGTTCAGCATGATGATCCCCGTCGACAAGATCAAGGACGTCATCGGCAAGGGCGGCAAGGTCATCCAGGAGATGTGCGCCACCTACAACTGCAAGATCGACGTCGAGGAGGACGGCCACGTCTTCATTTCCGCCATCGACGCCGACAACGCCAAGGGCGCCATCGACACCATCAAGACCATCGTCGAGGATCCGGAGGTCGGCGCCATCTACAAGGGCCGCGTCACCCGTTTGATGAACTTCGGCGCCTTCGTTGAGATCGCCCCCGGCAAGGAGGGCCTTGTGCACATCTCCAAGCTCGAGGACCACCGTGTGGAGCGTGTCGAGGATGTTGTCGCCGTCGGCGACCCCATCTTCGTCATGGTCACCGACATCGACCAGCAGGGCCGCATCAACCTCTCCCGCAAGGACGCTTTGGCCAAGATCGCCCAAAAGCGCGCCGGGCAGCAGTAAACAAAGCCGAAAATGCGGCCGGGGCAAGCCCGGCCGCATTTGTGTACAAGAACCGTGGGGAGGGATGCATATGGCGCGATCCCATACCGGCCAAGGCAGGCCCCAAAAACTGCCGTGGGCGGCCATTGCGGCAGCGGCCCTTGTGCTGGCCATCGCCCTGGCTTTCCTGCTGCCGCTGCCGATGCCCGCACTTTCGCCGTCCGAGAGCATCTGCATCACATATACCTGCAACGATACGGCGCCCGTGCGCAGAAGCATCACGCTGGCGCCCGGCACGCCGGAACACGCGGCCTTTACCGCCGCCTGGCAAAAATACCACCTGAATTTGAGCTCCGCCACGCTGCCCAAGCTGCTGGCGGGGGAGTGGTCCGTCACCGGGCACAGCGTTTCCGGCTCGGTGTCCAACGGCGCCGGCGTTATCCTTACCGTGATGGACAGCGGCGAGGCGATGACCGATGACCTTGTCCTCCGCATGGGCCAAAAACAGGCCAAACGGCTGCTTGCGGAGTTCGAGATCCTCACCGCCCAAAGCCCGCCGGCTGCATAGCGGGCCAAAAACCGGGGCATACTCCTTACAGCGGCACCGTGCCGCCAAGCCACTTTAAAAAAGGAGATGCACCATCATGGCCCAGAACCAGTCCAACCAGAACAGCGCGAGCAATTCCCTCTACAACCCCGGGCAGGACAACGCCCCCGCCGGCGAGTACGTCGAGGTCGGCCCCCGCGGCGGCGAGGCCCAGAGCGGCCGCACCGTCAGGATCTCCCGCGGCGATAAGCTGCCCCCCACGCAGGAAGCCGGCAACAAATGGATGTTTAAAGAATAAGCGCCGTAGCCATAGTACCCATACGGCGGTGCGGCCGGCCCCGGGCAACCGGGGCCGGCCGTTTTGCCATAGGTAAATTTATATATGGTTTTGACAATTCGCTCCGCAAAAGGCCGGCGCCCGGCGGGCGGAAAATCTGCCTTGTAACGATTTTGTGATATCGGCCCCGTATCATGGCAGCAGAAAGAAGGTGTGCCTTATGCATATGCGTCGGGTTTTCCCATGCCTGCTCGCGCTGGCGCTGGCCCTGGATCTGTGCGGCTGCGGCGCGGCCGATACGTTGCCCGCGCCGATGGCCGCGTCCGCTGTGCCCGCGGCGCTGCCCGAAGGGGCCGCGCTGCGGGCACTGGACGAGGGCACCGCCGCCGGGCGCTACATGATCGGCACCCGCGGGAACGGCGATGCGCAGCCGCTCCTTTATTGGGTGGATTACGCCGCCGCCCGCGTGGTGCCGCTGTGCGCCGCGCCCAACTGCGCCCATGACAGCGACGCCTGCACCGCCTGGCTGCCGCCGGACGCCGCCGTGTGGGTGTATGCCGTGGATGAAGATACATTGCTCAAAAACATCAACACCAGCGAGGGCTTCACCCTCTACCGATGCCATGCCGACGGCAGTGACCCGCAGATCCTCTATACCACGCCCGGTGGGTCAGTGCACCCGCGTTACACCGACGGCACGGATGTGTGGTGTATGGCAACGCTGTTCCCGCAGGACGGCCCGATGACCCAATCCCTGCTGCGCCTGCCGCTGGCGGGCGGCAAGGCGCAGACGGTGGCACAGGGTGTGCCTCTGACCTTCCTGGGCTGCTGCGGGCGCAGTCTGGTGCTGAAAAGCGAGGATTACAGTGGCTTCGATGCCATCCCGGAGCCGGACTGGTCCGCCGCCGCCACCGAGGAGGAGCGCCGCGCGCTGCAAGAACGGTACGACGCGGCGCTCAAGGCCGTGACGGTGCCCTGCAGCGTCCAATTCCTCAACGCCGATACCGGCGAAATAACGCCGTTTCTTTCCTGGCAGACGGCCTCCGGTGAGATGTCGGTCTGCCTGTGGCAGGGCGATACCCTCTACCGCTGCCAGGGCGATGGGCGGCAGGCCACGCTGCAATGGGATCGCACGGACGGCACCGGCGGCAGCACCGGCTTCACCTGGCCGATACCGGAGGGCAGTGAGCTTTCGGTGCAGGCGGTGACGGTCGTGGCGGGGCAGCTCATCCTGCGGGGGGACTGGTATGCCGAGACCGGCGCCGTGCCGCAGGTGGGCTGCGTGCAGCTCGCCATCGACCCGGCCGGCGGCGCCCGGGAACTGACGATGGGGTACCTCGACCCGTTTGAAGAAATGTTTGTCCCGCTGGTGATCCGGGGCCGCACCGCAGACAGCCTGCTCGTACAGTTTGAGCAGCAGGCCGCGCTCTACGATACGGCGCAAACCTCCGGCGTGCGCTGGGGCCTTATCACCTTTGATGATTTTCTTGCCAACCGCCCCAACTACCGTGAGATCGACCAAAGCAAAAGCGCCCTGCGCTGAAATACCGCGCCCGGCTTTGTTTCCAAACAAAATCGCCAAAAGCAAAGGCCCGGCCCCAAAACGGGGCCGGGCCTTGTGTGCGGATAGGGCAGGGGAGGGCAAAAATCACTTACCCTTCCACGATCTCCTTGGTGTCGCGGGCGATCATCAGCTCCTCGTTGGTGGCGATGACCAGCACCTTCGCCTTGGAGCCGGCGCCGGTGATATCGCAGATGTCGCCGTGCACGTTCTGGTTCTTGCCGGCGTCGATGGCGATGCCGAGATACTCCATATTTTCGCATACGCGGGCGCGGTTGTCGGCGTCATGCTCGCCGATGCCGCCGGTGAACACGATGGCGTCCACGCCGCCCATCGCGGCGATGTAGCTGCCCACGATCTTTTTGATCTGGTAGCCCAGCATCTCCAGCGCCAGCTTCGCGCGCGCGTTGCCCGCGGCGGCCGCGCTGCCGACGTCGCGCATATCGCTCGACACGCCGGACACGCCCTGCAGACCGCTCTTTTTGTTGAGGATGGTGTCGATGGCTTTGCCGTCAACGCCCAGGCTGCCCTCCAAAAAGGCGACGATGCTCGGGTCGATATCGCCGGAGCGGGTGCCCATCATCAGGCCGGCCAGCGGGGTCATGCCCATCGAGGTGTCCACGACCTTGCCGCAGTCAACGGCCGCGATGGAGGAACCGTTGCCCAGGTGGCAGGTGATGACCTTCAGCTCGCTTGCCGGCTTGCCCAGATACTCGGCCGCCGTGCGGGAGACGAACTTGTGCGAGGTGCCGTGGAAGCCGTAGCGGCGCACGCCGTACTGCTCGTAATACTCATACGGCACGGCGTACATATAGGCTTTGGCCGGCATGGTGGAGTGGAACGAGGTATCGAACACCGCCACGTTGGGCACGTCGGCGCCGAACACCTTCTTGGCGGCCTCGATGCCCAAAATGCCGGCGGGGTTGTGCAGCGGGGCCAGCGGGCTCAGCGCGCGGATGGCCTCGATGACTTCGTCGGTGATCAGGCAGCTGGCCTGGAATTTCTCGCCGCCGTGCACCACGCGGTGGCCGATGGCGTCGATGTCGCTCATCTTGTCGATGACCTTGCCCTCGCCCTCGGTCATCTGCTTGACGACCTCGGCAAACGCCTCGGTGTGGGTGGGGAAATCCACCTGTGTGGTGGCCTTGTGGCCGTTGCCGTCATGGGTGATCAGGCTGCCCTCCATGCCGATACGCTCACACAGGCCCTTGCACAGGACCTTCTCGCTCTCCATGTCGATGAGCTGGTACTTGAGGCTGGAAGAACCGCAGTTGATGACGAGAACCTTCATGCTGGAAAACCTCCTTATTCTTTTGGGGCGCCGGCCCCTTTTGTTTTCACTTTTTTTATTATATAATGGCCTTGCGGGTTTTTCAAGCGCCGGATGGCCGCATAAACCAAAATCGGGGAGCTTTTTATGCGTTTTGTTGGCGTCATTGCCGAATATAACCCCTTCCACAACGGCCACGCCGCCCAGCTGGGCGCTTTGCGGCGCGCCGGGGCGGAGTATATCGCCGTCTGCCTTTCGGCCGGGGCCACCCAGCGCGGTGAACTGCCCATGTTCCCCGACGCCGTGCGCGCCGCCGCCGCGCTGCAAGGCGGTGCGGACATGGTGCTGGGCCTGCCCGCGCCCTGCGCCTGCCAGAGCGCCGGGGCCTTTGCCGCCGCCGGCGTGGCCCTGTTGACGGCGCTTGGCTGCGATACGCTGGCCTTTGGCGCCGAGACGCCGGATACCGCGCGCCTGCAGGCCGCCGCAGATACCCTGCTGGACGAGGGGTTCCCCGCCGCGCTGCGCCGGCAGCTGGATGCAAAGCTGCCTTTTGCCGCCGCCCGCGCCGCCGCGGCCGAGGCGCTGTGCCCCGGCACCGGGGCGCTGCTGCAAAGCCCCAACGATATTTTGGCCGTTGAGTATTGCAGGGCCATTTTGCTGCAAAACAGCCTGCTGGCCCCGCTGGCGCTGCCGCGCGTCGGCGCGGCACACGGCGCGGCGCTCGCGCGCCGCGCCGGGCCGGGCGGC
>CANRCB010000049.1 GCA_947629015.1 uncultured Gemmiger sp.
CGCCCCACGCCCCCGGTGCCCCGGCCGCAGCCCCCGCAGCCCGCGGGGGATACGACCCTGTCCTTCGCCATGCCGGCGGCCTACCGTATGCCCGCCGGCGATGCCCCCGCGGCGCCTTTGGCCGACGACACCGCCGACAAAACCGTCGCCATCCCGCGGCCCCGGCGCGCGGCCCCGGCGCGGCAAAGTGCCCCCGCGCCGGATGCCGGCACACCGGCCCCCGCCGTGCCCGCCGCCCCGGCGCCCGCGCAACCGGAGCCGGCCGAAAAGCCGGCCGCCGCGCCCCCGCAGCGCAAGGGGCGCGCGCAGGCCGAGGCGGAGCTGTACCAGAGCATCCACGACGACCATCTCTGGCTCAACAACCCCGTCATGGTGCGCGGGCTGGGCCTGGCCCCCGCGGTGGTGGCCGCCGTCAGCGCGAAAAGCGCCTTGCAGCTGTGCGCCGCCGCGGTGCTGCTGCTCACCGCCACGCGCGTGCTGGCGGTGGCGCTGTGCCACCTGCTGGGCGGGCGGCAGCGCCCGCTGCTGTACGCGTTCTGCGGCGCCGTCGTCTACATCCCGGCCTACTGCATCCTCAACAACGTTTTCGGCGCCGACCTGGCGCTGCTGGGCATCTACCTGCCCCTGCTCGTCACCGACCCGGCCATCATCAAGCGCATGGAAGCCCCCGAGCTGGAAAGCGTCGTACAGGCGTTCTGGCGCGGGCTCAACAACACGCTGGGCTTCTGCGCGGCGCTGCTGCTCATCGGCATTTTGCGGGAGCTGCTCGCCGCCGGCACCGTCTTTGGCTACACCGTCATCGGCCGCGCGCTGCTGCCGCTGGCCGCGCAGCCCGCGGGCGGGTTCATGCTGGTGGGCATCCTTGCCGCGCTGTGGACGGCCGCGGGCGGCGCCTATGTGCACTACAAGCGGGAGGAGGTGCGGCGCCTGTATGCTGAACACCGGCAGTGAGCTCACGGTCCTGCAGGGGGTGGCCCAGTTCGTCAGCTATGCCGTGCTGGCCGTCTTTGCCGAGAACGTCGTCTTTTCCCGCGCGCTGGGCGTCTCGCGCCTGCTCAAGCTCGTATCGGACGGCGAGGTCAAGACCTGGCAGTTCTGCCTGCCCATCCTCGCCGTGCAGCTGTTCAGCGCGCCGCTGGGGTGGCTGGCCCACACCCGGCTGTTCCCGTTTTTGCGGGGGCATCTGCCCCCCTGGCTGCCCACGCAGGCGCTGCGCCCGCTCGTATACCTGGGCTGCGCCTTCCTCGCCACGGCGGCGGTGTGGGCGCTGCTGCAGCTGCCGCCCAGGCGCAAAGCGGCGCCGTACCTGGCGCAGCTGCCGCTGGCCGCCGTCAACTGCAGCGTGCTGGGCACGCTGCTCGTCTGCGCCAACCAGAACTACACCCTGCTGCAAACGGTCGCCTTCGGCCTTGGCAGCGGGGTAGGGTACCTGTTCGCCGTTTTTGCCGTGGATGAAGGGCGCCGCCGCCTGCTCAGCAAGGATATCCCGGTCATCTTCAAGGGCCTGCCCAGCGCGCTCATCTACATGGGCATCCTGGCGCTGGCCATCTATGGCCTCGTCGGCCACAGCGTCGTGATCTGAACCCGGAGGGAGCACCGTTATGCAACATTGTTTTGGCCCCGCGTCCATCCTGCTGCCGCCGGCGGATACCCCCCTCGGCGTATGGGGCAGCATCGCGGTGGATCAGTTCACCTCCCAGCCGGAATACTGGCAAAAGGCCGAGGCCATCGCCGCCGGGCAGCCCAGCACGCTGCACATTGTTTTGCCGGAAGCCTACCTTGGCACCCCCGGGACGGACGCCCGCCTGGGCGCCATACGGCAGACGATGGAACGGTACCGCGCCGCCCTGCTCACCCGCCGGGTGGAAGGTTATGTCTACGTGGAGCGCACGCTGCAAAGCGGGCGGGTGCGGCAGGGCCTTGTGGGCGCCGTGGATCTCGAAGCCTATAGCTATGCCCCCGGCGAAAAGCCCGCCGTGCGCCCCAGCGAGAGCACGGTGGTCTCGCGCATCCCGCCGCGGCTCGCGGTGCGCCGCGGCGCGCCGCTGGAGGCGCCGCACGTGCTCATGCTGGCCGACGACGCGGCCGATACCCTGCTCGGGCCCGTTGCCGCCGCCAAAGCGCGGCTGCCCAAACTGTATGAGGGCGAGCTGATGCTCGGCGGCGGGCACGTGGCCGGCTGGGCCGTCGAGGATCCGGCGCTGCTGGCGGGCATCGGGCAGGCCATGGCCCGCCTGGCCGACCCGGCCGCCTTCGCCGCGCGCTGGCCGGCGGCCGCCGGCCAGCCGCCGCTGGTGCTGGCGGTGGGGGACGGCAACCATTCCCTCGCCACCGCCAAGGCTTATTGGGAGGAGCTCAAGCCCACGCTGCCCCCCGCGCGGCAAAAGGACCACCCCGCGCGGTACTGCCTGGCCGAGGTGTGCAGCGTGTACAGCCCCGCCATCGAGATCGAGCCCATCCACCGCGTTTTGTTCGGCGCCGCGCCGGATGCCGTGCGGCAGGCTTTTGCCGGCTGGCTGGCGGCGCACGGCGCCGCCCTCGCCGCGGCCGGCCCCCAGCGCCTGACGCTGGCCGGCCCGGGCACGCGCGTGCCGCTTTGCATCCAAACCCCGCCGGAACCCCTGGCCGTCGGCACCGCCGAGCGCTTTGTGCAGGACTTTCTGGCCCAGGCCCCCGGCACGCGGGTGGACTACATCCACGGGGCCGAGACCGCCCTGCGCCTTGCCGAAACAGCCCCCGGCCCCGCCACCGCCCTGCTGCTGCCGCCGCTGGAAAAGCAGGACCTTTTCCGCGGCGTCGTGCTGGGCGGCGTGCTGCCGCGCAAGACCTTCAGCATGGGCCACGCCGAGGAAAAACGCTATTACATCGAGTGCCGCGCCCTTACCTGACCGAAAAGGAGAAAACCATGCTCAACGACAAATACCCCTTTGCCCCGCCGCTGGGGCCGGAAGATAAAGCCGCGCCCCACCGCCGCCGGCGCCACCGCGGCGGCCGCCGCCCCGCCGGGGCGGGCACGCCGCAGAACGCGCCGCAAAATGCGCCGCAGAAGGCCCCGCAAGACCCCGCCCCCGCGCCGGCTGCCCGCGGCAAGGCGGCCGGGCAGCAGCGCCCGGCCGCCGGCGCGCAGCCGGGCGGCAAAAAGGCGCAGCCCGCCGCCCCGCGCAGGGAGCCCCGCCGCCCCGCGCAGACACAGCCCCAGCCCCAGCAGCCCCGGCGCGCCCCCGCCCCGCCCGAGGATCCGGGCCTGCTGCTCATCTCCCGGCGGCCGCCGCAGCAGAAGTTCGCCAATTTTGAGGAATACATCGCCGCCCACGGCGGTGTCACGGCGCCCCTGCCCGATGCGGCGCCCGCCGACCCCGAACCCGCCGAATAAACAAAAGGCCGGCCCGCTTTGCAGCGGGCCGGCCTTTTGCCAGTGTGTCGGAAAAAGCGCTTTCACGGGTAGATTTACAGGGCACCCCTTGCGGGGCGAATCGGCCCCTACGGGGTGAATGATACGTTTTCCCGTATCTCCGTAGGGCGGGAGCCCCACCGGGGCGCCCTGCGGCCCCCATCCCGCCGCGGGTGGATGACATTCCCGGAAACCGTAGGGGGCGGCGATCTCCGCGCCAAGAGCCGGGCCTTTGGCCCGGTTGCGCTCCGAAACGCCTCGCTGCGGCTCGGCGTCCCCGACGCCCCGTAAATGGCGTCCTGTTTCCCCTCATCAGTCGCCTGCGGCGACAGCTTCCCCCAGAGGGGGAAGCCTTCCGGGGTGTCTCCCTCTTAAAGCCTTCCCCCTTGGGGGAAGGTGGCCGCGCAGCGGCCGGATGAGGGGCCAAGGCGGGAAACGCCCCCGCAACCGTCATCCCGCGCCACGGCGGGCCGATTATAATCGGCCCCTACGGACGTTCCGCGGGTGTCTGCAAAACGGTTTGCCGCGCCCTGCCCATAGTGGCGCGCAGCGCGGCGTGAGCGTGGACGGCGCCGCAAGGTGGCGTCCGTCCGGCGGAGGGGGGATGGTGCCCGCCAAAATACCCGGGCGATATCTTGCCTCGGGGGATTCCAAAGGGGGAAACCCCCTTTGGTCGTGCGCGCAGCCGCGTCGAAATCGGCTGCCCCTTTCTGGTTCTCTTTCGGGACGAAAGAGAACGGAAAAAACAAAACCCCGGTAAAAGGCGGCAGCCAACGGGCCCCGCGGCGGGGTCAAGACCCCGCCCTACAACCTGCGGGAACGCATCGCCTGTCCCGCAAACAGCATCCCGCATTACAACGGGCCGATTGTAATCGGCCCCTACGGGGTGGCCATTACCCCTTCCGCCCCCGGATCCGCCGGATAATAAATAAGTATCCCCCGGCTTGGCTTCGCCGGGGGATACTTATTGCCTTGCGGGTTTCAGCAGTGCAGGTCTTGCAGGAAAAACATCGTATCGCCGACCTGCTTATCCTCGGCGGTCAGCTTGGTACCGCCAAACAGCCAATTCAGCATGGTAGTCATCTCCTTTTGCGTGCTGCGTGTGCGGCCGGGCACTGCGCTGTTTGCGCGGGCCTTCCGCTGCGGGGCGGCGCTTTTTGCCGCCGCGCCCCGGGCGCCGGCCCCGGCAGGGCCCTCTCTCGCCCGGTCTGTGCCCAGTATACGCCGGACAAGGGGCAAAACCCATTGCAAATCGCCCACAAAGCCTTGCATTTTGGTGCCATTTTGCTACAATAAAAGAAAAATGCAACAGGGAGGTGCCGTTTATGGATATGGAACACCGCCTGACCGGGCGTCACATCACCGCCCGCTGGGCCGAGACCGATGAGCCGCAGCCCGCCTACACCCCGCACTGCCACAGCCGGTACGAGATCTACTGCTTTTTGTCCGGTTTGGCGGATGTGCGCATTGAGGGCCTCTCCTGCCCGCTGGAGCCCGGCAGCGTGGTGCTCATCGGCTCCTCGCGGTTCCACAGCGTGCAGGCGCTGGCGGCGCTGGGCCAGCCCTACCGCCGTGCGGTGCTGCACTTCTCGGCACAGGCCCTGCGCCCGGAGGAGGAGTACCTTCTGGGCCTTTTCCGCCGCCCCGAGATCCTGTACCCCGGCGCCTGGGGCAAGGGGCTGGAGCAGGCCTTTACGGCGCTGCGGACGGCCGCCGAGCTGCCGGAAACGGTGCGGGATATTGCGATACACACCCGTTTGATGGGGATCTTGGTGGATTTATATGCAATGTCGGAGCACGCCATCGCCGTGCACGCCGACCAGGGCCGTGTGCATGAGGTGCTGGCCTACCTCAACGCCAACCTCACCGCGCCCATCACGCTGGAGGAACTGGCCGACCGGTTCTATTTCAGCCGCAACGGCCTGGCGCGGGCGTTCAAGCGCGCCACCGGCACCACCGTGGCGGATTATCTTTTGTACAAGCGCATGGCGCTGGCCCGTATGCTGCTGCGTGCCGGGCACCCGGCGGGCGTCGTCGCGGGGGAGTGCGGCTACACCGAATATTCCACCTTCTACCGAAATTATTGCCGCGTCTACGGCAAAAACCCCGCCGCCCCCATGGATGCCGCCACGGCGGAACTGCCCCCGCCCGCCCTCGCGCCCGACCCGCTGGCGTAATGCGGTGCCCCGCCCGCGGCGGGGAAACGGGCCTGCCGCCGCGCAGGCGCACAGAAGGGGGACGGAACATGGGGCATTGTGCCTGGGCGTTCACAAGTGAGGCGGACCGGGCGTACCACGACCGGGAGTGGGGCGTCCCGGTATGGGATGACCGCCGTATGTTTGAGCATTTGACGCTGGAATGCCTGCAATGCGGCCTGAGTTGGGGCCTGATGATCAAAAAACGCGAAATTTTCCGCGAATGCTTTGAAAATTTTGAATATGACAAGGTCGCCGCCTACGGTGAGGCGGACGTGCAGCGCATCCTGCACACCGAGGGGATGCTGCGCTCCGGGCCAAAGGTCCGGGCGGTCATCCAAAACGCCCGGTGTTATCAGGCGCTCCGGGCGGAGTTCGGCAGCTTTTGCGCCTATCTGTGGGCGTATACGGGCGGGAAGACCGTTTTGTACGACGGCCACGCGCAGGGCCGCCTCCCCGTCAGCAACGGCCTGTCCGCCGCGATCGCCCGTGACCTCAAGCGGCGGGGGTTCCGGTTCGTGGGGGCGGTGACGATCTATTCCCACCTGCAGGCCTGCGGCATCATCAACGACCACGCGGCCGACTGCCCGTGCTACCAGGCCATCAACGCGGCCTGGCCCACCGTCCGGCTGGCGCCGGACCGCGAGGTGGGGCAGGCCGGCGGCAGGCCGTGAAAAACCGGGGGCGCCCCGCCCCGCAAAGCGGCGGCGACCCTAAGAAACAGGCGGCGTTTTTTTGCCCGAAAGGGCTACCCAAACGCCGGCAGGTGTGGTATAATCCATACACATAATGGGGCCGTTTCGGGATGGGGCATCCCCCCGGCGGCCAAAGGAGAATCCATATGCCAGATCCCATCGTATGCGCCGCGCAGGGCATCGGCGGCCTGACCGCCTATGACGGCATGGTCGTGCTGACCAGCCTGCTGCTGGTGTTTGCCATGCTCATTGCCCTGAGCCTGATCGTGACGGCCGAGGGCAAGCTGTTCGATACGCTGAACGCGCGCAAAAAGGCGAAGGCCCAGGCGGCGCTCCGGCAGCCGCCGGCCGCTGTGCCCGCCCCCGCCGTCCCCGCGGTGCCGGCTGCCCCGGCGCCCGCGCCGGCCGTGCAGGGCGGTATCGCGCCCGAGATCGTAGCCGCCATCGCCGCCGCCGTGTATGCGGCCGAGGGGCAAAGCACGGCTATCCACGCCATCCGCCGCCTGCCCGCGGGCGCGCCGCGCCGCCGCGGCGCCTGGGGCGACGCCGGCGTGGCCGAGAATGTCACACCGTTTTAAGCCATATCTGCGTCAAAAAAGTTCGGAGGGATACCCCGTATGGCGATACTGTCAAACATTGCGGAGATTTTTGCCAATTCCGGCTGGGCGGTGTTCTTCACCCAGCCCGGCGGTTGGAAATACGCCGTGATGATAGCCCTGGCCTGCCTGCTGCTGTTTTTGGCCATCCACCCCAAATTCCAGTTTGAACCGCTGCTGCTGCTGCCCATCGGTTTCGGTATGCTGATAGCGAACCTCCCGCTGGACAACATCATCCACATGGAGATCTTCATCAACGAGACCAACCACATCGACTGGAACCTTCTGGGCCAGATCGGCGGCATGGCGGATTACATCTACCTCGGCGTCAAGCTGGGCATCTACCCGCCGCTGATCTTCCTGGGCATCGGCACCATGACGGACTTTGAGCCCCTCATCGCCCGGCCGTCCAGCCTTTTGCTCGGCGCCGCGGCGCAGGCCGGCATCTTCTTCACCTACGTAGGCGCGCGGTTTTTGGGCTTTACGGGGGCGGAATCCGGCGCCATCGGCATCATCGGCGGCGCCGACGGCCCCACCGCCATCTATGTGGCCACCACGCTGGCCCCGCACCTGCTGGGCTCCATCGCCGTGGCGGCCTACAGCTACATGGCGCTGGTGCCCTTCATCCAGCCGCCCATCATGAAGGCGCTCACCACCGAGAAGGAGCGCCAGATCGTGATGGAAAGCCCGCGCAAGGTCTCCAAACTCGAAAAGATCTTGTTCCCCATCGTCGTCACCATCATCATCGGCCTGACCCTGCCGGACGCCGCCATCCTTGTCGGCTGCCTGATGCTGGGTAACCTGATGAAGGAATCCGGCGTGGTGGAGCGCATCAAAAAGACCGCCGGCAACGAGCTGATGAACATCATCACCATCTTCCTCGGCTTTACCGTCGGCTGCTCCACCAACGCGCAGACCTTCCTCAACCTGCAAACGGTGTTCATCGTGGTGCTGGGCCTGGTGGCGTTCAGCGTGGGCACGGCCAGCGGCGTGCTGCTGGGCAAGGTGATGTGCTGGGCCACCCACGGCAAGGTCAACCCGCTCATCGGTTCGGCCGGTGTGTCGGCCGTGCCGATGGCCGCGCGCGTCAGCCAGAAGGTCGGGCAGGAATACAACCCCCGCAACTACCTGCTCATGCACGCGATGGGCCCCAACGTGGCGGGCGTCATCGGCTCCGCCGTGGCGGCCGGTATCCTTATCAATATGTTCTCCTGATCGTTCCCCCGAAAAAACAGACCGCCCCGCGGCGCCAGACGGCGCCGCGGGGCTTGTGGTATCCCCGCCCCTGTGCCGGGCGCGCGGCCTGGGTAAGGCTTTGGGCGAGGCGCCCGCATTTATTCCATGAAAGTTTTGGCAAAATAAGCCTTGCAATTCCCGTAAAGACCTGATATAATAAACAGGCTGTATGAAACGGACAGTTAGCTCAGCTGGTAGAGCATCTGCTTGACGTGCAGGAGGTCACAGGTTCGAGTCCTGTACTGTCCACCACAACAATACCCCCGCAGCGTATCCCGCTGCGGGGGTATTGCTGTGGTGCCACGGGACAGCACGGACGAGAACAGACCGGCCCGCCCGCAGGCGGGGGCGGATATGCCCGGCGGGCATTCCGCCAGGCCGCGGAAGAGTCCTGTACTGTCCACCATCCAATAGGGATACGAACACCATGACCCATGGCGTTTTGCCGTATACCGCAATGGTAACATAGTAAAAATGAAAATGAAGCAACAAGAAATTTCAACATGTCGGACACTTAACATGGGGAAACATGATTATTTCCTTCACCCTTCTTGCTATTTGTTTTTATTAAAGCAGTTCTGGGTTCTGCAACCAGAACATCAGCTCTTTGTGCCACATTAGAAAATAAAAAGCAGCAAATGTCATTCCAATAGAAAAAATGTACACTTTTCTGCTTTTTACTTTTT
>CANRCB010000050.1 GCA_947629015.1 uncultured Gemmiger sp.
CCCCCTGCGCTATGAGGAGACGCTGGTGCTGGACGGCCTGCACGCCATCTGGCGGAAAAACCGCAAACACCAATGATACGCGCCCGCCGGGATACCGGCGGGCGCCAGACTGTGTCAGGAAAGCGCGACACGCTGCAAACAATTGCCCGGCATCCCCCTATGGTGCGCGTGCGCGCGCCGCCCCATTTTTGGGGAAGCTGGCAGCGCCGCAAGGCGCCGACGGATGAGGGGGGAATGGAATGACGTTTCCGGGGCGTCGGAGACGTATATCCCGGTTGTAGGGCGGGCCCTTGGGCCCGCCGTGAAACGTTGATGCCACGGCAAGGTTTTGCGGCGGGGGCAAGCCCCCGCCCTACAATCTGCGGGAACGCATCGCCTGTCCCGCAAACGGCAACGCCCGCCGCAGGTTTGCGTATGGCGCTTACTGGCGCTCACAGGTGGCGACGATATCCACCCCGGTGCCGGCGGCGTTGGGCAAAACCACATCGCCGATGTGCACCGGCGCGGCGGCGGTGACGCCCTTGAGGGCATCCAGCACCGCGAACACCTTGCCCTTGGGCACCGGCGCGGCGGTCTTGACGCTGACGGTGGCCGCCGTGCCGCCGGTGAGCGGCACCGTGGTGGTGACGGTGCGCACCGGGGCGGTGACCTCGGTGCGGGCGTACGCCTCGCCGCGCGGGCAGGTCTGGCCCGCCACCTTGGCGACGGCGCCGTTTTCCAACGTGACGGTGAGCTGGCAGCCCATGGGGCAGTTGATGCAGGTAAGCTCCCGTGTTTCCATGCTCACACCTCCTCCAGCGATACGGTCACGCGGCTTTGCGGGCCGGCGTTTTGGAACCATTGCCTTTGCAGGGGCACCGTCTCCATCTCACCGGGGGTCAGGATGCGGCGGCGCAGCCGCGCCACCGGCGCCCCGTCGACGGCGACGGTGACGCATTTGTCCCGGTATACGTTGTCGACGCGGAAGCGCAGGGGGGCCTTGTCGGCCAGGGCGGCCGGGCGGATGACGGCGGGCACGGTGTAGCGCACGCCGTTTTGCGCCCGCACCGGCAGTGCCGGGCCCGCGGCCCCCGCGCCCCCCTGCCGCACATACGCCGCGGCGTGGCGGCCGGCGGCCGCGGCCTCCTCCGAGACGTAGTCCACCAGGTCGTGCACGTGCAGCACGTTGCCGCAGGCGAACACGCCGGGCAGCGACGTCTCGAGGCTCTCGTTGACGGTCGGCCCGCCGGTGACGGGGCTGATGTCCACGCCCGCCGCGCGGGAAAGCTCGTTTTCCGGCAGAAGGCCGACGGAGAGCAGCAGCGTATCGCAGGGGTAGGCCTTCTCGGTGCCGGGGATGGGCGCGCGGTCGGGGCCGACGGCCGCGACGGTGACGCTTTGGACCCGCTCCCGCCCCTCGATGCGCACGACGGTGTGGCTGAGCAGCAGCGGGATGCCGTAATCGTCCAGGCACTGCACGATGTTGCGCTTGAGCCCGCCGGAATAGGGCATGAGCTCGGCCACGGCGTGGACGCGGCAGCCCTCCCAGGTGAGGCGGCGCGCCATGATGAGGCCGATATCGCCCGAGCCGAGGATGACGGCCTCCCGCCCGGGGAGCTTGCCCTCGATGTTGATGAGGCGCTGCGCCGTGCCGGCGGAGTAGATGCCCGCCGGGCGGAAGCCCGGGATGTTGAGCGCGCCGCGCGGGCGCTCCCGGCAGCCCATGGCGAGCACGATGGCCCCCGCCTGCACCGTGAACAGGCCCTGCCTGTCATTGACGGCGGTGACGGTGCGCCCCGCCCCGAAAGCGAGCACCATGGTGCCGCAGCGGCACTCGATGCCGGGGCCGCGCACCTGGGCGGCAAAACGGCCGGCGTATTCGGGGCCGGTGAGCTCCTCGCCAAAATGGTGCAGGCCGAAGCCGTTGTGGATGCACTGGTTGAGGATGCCGCCCAAAACGGTGTCCCGCTCCAGCACAAGGATGCTGCCGGCGCCCGCCTCGCGCGCGGCCACGGCGGCCGCCAGGCCTGCGGGCCCGCCGCCGATGATGACGATGTCGTACCTTTCGGTCATGCTGCGCACCCCCTTACCGCCTGTTTTTGCCGGCGTCCAGCACAAAGCGGGAATCCCCGCCGTTCTGGGTCACGGCTTCCATCGGCACGCCCAGCTCCTGCGCGAGCAGCGCCAAAATGCGCGGCGTGCAGAACCCGCCCTGGCAGCGGCCCATGCGCGCGCCGACGCGGTGCTTGATGCCGTCGACGGTTGTCGCGCCCAGCGGGCGGCGGATGGCGTCCAAAATTTCCCCTTCGGTGACCTGGCGGCAGCGGCAGACGACGCGCCCGTAGGCGGGATCCTTTTGGATGAGGGCGGCGTAAGCCTCGGGGGAAAGGAGCTTGGTCAGCAGCATAGGTTCCCGATGGGGGTCAAAGGCGGGGTTTTCGGCCGGGCGCAGCCGCTCCCGCACCATCTGCGCGACCGTCACGCCGATGGCCGGCGCGCTGGACAGCCCCGGGGACTCGATGCCCGCGGCGTCAAAAAAGCCGGGGGCGTCGGCGGGCTCGCCGAGGATGAACTCGTGCCCGTCCTCGTGCGCGCGCAGGCCGGCAAAGCTGGTGATGACGGTGTTGAGCGGCAGGTCCGCCACCGAGAGCGCGGCCTTCTGCGCCACCTCGGCCAGGCCGGCGGCGGTGGTGTCGGTGCCTTCGCGGTCCTCGATGTCGCTGGCGGTGGGGCCGATAAGCAGATTGCCGTGCACGGTGGGGGTGACGAGCACCCCCTTGCCGTAACGCCCCGGCAGCTGGAACACGGTCGCGTCGACATGGTGGCGGCCGGCGCGCCAGTCCAGCAGCAGGTATTCGCCGCGGCGCGGGGTGATGTGGATCTTTTGGGCGCTGGCCATGTTGTGCAAAACGTCCGCCCAGACCCCCGCGGCGTTGACGACGCAGCGCGCCGCCACCGGCCCGGCGGAGGTTTCCAGCCGCCAGCCGGCCCCGGTTTTGGCCAGCGCGGTGACCTTTGTGCCAAAGCGGAACCGCACGCCGTTGGCGAAGGCGTTTTCGGCCAGCGCTATGGTGAGGCCAAAGGGGCAGACGATGGCGCCGGTGGGCGCCCACAGCGCCGCCACGACGTTGGGGGAAAGGTTCGGCTCTTTGGCGCGGGCGGCCTCGCCGCTGAGGAGCTCCAGCCCCTCGACGCCGTTGGCGGTGCCGTTTTCGTACAGCGCCCGCAGGCGGGGCAGGTCCTCCCCGGCCAGGCAGACGACGAGCGAGCCGTTGCGCCGGTAGGCAAAGCCCAGCTCCCGGGAGAGCGGCTCCATCATGCGGCTGCCCTGCACGTTGAGTTTGGCCATCAGGCTGCCGTGCGCGGCGTCGAACCCGGCGTGGACGATGGCGCTGTTGGCCTTGCTGGTGCCGCAGCACACGTCCGCGCCCTGCTCCAAAACGAGGATGTCGGCCTTGCAGCGCGCGAGCTCCCGCGCGATGGCGCAGCCGACGACCCCGGCCCCGACGATGACGATATCATGCTGTTCCATAGGCGGTGCCTCCGATGCAAAAAAGTCCGTTGCTTTTACTATAGGCCATCCGGCGGGGTTTTTCAACCGCTTTTTGCCCGCGGCTTTTTGCCCGCGGCGCCATGCGCCGCGCAAACCAAATTTTTATTGACCAATAAAAATTTGGTTTGGCAAAAACGGCCGGAGTGGAGCACCGCATCGCGGTGCGTAACGAGAGCCGTTCCGAAATGGGCGGCGCTTTTTGCCCGCGGCGCCATGCGCCGCGCAAACCAAATTTTTATTGAATGATAAAAATTTGGTTTGGCAAAAACGTCCCGGAGCGCAGCGAAGCGGAGCGAGGGCGTTCCGAAATGGGCGGCGCGCGCACGCGCGCCATAAGTGGGCGGAAAGGGTAACGGCTACCCCGTAGGGGCCGATTACAATCGGCCCGCCGTAACGCGGGATGCTGTTTGCGGGACAGGCGATGCGTTCCCGCAGGTTGTAGGGCGGGGTCTTGACCCCGCCGCGGGGCCCGTTGGTTGCCGCGTTCTGCCGGGATTTGGCTTTTTACCGTTCCTTTTCGTGACCGAAAAGGAACCGCCTCTCCGCGCTAAGAGCCGCGCTTCGCGCGGTTGCGCTCCGAGACGCGCCTGCGGGCGCAGAAGGTCCCGCTGGTTTCGCATGCAGCGGACCCACGACCAAAGGGGGTCCCCCCTTTGGAATCCCCCGAGGCAGGATACCGCCCGGGTATTTTGGCGGGCACCATCCCCCGTCCGCCGGACGGACGCCACCTTGCGGCGCCCGTCCACGCTCACGCCGCGCTGCGCGCCGCTGCGGGCAGGGCGCGGATTTCACGGGGCGTCGGGGACGCCGAGCCGCAGCGAGGCGTTTCGGAGCGCAAGCTCCGGGCTTCGCACCGGAGCCAAGCGCCCGAAGGGCGGCTCTTGGCGCGGAGATCGCCGCCCCCTACAGTGGTGAGGCAAACGTCATCCGTTCTTGCGGCGGGGTGAGGGCACCCCGCCCTACGAGGATACGGGAAAACGTATCATTTATCCCGTAGGGGCCGATTACAATCGGCCCGCCGTGGCGCGGGCTGCCTCTACCGGGGTGCCCAGGACGTATATCCCGATTGCAGGGCGGGCTTTTTGCCGCGGCGCCCCGCCGCCCCCTTTTCATTTTTGGCATGGTATGGTATACTTTAAAAAGAATTTTGCATCAGGAGGGCACCGCTATGTTGCAGGACGGCAGGATCTTGGTTGGCAGGGGGGACGCCCCCGTCTATCTTCTGCCAGGGATGGCCAACCGCCACGGGCTCATCGCCGGGGCGACCGGCACTGGCAAGACCGTCACGCTCAAGGTATTGGCCGAGGGCCTTTCCGACTTGGGCGTGCCGGTGTTTCTGGCCGACATCAAGGGCGACGTGAGCGGCACGGCGTTGGCCGGTGCCGACAGCGAAA
Source organism: uncultured Gemmiger sp. (assembly GCA_947629015.1). GTDB lineage: Bacteria > Bacillota > Clostridia > Oscillospirales > Ruminococcaceae > Gemmiger. Next base: position 4,927 of record CANRCB010000050.1, read on the forward strand.
AAATGCACGAGCGCCTGGCCGCCGTCGGGGTGGATCCCGCGGCTTTCAAGTACACCGGCTACCCCTGCCGGTTCTGGGACGTGTTCGGCAAGGGGGGCATCCCGGTGCGCGCCACCGTGACCGACGTCGGCCCGCTGCTGCTGGCCCGCCTGCTGGACCTGACCGACGCGCAGGAGGGCGTTTTGAACATCGCCTTCCGCGTGGCGGACGACAACGGCTGGGAGCTCATCGATTTCAAGGACCTGCGCGCCATGCTGGCCTATGTGGGCGAGCACCACAAGGAGTTCGTCAACACCTACGGCAACGTGACCCCGCAGAGCGTGGGCGGCATCCAGCGCGCGCTGCTGGCGCTGGAAAACGACGGCGCCGAGCAGTTTTTCGGGGAGCCCAACCTCGACATCAACGACTGGATGCAGCTTTCGCCCGACGGGCGCGGCACCATCAACATCCTGCACTGCGTGGAGCTGGCGCAAAAGCCGCTGCTGTACGCCACCTTCATGCTGTGGATGCTGAGCGAATTGTACGAGCAGCTGCCCGAGGTGGGCGACGCCGACAAGCCCAAGCTGGTGTTCTTCTTTGACGAGGCGCATATGCTGTTCTCCGGCGCGCCCAAGGCATTGGTGGACAAGGTGGTGCAGGTGGTCAAGCTCATCCGCAGCAAGGGCGTGGGCATCTTCTTCATCAGCCAGACCCCCGCCGACATCCCGGACGAGGTGCTGGCCCAGCTGAACAACCGCGTGCAGCACGCGCTGCGCGCCTACACCCCGGCCGAGCAGAAGGCCGTGCGGGTGGCGGCGCAGAGCTTCCGCCCCAACCCCAATTTCAAGACCGAGGATGCCATCGGCGGCATGGGCACCGGCGTGGCGCTGGTGAGCATGCTGGACGCCGACGGCGTGCCCACGGTGGTGGAGAAGGCCACCATCTGCCCGCCGCAGAGCAGCCTGAACGGCATGGATCTGGCCGCCCGGGCCATGCTGGTGGCCAACGACGCGCTGTACCCCAAATACAAGGACGCGGTGGACAACCGCTCCGCCTATGAGGTGCTGGACGAGGCCGCGCAGGCCGCAGCCGCCGAGAAGGCCGCAGCGGAGGCCGAAAAACAGGCCGAAGCGGATGCCAAAGCGCAGGCCAAAGCCCAGCGCGAGGCCGAGCGGGAGCTGAAGGCCCAGTACAAGGCGATGGGGTATGACAGCCAGGGCCGCAGCCCGCTGGAGCGCAGCATCCAGAAGGCCACCAAGAGCACGGTGCGCAGCTTTGGCCGCAACCTGGGCAAAAGCGTGACGCGCGGGCTGCTGGGCAACTCCAACAAGACGGTGCGCAACATGGCGGGCAACTTTGCCGGCAGCCTTGTGAGCGACCTGTTAGGCGGCTTGTTCTGAGCTCTGGCCGCCCGCGGGAGGCCGGTTTGCGGGGCGTTTCTCACCTCAGCCCCCTCATCCGGCCGCTGCGCGGCCACCTATCTCCGGAGGGGGAAGGCTTTTGGGGTGAGATACCACGGAAGGCTTCCCCCTTTGGGGGAAGCTGTCGCCGCAGGCGACTGATGAGGGGAAAGAGGGATGCTGTTGGCGGCGGGGTCAAGACCCCGCCCTACAATCGGAATATACGTCCTCGGTATCCACACAAGCGTCATTCCGCACCACGGCGGGCCGATTGTAATCGGCCCGCCGTGGCGAATGATACGTTTTCTCATTTCTCCGCAGGGCCTTGCCCCCACCCTGCCGCGGGCACTGCAAACAAAGGCCAAAACGGCATAGCCGCATTTTGCGGCTATGCCGTTTTTGGCCGGGGCGCACAAGCCCCTTTCGCCATGCCGCCTTTATGGCGTCAGGCGTTCTTTTCCTTGATGGCCTTGTCAATGGCGCGGGCGGCTTCCTTGCCGGCGCCCATGGCCAGGATGACGGTGGCGGCGCCGGTCACGGCGTCGCCGCCGGCCCACACAAAGTCACGGCTGGTCAGGCCCTCGGGGCCGTTGGTGATCAGGCACCCGTGCTTGTTGGCCTCCAGGCCCGGCGTGGTGGAGCGGATGAGCGGGTTGGGGCTGGTGCCCAGCGCCATGATCATGGTGTCGACATCCAGCGTGAACTCCGAGCCCTCTTTCACGATGGGGCGGCGGCGGCCGCTCTCGTCCGGCTCGCCAAGCTCCATCTCCACGCAGGTCATCCCCTTGACCCAGCCGTTCTCATCGCCCAGCACCTCAACGGGGTTGGTGAGGGTCTTGAAGATGATGCCCTCCTCCTCGGCGTGCTCGACCTCCTCTTTACGGGCGGGCAGCTCGGCCATGCCGCGGCGGTAGACGATGTACACCTGCTCGGCGCCCAGGCGCTTGGCGCAGCGGGCGGCGTCCATGGCGACGTTGCCGCCGCCGACGACGGCCACCGCCTTGCTGTGCTGGATGGGCGTGCGGGAGTTGGGGTCATAGGCTTTCATCAGGTTGACGCGGGTCAGATACTCATTGGCGGAGTAGACGCCGTTCAGGCTCTCGCCGGGGATGCCCATGAAGCGGGGCAGGCCGGCGCCGGAGGCGATGTACACGGCCTCGAAGCCGTAATCGTTGAACAGCTCGTCGACGGTGAGCACCTTGCCGATGACCATGTTGCACTCAATGTCGACGCCGAGATCCTTGAGGCCCTCGACCTCCTTCTGGACGATGCTCTTGGGCAGGCGGAACTCGGGGATGCCGTACATCAGCACGCCGCCGGCCACGTGCAGCGCCTCGTAGATGGTGACCTTGTAGCCCATCTTGGCAAGATCGCCGGCGACGGTCAGGCCGGAAGGCCCGGCGCCGATGACCGCCACCTTGTGGCCGTTGGGCGCGGGGGCCACGGGCTTGATGTCGGTGTGTTCACGGTGCCAGTCCGCCACAAAGCGCTCAAGGCGGCCGATGCCGACGGGCTCGTTCTTGATGCCGCGGACACACTTGCCCTCGCACTGGCTCTCCTGCGGGCAGACGCGGCCGCACACGGCGGGCAGCGCGCTGGACTGCGCGACCACCTGGTAGGCGCCCTCAAAATCGCCCTCGGCGACCAGCTTGATAAAGCCGGGGATGTCGATCTCGACAGGGCAGCCGGAGCGGCAGGGGTGGTTTTTGCACTGTAAGCAGCGTTTGGCCTCGTTCACGGCCATCTCGGGGGTGTAGCCCAGCGCGACTTCTTTAAAGTTCTTGTTGCGGACGTTGGGGTCCTGGCTGGGCATGGGGCACTTTTTCGGATCCATATTGGGCATGTTACTGGACCTCCTTGTTGAGCAGGTTGCATTCCGCCTCGCGGGCATGGGCCTCGAACGGCTTGTACATACCGCCGCGCTTGAGGGCCTCGTCAAAATCGACCTCAAAGCCGTCAAAATCCGGCCCGTCGACGCAGGCGAACATCGTCTTGCCGCCCACGGTCAGGCGGCAGCCGCCGCACATACCGGTGCCGTCGACCATGATGGGGTTCATGCTGACGGTGGTCTTGACGCCGAACGGCCGGGTGGTGGCGACGACGAACTTCATCATGATCAGCGGCCCGATGGTGATGACCTCGTCAAACTGCGCGCCGGCCTCGAGCTTTTCCTTGAGCGGCACGGTGACGACCGCCTTGCGCCCGTAGGAGCCGTCGTCGGTGACGACGATGAGCTCATCGCAGCATTCCTTGAACTCGTCCTCCAAAATCAGCAG
>CANRCB010000051.1 GCA_947629015.1 uncultured Gemmiger sp.
AGCCGCGCACCAGACAACCATCACGCCGCACATGATGGCTCTCTGCCGGGCGGTTCACACCGGGGAAAGGGTTGGGGTAAGATACACAGGGAAGCCTGGCCCTGCCGGGGCGGCAAAGGGGCTGCCGCCCTGTGGGGATACGGAACGTTCACGGCCACCCCGTAGGGGCCGGATACATCCGGCCCGCAAATGGTGAGAAACGTATCACCTGTTTGTAGGGCGGGGTCTTGACCCTGCCGAATAGCCGGATGGTATTCCCGTGTGGTTTGTAGGGGGCGGCGTCCCCGACGCCCCGCCGCGGGGCCCGTTGGCTGCCGCTTTCTGCGGAAATTTGGCTTTTTACCGTTCCTTTTCGTGACCGAAAAGGAACCGAAAAGGTCCCGCTGGTTTCGCATGCAGCGGACCCACGACCAAAGGGGGTTCCCCCCTTTGGAATCCCCCGAGGCAAGATATCGCCCGGGTATTCCGGCGGGTGTCATCCCCCGTCCGCCGGACGGACGCCACCTTGCGGCGCCGTCCACGCTCACGCCGCGCTGCGCGCCACTCGGCCAGGGCGTGGCAAACCGTAAAATGCCGTTTGCGGGAGTTTGTAGGGCGGGCGTTTTTCGCAGGGCATCCCGGTGAGACCGCCGCCCTACGGGGATACAGGAAAACGTATCATCTACCCCGTAGGGGCCGGATATATCCGGCCCGCAAATAGTGAGAAACGTACTGCCCATTTGTAGGGCGGGGTCTTGACCCCGCCGCAGCGTAAGCATCTGCCCGGCACCCACTTATGGCGCGCGTGCGCGCGCCGCCCATTTCGGAACGGCTCTCGTTACGCACCGCGATGCGGTGCTTCACTGTGCGCCCGCAGGCGCCTGCCGGCGCGCAAGCTCCGGGCTTCGCACCGGAGCCAAGCGCGCGAAGCGCGGCTCTTGGCGCGGAGGCCCGGGCCGTTTTTGCCAAAGCAAATTTTTATCATTCGATAAAAATTTGCTTTGCGCGGCGCATGGCGCCGCGGGCAAAAACCCCCGCTTTAAAGCGGTGAATCGGGGGCCAAAACAGCACGCCCCCGCCTCCCCCGAAAGAGGAGACGGGGGCTTTTGCGCTGTTTTACTGCCTGAAGGCGCTGCCGTATCTTACTTCACGGCCAGCGTCTCGACCTCGGCCATCCAGCCCCAGTACGGGGTCATGTCGCCGGGCAGGCTGTCGACATCGACGCGCTCGCTGGAGACCAGCACGCAGTCGCTGCGCTGGTAGACGGGGATCTCAACGCCCCAGTCCTTGATGATCTCCATCGCGGCCTGGTACACGCTCTTGCGGTAAGCCTGGTCGGTGGAGGCACGGCCGGCCATGATCAGCTCGTCCAAATCGTCATCGGCGATCTGGTAGTAGTTGGTCGTGCCCTGGCTGTGGTACAGCTGGTACATATCGGGGTCGGAGCTGCTCTGCCACGCGGCGCACCACATCTCGGCGGCGCCGGTCTGATAGGCGGAGTACAGGTCGTTGGCGTTGACCAGGTCGGTGACGATGAGCTTGAAGCCGATGCTCTCGAACGCGTCGGCGGCATTCTTCAGCAGCAGGAAGCTCGGGTGGTCGCCGGAGCCGTTGCCGCCAAGGATGACCTCATACTCGAGCTTGGCGCCCTCGGGGGCCGCGGTCAGCTTGCCGTCCTCAACGGTGTAGCCGGCCTTCTCGAACCAGGTCAGGGCGCCGGCGATGGCGGCGGCGTAGCGGTCCTCGGCGGACATGCCGGCGCTGTACAGCTCGTTGCCGTCGGCATCGACGGAGTAGGCCACAGTGTAGCCGTCGTCGGTGCTCTGCGGGGCGGCCCAGCTGGTGTTGGAGATCGGGTAGTTGATGACGGAGGCGGTGGCGCCGTAGTAGCTGTCGATGGCCTCGTCACGGTAGGCGGCGATGACGGTCGCGATGGCCTTGCGCAGCGCCTTGGACTCGTCGGAAGCGGGGTCATCGCCGACCTTGACGTTGTTGGCCGCGATGCCGATGTAGCCGTAGCCGCAGTAGTCGATGAGTTTGGTGGTCAGCACGGGGCCGTCGAAGTTGTCCCACTCGTCCTCGCTGAAGCCGTTCTCAACGGCGATCTGCTTGGCGGTGTCGGTGCTGTAGGAGGGGTCGGACACATCCAGCGTGCCGGCCACGACACCGGAGACCTTGTTGTCCTCGCTGGACTCAAGATAGTTCAGGTGCTTGATGGAGGGCTCGCCCTTGTAGTAGTCGGGGTTGGCGTCCATGTAGACGGTGCCGTTGGAGTAGTTGTTGAAGATGTAGGGGCCGGCACCCAGCGGGGCGCTGGTCTTGGCCTTGACGATGGACAGATCGCCCTTGGGGAAACCGAACATATTGTTGTCGTAGTCATACAGTTCGGGGTCGCCGTAGTAGTGCATGGGGGCGATGGGCAGGCTCATCTGGTAGATGGCGGTGGCGTCCAAGGTGGAGGTGGTGACGTTGACGGTGTAATCGTCAATGCGCTCGATGCCGGCCACGTTGGGCGCGCTCTCGCCGGTCTCCACGCCGACGGCGTAGGCGTCGTAGTCCTCCATCAGGTCGAACAGGCTGCTGCCCGCGGTCTCGGTGCTGGACAGGGTGGCGTAGTCGCCCTCATAGGCGGCCTCGATGGCGTGCCAGAAGTCCTCAACGGTGCCGCCCTCGGCGACTTCGAAGCCCCAGTTGGGGGCGATGACGGACATATCGTCATCCGCAGCGGCAAGGCCGTTGGCGACGATGTAGTCGACGATCTCCTGCGTGAAGGCGATGCCGGCCTGGTCCAGATCGGCCCAGAAGGCGTTGTACTGGTCCTCGGTGTAGTAGTCGTTGGCGGTGTAGCCGTCACGGCCGGCCTTGGCGATGAGGTTGAACAGGGTGTCCATGCCGGAGCGGTACTCGTCCACGCCGACGATGGGCACGCTGAACAGCGTGGCGTTGCCGTCATAGGTCGGGTCAAGGTAGACATACATGCCGAAGATGACGTCGTCGATGGTGGCGGGGGTGCCGTCGGTGTAGACGATGTCGTCACGGATCTTGATGGTGTAGGTGACGGTGCCGTCGGCATTCTCGGTGACGGTGACATCGGCGGGGCCGGTGTAGGTGTAGTCGGTGCCGTTGTAGGCGCGGGTCTCACCCTCGATGGCGTTGTTGACCGGGTTGGCCACACGGTCGCTCATCAGGGTGTAGAGGGTGAAGCTCTCCACAACGGTGCTGTCGTTGGCGGACAGGTAGAAGAAGGGGCTGAATTTGCCCTCCATGCCCTGCTCCACGCTGACGACCATCGTGTCGTTGGGGGCCTCTGCGGGTTCCTGCTCGCTGCTGTCGGCCGGGGTGCTGGCAGCCGGGGTGCTGGCGGCCGGTTCACTGGTACCGGTGGCGCCGCAGCCGGCCAACAGACTCACGCACATGGCCATGGCCAGAAGCAAAGCAAGGATCTTGCTTGTTTTCATGGTGGTTTCTTTCCTCTCTTTCAAAATTTTGGACAATTTATGGGAACGGGCTTTCGCCCGCTGTCCACTAAGTAAGGGGAGCGGTGCGCCCTAGGGGCGCGGCCCCTGCGCGGGGGGCGGTGTTTCGTCGGGCGGGTCGAACGCCAGCCGTTTGGCAAGGCGTCCGGCGCCCGCGGCGGCCGCCGCCGCGCACAGCTGGCAGCCAAAAAACAGGACCGCGCCGCCGGCGTTGCCGCCCGCGCCCTGCCGCAGCAGGCAGACGGCCTCGCCCACGGCGGCCAGCCCGGCGCACACCGCCGTGCACGCCGCGCGCAGCGGCAGCTTGGGGGCGGTGGCCTCGTACCGGTAGCGGCGCAGCGCGTCGGCATCCCACAGCCAGGGCACCAGCCGCCCGGCCCCCAGCAGGAACACCGTGCCGGCCAGCTGGCCCAGCCACGGCAGGATGACGTAAAAGCAGCCCTGCATACCGGGCACCGGCACCAGGCCGGGCAGCGCCGTGCACCCCGTGACCGCCGCCAGCAGCGCGCCCAGCGCCGCCAGCAGCCGGCGGCGCGCCGCGCGCGGGGTGCGGCAGGGCACCATGGGGCCGTTGTATGTGTACCCGCCGCCGACGGTGGGGGTAAAGTATTGCAGATAGGCGCGGCGGCCGCGGGGCTTTTTGTCTTTGCCGGCCATGGGGCGTTACTCCGCCGTTTTGGGCTCCAGCGCCTGGACCAGCCGCTCGACACAGCCGTCCTCAAACGGCACCGTCAGGCCCGCCTGCGGCAGGATGTTCGTGTAGAAATCCCGCGCCGAGAGCCGGCACAGCTTGAGGTAATCGGCCCAGGCGGCGGGCCAGTCCTCGTCCATTTTGACCTTGAACTGCATCGCGACGACGCTGGCCAGGCAGTAGTCTATATAATAGAAGGGGTTGGTAAAGATGTGGTGCTGGCGCTGCCAGATGGCCCCGGCGAGGAAATCGTCCCCCTCAAAATGCAGGTGGGGGCGGTATTCCTTTTCAAGGTTGGCCCAGGCGGCCTTGCGCTCGGCCGGGGTGAGGGCGGGGTTCTCGTACACGATGTGCTGGAACTCGTCCACCATGCAGCCGTAGGGCACAAAGATGATGGAATCCTCCAGATGCATCTTGAGGTAGTCGTCTTTTTTATCGCCGAAGAACTTTTCCATCCAGCCGTAGGTGAAGTACTCCATGCTCATGGAATGGATCTCGGCCGTCTCCATGCCAAGGTCACAGAATTCGCGGATCTTTTCGTCCCGCGTGAGGTAGCCCTGGAAGGCGTGGCCGCACTCATGCGTGATGACGTCGGCGTCGCCGTTGGTGCCGTTGAAGTTGGCAAAGATGAAGGGGGCCTTGTAGTCCGGCAAAAAGGTCATGTACCCGCCCTGGCGCTTGTTGGGGCGGCCGAGGACGTCAAACAGCTCGTTCCCGCGCATGAAATCGAAAAATTCCTTCGTCTCGGGGCTGAGCTCGGCGTACATCTGCTGGCCGGCGGCCAAAATCTCCTCCGGCGTGCCGATGGGCGCGGGGTTGCCGTTGGCGAAATAGACGTCGTTGTCATAGTGGCAGAGCGTGTCCACCCCCAAGCGCCGGCGGCGCTGCTCATGCAGGCGGGTGGCGTAGGGCACCAGATACTTTTTGACCTGCGCGCGGAAATTTTCGACCATGGCGCGGTCATAGCAGTTGCGGTGCATCCGCAGGTAGCCCAGCTCGACATAGTTTTCAAACCCCAGGGCTTTGGCCTGCGCGGTGCGGTTTTTGACCATCCGGTCATAGATATCGTCGATCTCGGGACTGACGCTTTGCAGGTAGCCGCTGAGGGCCGCCCACGCCTTTTTGCGCACGCCGCGGTCGGCATGGGTCAAAAACGGGCGCAGCAGCGAAAGGTTGTACACCCCGCCCTCAAACTCGATGCGGGCGGCGGCGATCAGGTTGGAATAGCGGCTGGCCAGGGCGTTCTCCTCCTGGCACAGGGGGATGATCTTCTCGTCCATGGCGCGCATGGCCTGCCCGATGTTTTTGAACGCCGGCGCGCCCAGGCGCTTTTCCAGCTCAGCGCGGAAGGGGCTGTTGTACAGCTGTTTGCGGTACTCCGTCTCCAGATTGGCCAGCACGGGGCGCAGGTCGTCATAATATTCGCGCTCGGCGGCGTAGAAGGGGTCGGTGGTGTCGATGTCGTGGCGGATGTTCGCCAGCGTCATGTTGGTGCGCACGCCGGCCATGAATCGGTAGTATTCCTCATGCACGGCAAACTGCGCCGCCCCGCTGCCGGCGGCGGCGCTGCGGGCGATCAGATCCTTGAATTTGGCTTCTACTTCGGCGCGCTCCACGCGCCGGTACGGCATCTGGGAGAATTTCATCCGGCACTTCCTCAACAATCGATACAAAACGGGGCGGATTTCGGCGCAAAAAACAAAAAACGGGCAGGCGCCCCCCGCGGGGGCCGGCCGGCGGCCCCGTTGCCGCCGGCTGACCGGCGCGCCGTTTGGCCGCTGTCAGGCGGCCAAACGAATGGGGTACCCCATTCCGCGCCGGGTTTTGAAGCCAAAACCCTTTTGGTATTTATAGAATTATAATACAATCCGCCCGCCAGTGCAATGCGGTATCTTGTTTTTTTCGAGAGAACTTTTGTGTTTATACGGTGGACGTCTTGTGCAATTTGTTCAAGGAATTGTGCCAATTTTTTACATCCGACGCTGGATATGGGGTCATTTGCACAGGCCGCTGGCCGCGATGGCCGCCACCGCGGCGGCGATCTTTTCCGCCGGCATCGTCAGCGCAAAGCGCACATATCCCTCGCCCGAGGGGCCAAAACTCGACCCCGGCGTGCAGACGACGCCGGCCTTGTCCAAAAGCTCCATGCAGAAATCCATGCTGTTCGTGTAGCCGGCCGGCAGCGGCGCCCACACGAACATACTGCCGTGGCTGTTCGGCACATCCCAACCGATGGCCCGCAGGCCGCCGCACAGCGCGTCGCGCCGGGCCTCGTAGACTTTGCACTGCGCCCTGACCGGCTCCAGCGGGCCGGTGAGCGCCGCGATGGCCGCGTATTGCAGCGGCAAAAACTTGCCGAAATCGATCTGCGTGTGCAGCTTTTTGCAGGCGGCGATGACGTCCGGCCGGCCGACGAGGAAGCTCAGCCGCGCGCCCGTCACGTTGAAGGACTTGCTCAGGGAGAAGAACTCCACCCCCACCTCCCGCGCGCCGGGGGTGTTGAACAGGCTGTTGCACACCGCGCCGTCGAACACGATGTCGCTGTAGGCGTTGTCATGCACGAGGAGTATATCGTACTTTTTGCAGAAGGCCACCAGCTTTGCGTACAGCTCCGGCGTGCCGACGCTGCCCACGGGGTTGGCCGGCAGGCTGACGAGCATCAGCTTGGCCTTTTGCGCCACCTCGGGCGGGATGGCGTCGGGGTCGGGCAGGAAGGCGTTTTCCTTCGTCAGCTTGTAGTACCGGCATTCGGCGCCGCCGAGCATACACCCCGTCATGAACACGGGGTAGCAGGGGTCGGGCAAAAGGACGAGGTCGCCGTCGTTGCACAGCGCCATGCCGAGATGGCCGATTCCGTCCTGGCTGCCGGAAAAGCTCATCACCATCTCCGGCGTGATGCCAAAAACGCCGAACCGCCGCTCATAATAGGCGCACACGGCCTGCAAAAGCTCCGGGATATCGCGCAGGGAGTATTTCCAGTTTTCGTCGTCCTCGATGGCTTTGGCCAGCGCCGCCTTGATGTGCGGGAAGGGCGCGAAATCCGGCGTGCCGACGGACAGGTTGTACACCTTGCGGCCGGCCGCCTGCTGCGCGACGACCTTGTCGTTGAGGGCGGCGAAGATCTCGGGGCCGAACAGATCCAAACGTTTGGAGAATTCCATACGGGGCACTTCCTTTTTATAAACTACGCAGGTCGGACGGGGTCACAGGCAGGCGTCCAGCTGCTTAAGCGCGCGCTTGAGCGCGCGGGCCGTCGGCTGGCCGGGGGCGCTGGCCTTGCCGGGCGCCGCGGTGCCAAAGCTGGCGCAGCTGCCGAACAGCCCGCCGCACACGCGGGTCACGGTGCCCAGGGGCCCCATGGCCATCGTCAGGCGCGGGGTGCCGGGGCGCAGGGCCGCGGCCTCGGCGGTGGCGGCGAGCAGCTCGCCGGCGTCGGCGCGGGCGTTGGCCATGACGGCCAGCTTGGCGATGTCCGCCCCGGCGTCGGCCATGGCGCACAGGGCGCTGACCATCCCGGCGCGCGGGGGTGTGGCGTCAAACCGGTGCGCGCTGAACACGGCCTTTGCGCCGGCGGCGTGCGCGGCCGCCAGCAGGGCGGCAACGGCCTCCGGCCCGGCCGAGAACTCGATGTCCACAAGGTCGGGCGCGCAGGCGGTGAGCAGCTTTTGCACGGCGGCGGCGTATTCCCCGGGTGTAAGGGCGGCGGCGCCGCCCTCGGCGCTGGTGCGGATGGTGGCCAGCAGCGGCCGCCCGGCACCGTTTTGCGCGGTGCCCAGCGCCTTTTTCACCGCCTTGAGCGCGCCGCACCACGGCTCCTTCGCGGCGAGCAGCGGGTCCAGCCGCAGCTCCACCAGTTCGGCCACGCCGTCCCACCGGGGGCGGGCCAGATCCTCGGCGCGCTCAAGCGCCGCTTTGGCCGTTTTTTCCATGATGGGCACGATGATGCGCGGCACACCGCGCGCGGCGGCCCACAGCGTTACGCCGCGTACCTCTGCGTCCGGCACGGCGGCACCTCCTTTT
>CANRCB010000052.1 GCA_947629015.1 uncultured Gemmiger sp.
ACCGACAGGCAGTTGACGTTCATCACGCCGGTCTGCTGGATGATGTGGTGGCTGTAGTTCTGCTTGTTGATGCACACCGCCACGCGGTTGGGGGTGTTGGTCACCTGGCTGACGGTGTTCACGATGAGGCCGTTGTCCCGCTTGCCGTCGCTGCAGGTCACCACATACAGGCCGTAGCCGATGTTGAACAGCGCCGTCATATCCTGCTTGTCCACCGTTTCACCGCCGGCGCGGGCGACATAGTCGGCGCACAACGCCTGGGCCAGCGCCTCCAGCTGGGCGGCGCTGTCCTCGCTGAGGGCGCTCTTGAGGGTGACGGTCGGCTCGGCCAGGGTCAGGTTCTTGCAGCCCTCCAGCATCTTTTTCATCGTGCGCGCGGCCATCGGCGCCCAGGTGCCGTTCTCGATAAAGCCGACGGTGCGGTTCTGGAAGTTGCGCTCGGTCAGATGCTCGATGAACTGGCGCATAAAGGGGAAGATGTCGGCGTTGTAGGTGGTGGTGGCCAGCACCAGCTTGCCGTAGCGGAACGCGTCCTCCACGGCCTCGGCCATATCGCAGCGGGCCAGGTCGTTCACGACGACCTTGGGGCAGCCCAGCGCGCGCAGCCGCGCGGCGAACTTTTCCACCGCCGCTTTGGTGTTGCCGTAGACGGAGGTGTAGGCGATGACGATGCCCTCGCTCTCGACGCCGTAGCTCGACCAGATGTTGTAAAGGTTGAGGTAGTAGCCGAGGTTTTCGGTCAGCACCGGGCCGTGGAGCGGGCAGATGGTTTGGATGTCCAGCCCGGCGGCCTTTTTGAGCACGTTCTGCACCTGCGCGCCGTATTTGCCCACGATGCCGATGTAGTACCGCCGCGCCTCGCAGGCCCAGTCCTCCTCCACATCCAGGGCGCCGAATTTGCCGAACCCGTCGGCCGAGAAGAGGATCTTGTCGGCGTCGTCCCAGGTCATCAGCACCTCGGGCCAGTGCACCATCGGCGCCGCGACGAAATGCAGCGTGTGTTTGCCCAAAGCGAGCGTATCGCCCTCGCCCACCACGACCTGCCGGCCGGCGAAATCGGTGCCGAAAAACTGGCCCATCATGGCAAAGGCCTTGGCGCTCGCAACGATCTTGGCCTGCGGGTAGGTCTTGGCAAAATTCTCGATGTTGGCGGAATGGTCCGGCTCCATATGCTGTACGACCAGGTAATCCGGCTTGCGGCCGCCGAGCGCGGCTTCAAGGTTGTCCAGCCATTCGTGGGTGAAATGCCGGTCCACGGTGTCCATGACGGCGACCTTGCCGTCCAAAATGACGTAGGAGTTGTAGGCCATGCCGTTGGGCACGACATACTGCCCCTCGAACAGGTCGACCTGATGGTCATTTACGCCGATATAGCGCACGTCTTTGGTGATCTCCATAAAAAAACACCCTCCTTGCCTTGCAGCGGCGGGCCTGCCGCCGCCCTGTGGCTTTTATCCTAGCACAACGGCGGCCGTTTCGCAAGGGCGCGCGGGGCAGATTTGGGTTGCCTTGCGGCGGTTTTTGCACTATAATAAAAGGCACACAGCAAACGCCCCGCAGGGCAAGGAGGTATGCCGCACCATGGTCAACTGGCTCAAAGACGCGGTCTTTTACGAGATCTACCCCCAAAGTTTTTACGATACCAACGCCGACGGCATCGGGGATATCCCCGGCATCACCCAAAAGCTCGGCTATGTGCAGGGCCTTGGGTGCAACGCGCTGTGGCTCAACCCCTGCTTCGATTCCCCCTTTAAAGACGCCGGCTACGACGTGCGGGACTATAAAAAGGTGGCCCCGCGCTACGGCACCAACGAGGACCTCAAGGCCCTGTTCGCCGCCGCGCACGCGCGCGGTATGCACGTTTTGCTCGACCTTGTGCCCGGCCACACCAGCGAGGAGCACGCGTGGTTCAAGGCCAGCAGCGCCCCGGAAAAAAATGACCTTTCGGGGCGGTACATCTGGACGGATTCCTGGATCGAGAACGGCGACGGTATGCCCTTTATCGCCGGCGAGGCCGCGCGCTGCGGCACCTACGTTTTGAACTTTTTCAAGTGCCAGCCGGCGCTCAACTACGGCTACGGCCGCTGCCGCCGGCCGTGGCAGCAGCCCATCACCGGCCCCGACGCCATGGCCACCCGCGACGCCATCTGGGACGTCATGCGTTTCTGGCTGGATGCCGGGTGCGACGGCTTCCGCGTCGATATGGCGGACAGCCTTGTCAAAAACGACACGCCCCAAAAGCGCTACACCTGCGCGGTCTGGCGGGACCTTTCCGCCCGGCTCAAGCGCCACGCCCCCGAGGCGGTGATGGTGAGCGAGTGGAACCACCCCGCCCAGAGCCTCAAGGCCGGGTTCGATATGGATTTCATGCTGGACTGGCAGGGCAACGGCTACAGCTGGCTGGTGCGCAACTATGACGGCGCCACGGAAGGCGTGCCGAAAAACATCGGCAAGGCGTATTTCTGCAAGGACAGCACCACCGACATCACCAAATTCCTCGACGATTGGCTGCCCAGCTACGAGGCATCCAGAAAGCACGGCCTGTACTGCCTCATCACCGGCAACCACGACACGCTGCGCATCTCGGCCGGCCTGGATGAGGCCGAGCGCCGGCTGGCCTTTGCCACGCTGTTCACGCTGCCGGGCGCGCCCTTCCTCTATTACGGCGACGAGATCGGTATGCGCTACCAGAACCTGCCCACCAAGGAGGGCGGGTACAACCGCACCGGTTCCCGCACGCCGATGCAGTGGGACCAAAGCGCCAACCTCGGCTTTTCCGCCGCGCCGGCCGAAAAGCTCTACCTGCCCGTCGACCCCGCGCCCGATGCCCCCACCGTGGCCGCGCAGGAGGATGACCCTGGCAGCCTGCTGGGCACCGTGCGCAGCATCCTGGCCTTCCGCCACAGCCGGCCGGCGCTGGCCGCCGACGCGCCCTTTGCCGTCGAATACGCCGAAAAAGGCCGCCGTGCCTTCGCGTGGCGCCGCGGCCGGGGCCGGGGTGCGCTGCTGTGCGCCGTCAACCCCGCCGGCACGGCGTGCGATGTGCCGCTGGCCTCGCTGCCGCACCGGATGGAGCCTGTGTTCCGCCTTGGCGGCGAGCCGACGGTGAAAAACGCCGCCATCACCCTGCCCCCGCAGAGCTTTGCCGTGTTTGCGCTGGACTGAACAGAAAGGAGGGGCCCCCATGCCCTTTATCGATGCGAGATTGACCGTGCCCGTCACCGACGAACAGAAGGACGCCTTGAAAACGGCGTTCGGCCAGGCTATCGGCACGCTGCACAAGACAGAAAACTACCTGATGGTATCCGTCACGGGCGATACGCCGCTCTGGCTGGGCGGCAAAAAGCTGGAAAAGGGCGCCTATGTGGCCGTCAGCCTGTACGGCAGCGCCCCGGCGGCCTCCTATGCCAAAATGACCGGCCGGCTCTGCGATATTTTGCAGGCGCAGCTCGGCATCCCCGGCAGCGCCGTGTATGTGACCTACCACCCCGTCGCCGACTGGGGCTGGAACGGCACCAACTTTTGAGGGCCGGCCCGATGCGGCAGGGTATGTATCCGGCCGGCGGTCATCCCCATCGCGCTGGACATCAGCGAGGATAAGGCCAACGTCTATGACCCCCGCCTACCAGACCGCCGTGTGGGGATAGCGCTGCCCCGGCGAAGGCCTGCCGGAACGCGAAAAGCTGCTGCTTTCCGGGGGTGCGGTGTTTGCGGGGGCGTTTCTTTCCCCTCATCCGGCCGCTGCGCGGCCACCTATCTCCGGAGGGGGAAGGCTTTTGGGGTGAGACACTTTGGAAGGCTTCCCCCTTTGGGGGAAGCTGGCAGCGCCGCAAGGCGCTGACTGATGAGGGGAAAGAGGGATACCGTTGGCGGCGAGGTCAAGACCCCGCCCCACAATCGGAATATACGTCCTCGGTATCCACACAAGCGTCATTCCGCACCACGACGGGCCGATTTGCAGGGCACCCCTTGCGGGGCTATTCGGCCCCTACGGGGTGGATGGTACGTTTTCCGTATCCCCGTAGGGCGGGATGCCCTCATCCCGCCGCGGGTGGATGACGTTTTCGGCCAAACCGTAGGGCCCGGCGATCTCCGCGCTAAGAGCCGGGCCTTTGGCCCGCTTGGCTCCGGTGCGAAGCCCGGAGCTTGCGCTCCGAAACGCCTCGCTGCGGCCCGGCGTCCCCTGCGCCCCGCAAAATCCGCGCCCTGCCCGCAGCGCCGCGCCGCGGTTACATTTCCACAATGAGGCAGGCGACGAGGTAGCGCATACGCTCCTCCGGCGTATCGAAGGTGCAGCCCAGCAGGCGCTTGATGGCGTTGATGCGGTAGATGGCGGTGTTGCGGTGGGTGTAGGTCGCGCGCGCCGCCTCCTGGATGCTGCGCTCACTGGCAAGGTAGCAGCGCAGCGTGCGCACATAGTCCGTGCCGTGGGCGCGGTCATGCTCCAGCAGCGGACGCAGCGCCTCCTCGCCCATCTCGCGCAGAAGGCCGGCGTCCTCCACGCGGGTGAGCAGGCGGTACAGGCCCATCTCGTCGAACCAGAGCTGCTCCGCGCCGGTGCGCAGCGCGCGGTCCGCGGCCGCGCGGGCCCGGCGGTAGGCCAGCTGGAGCGCCCCCAGCCCGGTCACGACGCTGCCCACCCCCACGCTGACGCGCTGCTCCGCCATGCGCTTGCGCATCTTGGCCAGAAAGCCGTCCAGCACGTCCCGCACATAGGCCGGGGAGAGGGCGTTCACCACCAGCACAAAGCAGGAATCGTAGTAAAAAAACGTCGCGTTGTGGGTGATGTTCTCGAGATAGATCTGCATCCGGTAGCTGATGCGCTGCCGCTCGACGGTATCCATGACGTCAAGGTCCCCGGTGGTGATGAGCGCGATCTGGAAGGTGCCGTCCACGTCAAAATAGGGCAGCAGATCCTTTGTATACGCGCCGGCGGCGCCGGGATCCTTGATGACCTCGATGAGCGCCTGCGAGATCTGCGCGTCCACCGCGCTCTGCAAAAAGATTCGCATACTCAGGTCCTTGATCATGTCATAGAGCGAGGTGCTCCACGGCACGGTGAGCAGCGGCAGGTCGTTGGCGTCGCAGCAGTCGATGACGCTTTGGGGCACCGTCTCGATGTGGGGGCCGGTGTTGATGACCAGCCCCGACGCGTGCACCGCCACCAGCTGCTGCACCAGCGCCAGCAGCTTGGCCTCGCTGTCAAAGCCGACGCCGGTCGTCACCGCCAGGTCCTTGCCGGTGAAATCCTTGAGGATGACGTCGTCCTCGATGAGCAGGATCCAGCTGATGGAGTTGGACCACCCGCCGCTGCCCGCGAGCTGGCGCATCTGGTAGCGGTCGGCGGCGATGAGCTTCATGTCCTCGATGGTAAATGCCATAAAACGCCCTCCCGGCGCCGCCCTTGTGCCGGCAGCACAAGGTTCCGGCGGTAAAATTGGGATATAAGCCTGTTGCAAAGGGGACACCGTGTGCTATTATAGTTACAGAAGCACAAGGTACTTTACCTCACGATAACAGGAGGAAACGAAAATGTCAACCTTTGAGAATGAGTTCGTATCCATGAACCCGCATCCCGTCATGGTGCCCGCATGGGTCAAGGGCGAGCGGTATGAGTACTGCGAGCCTTACAACGAGGACCGTGCCTCCCGCAAAAAGAACTTTTTGGCGCGGTTCCTGCTCTCTTCCCTCGCGCTGCGCCGCTGAAAAGCGGCGGGCCCTGCACCCGCTCAGCGTGTCGGGAAACGACCGCTGCCTTACGGACGCGTGCAGGGCGGGCTCTTGAGCCCGCCGAAACGCGGTGATACAGCGGCAAGGGGGTAGGGCGGGGGCAAGCCCCGCCCTACAAATCTACCCATGAAAACGCTTTTTTCGACACGATACAACGGCGGCCCGGTATCCGGGCCGCCGTTTTGTTGTGCTTTTGCGTTGGATGCCGCTCACGGGCCGGGGTAGGCGGTGATGAGGATGCTGTCCACCGTGATGTCCTCGGCGGGGCGGAAGGTATCGGTGCCGTCCTCCGCCTTGACGGTCTCGGCGCAGGCGATGGTGTCCACGATGTCCATGCCCTCGTACACCTGGCCGAAAACGGTGTCGGTGTTGTCCAGGTAGGGCAGGCCGCCCGCCGCGGCGTAGGCGGCCACGGCGTCCTCCGTGTAGCCGTGGGCGCGCAGATCCTCCTGCATGGCGGTGTCGACGCTGTCCGGCAGCGCGGTGACGAAATAGAACTGGCTGTTGCCGCCCGTTTCGGCAAAGGCCGCGCACAGCGCCCCGGCGTAGTGGTGCAGCGTGCCGTCCGCCTCGAGCGGGTAGGGGTTGTTGTTGAATACCGTCGAGGCGCCGCTGCCGGTGCCGGTGGCATCGCCCCCCTGCACGGCGAAGCCGTATTCGGCCCGCCAAAAGACGGTGTCGTCATAATAGCCGGTGCGGGCAAGGCCGACGAAATTTTCCACCGCCATGGGCGCGGTGTCCGGGTAGAGGACGGCGCGCACCTCGCCCAGGCTGGTGGTGATGATGGCGATGGTATCACCCTCGGCCGGGGCGGTGAACTGCCGCTCCCCGCTTTGGACGGCGGCGCGTTCGGGCGGTTGGTTGCCCTTTGCACAGGCGCACAGCGCGCACGCCGCCAGGCAGAGCAGGGCAAAAAGGCGCTTTTTCATGGCCGGGGACCCCCTTGGGCTGGTTTTCGGGTGTGTAAGGTACAGTATACCACAAAGCGCGCGGTTTTTCCACCTTGACTAGGCGGGCAAAAAACGGTACACTATATCCAATGGAAAGGCCCACGGCCGCAAAAGACAGGAGATGGAACCATGGCGGATGCATCAAACCCCGAAATGCTGGAGGAGGCCGCCCCCGACCTGCTGACGCTGGAGGACGAGGACGGCAAGGAGTGCACCTTTGAGGTGCTGGACGCCACCGAGATCGGCGGCACGCGGTATCTGGCCGTCATCCCCTACACGGAGGACCCCGACGCGCTGGAGGAGGACAGCGAGCTGCTGCTGATGCGCGTGGGCACCGACGATGCCGGCGAGTATATGGATATCGTGGACGACGATGAGGAACTGGCGACGGTGGGCAAGGTGTTTGAGGAACGCCTGCGCGCCATGTATGACATCGACGACTCTGAGCTGGAATGAGCGCAAAGCCTGCGCGGTTCGATTTGTTGCGGTTTAGAAAATCCTACTAATCAAATTCAGGGAGCCCGCTTTTGTCGGCGGCCGGATTGCAGACCTCCCGCCCCGTGCGGACGAAGGGAGCGTGAACGCCGCCGCAGGGCACCCACCTGCCAAA
>CANRCB010000053.1 GCA_947629015.1 uncultured Gemmiger sp.
GTCCGCTCCCGGTAGGTCGCTTCCAGCAGGGTAAAGCTGTAATCCGCTTTGCGGGCGTCGGTGAGCAGCGCGTCAAAAGCGTCAGCGACCAGATTTCAACACGGCGAACGAATGCGGATATTTTACATTCATAGCGGCATGAAATGCGGCTGCGAGCAAAAATCAGGAAGACGAAATTTAGCGATGGCGGGAAAGGGGGCTGCCGCTTGCGGCTGCGAAATGCTTTGCCGGGGCCGGCCGCCGGCAGGGCAAGGAACCAAACGTCCCGCGCCCTGCGCTTACCTGCCCGGTGGGCAGTCGCGCAGGGCGCGGGAAAGTCCTGGATGGAGCGCACTCCGCCGCGGGCAAGATCCTTTTACGGCGCCGGGCAGCGGAAATAGCGCGCGCACAGCGCGCGGATGCGCGCGGCCAGCGCCTTGTCACACGCGCCGGGCAGCGCGCGCCAGCGCCAGTAGCCCTGCGCCTCGCCGGGGGTGTTGAGGCGGGCGGCGCTGCCAAGGCCGAGCCAGTCCGCCATGGGGATGACGGCAAGGTCGGCGGTGCTGGAGAGCACGCCGCGCAAAAGCCCCTCCTGGAAGCCCTCGGCCTCGGTCAGGGCCAGGTACGCGGCGGCCTGGGCGCGGCCCTTGGCGGACACCTCGTTCTGCCACCAGCCGGCGAGGGTGTTGTTGTCATGCGTGCCGGGGTAGGCCACACAGTGCTGCGGATAGTTGTGCGGCAGGTCGGGCGAATCCTGCCCGGTAAAGGCGAATTGCAGCACCTTCATGCCGGGGAAGCCGCTGTCCGCCAGCAGCTTGCGCACCGAGGGGAACATCTCGCCCAGGTCCTCGGCCACGATGGGCATCTCGCCCAAAGCGGCGCGCAGGGTGTTGAACAGGTCCATGCCGGGGCCCAGCTCCCACTTGCCGGTGCGGGCGGTGGGGGCGTCGGCCGGGATGGCCCAGTAGGTATCGAAGCCGCGGAAATGGTCGATGCGCAGGATGTCATAGATGGACAGCGCGTGCCGCAGCCGGCGGATCCACCACGCATAGCCGGTGGTCTTGTGGTAGCCCCAGTCATACAGGGGGTTGCCCCAAAGCTGGCCGTCCTTGGCAAAATAGTCCGGCGGGCAGCCCGCCACGCGCAGGGGATGGCCGGCCTCGTCCATCTCGAACAGATCCCGCCCCGCCCAGGCGTCGGCGGAATCGGCCGAGACATAGATGGGGATATCGCCCATGATGCGCACGCCCTTGCCGTTGGCATAGGCCTTGAGCGCGCGCCACTGGCGGTCAAATTCATACTGGACGAAGGCCCAGAAGGTCAGGTCCTCGTCGTGTTCGGCGCGGAAGGCCGCCAGGGCCGCGGGGTCCCGCAGGCGCAGCGGTTCGGGCCATTGCTGCCAGTCCACCATGCCGTTTTCCTGCTTGATGGCCATGTACAGGCAGTAGTCCGGCAGCCACGCCGACGCAAGGAACTGGAAGCGGTACCAGTCATCCCCGTAGGGCGTATCGCACCCCGGCACGGGGCGGCGCCGCAAAAAGCGGCGGCAGGCCTTGCGCAGCACGGCGAAGCGCTGCTCATAAATGCGGCCGTAGTCGACGTTTTCGGGGTCGCCGCCCCAGTCCAGCGCATAGTCCCTGCGGGTGAGCAGGCCGTCGGCGCGCAGCAGGTCCAGGTCGATGAAATAGGGGTTGCCGGCAAAGGCAGAGCAGCTCTGGTAGGGGCTGTCGGCATAGCCGGTGGGGCCCACCGGCAGGATCTGCCATACGCTCTGCCCGGCGGCGGCCAGAAAATCGACAAATTTGTGGGCCGGCGCGCCAAGGCTGCCGATGCCGTGCCCGCCGGGCAGGCTGGAGATGGGCATCAAAATGCCACTGCATCGAGGAAAACGCATAAAAACCGCTCCTTGCTGAAAGTTTTTGGCAAAAGGCCGGCCGCCGGCCGGCCGGGGCACGGGGCCCCGTTTATGGCTGCGGCGCGGCAAGCGCGGCGGCCAGTGTCTCACGGAAAGCGGCGCGGCCGGCACCGGCGGGGTCCCCGGCCGCCGCAAGGCCCTGCCACGCGGCGCAAAGCGCCGCCCCCTGCGCCGCGCTCAGGTCCGGCGCGGGCAGGATGCCGGCCTCCACCTGCGCCACCTGCGCGGCGCCGGCGGCGGTGGTGCCGTCGGCGGTGTCCCACGGGGAGATGAGCAGCAGGTCGTCGATGAGGGCGCTCTCGCCCACGGCGCTGGTGTACAGCCACAAAATGGCGGAGGCGGCCGCGGTCCGCTGCGCCTCGTCCAGGCCGGCGGGGATGGCCAGATACCCCGCGCCCGCCAGCGTGGGGTAGTTGGTCAGGCCGGTCAGGTTGTAGGTCTCGGTGGAAAGGTCGCTTTCGGTGTATTCGCCCTTGAAGGGCACCCACACCACCCGCCGGGCCAGCGCCGGGTCGGCGGCGGCCAGGTCGGCCAGGGAGGCGCGGGCAAACAGCGCCCGGCCGCTTTGCAGCTGGGCGGCCAGGCCGCCCGCGCGCGCGGCCTGGGGCACGGCGTTTTGCAGCTCCAGCAAAAAGGCGCTGCAAAGGCCGTCCACCGGGCCGGCCAGCGCCTCGGCCGTGCGGGGGGCGTCCCCGGCGGCCAGCAGCGCCGCGGTGCAGGCCGCGGCACCGGGCCACAGGCCGGCGGTATCGCCGGGCAAGGCAAAGACCCCCGCCAGCGCGCCGGCCTCGGCCGGCTTTTGGGCGGGCAGCGTGTAGCGCTGGCCGTTGAGCGTGACCTCCGTCTCGGCGGGCGCGGCGAGCCACGCCGTCACCGCGGCGGCAAAGGCCGACCATTCGGCCCAGGTGGCGTTCTGCACGTCCACCAGGCACCCCTCGCCCAGCAGGGCGTCCAGCACGGCACCGTCCGCCCACCAGGCATAGAGCGAGCGCCCCACCGGCAGCGCGTACACCGGGGCGGAGGTGTCCAGCCCGGCGCGGGCCGCGGCGGCCAAAAGCAGCGGGTCCTCGCGCAGGTCGGTATAAAGGGCGCGGTCGGCGCCTTCCGGCGGCGCGGCCAGCAGTGCCAGCGCCGCGCCGGGGGCGTCGGTGTCAAAGGTGCAGGCCACCCCCATCGCCGCGCCGTAGGCGCGCACGGCCGCGGCCGCGGCACCGTCCCCGGCCAGGGGGCCGCCCACGGCAAGGGCGGCGGGCGCCGCGTCGGGCGGCGGCGGCAGGGTGGACACGGGCGGCGGGGTGGCGGTGAGCGCATCCAGCCCCGGCACCCGGCCGCAGCCGGCCAGCAGGGCCAAAGCCAGCAACAGGGCAAACAGACGTTTCATGGCAGACCTCATCGGGAAAAGGCAAAACTCACGGGGGAAAGCCCCCTGATTTTCTATTATATACGATTGCGGTACTTTTTTCTACTGCGGATTTGTGATATAATCACTTTTATTGGAGATTTTGTGCGGGGAAGGGGGCTTTGCGGTGCAGCCGACGCAAAAGCTGTATGAAGCCGACGCCTTTTTGCGGCGCTTTACCGCCGGGGTGCTGGCCTGTGAGGCCGCCGGCCCGGGGGTGTGGCGCGCCGCGCTTTCGGCCACCGCCTTTTACCCCGAGGGCGGCGGCCAGCCCTGCGATACCGGCACGCTGGGCGGCGCCGCCGTGACCGACGTGCATGAGGAAGGCGGCACCGTGTGGCACACCGTTTCCGCGCAGCTTGCGCCGGGCACGGCGGTGCAGGGGGAGATAGACTGGCCGCGCCGGCTGGACCATATGCAGCAGCACACCGGCGAGCATATTTTGAGCGGCTGCCTGCACCGTCTGTACGGCGCCAACAACGTCGGCTTCCACATCGGGCAGCCGGCGGTGCGCATGGACATCGACCTGCCGCTGGACGCCGCGCAGCTGGCCGCCGCCGAGGCCGAGGCCAACGCGCTGGTGCGCGCCGACACCCCGGTGCGCTGCTTTGTGCCCGACGCCGATACCCTTGCCCGCACCGGATACCGCAGCAAAAAGGCGCTGGAGGGCCCGGTGCGCCTGGTGGAGGCCGGCGGCGACGTGTGCGCCTGCTGCGGCACCCATCTGGCCGGCACGGGGCAGGTGGGGCTCATCAAAATTTTGTCCGCCCAGAACTACAAGGGCGGTGTGCGGCTGGCCGTTGCGTGCGGGCAGCGCGCGTATGCGGCGGTGGCCGACGCCTGGGCCGACGCCGAGGCCGCCGGCCGGCTGCTGAGCGCGGCGCCCGGCCGCCTGGCCCCCGCGGTGGGCACGGCGCTGGACAACCTGGCCGCGCAGCGCTGGCGCGCCGCGGCTTTGCAGCGGGAGCTGTGCGCATGGCTGCCGCAGGCGGTGCCGCCCGGCACGCGGGTGCTGACGGTGCCGGGCCTGGACGCCGAGGCCGCCGGGGCGCTGGCGCAGCGGATGGCCGCCGCGGTGTGCGCGCCGTGCGCGGTGCTGGCCCCCGACGCGGCGGGCGATACCGCGCGCTGTGCGCTGGCGGCGCCGGGGCCGGCGGATGCGGCGCGCGTGCGCGCGCTGGGCGCCGAGCTTGGCAAAACCTTCGCCGCCCGCGGCGGCGGCCCGGCGGGGCGGTGGCAGGGCAGCCTGCCCCTGCCGGACAAAAAGGCCGGCGCCGCCAAAGCCGAGGCGTTTTTGCGCCGGGCGCTGGAACAACAGGGGGAGGGATAACCGTGCGGATGCGTTTCAAGCCGTACGCCCGGGGCGAGCTGCTGGCCAGCGGCGTGCACGTGCATGAGCCGCTGGCCCACGCCGGGCACTGGCGGGAGCTCTACGCCCGGCCGCAGCAGCCGCTGCACGTGGAGCTGGGCTGCGGCAAGGGCGGGTTCCTGGCCGCGCTGGCGCCGCAAAACCCCGGCATCAACTACCTTGGCATCGACATCACCGACAAGGTGCTCGTGCTGGCCAAGCGCAAGGTGGAGGCCGCCTGTGCCGCGCGGGGCGCCGCGCCCGACAACGTGCGCATCGCCAGCCTGGACATCGAGCGCCTGGCCGGCGCCATGACGGAAGAGGACCGCTTCGCGCGGGTGTACATCAATTTTTGCAACCCGTGGAGCAAGAACGCCGGCAGCAACAAGCACCGGCTGACCTGGCCCAGACAGCTGCTCGAATACCGCCGCCACATGGACGAGGGCGCCGAGGTGTATTTCAAGACCGACGACGACGCCCTTTTCCGGGACAGCCTCGGCTATTTCCCGGCGGCGGGGTTCGAGGTCGTGTGGCAGACGTGGGACCTGCACCGCGAGGAGCCGGCGTGGAACATCCGCACCGAGCACGAGGCCATGTTCACGGCGCAGGGCATCCCCATCAAGGCGCTCATCGCCCGCAAAGGGCCGGACAGCGCCGTCACCTGGCAGGACCCCAAAGCCCTCAAACGGGCACAGAAGGCAAAGGAGGAAGCAGACCATGTATGAAGGATGGCTTTGGCTGGCGGCAGTCATGATCGTGTTTTATTTCCTGATCTATTCGTTCCTCGGCTGGGTGGCGGAGGTCGCGTATGCGGCGTTCACCACCGGCAAGCTGGTCAACCGCGGTTTTTTGAACGGCCCCATCTGCCCCATCTACGGCTTTGGCATGCTGGCGCTGCTGGCACTGATGGACTATGTGGGCCAAAACGTCCTGCTGCAATTTTTGGTGGGCATGGCGGTCACCACCGGCATCGAGCTGGCCGGCGGGTGGGCGCTGTACAAGATCTTCCACACCCGCTGGTGGGATTACAGTATGTTCCGCTTCAACCTGGGCGGCTACATCTGCCTGCGCTTCTCGCTGCTGTGGGGCGTGGCCAGCCTGGGCATGGTGCGCATCGTCCACCCGCTGGTGGCGCGCGGGGTGGACGGCCTTGTCGGGCTCATCCCGCCGGTGGCGATGATCGTGCTGGTGGGGGCGCTGGCGGCGGTGTTCCTGGCCGACGTGGCGCTCTCGGCCGCGGCGGCGGTCGGGCTCAACAAGTACCTGACCGAGATAGACGACCTGCGCGGCAAGCTGCACGTCGTCAGCGACAAGCTGACCTCCGTCATCGGCGGCAACGCGCTGGAGCTGGACGAGGTGCTGGACGAAAAGCGCCTCCAGCTGCGCCTGGCCGCGATGGAAGGGCGGGAAAACACCGCCGAGCTGCGCGCCCAGCTGACCGAGCTGGCCCAGCGCGCCGCCAGTGCGGGGCAGAACGCCGGCAAAGGCGCGCGCCGCATGGTGGGTGCCGGCACCCGGCGGCTGCTGCGCGCCTTCCCCGATATGCGCAGTGAAAAATTCACCGAGGCGCTCGCCGCCGTCAAACGCAAAGCCACAGGGGAATAAACGCCTGCGCCCCGGCGGGGCTGCCGCCCTACGGGTATGTGAGAAACCGTATCTCTCACCCCGTAGGGGCCGGATACATCCGGCCCGCAAACGGTATCCCGCGCTACGCCCGCCCCGCCGGGAAAACCGCCGAAGGAAGGGAAGAAAATGCTCACGCAATGTGATCTGTTCCTTTTTGCCGGGCAGTCCAACATGGCGGGCCGTGGTGTCTGCACGGCGCGGTGGCCGCAAGGCGCGCCCGCCTGTACGCCGGGTGCCGGGTATGAGTACCGCGCCGTCAGCGACCCGGACTGCCTGCACCCCCTTGCGGAGCCTTTTGGCGCCGACGAGAACGACCCCGCCGGCATCTTTGAGCCCGGCAAAAAGACCGGCTCACTTGTGGCGGCCTTCGTCAATGCCTGCTATGCGCAGACGGGCGTACCGGTGGTCGGCGTTTCGGCAAGCAAGGGCGGCGCGCCCATTGCGGTATGGCAGGGCAGAGGCGACCTCCTTTCCGACGCGCTGCGCCGGCTGGAAAGGGCGCGGCGCTTCCTTGCCGGGCAGGGCACCACCGTGCGGCATTGCTTTGCGCTGTGGTGCCAGGGGGAAACGGACGGCGACCTGGCAACGCCGCCGCAAGCCTATCGGGCGGCATTCCTCGCCATGCTCGGGCAGCTTTTGCAGGCCGGTGTCGAGATGTGTTTCCTGATCACCATCGGTGCGTACAACGGCCCGGCGGGGTACGATTACGCCCCCATCCGGCAGGTCCAGTTGGAGATGGCGGCGCAGGACCCGAACCTCTGCCTGGTGTGCGATGACCTGCATACCATGCGCGGGCGCGGCCTGATGAAGGACGCCTACCACTATTACCAGCAGGCGTACAACGAGGTGGGTACCGCCGCCGGCACCGCGGCAGGCGCCTGGATACGCGGGCACAG
>CANRCB010000054.1 GCA_947629015.1 uncultured Gemmiger sp.
TAAACTCGTCGCTGCCGGTAAAGCCGTCCATCACGGTTTCCCGGCTTCCGCCGCCGTTGAGATCCGTCACCCAGCCGCTCTCCTCGCCGCCTTGCGGCATGCGGTCAAAGAAGGCGCGGTACATATACTGTACAAATGTCTCGTTGTCAAAGCCGCGGGCTTTAAACTCATCGCTGAAGATGAACCCTTCCGCAGCGGTGCGGCCCGTGTCCTTATGCATGCGCAGGTTTTCCATCCATGCCTGCGCGTTTTCGTCCGGGTCGCGGTCGAGGCAGATGCGGTACAGCCGCACCACAAAGTCCTCCACGCCGTCGCTGGCGCCGCACCCGGCGCAGGTGCCACGCCGCACCGTGCCGACACCTTCCGGCTCGGCGGTGCCGGTGCCGGGGTCGATGCCGTACTGCGCGCAGATGGCCTTGAACTCATTGCTGCCGACAAAGCCGTTGAACACGTGCTCACGGCTCTGGCCCTCTTCCTCAAGTACGCGCATCCACGCGGCGTGGCCCTCGGTGTCCGGCTCGCGGCCCATGAAGGCGCTGTACAGATGGTCGATATAGCAGCTGTTGCAGTAGTTTTTCGCCTTGAACTCATCGCTGAAGATGAAGCCGTAGGCCGCCTGGCTGCCGGTGTTGCGGTGAGAGACAAGGGCGTCCGTCCAGCCGTCGAGGCCGGCTTCGTCCGGCGTACGGCCAAGGCAGACCTCATACAGGCGGGTGACGAAGGCCCGGACCTGGCTGTCATCGGCCGGGTCGGTGCCGGTTTCCCCCAAAGTGCCGTCGGCCGTATTGTTACGGCCAAACACGAAACACCAGAAATTGGCGCCATGGCAGTTGAAGCAGGCGACGCCCACCATCTGCGCGAAGGGGTCGAGCCAGAGGCGGCGCAGGCCCTGTTCCCGATAGCTGCCGTCCTCGGCGATCCATTCCACGAGGCAGTCCTCAAAAGAGACGTTCTCGTTATACCCGTTGACAAAGCTGCTGCGGACATCCTGCGTGACGTTCATCTCGGCGCAAAGGGCCGGGAACCTGCTGCCGTCCGGCCGTTCGGTGGCGTCGACGTGCAGCGACATCTCCACGGCGCGCCGCTGGGCCAGCAGCTCAAGGTTGGTGTTGTATTGCAGTGCGGGGAGCGGGACATCGTCGGCGCCGCCCTTGTTGAACACGGTTTTTTCCGTCTGCGCATCCGAGGCCCAATACCACACGTTGGGCGCGGCGCGCAGGTTGTTGATCTTGTCCACCACACTGCGGGCAAGCTCCGTGTCAAAGCGGCCTTCGGCCTGGCGTGCGGCCACCGCCGCGCCCAACTGGTCGGATGGGATGGGGAAATCGACCTCGCCGCTGAACACGCCTTCCCACGCGGCGCTGGCTGTTTGCTGCTGCACAGGGGCCGGTTCCGCAGGGGCCAGCGCCGCCGCGGGCAGCGCCGTGCCGGCGCCCAGCGCCAGCGCCAACAGGCATCCCATAATGCGTTTTTTAAACATTTTAGTTCCTCCCGTCCCCCCGCCCTCCGGTTTTTCGGGCGGGGCAAGATACGATGTCAGTTTACCGCCGCCCGCCCGCTTTTGTCAATACGCCGCCGCAAGGCGGGATACCGGCCGCGGCGGCGCGGTCACAGGTCCTGTTCCGTCTCTTTGGCGATGTAGATGGGCCGGCGCTTGACCTCGAGGTAGGTGCGGGCGAGGTACTGCCCCACGATGCCGATGCAGAACAGCTGCACGCCGCTGCACAGCAGCAGGATGCACACAAGGCTGGGCCAGCCGGAGGTCGGGTCACCAAAAAGGAGGGCCCGCACAAAGACGAACAGCAGCCCCAAAAACGCCGCCAGGCAGAAAAGCACCCCCGCCCACGCCGCGATGATGAGCGGCGCGGTGGAAAAGCCGACGATGCCCTCGACGGAATATTTGACAAGGCCCCAAAAGCTCCACTTTGTTTTGCCGGCCACGCGCCCGACATTTTCGTAGTCGAACCATTTGGTCGTAAACCCGACCCAGCTGAAAATGCCCTTGGAAAAACGGTTGTACTCCGACATTTGCAGAACGGCATCCACCATGCGCCGGCGCATCAGGCGGTAATCCCGCGCGCCGTCCACGATCTCGGTGTCGGACAGTTTGTTGATGACACGGTAAAATTTTCTCGCGCACCAGCTGCGCAGCCGCGGCTCCCCCCGGCGGGTCACGCGGCGGGTGGCGGCACAGTCGAACCCGCCGTTTTGCAGCGCGTCCAGCATTTGGGGCAGCAGGGACGGCGGGTCCTGCAGGTCGGCGTCGAGGGTGGCGACGTAGTCCCCCTTTGCCGCCTGCAAACCGGCGTAGAGGGCGGCCTCCTTGCCGAAATTGCGGCTGAAGGAGATGTAGCGCACCCGCGCGTCCTGCCCGCGCAGGGCGCGGATGGCGGGCAGGGTGCCGTCGGCGGAGCCGTCGTCCACAAAGATGAATTCAAACGCCGCGCCGTGGCTTTTTTCCATCTCCGCCGCCACGCGGCACACCTCGGCGTAAAACAGCGGCAGAGCCGCCTCCTCGTTGTAGCAGGGCACCACAAGGCTGATGCGCATACGGTTTCCCCTCCCCTTTAAAATGCGGTGTAAAACGCGCCGGCGGCACAGCCGCCGGCGTATACCGGGCCCGTATCAGCCTTTGACGGCCAGGTTGACCAGTTTGCCCTTGACGTAGATCTCCTTGACGAGCGCCTTGCCGGCGATGGCGGCCGCCACGGCCGGCTCCGCCTTGGCGGCGGCGAGGGCGGCGGGGGCCTCGATATCGGCCGGGACGCGGATGCGCGCCTTGATCTTCCCGTTGACCTGCACCGCGATCTCAAGGGTCTGTTCGGTGCATTTGGCGGGGTCATACTGCGGCCAGGGATGGTAGGCAAGGCGTTCGGTGTGGCCGAGCTGCTCCCACAGTTCCTCGGTCATGTGCGGGGCGAAGGGGTTGAGCAGCTGGAGCAGCACCTCGTACTCGGCGCGGGTGGCGCCGCCGTTGTCATACAGGGCGTTGACGTAGATCATCAGCTGCGCGATGGCGGTGTTCGCCTTGAGGGCGTCGATGTCCTCGCCGACCTTTTTGATGGTGCGGTGGGCGAGCGTTTCCAGCGCCGGGCGGATGCCTCCGCCGTCCACCAGCTTCTCGGAGAGGGCCCAGATGCGGTCGAGGAAGCGCTTGCAGCCCTTGACCGAGGCCGGGTTCCACGGGGCGGCCTTCTCAAAATCGCCGATGAACATCTCGTACAGGCGCAGGGTATCGGCGCCGTACTCGTTGACCATGTCGTCGGGGTTGACGACGTTGCCCAAACTCTTGGACATCTTCACGACGGGGTGCTCGGCCATTTCGCCGTATTTTTCGACGAGATACGCCTTTGCGCCCGCCTCGCCGCCGTGTTCGGCCGCGAGCCTGCGCTGCTCCTCCGCCGGGAGGTTGACATAGCTGTGCGGGTTGAGGCCCAGCACCATGCCGTGGCTGGTGCGCTTGGCGTAGGGTTCCTTTGTGGGCACGACGCCGATATCGTACAAGAACTTGTGCCAGAACCGGCTGTACAGCAGGTGCAGGGTGGTGTGCTCCATGCCGCCGTTGTACCAGTCCACGGGGCTCCAGTATTCAAGGGCCTCCCTGCCGGCGAGGGCGTCGGGGTTGTGCGGATCCATATAGCGCAGGAAGTACCAGCTGGAGCCGGCCCACTGCGGCATGGTGTCGGTCTCACGCGTGGCGGGGCCGCCGCAGCAGGGGCAGGCGGCCTTCATCCACTCGGTGTGGCGGGCGAGGGGGCTCTCGCCGTCGGGGCCGGGCTCAAAGTCGGTGATGGCGGGCAGCTTCAAGGGCAGCTCGCTCTCCGGGATGGGCTGCCAGCCGCATTTTTCGCAATAGACCATGGGGATGGGCTCGCCCCAGTAGCGCTGGCGGCTGAACACCCAGTCCCGCAGTTTGAAGTTGACCTGCTTGCGGCCCCTGCCGTTGGCGGCGAGCCAATCGGCCATTTTCTCCTTGGCCTGCTCGACCGGCAGGCCGTTGAGGAAGCCGGAATTGACGAGCGTGCCGGTGGCGACATCGGTGAAGGCGGCCTTGTCCAGGTCGCTGGGGGTGTTGCCGACGACGACCTCGACGATGGGCAGGCCGAATTTTTTGGCAAACTCCCAGTCACGGTCATCGTGCGCGGGCACGGCCATGATGGCGCCGGTGCCGTAGGTGGCCAGCACATAGTCCGAGATGAAGATGGGCAGCGTCTGCCCGTTGACGGGGTTTTGGGCGGTGACGCCCTCGATGCGCACGCCGGTCTTTTCCTTGTTGAGCTCGGTGCGCTCAAAATCGCTCTTGCGGGCGGCCTCGGCCTGGTAGGCGCGCACCGCGCCGGCGTTTTGGACAAGGCCGGCGTCCAGCCATTTGCGCACGAAGGCGTGCTCCGGCGAGACGACCATATACGTCGCGCCGAAGAGCGTATCGCAGCGGGTGGTGTAGACGGTGAGGGTATCGCCGGCGGAGGTGTCGAAGTTGACCTCGGCGCCGTAGCTGCGGCCGATCCAGTTTTTCTGCTGGGTGGAGACGCGCTCAATGTAATCAAGGCCGTCCAGGTCGTCGATGAGGCGGTCGGCGTAGGCGGTGATCCTGAGCATCCACTGGCTTTTCACCTTGTGCACCACGGGGCTGCCGCAGCGCTCGCACACGCCGTTGACGACCTCCTCGTTGGCGAGCACCACCTTGCAGCCAGTGCAGTAGTTGACGGTGGTCTCCTTTTTATAGGCAAGGCCCTTTTTGAACAGCTGGATGAAGATCCACTGCGTCCACTTGTAATAGGCCGGGTCGGTGGTGTTGACCTCGCGGTCCCAGTCAAACGAGAGGCCGAGGGCCTGCAGCTGGGCCTTGAAGCGGGCGACGTTGTTTTGGGTGACGACGTGCGGGTCGATGTGGTTTTTGAGGGCAAAATTCTCGGTGGGCAGGCCGAAGGCGTCCCACCCCATGGGATAGAGGACGTTGTAGCCGCACTGGCGCTTTTTGCGCGCGACGATATCCAGCGCCGTGTAGCTGCGCGGATGCCCGACGTGCAGCCCCGCGCCGGAGGGGTACGGGAACTCCACCAGCGCGTAGAATTTGGGCTTGCTGTGGTCGATCCCGGCGTGGAAGGTATGCTCGTCCGCCCAGACCTTTTGCCATTTGGCCTCAACGGCCTTGAAATCGTATTTCATTGCCAACTCTCTCCCATCAGGTTTTCAAAAAGCCCCCGGCGGGGCGTCATTCCGCCGGCTGCCACTCGCTTTCGGGCAGCGGCGCGGCGTCGGCCCACAGGTGCTCAAGGTCATAAAAATCGTGCGCTTCTTTGGTGAACACGTGCACGATGACGCTGCCGTAGTCCAGCAGGATCCATCGCTTGCCGTCGTGGCCTTCGCTGCGCAGCAGTTTGGCGCCCTGGCGGTCAAGCTGGAACTCGGCCTCATCGGCGAGCGCCGCCACATGGGTGGTGGAGGTGCCGGTGGCGATGACGAAATAATCGGTGACGGTGGTCAGGTCTTCGACATGCAGCACGCGCACGTCCTGCGCCTTTTTGGCGTCCAGCGCGCGGGCCAGTGCGACGGCAAGGGCTTTGCTTTCCATACGTTCCTCCTGTGGGGTGCGGGTGTTTGTCAGCCGGCGGGCGCCGGGTCGGCGGTGTCCGGGGCGGGGGTGGGGGCGGTATCGGGGTCAACGTAGTCGACGGTGTAGATGCCGTCGGGGTTGTCGTTGATGGCGGCATCGGCCTGCTGGTCGTTGATGGCCTTCAGGTATTGGATGTTGGGGTCGGTCGCGGTGGCGCCGGCGGTGCTGACGACGTTGTCCGCCAGCTGGAGCTGGCTGGCATCGACGGGGCCGGTGTTCTCGCGGAAATACTCGTTGAGCAGGTCGGCCGCCTGCTGGCGCGCCGGGTAGACGACGGATTCACCGTTATACTGGGCCAGGCCCATATACACCGGCATCTGGCAGATCATGATCTTGGCGCTGTCGATCTTGAGCATGCTGACGGCAAAACTCGTGAGCTGGCTGACGTTCAGGTCCGTCTCCATGAATTGCAGCACGACCGGCGCCACCTTGGCGATCTCCCACACCGTCATCGTTTTGAGGCGGCGGAACAGCGCCGAATAGAACTGCCGCTGCATATTCAGGCGGTCGATATCGCTCTGGGCGTAGCCCTCGCCCTTGCGGTTGCGCAGGAAGAATTCGACCTGCTGGGCGTTGAGCAGGCGGTAGCCCTTTTCCAGCGTGCTGCCGTCATACTGGATGGTATGGGGGATATACAGCTCGATATAGCCAAAGGCATCCACCAGCTCGTTGAGCATCTCCATATGGATGGCGACATAGCCGTCCACCGGGAGCTGGAACATGGTCGAGACCTGCTCGCACAGCGCCGGCATATTCCATTTCAGGTCATCGTCCCGGCCGCTGCCCTGCGTCTTGGCGACATTGTTGAGCCGGTAATTGTTGGAGACGCTCCTGTCGGGGCCAACGAAATAGTCGCGCGGGATCTGGAGCATCTTCATCTCGCCCGTCTCGTTGTTGAAATGGACGTAGAGGAGCATATCGGTGTTGCCGTCGCCGACGTCCTTGTCGCTTTCGCTCCAATCGGCTTTTTCGACGCGGTCGATGCCGATCATCAAAAAGTTGAGTTCCTTGCCCTGGAATTCCTTGGGGGTGTTGAACATTTTATCGAGCGAGAGCCCCCCGGCCGAGGGCGCGATGGCGTGCAGGATGAGCGCGAACGCCCCGCCGAGGATGAGCGCGATGAGCAGGATGGTGATGAGCGCCACCTGCCACCAGCGCAGCTTTTTCTTTTTGGCTTTTTTGTTCTTTTTGCCCTTGGGGGCCGGATGGCCGCCGCCCTTTTTGGGCGCGCGGGGCGGCGGGGCGCCGGCATCCCGTTTTTTGGGGGCCGGCTTTTCGGCCGCATGGGCCTTGGGCGGGGCGGGCTGCCGCACCGCCCTGGCGGCCGGCGCGGGCCGGGGCTGCGCCGTGTGGGGCGGCTGTTCGGCGGCCTGGGTGTTGAGGCGGCTGTCGTCGATGAAAATGCTCTCGTCGTAGGCAAGGCCGCAGCGCTGCATGAGCGTGCGGTAAATTTTGC
>CANRCB010000055.1 GCA_947629015.1 uncultured Gemmiger sp.
GGCCGCGGCGGACGGCCGGCCGGGGCCTTGTGCGGCGGGCGGCGCGTCGGCGGGGGGCTGCGGCCGGGCCAGGGTGAACAGGGCCAGCTCCAGCTCGATGCGGGGATCCGCGCCGGCGGCCATCTTTTCCAGCGCCTTGCCCAAGGTGTCGATGGCGCGCACGCTGGCGGCCTGCGGGGCGGCCCCGCGCGCGGCGTAGGCGGCGTCCTCCTCCGGCGAGGTGCCGGTGAGCAGCTTTTCGCCGCCGGGCAGGGCGGCCAGCATCAGGTTGCGGTAATGGCCGGCCAGCTCCGAGCACAGGCGGCGCATATCGACGGAATTCTGCCGCAGCTCCGCGACCTTTTGCAGGGCGGCGACGGTATCGCCCGCGGCGACGGCGTCCGAGACGGCAAACAGGTACTGCCGGTCGGTCACGCCGGCCATGCGCCGGACGAGCGCCTCGTCCACCTCGGCGGCGACGCCGGCGCAGGTATCCAGGATGGAGAGCGCGTCGCGCATGGCGCCGTCGGCAAGGCGCGCGATGAGCGCGGCGGCCCCGGCAGAGAGGGCGATGCCCTCCTCCCCGGCGATGTATTGCAGCCGGGCGGCGATCTTATCGGCGGTGATGCGCGTAAAATCATACCGCTGGCAGCGGCTCAGGATGGTGGCGGGGACTTTTTGCACCTCGGTGGTGGCAAGGATGAAGATGACGTGCGCGGGCGGCTCCTCCATCGTCTTGAGCAGGGCGTTGAAGGCCGAGGCCGAGAGCATATGCACCTCGTCGATGATGTAGACCTTGTACCGGCAGGCGGCGGGCAGGTAGGCGGTCTCGTCGCGCAGGTCCCGGATATCGTCCACGCTGTTGTTGGAGGCGGCGTCGATCTCAACGACATCGAGGATGCTGCCGTCGTCGATGCCTCTGCACGCCGGGCATTCCCCGCAGGGGTCGGCGCCGCGGGGGTTCTGGCAGTTGACCGCCTTGGCAAAGATCTTGGCGCAGGTGGTCTTGCCGGTGCCGCGCGTGCCGGTAAAAAGGTAGGCGTGGCCCACCCGCCCGGCGGCGAGCTGGTTTTGCAGCGCGGTGACGATGGCCTCCTGCCCGATGACATCGGCAAATTTCTGCGGCCGCCATTTGCGGTAGAGCGCGCGGTACATCCCCTGGATCCACCTCCATCCAACTCCATCCAAAAAGTGCGGGCAGGGCACGCGCGGGGCGCGCCCCGCGGCTGCGCTGCTTGGTATACGGATGCAAGCTGGCCGCAGCACCGGGCGCATGCGCTTAATGCTGCTCGGTTCCCCGCCTGACATGGTTCACGCGGCGCCCGCGCACGGGGCCCGCATCCGTATACGAAACAGCGCAAAGTAAGCCCTGCTCGCAAATTTGATTATACTATACGCCGCCGCCAAATGCAAGGGGCAACACGGGGCACGCGGCGGCGCGCCGGGCACCGTGCCCCTTACCCGCCGAGGACCTGTTTGGCGATGTCGGCGCTGGCCTTGGCGTCGCGGGCGTAGAAATCGGCGCCGATCTGTTCGGCATAGGCCGGGGTGAGCACCGCGCCGCCCACCATCACCTTGCAGTCCAGCCCGGCGGCGCGCAGCGCCCCGATGGTGGCCTGCATACTGGGCACCGTCGTCGTCATCAAAGCCGAAAGGCCCACAAGGGGCGCGCCGGTGCGCCGCACGGCGTCGACCACCGCCTCGGGCGCGACGTCGCGGCCAAGGTCCAGCACGTCGTAGCCGTAGTTTTCCAGCACGACGCGCACGATGTTTTTGCCGATGTCGTGGATATCGCCCTTGACGGTGGCAAGCACGATGCGCCCCTTGCCGGCGGACGGCGCGCCGCTGCGCGCAAGCGCCGCCTTGATGGCCTCGAAGGCGCTTTGCGCCGCCGTGGCGGCCTGGAGCAGCTGCGGCAGAAAGACGGTGCCCTTTTCAAAACCCTCCCCCACGGCGTCCAGCGCCGGGATGAGCGAGGCGTTGACGAGGTCGAGCGGCGCCTGCCCCGCCGCAAGCGCGGCCGCGGCGGCGGTTTTGGCCTCGGCCTTGAGGCCCTTGCGCACGGCATCGTACAGGGGGTCGGGTGCCGGCGTTTCGGCGCCGGGCCGTGCCGGCGCGGGCGCCGCGGCGGGCACCGGCACCGCCTGCGACTGTACCTGCATACCGGCGTAGGCGGCGATGTAGGCGGCGCTTTGGGCATCCTGGCAGGTGAGCACGCGGTAGGCGCGCACGGCGGCCATCATCTCCGGCGTGTTGGGGTTCATGATGGCAAGGTCGAGGCCGGCCTGCATCGCCATCGTCAAAAAGGCGGTGTTGAGATAGCCGCGGCAGGGCAGGCCGAAGCTGATGTTGGAAACGCCCAGCACCGTGCGCACGCCCAGCTCCCGCTTGCAGGCGGCGAGGGCGGCCAGGGTCTCGCCCGCGGCGGCCTGCTCGGCGCTGGCGGTGAGGGTGAGACAGTCGATGTAGATATCCTCGTTGGGGATGCCGGCCCGGTTGGCGGCCTCGACGATGCGCCGCGCCACGGCCACGCGCCCCGCGGCCGTTTTGGGGATGCCGTTCTCGTCGAGCGTCAGGCCCACGACGGCGGCGCCGTATTTTTTGCACAGCGGCAGGATGGCATCCAGAACCTTCTGCTCCCCGTTGACGGAGTTGACGATGGGCTTGCCGTTGTACACGCGCAGCGCGCGGGAAAGGGCCGCAGGGTCGGAGGAATCGAGCTGGAGGGGCAGGTCGGTGACGGCTTGCAGCTCCTTGACAAGGCGTTCGAGGGTGGCGGCCTCGTCGATGCCGGGCAGCCCGGCGTTGACGTCCAGCACCTCGGCCCCGGCCTCGGCCTGCTGCACGGCCTGCGCGCAGGCGTAGGCCATATCCCCCGCCCGCAAAGCCTGCTGCAGCCGCTTTTTGCCGGTGGGGTTGATGCGCTCGCCCACGACGGTGATGCCCTCCACCTCGACAAAGCGCACCGGCGTGCACAGGGCGCTGCGGCGGACGGGCACCTTCTGCGCCGGCACAAGGCCCCGATACGCCTGCCGGAGCAGGCGGATGCTCTCGGGTCCGGTGCCGCAGCAGCCGCCCAGCATCGAGACGCCGATGGCGGCAAAATCCTTCATCTCTTCCGCAAATTTCTGCGGCGTCAGGTCATAGCTGCCGTCCGGGTTGGGCAGGCCGGCGTTGGGCTTGACGAACACCGGCAGCCCCGCCGGCACGCTGCGGCACAAACGCTTTGCAAAGGGCAGTATCTCCGCAGGGCCCAAAGAGCAGTTGATGCCCACGGCGTCGGCGCCAAGGCCCGCCGCGGTGACGGCAAAACTCTCGACGGTGCAGCCGGTGAAGGTTCGGCCGCGGGCCTCAAAGCTCATGGAGGCGAACACCGGCAGCCGGCAGTTCTCTTTGGCGGCGAGCAGGGCGGCCTTGAGCTCATACAAATCGGTCATCGTCTCGATAAAAACGAGATCCGCCCCGGCGGCGCCGGCCTTTACGATCTGGGCGAACTGCGCGCAGGCATCCTCAAACGCGAGGGTGCCGGCGGGGGCAAGCAGCTCGCCCAATGGGCCGATGTCCAGCGCCACCAGCGCGCCGGTCTTTTCGGCGGCGGCGCGGGCGCAGGCCAGCGAGGCGGCGACGGTTTCTTCCAGCGTATAGCCGGTGCCGGCCAGCTTTTTGGGGTTGGCGCCGAAGGTGTTGGCGATGAGGATATCGGCCCCGGCGGCGGCATAGTCGGCATGGATGGCGGTGAGGGTATCGGGCATGAAAAACGCCGCCAGTTCGTGCTTTTGGCCGAGCTGGAGCCCGCGCTTTTGCAGCTCGGTGCCCATGGCACCGTCGAGGAAGAGGAAGGCGCTGCGGTCCAGCGCGGTTTGCAGTTTATCCGGCACAGGTAGTCCCCCTTTTGCGGTAGGCGCAGGTCGTTTGCAGCAGGCAGTGCGCGCAGCCGGCGCGCGCGCCGGTGACCGGGGCATCGGCCCCGCCCAGCACGGCGGTGGTGCTTTTGCGCGGGGCAAGCAGGTGCTCCGGCGTGACGGCGAGCCCCGCGCCGCGCACGGTGTCGAGCGCGAGGCAGAGTGTATCGTTGAGGGCGAGCGGGCAGTCCCCATAGCCGGGAGCGTAGCGCCCAGTCAGGTACCGCCCGGCGGGCAGCGCCGCGCGGACGCGGCCCTCCAGGGCATCGGCGGCGGATTCGATGAGCACCGAGGCGGCGGCGTCCGCCGCGGCGGCGAGGGCGATGTCCTGCGCTTCCAGGCGGCGCAGCAGCGCGTCGACCTCGGCGCCAAGGGTCACGGCCAGGAAGGTGACGCTGTCACACCCGGCCAGATGGCGCGCAAGGTCGCTGCCGATGGCCTCGCCTTCCAGCACCGACAGGGGCAGCGTGCGCCACACGCCGCGCGGCGTGGCCGCGCCGAGCACAAGGGCCCCGGCTTTTTGCAGAAGGGCATCGGTGGCGGCATCCGGCTGCCAGCCGGCGGCGCCCAGATAGCGCAGGAGCGTGGCGCGGTCTATCGTTTGGGGCAGGCTGAGCTGCATTGTGGGCACCCCCGTGCTGAGAATGATCTTCCATGTTGAGTGTGGAGAGTGGAAAGTGGAAAGTGGAAAGTGGAGTTAAAGGCGTGCCCTGCGGGCACGATTTTAAAATCTGCCAAAGAGCCGCATTTTTTCTTTCTTCTCTTTTATTTTTTCTCTTTACTCTCCACTCTCCACTTTCCAAATTCCACTCTCTCACAAAAGGTCCCGGATACCGTCGTAGACGGCGGCGGCAACGTCGGCGTCGTTCATGGCGTAGAGGTGGATGCCGTCGGCGCCGCCCTCGATGAGGTCCCGCAGCTGGGTGACGGCGTAGTCGATGCCGGCCTTGTACAGGCTTTCGGGGTCATCCTGCCAGCGGGAGATCATGCGGGTGAACGCCGCCGGCAGGCTGGCGCTGGAGAGCGCCACCGTGCGCTCGATCTGGCTGCGCCGCACGATGGGCATGACCCCCGCCGAGACCGGCAGCGTGATGCCGGCGCGGCGGGCAAGGTTCAAAAAGCGGTAGTAGCAGATGTTGTCAAAAAACAGCTGGGTAAGCAGATGGCTGACGCCCGCCTCCTGCTTGTACCGGAGGTTCTCGACGTCCTGGCGCAGGGTCGCGGCCTCGGGGTGGGCCTCGGGGTAGCAGGCGCCGTGGGTGGCAAAGTGCGGGGCGGTGTCCCGCACAAAGGCGGCCAGGTCGCTGGCATGGGCAAAGTCCGCGCTTTCGGGGCGCAGGGGCGTGCGGTCCCCCCGGAGGGTGAGCACGTCGCGCACGCCAGCCTTTTCCAGCGCGGCCAGCAGCGCGGCGGCGCTCTGCTTATCGCTGCCCATGCACAAAATGTGCGCCAGCGCCGTGACGCCGAGGGTATTTTGCAGATAATCGGCCACCTCGACGGTGGAAACGCCGCCCGCCGTGCCGCCCGCGCCAAAGGTGACGCTGATAAAATCCGGGCGCAGGTCCCGCATACGGGCCAGGTTTTGCTTCATTTTGTCAAAGTTGGTGGTCTGTTTGGGGGGAAAGCACTCGATGGAAAACACGCAGCGCTTTGTTTGGAAGGTCTCGGCAATGGTGGGCATGGGGGTCATCTCCTGTAATAGGTGGTCAGGCGGCGGCATCGGCCCCGGCCGTGTCCTGCGCGGTGTGCAGCGTGAGCGTGCCGTCCTGCCAAAGCCAGGTCAGCGTGCCAAGCTCGTCGGTGCGGGCGGTGTCGATGCCGTAGTCCGCAAAGCGGCGCAGCACGGCGGCGTGCGGGTGGCCGTAATCGTTGTCCTTGCCGCAGCTGATGGCCGCGGCCCGCGGGCGCACGGCATCGAGCAGGGCGGCGGTGTTGGAGGTGGAACTGCCGTGGTGCCCGGCCTTGAACAGCACGGCACAAAGGTTGCTGCCGTAACCGTCGACGAGCGCCTGCTCGGCGGCGGCTTCGGCGTCGCCGGTATCAAGGAAGGCAAAATCCCCCGCCGTGTACCGCAGGCAGAGCGAGGCATTGTTGCCGACGGTGTTCGCGGTGGCGTCGGGGTCGGGGTCGGCAAAGCCGGCCTGCAGCACCGACAGCGTCCCCTCCCCCACCGGCCAGCTTTGGCCGGCCTCGGCGGTGGCGACGGGCACGCCCTCCTTGCCGGCGCGGGTGCGCACCAGCTGCATGGCCCACGGCTCTTCCCCGAAGACAGGCGGCAGAATCAGCGTATCGACGTTAAAATTTTTGAGTATCTCGGTCATGCCGCCGCTGTGGTCGGCGTGCGGGTGGGTGAGCACGAGCAGCTTGAGCCGGGCAACGCCGGCGCCGCGCAGCGCGGCGCACAGCCCCTCGGCCGATTCCGGCGTGCCGGCGTCGATGAGGGCGTACTCCCCGCCCTGGGCGATGAGCACGGCGTCCCCCTGGCCGACGTCAAACACCGTGACGGCGGCCTCGGCGCCGTCCGGGAGCGCCGCCTCGGGGCCGGCGGCAAAGCCCAGCATACGCTGCAAAGCGCCCCAGGTGGGGATGCCGTACCGCCCGCCCCAAAACTCGACGGCGAAGCCGGCAAGCAGCGCCAGCACCAGCGCCGCGCGCAGGGCCCCGCGCACGGCGCGCCGGGCCTTACCCATTGCCGTTGGCGCTCAGCTTGCGCTCCTGCCACTGGGCAAGGGTGATGAGCACGCTGCGGGGCTTAGCGCCCTCGTAGGGGCCGATGACCTTTTCCTGCTCCATCTGGTCCATGATGCGCGCGGCGCGGGCATAACCCAGCTTGCAGCGGCGCTGCAAAAGGCTGGTGGAGGCCTGCCCCGCCTCGATGACGCATTCCACCGCCTGGTCGAACATGGGGTCGAGCGCGCCGGAGGCGTCGTCGGCCTCGGCGTCCTT
>CANRCB010000056.1 GCA_947629015.1 uncultured Gemmiger sp.
ATTTGTTGGGAGGTAAAACATCATGGACATGAAAAAGTACATTGCGGAATGCATCGGCACGGCGGTGCTGGTCGTCCTTGGCTGCGGCACGGGCGATGCTCGTCGGGTGTGACGCGGCTGCCGGCGGCGGGTACATCCTCACGGCGCTGGCGTTTGGCCTGGTCATCGTCGGCATGGCGTAACTGCATAAGCGGGCGGTTTTGTGCACGTCAGAGCGAGAAAATATTGACATTTCCCGCCTGATGGTGTAAAATAACATTGGCCGCGCGGTAACGGCCAATTTGAGCAAAACCAAATTGGGAGGAATCAAAATGTATAGTGACCAGCAAGTTGCACTTCTTATGTCCTACCTTGGCACCATCTCAGTCATCGGCATTGTGTTTGCGGTGCTTTCCATCGTGGCCAACTGGCGCATCTTCACCAAGGCCGGCGAGGCCGGCTGGAAGAGCATCATCCCCATCTACAACGGCTACATCTGCTACAAGATCGCGTGGAAAACCACGATGTTCTGGGTCGTTTTTATAATGGGCTTCGTTGCCGGC
Organism: uncultured Gemmiger sp.; assembly: GCA_947629015.1. GTDB lineage: Bacteria > Bacillota > Clostridia > Oscillospirales > Ruminococcaceae > Gemmiger. Next base: position 543 of record CANRCB010000056.1, read on the forward strand.
ATCTGCTATACGATGGCCGGCAATGCGGTTGTTCTCGCCATTGCCCTGATCCTGGTCCTCGCCGCCGGCGTGATCAGCATCATTTACAATGTTAAACTCGCCAAGGCGTTCGGCAAGGGCGCCGGCTTTGCCGTCGGCCTTATCTTCCTTGGCCCTATCTTCCAGCTGATCCTTGCTTTCGGCAGCGCGCAGTACGTCGGCGCTGACCGGTAAACGGTTCCCCGCACACGCAAGCACATCCGTTGGCCCGCGCACGGCGCGGGCCAACGCCTTTTGTTTGACACGGCGCCGCCCCCGTGCCATAATAGGGAAAACCGCACACCGAGGAGGAGCCCGCCATGAGTTATATCGAGGTTGAATATCCGGCCGATAAGCCCGCCTTTTACCGCCTTCTGGCTGAGCAGGTGCGCCTGTACACGGCGGGGGAGGGCGATACCACCGCCGTCCTCGCCAACGCGGCGGCCGCCATCCGGCAGGCATTCGCGCAGGCCAACTGGGTCGGGTTTTACCTTGTCAAAGGGCAGGAATTGGTTCTGGGGCCTTTTCAGGGCAAACCGGCGGTGGCGCGCATCGGTTTCGGCAAGGGCGTGTGCGGCACCGCATGGGCCCAAAACGCGGCACAGGTGGTGGCGGAGGTGGCCTGCTTTGCCGGGCACATCGCCTGTGACTGCAACACCCACGCCGAGCTCGTGGTGCCGCTGCGCCGCGCCGACGGCCGCATCTGGGGCGTGCTGGATATGGACAGCACCGTCCCCGGCTATTTTACCGAGGCCGACCGCGAGGGCATGGAAAGCGTCATCCGCCTGCTGCCGGAACCGTAAGGCCGCGCCGTCCCAAAATAAAACCGCCGCCTCTGCCGTGAAAACACAGTGGGGCGGCGGTTTGTGTTTTTGTATCTGCCCGCGTCAGGCGGCCGGAAGGGTGCTCGGCCGGGCAAAGTTGACGACGCCGGTGTCGGCGATAAAGGTCTGGAAATTATACAGGATGAGCACTTCATCGTACCCTTCCTGCCGGATGAGGCTGTCCGGCCCGTAGCTGTAGCCGCGGAAATCCACCACGCCGATCTTTTTGTAGTTTTCGGTCAGGAAGGGGACAAAGCAGTTGGCGTAGCTGTCCTTGACGACGAGGATGCTGCCCTCGCCGCTGCCCTCGATGGTGGTGTAGCCGTTGTTGCCGCCCAAAAAGGCGCCGTATTTGTCCCGCCCGGCCAGCTTTTCCTCCGCCACCAGCGGGCCGGTGCTTTTGGGGGTGAACTGTGCCTCGCCGGTCACCTCATACACCGTCTCCTGATACGGCAGGGGATAGTACCAAAGGGTGTCGGGCTGCACGTTCCACCGCCGTGTGGCGGAGTAGTGCGTGCCGTAAAAGCCCGGCACCTCCACGCGCTGCGCCGCATCGGCATCGAAGGGCGCCAGCCCGCGCAGCGCGCAGAACTGCCGGTAGGCAAGGTACGCGCCCTGCGTCGTCCAGTGGTGGTCGGTCTTATAATAGAGGTAGTCCGCCTTGTTGGCGGTAAATTCCCCGCGCAGGTCTAACACGCTGGCCCCCGCGGCCTGTACGTGGGCAAAGATGTCGTCCAGCATCGCGCCCTCGTCGATCATCGGCGCGCCGGCGGGCAGCATCTCGGGGTAGATGACGGCGGCCGAGGGCGCCAGCAGGAAGGTCACCGGCACCGCCTGCTGCGCCGTGAACTGCTCCACCGCCGCAAGGTTGCGCTCCAGCTGGCCGGTAACCGTGTCCGATACCGCAAACTGTTCGGTGAACATCCAACCGTCCCGCCCCAGCAGGATGCCGCCCTCCCCGGCCTGCTGCAGGCCGACGGCGCGCGCGGCGCTCTCCAGCCACAGCAGGGCGTCGCGCCCGGGCACCTGATCCTGCATATAGCTGCCAAGGCCGGCCGTCCACCGGCCGTTTGAAAGGTTCGCGGCGCTGAAGGCGGGCGCCCCGGCAAGGCGGCGGTTCTCAAGCTCCGAAACCTGCCGCTTTGGCCAGAACAAATTGAGCAGCGCAAAGCCGAACAGCATCGCGCAGAACAGCACCAACAGCGCGCCGGGGCGTTCCGGCCGGCCGGCGGGGGATGCGGTGCGGCGGTAGACCGTCTTTTTTTCTTCCATCACAGCCACCTCCCGTCAAAACGCCGCGTACAGCGCGGTGGAGCTGGTCGCGCCCACCACAAAGGCAAAGCACAGCACCGTCAGCGCCGCGAACAGGCACAAACGCGGGACCTTGCGGGTGTCCAGCCGGCGCCACAGCGTGTACGGCAGCGGCGTGCTGAACACCGCGCACAAGGCAAGCGTCACGCCAAAGCTGCGCAGGTAGTACAGCGCCGACACCCCGCCCTGCGGCAGGAACAGCTTGCCCAGCAAAAGCCCCAGCGGCGCGCCGGGCGCGTTGCAGGTGAACAGCCCCCAGCCCAGCACCACAAAGAACAGCGTGTAGATGTGCGGCCATACCCGGCCTTTTTTGAGGTACGGCAGCAGGAACATTTTTTCCACCGTCAGCAGCACAAAATAGTACAGCCCCCAGCACAGGAAATTCCAACTGCTGCCGTGCCAGATACCGGTCAGCGCCCAGACCACGGCCATGTTGAGGATCTGCCGCGCAAGGCCGCGGCGGTTGCCGCCCAGCGGGATGTAGATATAATCCCGGAACCAGCCGGAAAGCGAGATGTGCCACCGGCGCCAGAACTCGGTAATGCTGGCGGAGATGTACGGGTAGTTGAAGTTGGCCGCACATTCAAAGCCCAGCAGGCGGGCCAGGCCGTTGCTCATCTCGGAAAAACCGGAAAAATCAAAATACAGCTGGAAAGAATAGGCAAGGATGCCCAGCCACGCCAGCGGTGTGGAGACGTTGGCCAGCCCCACGCCGCCGCTGCCGATGATGCCCTGCCACAGCGCGCCCGCGCCGTCGGCCAGGATCACCTTTTTGGCCAGCCCGAACACGAACATCTCCGCCCCGGCCTCGGCCAATGCGGGGGAGCCGCGGCGCGCGGGGTCATGCAGGGCGGCGCGCATAGCGCGGTATGGGATGATGGGCCCCACAATGAGCTGCGGGAAAAACAGCACATACACCGCAAAAATAACGGGGCTGCGCTCGGCCTCCGCCTTGCCGGTGTACACGTCCGTTATATAGCTGATGAGCTTGAAGGCGTAATAGCTGATACCCAGCGGCAGCACGTCGCCGGCGCGCAGCGCGCCCCACGCCCCGCCCGCCACGGCCTTGATAAGCCCGGCCAAAAAGGCGTTGTACTTAAAATACGCCAGCGCCGCCACGGTGAGCACGATGGCCGCCAGCCACACGGCGCGCCGCGCCGCCTTGCCGGTATCGGGCTTTGCCAGCAGCAGCCCCGCCGCGTAGTGCACGGCGATGAGCACCAGCACCAGCGGCAGCCAGCGCAGGCCGGCCCAGGCGTAAAACACAAGGCTCAACAGCAGCAAAACGGCGTTTTTGGCCCGCGCGGGCACCAGCCAATAGAGGAGCAGCGCCAACGGCAAAAAGCCAAGCAGGAACACCACGCTGTTAAAGGTCAGGTCAGCAGGCAAGGGGGTCATTCCTCCTTTTTTTGAAAAACAGGCCGTTACCGGTACGGTAGCGGCCCGTGGGATGCTGGCGGGGGGAAGGCGTTACTGCGCCAGGGCGCTCTCGATGGCGGCGTCGATATCGGCATAGTCCGGCCCGTTGATGCCGGCCACGACGAACAGCACGATGTTGCCGTCGTTGAGGATGCGCGCATCCTGCGCCTTGGCGACCTTGTCGGCAAATTCGGCATACAGGTTGCTGGACATACGCTCCTTGGCGGCCTGCAATTCGGCCATCACGGCGTCGGCGGTGCCGTCCTTGACCTGCGCGGCAAAAACCAGCGCGCAGTCGTCGCCGTTGTTGGTCACATCGCCCTTGAAGGCCACGATGTTGTCCGCCGTCAGCGTCAGAGACGGGTCGTTGGCAACGTCAAAATCGGCATAGGCGCGGGGGTTGGGGATGGTGTTCACCGCCTCGATGGCGGCCACGATGGCGTCCAGGCGGGCAGTGTCGGCCGTGTCGGCGGCGGCACCGTCGGCGGGCGTGGAGGCCGCGTCCGGCGCGGCGGGGGTGCTGGCCGCGGGCGTACCGGCGGCCGGGGTGCTGCCGGTATCGGCCTCGCTGCCGCAGGCGGCAAGCAGCGCGGCGGCCAGCGCGGCGCAAAGCAAAAGCGCAAGGGTCTTTTTCATGGTACGGTTCTCCTTTATCTTCGGTTTATTTCCAAATAACAGATGGCAGATACCCTTATCTTGGGCCCGGGATCGGGCACAGATACACAATACACCAAAACGGCGCCTTTTTCAAGGCCCCGGCGCCAAATCGCGGCGGGGGCGGATGTAAAAAACCGCCGCCGCCCCGCTTGACAAACGCGCCGCCGCCGCCGTACACTGTTCAAGGAATGACCAAAAAAGGGCGGGTGCGGGCGATGAACGGCAAAAAAGCGCGCAATGCGGCAAGGCAGGCGGCGTATACCGGTATGCTGTTCGCTTTGTGCATGGCGCTCTCGTGGCTGGAATCCTTTATCTCGCCGCTGCTCGGCCTGATGCCCGCAATGAAACTGGGCCTTGCCAACATCTGCATCATGTACGCGCTGCTGTTCCTGCGCCCCGGCACCGCGGCGATGCTGGCTTTCCTCAAGGCGTTGTTCGCATTTTTGACGCGCGGCGTCACCGCCGGTTTTTTGAGCCTGTGCGGCGGCATGCTCTCGCTGCTCGTGCTGTGGGTGCTGCTCAAGGCGCCGCTGCCCGTTACGGGGTATGTCTTTTCCGTCTGCGGGGCGCTGGCGCACAACATCGGCCAGCTGTGCGGCGCGGCGCTGCTGCTCTCGGCGCCGATGGCGCTGGGCTACGCCCCGCTCCTGATGGCGGCCGCCGTGGCGGTGGGCAGCATCACGGCGGCGCTGTCCTCGGCGCTGTTCCCGGCGCTGGAGCGCGTGCTGCCCGCCGTAAAGGGCAGCCGCGGCGGCAAAATCTTCCGCTGAAGGGCGGTTAGCCGCCGCTATCTTGTTGACAAGCCCGGCGCGCGTGCGCTATACTGGTTGCAAAGCACAGGAATGTGTCTTAAAAAATAATTACATGGAGGTCTTTCCAATGAGCAAGTATGTCTGCACCGTCTGCGGCTATGTGGCCGAAGGCGAGATCCCGGAATTTTGCCCCGTCTGCAAGGCGCCCGCGTCCAAGTTCGTGGAACAGAAGAGCAACAATTATGTGACCGAACACGTCGTCGGCATCGCCAAGGAGAGCGGCGTGCCCGAGGATATCATCCAGGGCCTGCGCGAGAACTTCAACGGTGAGTGCAGCGAGGTCGG
>CANRCB010000057.1 GCA_947629015.1 uncultured Gemmiger sp.
GAAAGGTCCTTCCCTATGCCCGACATCATCAAAATCGAACATCTGCGCTATGTGTACAACCCCGGCATGCCGGACGCCGTCACCGCGCTGGACGATGTCTCCTTCGCCGTCGCGCAGGGGGATTTCGTCGGCGTCATCGGCGCCACCGGCAGCGGCAAATCCACCCTGATCGCGCACCTCAACGGCCTCAACAAGCCCACCTCCGGCAAGGTGTACATCGACGGGCGCGATATGTGGGCCGAGGGCGAGGACCTGCGGGATTTCCGGTTTCTGGTCGGGCTGGTGATGCAGTACCCGGAATACCAGCTGTTTGAGGAGACCTGTGCCGCCGACATCGCCTACGGCCCGCGCAACATGGGCCTGCCGGAGGAGGAGGTGCAGGCCCGCGTACAGGAGGCCGCCGCCTTTGTGGGGCTGGACGGGGCGCTTTTGCAGCGCAGCCCGTTTGAGCTTTCGGGCGGGCAGAAGCGCCGCGTGGCCATCGCCGGCGTGATGGCGATGCACCCGCGCGTGCTCGTGCTGGACGAGCCCGCCGCCGGCCTTGACCCCGAAGGGCGGGACACCATCCTGGCCCAGATCAAGACCTACCACCAAAAGACCGGCACGACGGTGCTGCTCGTCAGCCATTCGATGGAGGACATCGCCACCTACGCCGACCGCGTGCTGGTGCTCAGCGACGCAAAGATCGCCATGTATGACACCGTCGAGGCGGTGTTCGACCGCGCGCCGGAACTGCTGCGGCTGGGGCTTTCGGTGCCGCAGATCACGCAGGTGTTTTTGCGCCTGCGCGAGCTGGGGCTGGACATCACCACCGACGTCTACACCGTGCCCTACGCCGTCAAGACCATCCAGAAGGCGCTGGCCGCCAAACGGGAAGGGGGCGCCGCCGATGCTTCGTGACATCACCATCGGGCAGCATTTCCCGGGGGATTCCATCCTGCACCGGTGTGACCCGCGCCTCAAGCTGGCCGCGACGGTGGGCTTCATCGCGGTGCTGTTCATCGCCGGCAACCCGCTGGGCATCGGGCTGGCGCTTTTGCTGCTGGCGGCGCTGTACGCGCTGGCGCACATCCCGTACAAAATGATCCTCAAAAGCCTCAAGCCCATCCTGCCACTGATCCTGTTCACCTGCGTGCTCAACCTGTTTTTCGTCACCGGGCAGGGGCAGGAACCGCTGTTCTCCTGGTGGATCTTCACCGTCTACCCGCAGGGCGTGCGCTTCGCCGCGATTTTGGCGCTGCGGGTGGTGGCGCTCATCGCGGGGACGAGCCTGCTCACCTACACCACCAGCCCCATCGTGCTGACCGACGCGCTGGAAAGCGTGCTGCGCCCGCTGGGGCGGCTGCATTTCCCGGTGCACGAGCTCGCCATGATGATGACCATCGCGCTGCGCTTCATCCCCACCCTCATCGAGGAGACGGAAAAGATCATGAACGCGCAGAAGGCCCGCGGGGCGCTGCTCGATACCGGCACCGTGGTGCAGCGCGTCAAGGCGCTGGTGCCGGTGCTGGTGCCGCTGTTCCTCTCGGCCTTCCGCCGCGCCGACGAGCTGGCTATGGCGATGGAATGCCGCTGCTACCGCGGCGGCGCGGGCCGCACCCGGCTGAAGGTGCTCAAATTTACCGGGAGCGACGCCGTGTGCGCCGCCGTCATGGCGGTGCTGCTGGCCGCCATCGCCGCCACGCGCTGGCTGGTGCCGGGGCTGTGAGTGTCCTTTGCGGAGCGCCGGCCCCCACCCGTTGAAACGTTTTTTAGAGAAGAGTGAAAAGAGAAGAGAGAAAAGATTTGGTGTACACTGCGTGTACGGTTCTAAAATATCTCTTACGGGATGATTGAAATGTCCCCCATATCCCCGTAGAGCGGCAGCCCCCATGCCGCCGCGGCGGGGGCAAGCCCCCGCCCTACAAATAAACCAGAAAAGAGATGCCGTTGGCGGGCCGATTTGCAGGGCACCCCTTGCGGGGCCGGCCTCTACGGGCTGGCCATGAACGTTCCCATCTGTTTGTAGGGGCCGGATACATCCGGCCCGCAGACGGCATCCTGTTCCCCTCATCAGTCGCCTGCGGCGACAGCTTCCCCCAAAGGGGAAGCCTTCCGAGGTATCTCACTTTGAAATCCTTCCCCCTTGGGGATCGCGCGCGCACGCGCGCTATAAGGGGATGCAAGGCAAACGTTTGCGCCACGGCGCACCCCATTTTTTCTCTTTTCTTTCTTCTCTCTTCTCTCCGCTCTCCACTTTCCACTTTCCAAACTCCTCCCTCCACGCCGCTACGGGGGCTTTTATGAACGTACTGCTCTGGCTTTGCTACAAAGGCACGCGCTACGCCGGGTTCCAGGTGCAGCCCAACGGGCGCACCGTGTGCGCGGTGTTCCAGGACGCGCTCGAGGCGGTGCTGGGCGCCCGGCCGGACGTTAAGGGCTGCTCCCGCACCGACGCCGGCGTGCACGCGCGGCGGTTCGCGCTCAACTTCCGCTATGCCGGCACGCCGCCGCCGGAAAAGCTGGTGCCGGCGCTCAACGCCCATCTGCCGCCGGACGTGCGTGTGCTGGAGGGGCGCCGCGTGCCGGACGGTTTCCACGCCCGCTACGCCGCCCACGCCAAGACCTACGCCTACTATCTGCTGAACAGCCGCATAGAGGACCCCTTTACCGCCGACGTGGCCTACCGCATCGCCGCGCCGCTGGATGTGCCCGCCATGCAGGCGGCGGCGCAGCAGATGGTCGGCACGCATGATTTCGCCGCCCTGTGCGCGGCGGGCTCCTCCGCCGCAGCGCACGGCGATACCGTGCGCACCGTCACCGCCTGCACGGTACAGCGCGGCGCGCGCGATGCGCGGTATATCGTCATCCGCGTCACCGCCGACGGGTATCTGTACAACATGGTGCGCATTCTGGCCGGCACCCTTGTCGAGGCCGGGCGCGGCAAGCTGGCCGCGGGGGATATCCCCGCCATCCTGCAAAGCCGGGACCGGCACCGCGCCGGCCCCACCCTGCCCGCGAAGGGCCTGTTTTTGGAGCAGGTCACCTACGCGCCGGAGGATCTGTGCCTGTAACACCGCCTGTATTTTGCCGCAAAGGAGGGCCGCCCATGCCCCGGGAAAGCGAACAGGAACGCCAGCAGCGCCTCAAGCGTATGCTGGCGCGGGAGCAGGGCGCCCCCCTGCCGGAGCCGGAACCCGCGCCCGCCGCCCCGCCCGGGAAGGCGGGCGGCCAGGGCCAGGGGCGCGCCGCGCAAAGCGCCGCCCGCCCCGCCAGGCGCACGGAGGCCGCGGCCAACACCCGCCCTTTGAGCCCCCTGCTGCGCCGCCGCAAACGCCGCCGCCGGCTGACCCTGCTGGTGCTGGCCGCCGCGGCGCTGCTGGTGCTGGGCAGCGCCGCGGGGGTGTGGGGGCAGGCGGCGCTGGCCCTGGGCGATATGGCGGACAGCGCCGTGCTGTATTTCAACCGCGCGGGCGGCGGCTGGCCCGCCGATACCGGCATCACCGACCCGCTGCGCGTGGAGGGGCTGGCCGGCGGGCTGGTGCTCATGGACCGGGAGGACGTGGCCGTCTACTCCGCCTACGGCGCGCGCGTGCGCACCATCCAGCCGGGCTACGCGCGGCCCTGCCTGGCGGTGAACGGCACGCGGTTTGCCGTGTACAACCGCGCCGGCACCGAGCTGCGGGTGGAAAGCCGCACAAAAACGCTGTATACGTATAAGACGGCCGGCGGTATTCTGCTGTGCGCGCTGGCCCCCAACGGCGATCTGGCCCTGCTCACCCAGGACGAGCGCTACGCCGCGGTGCTGCAGGTGATGGATACGGGGCAGCGGGTGCGGTTCACCTGCTCCTTCGCGCAGGACGACGGCGTGCCGGTGGCGCTGGCCTTTGCGCCCGACGGCCGCCGCCTTGCCAGCGGCGCCGTGACCGCGCAGGGCGGCCGGATGCAGAGCCTTGTCTACCTGATGGACACCAGCAAGGCGGAGCTGGGCCCCTGCTACCGCGCCGACGCCGGCAGCCTGGTGCTGGCCCTGTACTGGCTGGGCGGCAGCCGGGTGCTGGCGGTGTTCGATACCTATGCCGCTTTGCTGGACACCGGCGCGCAGGAGTTGGCCCGCTATGGATACGGCGGCGCCGTGCTGCAAAGCGTCGATGCTACCGGCCGGCAGGCGGCGCTGCTGCTCACCAGCCGCAGCAGCGCCACGCTCGTCACGCTGGGCGACGGGCTCAAGGTGCTCAGCAGCCTGCCCGCGGAGGGCGCGCAGGCCGTCACGGCGGGGCTCACGGCCGTCTACCTGCTGCGCAGCGGCAGCGTGGCGCGGTACGGGTATGACGGCACATTGTACGGGGAACAGGCGTTCGCCGCCCCGCCGCAGGCCGTCATCGCCGGTGACCGGCCGCTGGCGGTGGCGGAGGGCATTGTACAGGAACTTGCGGGATAGCGCATATCCTGCCAACGGGAGGGATACAAATGGACCAAAGTGTGTTTGGTATCGTGTATGATGTGATTTTTGTGCTGCTGGTGCTCGCCGTGGCGTACACAGGCATGCGGCGCGGCTTTGTCAGCGGGCTGCTCAACCTGGGGGGCAGCATCGCCGGCATCATCGGCGGCGTGCTGGGCGCCCGGCAGTGGGCGCCGCAGATCTACGCCAACTACCTGGGCGAGCGCATCGGGGAGCGCGTGCGGCAGGCCGTCGCCGAATACGGCGCCGACGCCGCCGGGGCGGTGGAGGCCATCCCCTTTTTGCCGCAGGAGATCAAGGGGGAGCTTGTTTCCATCGTGGACGGCGCGGCCGAGGACATGGTACCCCGCATCGTGCGGCTGCTGGAGCCGGTCGTGCTGCCCATCGTGCAGGGGCTCTTGTTCTTGATCATCTGCCTGGTGGTGTACACCGCCGTGCGCATCCTGGCGCGCGCGCTGCGCAGCATCAACAGCCTGCCGGTGCTGGGGCAGGTCAACAAGATCTTCGGCTTCGCGCTCGGCTTCGTGACCGGCATTTTGGACTGCTGGCTGCTGGCCATGCTGCTGTGGGCCGCCAGCGGCATCGCGATGGGGCGGCTGCCGTTCGTCACGCAGGAGGTGCTGGCCCACAGCTATATCTACACCTTTTTGGGGAATTTCAACCCGTTCACGGTGTAATACTACAGCGTGCCGGGAAATACGGCCCGCCGCAAAACCGGGGCCGGCCCCGCCGCGCTGTTTTTGAACGAATTGCAAACGAATTGAGAACATTGTGCGAAACTTTGCCCCGCGGCCTTGCAAACTGCCCGGCCGTGGAAGATAATATCCTTGGGGCTTTATCGCCCAAAGCACAGGAGAGGTGAGATGGGATCATGGTATGTGTCCGCTGCAAAAAACGCACCGCTGTGGTGTTTATCCAGCGCATGGAGAACGGCAAGCCCACGCAGGAGGGCTATTGCCTGACCTGCGCAAAGGAACTGAACATCGGCCCCGTCAACGACCTGATGAAGCGTTTCGGCGTTTCCGACCAGGACCTTGAAACGATGGAGGAGCGCATGAGCAGCTTCCTGGAGGAGGCTGCCGGGGACGACATGGTCCCCATGGAGGAGGACGATTTCGTGCCCGGCGGCAGCCCGGCGTTCCCGTTCGGGTTCGGCGGGCAGCCCCAGGGCGCCGAGGACAAGCGCGACAAGCGCAAGGACAAAAACGACAAGGCCCCCCGCCGCAAATTCCTGGATACCTACTGCGAGAACCTGACCCAGAAGGCCCGCGACGGCAAGACCGACCGCATCGTCGGCCGGGACCGCGAGATCTACCGCACCATCCAGATCCTGTGCCGCCGCCAGAAGAACAACCCCTGCCTCATCGGCGAGGCCGGCGTCGGCAAGACCGCCATCGCCGAGGGCATCGC
>CANRCB010000058.1 GCA_947629015.1 uncultured Gemmiger sp.
CCGCGCTATGAGGTCGTGACGCTGGAAGGCGGCACCGCGGCGCTGGCCCATGTGCCCGAAGGCAAACCGGACGAGGGATTCCTTACCAGCCGGTGGAACACCCTGGACGGCAGCGCCCCCACGAGCGTGACCGGCGCGGCTGCGTTCACCCTGACCTTTGTCAATGCGGAAAATGCCATCTTCATCCAGCCGTCCATGACGGGGGAGGAACCCGCCGAGATGGTCTATGACGGCAAACCCCACACCTTTGCCGCCTTCCGTGCCGTGAACGTGCATGGCGAACCCATTACCGGCGTTGAGGTAGAACAGAAAGCGCTCCTCCCCGAAAGCGCTTCCCGCATCGGGGCGACCAGTGAAGACGGCGTCTGGCTGGATCTGGCCACCGTGCTTGGCAGCGATTGGGGCACATATTTCACCGTCACCAGGGACGGCAAGCCGATCACCGAGAATGTCGTCATCAGCGGCGGCACCCTTATCATCCGGCCCCGCCCGCTGGACGTGACCGTCACCGCCAACTCGGAAACTGTCACCTATGACAGCAACGAGCACACGGTGTCCGCCGAATATACCTTGGAAGAAGCCGGTGAGCATGGCCTTGTCGCCGCGGACAAGGGCGAGGTCGGCCTCGTCACCGCAGACGGCAAAGAGCTTTCCCTCACGGCTGCGTATGTCGCCGCGACGCCGGCGCCCCTTTCGCTGAAAAAAGAGGATCTTGCTCTGACCGGTGCCAAGGCCGCCAACTATACGCTGGGGACGGTGACGTATCCCAAGGGGGATACCCTTTCGCTGACCATCACCCCGCGCCATGTGGACTACTATACCTACGGAGGCAGCAAGGTCTACGATGGAACGTTGATCAAGACCGACAATACCGTCTACGGCGCGGAGCCGGGCCAGATGGCGTATGAAAGCGGCGCATATAAAAAGCCGGGCACCGTCTACGGGTGGCCCGCCTATACCGCCGATGGCACCGGCACCGATAATACGGCCCCGGATACCACGGAAGGCTTCATCATCCGCCACTCGACTGCCGACGATGTCTCCCGCCGCAACGAGCAGCCCTCTAACCGGCCAATCGAGCTTGGCAAAGCGGATGCCGGCGTCTACACCTATACCATCGACTTCACCAGATTCAAGGATACCCCCGGTGAGGACGCCTACGCATACCCGCATTATGAAGGGTATGACCCCGCCCGCCAGCATTTTGCCGATTATGCCATCACCTATCACAACGATTACATCACCATTTACCCCCAGAGCATCGACCCCGCCAACGACAACCAGGGTGCCGACCCGGCAAAGCTGACCGTCTACAAGAGCACGGACGCCAAGCCGGCCCTGTCGGCCTTGCCGGATTACTACACCGGCGTCTACCTGACCGAGGAACCGCAGGCAAGCTATGAATACGACGGCCAGCCGCACGTCTACGCGCCCGGGCTCCGCAATGACAGCAACGCGCCGGGGTACCAGCGCCTGGTCGAAGGGCGTGACTACACCACTACCTATGAGCGCCTTACCGATGGCGTGTGGGCCCCGACCGATGATTTGACCAACGCCGGCCGCATCCGCGTCACCTTTACCGGCATTGGCAACTACCGCGATTCCGTCAGCCGTGAGTACGAGATCACCCCCGCGGCCGTGCAGCCCACGCCGGAACCCACGCCCGAGCCGTCGCCGGAACCCTCGGCCGAGCCGTCGCCGGAACCCTCGGCCGAGCCGACCCCTGCCCCGACGCCTGCGCCGACGGATGAACCGGCCCCGACCCCCGAACCCACACAGCAGCCCACGCCCGCGCCTGCGCCCACACAGCAGCCCGTTGTGCCGCAGCCGGCGCCCACCCCGCGGCCTGCGGTGCCGGTGGTCGTGCGACCCACCACGCCGCCCACCGACCCCAGCGACCCCACCGACCCCGGGGAACCCCCGGAGACCCCGGCCGAGCCGGCCCCCGAGACGGATATCCCCGACAACGACACCCCGCAGGACGCCACCCCCGTCACGCCCGGCGTAACCATTGAGGAGAACGAGACGCCGCTTGCGGGCGGCATCCTGGGCAGGGAATGCTGCATTTTGCACCTGCTCATCATGCTGGTGGCGCTGGCCGTGGCGCTGTACTACACCCACAACCGCAAAGCCCATCAGGAAGACCAGTTCGATATGCGCCGCAAGCTGGAGCTTCCGCAGCAGCCGGTGCGCTGACGTTCCACCTCCCCGATAAACAACCGCCGCCCGGCGCCGTTTGGCGCCGGGCGCAAATTTGCACAAATTTTAATATGCGATTTTGTGCAAACGGCGAAAATTTTATCTTCCGCCCCGAAAACACCCCCAAATGTGAGCCGTTTTGGCCGCCGGTTCCGTCTTTTGTTGCAAAAGCAGCTGCGCGGTGCACGCGCGCGCCCGGCGGAAGGGGGGACCCGGATTGAAGAAAAAACGCCTTTTGGCGGTGCTGCTGGCAGCTATGCTGCTCATCGGCCTTGGCGCCGTCCCGGCATATGCCGAGGAGGCGGCCGGCGTGCCGGCCGGCAGCGTCACCGTGCGCATTGAAGAAAACGACACGCCGCTGGCGGGCGGCCCCTTTGCGAGCGAGTGCTGCGCTTTGCATCTGGCCATCCTGCTGGCGGCGCTGGGGGGCACCCTGTGGTATATCCACAGCGACAAAGCCCATCAGGCGCAGCAGTTCGCGCTGCGCCGCCGGCTGGCGACGCCGCAAAATGTCTGACACAGCTCTGCATCTGCCTTCGCCCCCGCGTGGCATACGCCGCGCGGGGGCGGCCGTTTACCCCTGCCCCCAACGGCCCTGGAGCGTTTCCAGCGCGCGCTTCTCGATGCGGGAAACATAGCTGCGGCTGATGCCCAGCCGCGCCGCCGTCTGCTGCTGGGTCAAGGCGGGGCGCCCGCCCAGGCCATAGCGCAGCGCCAGCACCTGCCGCTCGCGCGGGGGCAGGCCCTCCACCAGCCTGCCCAGGCGCACAAGGGTGTCGCGGTGTTCACAGCTGTCCTCCATCACTGCCTCGTCCGGCAGGACATCGGCCAGCGTCAGGGTGCCGCCGTCGCCCCCGGCGGTGCTCTCCAGCGGCTCCTGCAGCGAGACGGTGGGCGGCTGGCGCCGCTCGTGCCGCAGATGCATGCGCAGCTCGTTCTCGATGCACTGGCTGGCATAGCTCGCAAAGCGCACGCGGCGCGCGGGGTCAAAGGTATCCACCGCCTTGATCAGGCCGATGGTCCCGATGCTGATCATGTCGTCCTGCCCGCCCGGCGCGGCGTAATACTTTTTGGCCACGTGCGCCACAAGGCGCAGGTTGTGGCGGATAAGTTTGTCCCGCGCGGCCGTGTCGCCCGCGCGCAGGGCGGCAAAGGCGGCCCGCTCCTCGGCCGGCGGCAGCGGGCGCGGAAAGCTGCCGCTTTCGAGCCTCAGCGCCAGATACAAAATGTGTCCGGCCGCCGCCTGCAAAAAGGCCGCGCCCAACCCCAAAAATGCCAACATACACACCACCCCCGCCCATTGTATGCGGGCGGGGGCTTTTGCGTGCCGGGCCGCGCGGCGGCCGGGCGGCTGTAAAAGAAAAACCGGCGGCCGGGGCGGCAGCGCCCCGGTCACCGGTTTTGGGCAAAGGGTCAGATCACATACTGGTCGCCGGGTTCGCTCATGCGGACAAGGTCGGCGATGGTGTACTTTTCCAGATACTCATAGATGGCGCGGTCCAGCCCCTGCCACATCGCAAGGGTGCGGCATTCCGCCATTTTGGCGCAGGGGGCGGCGCCGCTCTCCAGGCACGCGACGGGGGAGAGCGATTCCTCCGTCAGGCGTAAAACGCGCCCCACCGTGAACTGGTCGGGGCTTTTGCTCAGGCGGTAGCCGCCGCCCTTGCCGCGCAGGCCGGTCAGGATACCGTCCCGGACCAGCACCTTGACGATCGTTTCCAGATATTTTTCCGAAAGCTCCTGCCGCTCGGCGATCTCTTTAAGGGGCACATACCCGTCCGCCTGGTGCTCCGCCATGTCGGCCAGCATGCGCAGCGCATAGCGCCCGCGGGTCGAGATCAGCATAAACCCACCTCCCACATTGGTATATACCCAGTATACCGCAAGAGCGCCGGCAATTCAACCGATTTTTTTATTTTTCCCCCTTGACAGCGGCGCAGGGAAGGGCTATAATCCCTATAAACCCATAAGGGAGGTAGGTATTAGAAATGGCGAAAATCTATACGTCCGCCGATCAACTCATCGGCAACACCCCGCTGTTGGAGCTGGCCCGCCTGGAAAAGGCCGAGGGCCTGCAGGCCAGGATCCTGGCCAAGCTGGAATATTTCAACCCCGCTGGCTCGGTCAAGGACCGCATCGCCAAGGCGATGATCGATGACGCCGAAGCCTCCGGCAAGCTCAAACCCGGCGCCACCATCATCGAGCCGACCTCCGGCAACACCGGCATCGGCCTGGCCAGCGTGGCGGCCGCGCGGGGGTATAGGATCATCATCGTCATGCCTGAGACGATGAGCGTGGAGCGCCGCCAGCTGATGAAGGCCTACGGGGCCGAGCTCGTGCTCACCGAGGGCGCCAAAGGCATGAAGGGCGCCATCGCCAAAGCCGAGGAGCTGGCGGCCTCCATCCCCGGCAGCTTTATCCCCGGCCAGTTCTCCAACCCCGCCAACCCGGCGGCGCACAAGGCCGCCACCGGCCCCGAGATCTGGCGCGATACCGACGGCAAGGTCGATATCTTTGTGGCGGGCGTGGGCACCGGCGGCACCGTCACCGGCGTGGGCCAGTATCTCAAGGAGCAGGACCCCAACATCCGGGTCGTGGCGGTGGAGCCGGCCTCCAGCCCGGTGTTGAGCAAGGGCGTGTCCGGCGCGCACAAGATCCAGGGCATCGGCGCCGGGTTCGTGCCCGACGTGCTGGACACCAAGGTCTATGACGAGATCATCGCCGTGGAAAACGACGATGCCTTTGCCGCCGGCCGCCAGCTGGGCAAGGTGGAGGGCGTGTTGGTGGGCATCTCCTCCGGCGCGGCGCTGTGGGCGGCCGTCCAGCTGGCCAAGCGCCCCGAAAACGCCGGCAAGACCATCGTGGCCCTGCTGCCCGATACCGGGGACCGCTATCTCTCCACCCCGCTTTTTGCGGACTGAGAACGCAAGCCCATCCCTATCGCTCCGCCGCTGCGGGCGCCCTTTGCCGGGGCGCCCGCACATTTTTTGCACCGGCCCCCTGTTTTTGCGCGGATACGTATGGTATAATAGCCACAAAGCGGCTATTATACCATTTTTTTAAAATGCACCGCGACCTCGCCGTTCACTGCGTTCACGGCAACCGGCCGCGTTGTGCAATACCATTCGCACCTTGTGCTCATGGTATCATAGCCACAAAGCGGCTATTATACCATTTTTTTAAAATGCACCGCGACCTCGCCGTTCACTTGCGTTCACGGCAACCGGCCGCGTTGTGCAATACCATTCGCACCTTGTGCTCATGGTATCATAGCCACAAAGCGGCTATTATACCATTTTTTTAAAATGCACCGCGCCCTCGCCGTTCACTTGCGTTCACGGCAACCGGCCGCGTTGTGCAATACCTATAGTATCCCCGGCCGTTTGTGCCTGTTGGAAAGGAGGTGCCGCCATGCCGGAACGGGAACCGCGCGGGCCTGACCGCGTGCCCTACCGCCCCGATGCGCCGCGCCGGCTGCG
>CANRCB010000059.1 GCA_947629015.1 uncultured Gemmiger sp.
CTCTTTACACTTGTTGCGGCCAATGATCAGCCGTTCTCGCGCATTTTGGCGAAGCACTCGCTGCAATAGACCGGGCGATCCTCACGCGGCTGGAAGGGCACCTTGCACTCCTTGCCGCAGCTGGCGCAGACGGCGTCGAACATCTGGCGCTCACCGCGGGTGGCGTTCTTGCGGGCGTCACGGCAGGGCTTGCAGCGCTGGGGCTGGTTTTCAAAACCGCGGCTGGCATAAAATTCCTGCTCGCCGGCGGTCCAGACGAATTCTTTGCCGCAATCCTTGCAAACTAAGGTCTTGTCTTCGAACATGATGGGTATCTCCTCTTTTTGTTATTTGCCCGCTGGAGAATGGTCAGTGCGCCGCTTGGATGGACCAACGAAACGGATTGCCAATCTACTGGGACACGTTTTATTTGACCAGGCTTTCGCCTTGATCCAAAATGGGTGGGGCCTCACGGCGCGCCGCGCAGCTTGCGGCGGGCGCGGGCCAGCGCGTTCTGCACGGCCTTGGGCGTGCAGCCCAGCGCCTGCGCGGCCTGGCGGGGGCCGATGCCCTGCATACTGGCCAGCAGCGCGCGCCGCTCCAACGGGGACAGGCCGGTGCGCAGGCGGTGCAGCACAGCGGCGACCTCCTCGCCGGCGATGGCGCGCTCCTCCGGGCCGGGCAGGGCGGAATCCGCCGGGAGCGGCACGCTGAAATTGAGCGGCGCGTTCTTTTTGCGCAGCGCGCGGCGGCGCGCATCGTTCTGGGCGTGGCGGATGCAGGCGGCCGCATAGGCGGCAAACGGGGCGCCCTGCGTGCGGTCATACCCGCGCACGGCGCGGAACAGGCCGATCAGCCCCTCCTGCACGGCGTCCTCAAAATCAAGGCCGGGCGCGCAACAGCCCGCCGCGCCTTTGCGGATGAGCGGCATCATGCATGCGATCAGGGCCGCGAGGGCGGCCTCCTCCCCCTGTTGGGCCTGCTGGAGCAGGTGCGGGTCGATGCTGTGCATAGTATGCCTCTTTAGCCCGGCAAAGCGGTGGCGGACATACCTATTTTATCGGGTTGTGAAGGGTTTGTCAATCACCTTTTGGGCAAATCGTGAAAAATTTTGGGCAAAACTTCTGCTTTTTTTGGCGGCGCGGGCAGAAGGCCGCCAAAACGCGGGGTCAGATGCGGTGGTGGTCGGCGGCAAGCTCCGCCAGAATGCGGGCGGCGCTCTCGCGCGTGTCGGTCATGCGCACGGCGTTGCGCAGCGGCAGCACGCTGCCGGGCGCCACCGAAAGCTCATCCACGCCGATGGCCAGGAAGGTCTCGGTCAGTTCGAGGTCCGCCCCCAGCTCGCCGCAGATGCCCATCCAGATGCCCGCCTTGTGGGCATTGTCGGCCACCATCTTCAGCAGCCGCAGCACCGCCGGGTGGTGTGGGTCGTAGAAGCGGCCCAGGTCGTTGTTCTGGCGGTCACAGGCAAGCGTATACTGGGTCAGATCGTTGGTGCCGCAGCTGAAGAAATCGACCTCACAGGCCAGGCGGTCGCTCATCACGGCGGCAGCCGGCGTCTCGATCATGATGCCGATCTGCACGCCGTCGCTGTAGGGGATGCCCTCCTTTTTCAGCTCCGCCTTGACGCTCTCGCACATCTTTTTCGCCTCGCGCACCTCCCACACGCTCGTCACCATCGGGAACATGATGCCCAGATGCCCAAACGCTGAAGCGCGGTACAGCGCGCGCAGCTGGGTGCGGAAAAACTCCGGCCGCGTCAGGCTGATGCGCAGCGCGCGCATACCCATGGCGGGGTTGTCCTCTTTGGGCAGGGCAAAGTAACCGATCTGCTTGTCGGCACCGATGTCACAGGTGCGGATGATGACCTCCCTGCCGCCCATGGCCTCCAGCACCTTCTTGTACGCCTCGAACTGCTCGTCCTCGGTCGGGTAGTTTGTGCTGTTGAGGTACAAAAACTCACTGCGGAACAGCCCGATGCCGCCGCCGTCGTTGGTGAGCACGGCGGGCACGTCCTCGGGGCTGCCGATGTTGCAGTAGATGCGGATGCTCTTGCCGTCCTTGGTGACGTTCTCCTGCCCCTTCAAGGTCTCGAGCAGGCGCTGCAGGCGCAGCTGCTCCTCCCGCTTTTGCTCCATGCGGGCGCGGGTCTCGTCGTCGGGGTCGATGTAGACGGCGCCGGTGCCGCCGTCGGCGATGACGAAGCGGCCTTCATGCTCCGGCTTGAGGGCATCGCCCACGCCGACGATGGCCGGGATGCCCATCGTGCGGGCCAAAATCGCGGTGTGGCTGGAACCGGAGCCCCCGGCCGTGATGAAGCCCAAAATTTTCGCTTTGTCCAGCTGGACGGTCTCGGAGGGGGCAAGGTCGTCGGCGGCCAGCAGCACCGGCACTTCGCTCGCGATGCCGCCCTCGGCGGTGCCGGTCAAAATGCCCAGGATGCGGCGGGAGACGTCCTTGACGTCGGCGGCGCGGGCCTGCATATAGGTATCGTCCATGGCGGCGAACATCTCGGCAAACTGGGTCGACGTGTCGGCCACAGCGGCCTCGGCGTTGAGGCGGTCCTGCCGGATGAAGGCTTCGACGGTTTCCTCATAGTCCAGATCCTCGGCCATCAGCTGGTGCGTCTCAAACAGCAGGGCGGCCTCGTCGCCGGCGCGGGCGCGGGCCTTCTCGGCCAGCTCTCCCAGCTGCTCGACGGCGGCGGTCTGCGCGGCCTTGAAGCGGGACCACTCGGCTTCGGTGTCGTCAACGGTGCAGCGGGTGATGGTGGCCTTGGCGCGCTGGTAGAAATACAGCGGGCCCATGCCCACGCCGTTGGATACGCCCTTGCCCTGTATGGTGATCATAGGGCAGACCTCCTTTGTTTGCTGCTGCGCCGGCCGGGCGCAGGAAAAACGGCCGCCGGGAGGGACCCCCTCCGGCGGCCGCACGTCGGCAGGTGAAGTTACAGGGTTGCCTTGAAAAACGCTTCCAGCGCGGGGGCGGCGGTATCCTCATCGGGGCCTTCGACGGTGACGGTGACGGTATCGCCGCACTTGACGCCCAAGCCCATCAGCGCCATCAGCTTGACGGCGTTGACGCTCCTGCCTTCCTTGGTGATGGTGACGGTGCTCTGGTAGCTTTTGGCCTCCTTGACGAGGAGCCCCGCGGGGCGGGCGTGGATGCCGATGGCTTCCTGGATGGTGTAGGTGAAGGAACGCATGGGTGATGTACCTCCTGTCCGGTCCGGTATGCGCCGGTTTGTGTGCCTTTTTAAAATTGTACCACGCCGGGCGGGCAGCGTCAACCGGAAAATGTGCATTTTTTGCGCGTCTTTTGGTGAAATATGTTCCCGCTATGGGCGCGGGGTCAGCCGGCGGGCGGCGGCGTGCCTTGCAAAAAAGCGCGCAGCACCGTGCGCGGGTCGGCCGTGTGGCGGGGGTAGCGCGCGCGCAGCGCCGGCACGGCGCCGTCCATGATGTAGGGCGTGCCGGCGATATCCAGCATGGCGACGTCGTTGTAGTTGTCGCCAAAGGCCATCACCTCGCCGGGCGCGAAACCCAGCGCCGCGCACAGCGCACGCAGGCCGGTGCCCTTGTTGGCAAGGGTCGTATCGATCCATTTGGGGCCCGCCACGGCGGCGTTGGCCGCCTGCCATTTTGGCACAAAGCGCGCAACATACGGCGCGATGCCCTCGCGGACATAGAGCGAGACCTTGGTGACGGCCTCGGGGATATCGGACGGGTCGGTGATGAAGGTGTGCCGGTTGCCGATGAAGGCGATGCGGTCGGCCATGCCGCGGCCGTGGCTCATCAGGTAGGCCATGTTCTGCCCCGAGAGCATGACCTCGCCCCGGCCGTCGGAATTCTGCCACATATCCCACGCGATGGCCTCGGCCAGGGGGCGCGGCATCGGCGTCTTGGCGAGCAGCTTTTCCTTATAAAACACGGCGGCGCCATTCTCGCACAAAAACGCGCAATGCTCCGCCACCGGCGCGAACAGCCGGCGCAGGCTGGCGTACTGCCGCCCGCTGGCCGGGCAGAACAGCACCCCCCGCGCCGCAAGGCCCCGGATGAGGGCAAAGGTATCCTCCCCCAGCGTGCCGGTGCTGTTGTACGGCAGCAGTGTGCCGTCCAGGTCGCTCAAGACAAGGCGTATCATGGCGCATCCCTCCCCTGCCCAGTATAGCACAACAGGCCATAACTGGCAAATTGCACAAATCACCGGTGTATTTTTGGCGGTTCCCGCTATGGCCGCGGGCGGGGAAATGTGGTAAACTTTGGATATATAGGCGCACGGCCCGCCGTGCACCACCTGAACACAAGGGAGGATTGTATCATGGCAAAAAATGCGATCGTCGGCCAGTCCGGCGGCCCGACCTCGGTCATCAACGCCAGCCTGGCCGGCGTGTTTGAAAGCTGCAAGCGCCGCGGCGCCGGCAAGGTGTACGGTATGCTGCACGGCGTGCAGGGCCTTTTGGAGCGCAAGGTCGTGGACCTGAGCGGCAAGTTCCCCACCGCGATGGACATCGAGCTGCTCAAGCGCACGCCGTCGAGCTATCTGGGCAGCTGCCGCTACAAGCTGCCGGATTGGGACACCCCTGAGGGCGAGCCGGTGTATGAAAAGCTGTTCAACCTCCTCAACGCGCTGGACATCGGCTATTTCTTCTACATCGGCGGCAATGACAGCATGGACACCATCGGCAAGCTGGCCGATTACGGCGCCCATGTCGGCAGCGACATCCGCTTTATGGGCGTGCCCAAGACCATCGACAACGACCTGATGGTCACCGACCACACCCCCGGCTACGGCAGCGCCGCCAAGTACATCGGCGTGGTGATGAAGGAGATCATCCGCGACGCCACCGTCTACGGCACCAACTATGTGACCATCGTCGAGATCATGGGCCGCAACGCCGGCTGGCTGACCGCCGCCGCCGCGCTGGCCAAAGCCGAGGACTGCGAGGGCGTGGACATGATCTGCCTGCCCGAGATCCCCTTCAATGTCGACCGTTTCGTCGAGAAGGTGCGCCGTATGCAGGCGCTCAAGCCGAGCGTGGTCATCGCCGTGTCCGAGGGCGTCAAGCTGGAGGACGGGCGCTATGTCTGCGAGCTGGCCGACGACGTGCATGCGGTGGACGCCTTCGGCCACAAGGCCCTGACCGGCACCGCCCGTTTCCTGGCCAACACCGTGGCCCGCACGCTGGACACCAAGACCCGCAGCATCGAGCTTTCGACCTTGCAGCGCTGCGCCGGGCACATCACCAGCCGCACCGACATCACCGAGGCGTACCAGGTGGGCGGCGCGGCCGCCAAGGCCGCCTTTGAGGGCCACACCGGCGAGATGGTCGCGCTCAAGCGCATCTCCAACGCCCCCTACCAGTGCACGACCGAGCTGCACCCCATCAGCGAGGTGGCGAACCTGGAGAAAAAGGTCCCGCTGGAATGGGTCAACGAGACGCGCACCGGCATGCTGGAGCCGTTCATCTCCTACGCGCTGCCGCTCATCCAGGCCGAATTGACGCCCATCTACGTCGAGGGCCTGCCGCACCACATCTACCAGCCAGACTAAACGACGTTCCAATCAAAACCCCACGCGGAGCGTGGGGTTTGCAGAACGGCCCTGTAAGGGCCATAATACCAGCCGCATCCTAGTAG
>CANRCB010000060.1 GCA_947629015.1 uncultured Gemmiger sp.
CACCGGTGTTATCGGCAACCTTGAGATAAGTTTGCATCTGAACCATGTTTCAGGTCCTCCTTTCAAAGTGTACCGGGCGAGATCACTTCGCCTTTTCGATGATGCGCACCAGGCGCCAGTTGACATCCTTGGCGAGCTTGCGGGTCTCCATGATCTCGACGCGGTCGCCGGTGCCGGCCTCGTTGTTCTCGTCATGGGCCTTGAACTTGACGGTGCGTTTCATGATCTTTTTGTAGAGGGGGTGCTGCACACTGTCACGCACGGCGACGACGATGGTCTTGTCCATCTTGTCGGACACGACGGTGCCCACGCGGGTCTTTCTCAGATTGCGTTCCATTGTTTACCCTCCCTCATCAAGCCCTGGGCGCATTTTTCTCGGCCAGGACGGTCATCACGCGGGCGATGTCCTTCTTGACGGTATCGATGCGCCGGGGGTTATCCAGTTGGTTGATGGCGTGCTGAAAGCGGAGGTTGAACAGCTCGGCTTTCAGGTCCTTCAGCTGCTTGTTCAGCTCGACATCGGTCATATCGCGCAGCTCCGTGGCTTTCATTCGGCGTCAACCTCCTTCGCGGCGTCAAGCTCCTCGCGCTTGACGAATTTGCAGCGCACCGGCAGCTTGTGCATGGCCAGGCGCAGGGATTCACGCGCGGTGGCCTCGTCCACATCCGCCAGCTCGAACAGGATGCGGCCGGGCTTAACGACCGCGACCCAGTACTCCGGGCTGCCTTTGCCGGAGCCCATGCGGGTGCCGGCGGGTTTTTCGGTGACGGGCTTATCGGGGAAGATCTTGATCCAGACCTTGCCGCCGCGCTTGATATAACGGGTCATGGCGACACGGGCCGCCTCGATCTGGTTGGAGGTGATCCATGCCGGCTCCAGCGCCATCAGGCCGTAATCGCCCTGGTTGACCTTGTTGCCGCGCATGGCCTTACCGGTCATACGGCCGCGCTGCACGCGGCGGTATTTCACGCGTTTGGGCAGTAACATTACTGGTTGCCTCCTTCCTTCTTAGGGGGGCGCGGGCCGCGCGCGGGGCGCGGGGCGCGGGGCGCGGGGGCCGGCTCGGCCGGTTTGGCGCCCTTGAGGATCTCGCCTTTGTAGACCCACACCTTGACGCCCACGCGGCCGTAGGTGGTGGCCGCCTCGGCAAAGCCGTAGTCGATGTCGGCGCGCAGGGTCTGCAGGGGGATGGTGCCCTCGTGGTAGCTCTCGGTGCGGGCGATGTCGGCGCCGGCCAAACGGCCGGAGCACTGGCACTTGATGCCCTTGGCGGGCACCGCCATACGGTCACGCGGCTGCATGGCGTTGCGGATGGCCTGCTTCATGGCGCGGCGGAAGGCGATGCGGCGCTCGAGCTGGTCGGCGATGTCCTCGGCGACGAGCTGGGCGTTGGTGGAGGTGCCGCGGATCTCGATGATGTTCAGGTTCACGGCCTTGCCGGTGAGCTTGGAGAGCATCTTCTCAAGGCGGGCGCTCTCGGTGCCGCCCTTGCCGATGACCTGGCCGGGGCGCGCGCAGTAGACGTTGACTTTGACGCGCGGCGCGCCGGTGGAGGCGTCGGTGGTGCGCTCGATCTCGATCTTGGGCACGCCGGCCTTGTACAGCTCCTTCTTGAGCAGCTTGCGGATCTTGTTGTCTTCGACAAGGGTGTCGCCGAATTCCTGCTTGGAGGCAAACCAGCGGCTATCCCAATCTTTGATGATACCCACGCGCATGCCGTGGGGATTGACTTTCTGGCCCATGTGTTTCCCTCCTTACTCTTTCTCTTTCAAGACGACCGTCATGTGGCTGGTACGCTTGAGGATGCGGTACGCGCGGCCCCGGGCGCGCGGCATGATGCGCTTGAGCGTGGGCCCCGGGGTGACGTAGCATTCCGCCACATACAGGCGGGCCTTGTCCATCTGGTGGTTGTTCTCGGCGTTGGCCGCCGCGGAGTTGACCAGCTTGAAAAGAGGCTCACAGGCCGCTTTGGGGGTGTATTGCAAGATCGCCAGCGCTTCGTCCAAAGGTTTCGAGCGGATCAGATCCATCACGATCGAGACCTTGCGCGGACTGATGCGGGCGTAACGCAGGGTTGCCCGTGCTTCCATGTTGACGTTCCTCCTCTCTTACTTCGCCGCAGCGGTCTTGCCGCTGGTGTGGCCGGTGAACTTGCGGGTGGGCGCAAACTCACCCAGCTTGTGGCCGACCATATCCTCGGTGATATACACCGGCACGTGCTTGCGGCCGTCGTGCACCGCGAAGGTGTGGCCGACAAATTCCGGGAAGATGGTGGAGGCGCGGCTCCACGTTTTGATCACGCTCTTTTTGCCGCTCTCGTTCATGGCATCGACCTTTTTCAGCAAAGAGGGCAGAACGTAGGGGCCCTTTTTCGTGCTTCTGGACATATTCTGTTACCTCCTTTAGCCGTTGGCGCGCTTGACGATGAGCTTGTTGGAGCGGGCGTTGTGCTTGCGGGTCTTGAGGCCCAGCGCCGGCTTGCCCCACGGGGTCATCGGGCTGTGGTGGCCGACCGGGGCGCGGCCCTCGCCGCCGCCGTGCGGGTGGTCCACCGGGTTCATGACGGAACCGCGGCTGCCGGGGCGCACGCCCATGTGGCGCTTGCGGCCGGCCTTGCCAAGGTTGACGTTCTCGTGGTCGAGGTTGGAGACGACGCCCACGGTGGCGATGCAGCGCAGCATGACGTTGCGCATCTCGCCGCTGGGCAGGCGCAGCAGCGCGTAGCCGTTCTCCTTGGCCATGAGCTGGGCGCTGGTGCCGGCGCTGCGCACGAGCTGGCCGCCCTTGCCGGGGTACAGCTCCACGTTGTGCACCTGGGTGCCGACGGGGATGTTCTCAAACGGCAGGGCGTTGCCGGGCTTGATATCGGCCGTGGGGCCCGCCATGACGGTATCGCCGACCTTGAGGCCGTCGGGCGCGAGGATGTAGTTCTTCACGCCGTCCTCATACTCGATCAGGGCGATGAACGCCGAGCGGTTGGGGTCATACTCCAGCGTCCTGACGGTGGCGGGGTCGCCGAAGCGGCTGCGCTTGAAGTCGATGACGCGGTATTTCTGGCGGTTGCCGCCGCCCTGGTGGCGCACGGTGATGCGGCCGGTGTTGTTGCGGCCGGCGTGCTTTTTGTTGGGCTCCAGCAGGCTGCGCTCCGGCGCCACCTTGGACAGCTGGCTGTAATCGGTCACAGTCATGTCGCGGCGGCCGGGGGTAGTCGGCTTGTACTTTTTGATCGCCATGTTTCTCTCCTTTGGTTATCTCATGATTGTTATCGGAGTCATATCTCCATAGGCGAGCCCTCGGCGGGCCCTGCGGGCGCTGCTGCAAATCTTTGCATTGCGCTCTTGTGGGTTTTCCGTAGGGGCCGATTACAATCGGCCCGCTTTGGCAGTTCACCCTGCGGGCCGCATATATGCGGCCCCTACGGCATGACTTACCGCCCTTGGGGCGGCTTCGTCGCCATGCGATGTTTCTGGAATTTTTGCTGCGCAAAAATTGCGAAACATCGGATCAAGTCATGCTGTTGAAGAACTCGATCTCCTTGGAGTCGGGCGTCAGGGTGACGATGGCCTTTTTGCTCTTGGCGGTGTAGCCGGCGTGGGCACCCTGGCGGCGCCAGCGGCCGCGCACGCTGATGGTGTTGACCTTGGCGACCTTGACGCCGAACAGCTCCTCGACCGCTTTGGCGATCTCGACCTTGGTGGCATCGGTGGCGACCTTGAAGGTGTACTTCTTGTCGGCGATGCCGGCCATGGAGTTCTCGGTGATGACGGGGGTGCGAACGATATCCTGTGCGAATTTCATCAGCCCAGTACCTCCTCCAGTTTCTTGGCGGCCTGCAAGCTGAGGACCAGCTTGTCGGCGTTGACGACGTCATAGGTGTTGACGCTGCCGGCAGTCGTGGTCTTGACGCCGGGGATGTTGGCCGCGCTCTTGACGAGCTTTTCGTCCACCGCGTCGTTGACGACGAGGTTCTTTTTGCCGGCGCCGATGGCGGCGAGCATCTCGACCACGGCCTTGGTCTTGTACTCGGCGGCGGAAAGGTCATCGACGATGATCATGTTGCCGCCGGCCGCCTTGTCAGACAAAGCGGACAGGATGGCCAGCCGCTTGACCTTTTTGTTGATGCGGTAGCTGTAATCGCGCGGCTTGGGGCCCAAGGCGACGCCGCCGTGCGTCCACTGCGGGGCGCGGGTGGAACCCTGGCGCGCATGGCCGGTGCCCTTCTGGCGCCACGGCTTTTTGCCGCCGCCGGACACTTCCATGCGGATCTTGGTGCTCTGGGTGCCCTGGCGCTGGTTGGCCAGGAAGTTGACGACCGCCTCATGGATGGCGTTCTGGTTGGGGGTGATGCCGAACACGGCGTCGGAAAGCTCAACGGTGGAGACTTTCTTGCCGCTCTTGTCAACGACAGTAAACTGTGCCATTGTGTTTTCCTCCTCCCTCTCAGGCTTTGACGCTGTCATGGATGGTGACCACGGCGCCCTTGGGGCCGGGGATCGCACCCTTGATGGCGATGAGGTTGTTCTCGGCGTCCACCTTGACGACGCTCAGGTTCTGCACCGTCACGCGCTCGGCGCCCATGTGGCCGGGCAGCTTTTTGCCCTTGTACACGCGCGACGGGGTGGATGTGGAACCGTTGGAGCCGGCGTGGCGGGCCACCGGGCCGGTGCCGTGGCTCTCACGCAGGCGGCCGAGGCCCCAGCGCTTGATGGCGCCCTGGTAGCCCTTGCCCTTGCTGATGCCGACGACATCGACCTTGTCGCCCTCGGCAAAGACATCGGCCTTGACGATATCGCCGATGTTCATGCCGCTGATATCGGCAAGGCGGAATTCCCGCAGGGTGCGCCTGGGGGCGACGTCGGCCTTGTCAAAGTGGCCCTTGGCGGCCTTGTTGACCTTTTTGGCGCTGACCTCGCCGTAGCCCAGCTGCACGGCCTGATAACCGTCGCTCTCGACGGTCTTTTTCTGCACGACGGTGCAGGGGCCGGCCTCGATGATGGTGACCGGCACGACCTTGCCGTTTTGGTCAAACAGTTGGGTCATGCCCAGCTTTTTGCCAATGATACCTTTTTGCATTGTACGTTTCCTCCTTAAAGGTTATTGGTTGGCGCGTGCGCGTCAACGTGACCTCTCCGCTGAAAGCGGCGTTTGCATCCCGGTTTTGCTGTGCTGCCTGCCCTGCCCCGCCTATAATGCCGGCGGTCTGCGGTGTGTGCCGCACGGGCCGGCCTTTTATATAAGGTAGGGGCTTTCAGGTCACAGCTTGATCTCGATGTCGACGCCGGCGGGGAGCTGCAGGCTCATCAGAGCCTCGACCGTCTTGTTGGACGGACGCAGGATATCGATCAGGCGCTTGTGGGTGCGCATCTCAAACTGCTCGCGGCTGTCCTTGTTGACGTGCACGGAGCGCAGGATGGTGACGACTTCCTTGTCGGTGGGCAGCGGGATCGGGCCGGACACACGGGCGCCGGTGCGCCGCGCGGTCTCCACGATCTTCTGCGA
>CANRCB010000061.1 GCA_947629015.1 uncultured Gemmiger sp.
CCTGCAGGCCGCCGCCGAGGCCGTGCGCCGCAACGCCGCCGCCCTCGCCGACGAGCGCGAGGCCCTGCGCGCGCAGCAGGCCGAGAACGGGGCCGCGCGCCGCGCCGCCGCCGGGGAGCAGCAGACCGCCGAGCGTGAGCTGGCCGCCGCCAACGCCCGCCTGGCGGAGCTGGGCGCCTCCGGTTCGGCTTTGACCGGGCGCCGGCAGGCCCTTGGCGAGGAGCTGAACGCCAAACAGCTGGAGCGCCTGGCCGACGAGAAGGATATGGGCCTGCACCGCGCCGCGCTCGAGACGCTGGCCGGCCGCACCGGCGAGGCCGAGGCCCACGCGCGGGAATTGCAGGCCGCCATCGAGGCCGCGCAGCAGCACATCGCCGCCAACGCGCTGCGCGTGGCCGAGATCGAGCGCGCCCGCGCCGAGAGCCGCCAAAAGATCGCCGATTTGGAAAACACCATCCGCGACGCCACCGCCCTGCGCCTGGAAAAGGAGGCCGCCGCCACCCGCCTGGCCCAGCAGAACCGCGCCCTGACCGATGAGCGCGAACGCATGGGCGGCGAGATGGCCCGCCTGGCCGAGCGCCGCGCCGCCGCCGAGAGCGAGCTGGATACCACCGCCGCCAAGCTGTGGGAGGAGTACCAGCTCACCGAGGACGAGGCCAAAGCCCTCTGCGTGCCGTTTGAAAGCCTGACCGAGCTGCGCCGCCAGGTGGCGGAGGTGCGCGGCAAGATCCGCAGCCTCGGCCACGTCAACGTCGGCGCCATCGAGGAATACCGCGAGGTCAAGGCCCGCTATGACGACCTGCACGCCCAGGTGAGCGACGTGGAGCAGGCCAAAGCGGAGCTTCTGCGCATGATAGCGGAGCTCTCCAAAGAGATGGACGCCCTGTTCACCACAAATTTCCGCCGCATCAACGAAAATTTTGGCCGCATCTTCCGGGAACTGTTCGGCGGCGGCAGCGCCCGGCTTTATTTGAGCGACGAGAAGGACGTCCTTGCCTCCGGCATCGAGATCGAGGTCAACCCGCCCGGCAAGGTCATCAAAAACCTGTCCGCCCTTTCGGGCGGGGAGCAGGCGCTGGTCGCCATCTCCATCTACTTTGCCATTTTGGGCGTCAACCCCGCGCCGTTCTGCATCCTCGATGAGATCGAGGCCGCGCTGGACGACGTGAACGTCGTGCGGTTCGCGCAGTTCCTGCGCCGCCTGACCGACAACACCCAGTTCATCGTCATCACCCACCGCCGCGGCACGATGGAGGCCGCCGACGTGCTCTACGGCGTGACAATGCAGGAGGACGGCGTCTCCAAGATCCTGCGCCTTGACCTTGCGAACGTCAACGCCGAGATGGTCTCCTGACCATAGTGTGGAAAGTGGAAAGTGGAGAGTGGAGAGTGGAAATAAGGTGCTTTTTTAAAATCGTGCCCGAAGGGCACACCGCAACTCCACTTTCCACTCTCCACATTCCACTCTCGGCAAAAAAGTGAGGTGTTTTTATGCCTTTGTTTGGCAGCAAAAAGTGGAACGACGGGCTTGAAAAGACCCGCACGGGCTTTTTTGCCCGCATCATCAACACCCTGACCGGCTCCGAGATCGACGATGACCTTTACAATGATCTGGAGGAGCAGCTCATCCTCGCCGATGTCGGGCCGGAATGCTCCATCCGTTTGGTGGACGCCCTGCGCGATACCGTGCGGGAAAAGGGCCTGCGCACCGGCGAACAGGCCCTTGCCGCCCTGCGGGAGCTCGTGCGGCAGGAGATGGAGCCCGAAGCCGGGATGGACCTTTCCGGCCGGCCGGCGGTGATCCTGGTCATCGGCGTCAACGGGGTGGGCAAGACCACCTCCATCGCCAAGCTGGCCAACCTCTACAGCCGGGACCGGAAGGTGCTGCTGGCCGCCGGCGATACCTTCCGCGCCGCCGCCGGCGAGCAGCTGGAGCACTGGGCGCAGCGCGCAAATGTGCCGCTCGTCAAAGCGGGGGACGGCGCGGATCCCGCCGCCGTCATTTTTGACGCCGTGCAAAGTGCCGCCGCGCGCGGGTATGATATCGTCATCGCCGATACCGCCGGCCGCCTGCACAACAAAAAGGGCCTGATGGATGAGCTGGGCAAGATCGCCCGCAGCGTCAAAAAGGCCGCGCCGGGCGCAAGCCTTGAGGTGCTCTTGGTGTTGGATGCCATCACGGGGCAGAACGCGCTCTCCCAGGCGCAGGAATTCTGCAGGGCCGCCGGCGCCACCGGCGTCATCCTGACCAAGCTCGACGGCACGCCCAAGGGCGGCTGCGCCGTCGCCGTCAGGCAGAAACTCGGCCTGCCCATCCGCTTTGCCGGCGTGGGCGAGGGCATCGACGACCTGCTGCCCTTCTCCGCCGCCGATTTCGCCGCGGCCCTGCTGCCCGGCCGGGAGGGCACGCCATGACCGTCTGCGCCGCCACCAACAACCCCGGCAAATTGCGGGAACTGCGCCGCATCCTGGAGCGCCTTGGCTACCGCGTGCAAAGCCTGCGGGAGCTGGGCATCGCGCTGGACCCCGAGGAGACGGGCGCCACCTTTGCCGAAAACGCCGCCCTCAAGGCGGCGGCCTTCTGCGCCGCGTCCGGCCTGCCCACCGTGGCCGATGATTCCGGCCTGTGCGTGGCGGCGCTTTCCGGCGCGCCGGGCGTTTTCAGCGCGCGGTACGCCGGCACCCACGGCGACGACGACGCCAACAACCAAAAGCTGCTGCGCGCGCTGCGCGATGTCCCCGCCGGGGCGCGGGGGGCCAAATTCGTCTCCGCCGTGTGCTTCCGCCTGCCGGACGGCCGGCAGCTTTTGGTCGAGGGGGAGTGCCCCGGCACCGTCGCCTTTGACCTGCGCGGGGAAAACGGTTTCGGGTATGACCCGCTGTTCGTGCCGGACGCCGTCGGCGTGCCGGGCGGCGGTACGCGCCCCAACACCGCCCGCCGCAGCTACGCCCAGCTGGCGGATGCGGAAAAGGACGCCATCAGCCACCGCGGCTGCGCCCTGGCCAGGCTGGCGGAGGAACTGCCCGGCTTTCTGGGCGGAAGACAATAAAAGATAAAAAATAAGAGAGAAAGGCAGGGAGAAAGTGGAATTTGGAATTTGGAAAGTGGAAAGTGGAAATAAGGTGCTTTTTTAAAATCGTGC
Organism: uncultured Gemmiger sp.; assembly: GCA_947629015.1. Lineage (GTDB taxonomy): Bacteria > Bacillota > Clostridia > Oscillospirales > Ruminococcaceae > Gemmiger. Next base: position 3,144 of record CANRCB010000061.1, read on the forward strand.
CCGAAGGGCACACCGCAACTCCACTTTCCACTCTCAACATTCCACTTTCCACAATCGTTTTCCCAACGCCTTGCATACGATGAAAGGAAAGCCTATGCTCACAAGCAAACAGCGCGCGGCGCTGCGCGGCGCCGCCAACCGGCTGGAACCGGCCTTCCAGCTGGGCAAGGGCAAGATCGACCAAACGCTCATCACCGCCGTGGGGGACTGCCTCGCCAAACGGGAGCTCGTCAAGCTGTCGGTGCTCGAGACCAGCGCGTACACCCCCCGGCAGGCCGCCGACCTCCTCGCCGATGCCACCGGCGCCGTGTGCGTGCAGGTCATCGGGCGGCGGTTCGTGCTGTTCCGCCAAAAACCCAAAAACGAGGAAAGCGCCTACGCGGCGCTGCTGGCACGATGAAGCTGCTGCTCTACGGCGGCACCTTCGACCCGCCCCACAACGGCCACCTGCACAACCTTGCCGCCGCCATCAAGGCCGTTTGCCCCGATACCGCCATCGTCATGCCGGCGGGCATCCCGCCGCACAAGCAGGCCAGCGCCACCCCGGCGGCTTTGCGGCTGGCCATGTGCGCGGCCTTCCGCGCCGTCGCCCCCTGCGTCACCGTAAGTGACTGGGAGCTTTCGCAGCAGGGCCGCAGCTACACCGTCAACACCCTTGAGATGCTGCACGCCCGGCACCCGGGGGCGCAGCTGTACCTGTGCGTCGGCAGCGATATGCTCCAAACCTTTACCCAGTGGCACCGCTGGCGGGAGATTTTGGCCCTTGCCGCGCTCGTGGTGCAGAGCCGCCAAAACGGCGATGCCCCCGCGCTGCGCGCCGCCGCCCAAACGCTGGAACGCCAGGGCGGGCGGGTCATCTTATGTGACGCCCCGGCGGTGGAGTGCGCCTCCAGCGAGGTGCGCGCCGCGCTGCGGGCCGGCGCCGCCCCGGCGGCCCTCACCGTGCTGCCGCCGCCGGTGCCCGCCATCATCCGGCATTGCAGGCTGTACCAAACCCCGAAGGAGGCCCCGCCCCATGACCTGTGAACAGGCGCGCAAGCTGGCCAAACAGCGCTTGAGCAAAAAACGCTATGAGCACACCAAAAATGTAAAAGATATGGCCGTCCAGCTGGCCGTGCGCTGGGGCGCCGACCCCGAAAAGGCCGCCCTGGCGGCCCTTTTGCACGATACCGCCAAGGAATTGCCCCCGGCCGGGCTATTGCAGATTTTTGCCGACAATGCTATAATGGCAAAGAATACGGCTGCGCGCCCCGCGCCGGTGTGGCACGGTGTGGCGGCGGCCATCCTTGCCAGGACCCAATGGGGCGTTGACGACGCCGAGGTGCTTTCCGCCATCGCCTGCCACACCACCGGCAAACCGGAGATGGGCCTGCTGGATAAGATCCTCTACCTGGCGGACCTCACCAGCGCCGAGCGGAACTGGCCCGGCGTGGAGGAACTGCGCGAATTGGAAATGCGCGACCTGGACGCGGCGCTGGCCAGGGGCATGGAGATCTGCGTCGATTTTGTAAAGCAGAAGGGCCAGCCGCTTGACCCCGAGACGCTGGCCGCGCTGGACTGGATACGCCATACGCATGACTGACGATTTGTTTGAGGGAGGAAATGCCCGATGAGCGAGCCCCGCAAGCTGAATACCGGCGATGCCGTTACCGGCAGCCATGCCGCCCGGCCCGCGCAGGGTACGGCGGCCGCCGGCCGCAGCATCCACACCGCCCAGGCGGCCGGCACCCAGCCGGCAAGGGGGGATGCCGCGCCGGGGTACGGCCAGCCCTACGCACCCTACCGCGCGCCGCAGCGCCCCGCCGCGGCGGCGCAGCCCGATATTTACGAAGCGGCCCGCCGCAGCGCGCAGGCCGCCGCCGACCAGACCACCCGTATGCGCCGCATCCAGCAGGGGGCGCGCCCCCTCACCAACAGCCGGGAGCTGACCCCCGCCCAGCGGCAGGCCGTGGCCATGCGCGCCGCCCAGCGGCAAAGCGCCCGCCCCGCCGCCGCGGTGCGGTCCTTGGGCACGGCGACCCCCGCCCGG
>CANRCB010000062.1 GCA_947629015.1 uncultured Gemmiger sp.
GCCAAGGAGAGCGGCGTGCCCGAGGATATCATCCAGGGCCTGCGCGAGAACTTCAACGGTGAGTGCAGCGAGGTCGGTATGTATCTGGCGATGAGCCGCGTAGCCGACCGCGAGGGCTACCCCGAGGTGGCCGAGGCGTGGAAGCGCTACGCCTTTGAGGAAGCCGAGCACGCCGCCAAATTTGCCGAGCTGCTGGGCGAGGTTTTGACCGACAGCACCAAGAAGAACCTGCAGATGCGTGTGGACGCCGAGTGCGGCGCCTGCGCCGGCAAGATGGAGCTGGCCAAAAAGGCCAAGGTCCTCAACCTCGATGCCATCCATGACACCGTGCACGAGATGGCCAAGGACGAGGCCCGCCACGGCCGCGGTATGCAGGGCCTTCTGGACCGTTACTTCAAATAATGCGGTAACGCTGCCCCGAAAAAGCCTTTCCGCCCGCTCTCCCCAAAAGGAGGGCGGGCCCCTTTTTGTGCGCAAAGGGCGTGGACAAACCCGGCCGGGCGGTCTATAATGGAGGCAGGCAAAAAATCACGGCTGAAAGGGGAACTGTACGATGGCCGATTTCCAGTATTATACCCCCACGCGGGTGGTGTTCGGGCGCGGCGGGGCCGAGAAGGTCGGCGCGCTGGCCAGGGCCGAGGGCGCCACGCGGGTGCTTTTGCATTACGGCAGCGGCAGCGCCGTGCGCAGCGGCGTGCTGGCGCGGGTGGAGGCTTCCCTCAAAGCCGCCGGCCTTGCGGTGTTCGCCCTGGGCGGCGCGGTGCCCAACCCGCGCCTTGGCCTTGTGCGGCAGGGCATCGCGCTCTGCCTGCGCGAAAAGGTCGATTTCCTCATCGCGGTGGGCGGCGGCAGCGCCATTGATTCCGCCAAGGCGATGGCCTACGGCGCGGCCGAGCCGGAGAAGGACGTGTGGGAACTGTATGAACACACCCGCGCCCCCAGGGCCTGCCTGCCGCTCGGCGTGGTGCCCACCATCGCCGCCGCCGGCAGCGAGATGAGCGATTCCTCCGTGATCACAAACGAGGAAAACGGCAGCAAGCGCGGCTGCAACAGTGACCTGTGCCGCCCGCGCTTTGCCGTTATGGACCCGGAACTCACCCTCACGCTGCCCGCCTGGCAGACGGCCTGCGGCTGTACCGACATCATGATGCACACGATGGAACGGTATTTTGTCAGCGGGCGGACGATGGCCATCACCGACGCGCTGGCCGAGGGGCTGCTGCGCACCGTGATGCAAAACGCCCTGGTGCTCAAAGAGGATCCGCAGAACTACGACGCCCGCGCCGAGGTGATGTGGGCAAGCAGCCTGTCCCACAACGGGCTGACCGGCTGCGGCATCGAGCACAGCGATTTTGCCTGCCACGGCTTGGAGCATGAGCTGGGCGGGCGGTACGATGTCTCCCACGGCGCGGGGCTGGCCGCCGTCTGGGGCAGCTGGGCGCGCTATGTGTATAAGGACTGTCTGCCCCGCTTTGTTCAGTTTGCCGTGCGGGTGATGGGCGTGGAGGATACCGGCGATGCCGAGGCCACCGCGCTGCGCGGCATCGAGGCGATGGAGGCGTTCTACCGCCGCATCGGTATGCCGACCAGCCTGCGTGAGCTTGGCATCACACCCACCGAGGCCGACCTGGACGCGCTGGCCCACGGCTGCGCCGTGGCCGCCGGCGGCAAAAAAGGCTCCGCCAAGGTCCTGTATGAAAAAGATATGCGCGCCATCTACGCCATGGCGCGTTGAACCGTCCCCTTCGCGCCGCGGCCCGGAGGCTTTTGCCGCCGGGCCGCGGCGTTTACTGTTTGCGGCAGGCGAAAAAGCCGTCGCCGTCGTCGCAGGCGGCGTAGAACACCTCGCTTATCTGCCCGATGCCTTCCCGCTCCAGCATGGTCATCAGCCATCGCTCGTCCTTGCCGGCGGTGCGCAGGTTGCTGCGCTGCAAAACGCCGTCCAGCACAAGGTCGTTCCAGGTGCCGGCGGGCTGGGGGCGCAGGCCAAGGTCCTGCGGCGTGGCGGGGCGGTGCTGGCTCTTGGGCAGGAAGCTGATCTGGCCGCTCGTCTCCATCACGGCGCTCTCCACCTCGTTCAGGTCAAAGTAGCCGGCCACGCGCGCCTGCCCCAGAAATTCGTTCAGTTCGATGCCCGCCCTGGAAAGCGCCGATTTGCAGATCGTGCCGTTCTTCATCAAAACGCTGGACTGCCCGCTCATAAATTTGCGCACGCCCAGGCTTTTGGCGGCGGCCACGTGCACGCCCCACGTCACCAGCCCGTAGAGCACCAGCGCCGTCAGCGGGCGGTACCAGGCCTCCAGGTCGGTGGCAAGCTCCGCGGCGACGGAGCCGATGGTGATGCTGTTCACATAGTCAAAGGTGCTCATCTGGGCGATCTGCCGCTTGCCGGAAAGCCGCGTCAGGCCAAACAGCACCAGAATGGAAAGCGCGCCGGTGGCAAGCACCTGCAGACATTCGGTCAAAATATCCATCGCAAAGCCTCCGTACCTCGTAAACTGGTGCTATTTTTGACCGATTTGTAACAGTTTATCCCAGCCCCTTGCACTTTGGGGCCAAACCCGGTAAAATGGTACGGTAACGGCAGGGGATGGGGGTACCGGCGGTATGGAACACGTGTTCATCATCAACCCGGCCGCGGGCAAGACCGACGCGGCCGCTGTGCTGGTGCCGCAGATCACCGCCGCCGGGCAGGCGATGGGCATCGCCCCCGTCATCGAGGTGACCCGCCACCCCGGCCACGCAAAGCAGATCGCCGCGCGCTATGCCGCCGCCGGCAAGCCGGCGCGGCTGTATGCCTGCGGCGGCGACGGCACCCTCAACGAGGTCCTGCAGGCCGCCGCGGGGTGCCCGCACCTGTCTTTGGGGTGTGTGCCGTGCGGCAGCGGCAACGACTATGTGCGCAACTTTGGCACCGCAGAGGACTTTCTTGATATCAGGGCCCAGTTGGCGGCACAGCCCGTCCCGCTGGATGTGCTCACCACGACCTACGGCCTGGGGGCGGCCATCTGTGCCGCCGGGCTGGACGCACAGGTCGCCTACGCCATCCCGCGTTACCGCCGGCTGCCCGGGTGCGGCGGCAGCCTGAGCTACACCTTTGCCATCGTCGAGACGCTGTTCCGCCGCATGGGGCACGAGCTGCGCATCACGCTGGAGGGCCCCGACGGCCACACCGAGGCCGGCAGCTACACGCTGCTGGCGGTGTGCAACGGGCAGCTGTACGGCGGAGGCTACCTGGCCGCGCCGCAGGCCCGCATGGACGACGGGCTTTTGGATGTGCTGCTCGTCCCGCGCATCACCCGGCCGGCGCTGCTGCGCATCATCGGCGGGTACAAAAAAGGCGAGCACATCGCCGCCGACGGCACCGTCCGGCCGCAGTACCAAAAATACATCCGCGTCTTCCGCGCAAAGCGCGTGCGCATCGAGGTGCTGGACGCCCGCCCGCTCATCGTCACGCTGGACGGCGAATGCACGCCCTGCACCGCCGCGCTCGATATCGGGCTTTTGCCCGGGCAGCTCTCGGCGCTGCTGCCGCCGTCCGTCATCGCAAGGCACGCGCCCGCCTTGCAGGGGGCACCGGCCGCCGCCGGGCTTTGACCAACAGGGAGGAAAAAGGATCCATGGCAGAACAGAAAGTCAAGGTGCGGGCACGCCGCAACATCGTGCGCCTGCCGGCCATCGCGCTGCGCGGGCTGGTCGTGTTCCCCAACAACATCGTGCATTTTGAGGTCGGCCGGCCCAAATCCATCGCCGCCATCGAGGCCGCCATGCACGGCAACAGCAACGTCTTCCTCACCGCCCAGCGCCAGACCGACGTCGAGGATCCCGGCGCCGCCGACCTGTTCACCTACGGCGTCATCGCCGAGATCCGGCAGGTGCTGCGCGTCTCGGAGGATCTTGTCAAGGTGCTCGTCGAGGGCAAGACCCGCGCGCGCCTGCTGGATCTGAACGCCGCCGGCCGCGGCCTGCAGGCCGCGGTCAGCCCCGCGCCGGTGCGCGGCATCCCGGAGGCCAAGCGCAACCAGACCGAGGCGCTGCTGCGCGGCATCAAGGACCAGTTTGAGGAATACCTCTCCTACAGCCCGCAGCTGAGCAAGGACGTCATCTACAGCATCCTCTCCAGCGATGACCCTACCTACCTCAGCGAGTATATGCCCGCCAACCTCCTCCTCAAATTTGAGGACAAGCAGGCCATTTTGAATGAATCCACCATCGCCGGCCGGCTGGAAAAGCTGCTGGTGCTGCTGCACCGGGAGTGCGACATCCTTTCCATCGAGAAGGAGATCGACGACAAGGTCAATGTCCAGATGGACAAAAGCCAGCGGGACTATTACCTGCGCGAGCAGATGCAGGTCATCAGCGAGGAACTGGGCGACAGCGAGGACACTCGCGCCGAATCGGAGGAATACCGCCGCCGGGTCGAGGCGCTCGGGCTGCCGGAGGAGGCGGCCGAAAAACTCCTCAAGGAATGCGACCGCCTGGCCCGCACGCAGGCATCCTCGCCCGAGAGCGCCGTCATCCGCGGGTATCTGGATACCTGCCTGGCGCTGCCGTGGCACAAGCGCACCGAGGACGACCTGGACCAGGCCCACGCCCGCAAGGTGCTGGAGCGCGAGCATTACGGCCTGGAAAAGGTCAAGGAGCGCATTTTGGAGCTGCTGGCCGTGCGGCAGCTCAACACCGCCGTCAAGGGGCAGATCCTCTGCCTTGTCGGCCCGCCGGGCGTCGGCAAGAC
>CANRCB010000063.1 GCA_947629015.1 uncultured Gemmiger sp.
CGGGGGTAGAGGCCGCGGCCTGCACGGCGAACATCGACGCCAGGTAGGATTCGGTGCGCACGGTGCTGTCAACGGCGGTGCCGTTGGTCATATAGGCGCGCCCGGCGGCGTAGAGGATGTTGTAGGTGGCCAAGTCGGAGTTGGTCAAGGCCACGCCATGGCCGGCGAACAGGCCGCACTCCTGAGCACCGCCCACCGAGGCGGTGGTGTAGTTGATGCCGGTATAGCCGAAGGCAGTTTTAACAACGCCCGCAAAGCCGCCGGCGTAGACGTCGTCGCCGCTGACGGCGGTGACATTGACGAGATATTTGTCATTGTCGTTGTCCCAATAGCTGCCGTTGACAGTATGGCCGCCGACGTAGCAATCGGCGATGCTGCCGCCTTCCGCCCAGCCCACAAAGCCGCCGGCACCGCAATCGCCATCGTCGCTGACGTTGGAGTGGGCAACGGTGACCTTGACGGAGGCGTAGTCCTTTTCAAAGGTGACGCCGTGGGCGTAGCCGATAAAGCCGCCGGCGCCGCCGTTGTTGTTATCGTCTTTGGTCGTGCCGCTGACGGCATGGCTGTCGTAAGCCGCGGCCGCGCTGACGCGCACGCCGCAGTTGCGCACGGTGAGGTCGCTCGCAGGTTCGGACTCTTCCAGCTTGACATAGTTGGCGCCGATAAAGCCGCCGGCATACGCCTCCTCGCCGGCCGCGGTGACGCTGGCGTCGACGATGGTCACATTGTCGATGGTGCTTGTGCCGGAGCCGACGTTGCCGATAAAGCCGCCGACATCCACAAAGTGCGTGCTGTCGACATCGACGCGGATCTTTTGCAGGGTGCTTGTCAGGCCGGGCTCGCTGGCATCGTTGACCGTCACGGCCTTGGCGCGGCCGATGACGCCGCCGATGTAGGACCTGTCGTTATGGGTCTGGTCGACATCGATGGAGATGCAGTCCCCGCTGGCCCGCGCCGTGGTCTTGATATTCTTGACGGTGTAGCCGCCGTCCGTGTCTTTGCCGTCGCCGCCCTCGATGAAGCCGGCCATGCCGCCCGCGTAGCGGATGACGGAGCCAGCTCCAGCCTTGAGGGTGATGCCGTCAAGGGTGATGTCCTCAATGCTGCTGGAGGTTTCCGTGCTGTCGTTGTTTTTCAGGCACGCCGCCAGCGCGCCAGCGTGGGTCACTTTCTCGTTTGCGTCGAGCTTGAGGTCGATATTCCTGAGGGTGATACCGGTGATGGTGTTCTGCTGGTTGCCGTCGGTATAGCCATAGCCGATAAGCGCGCCGGCGTAGACGGTGTCCTTATCCGGTGCGACGGTGACGGTATCCAGCGTGATATTTTGGAGCGTCGCATTGCGGATAAAGCCGAACAGCGCGGCCTTTTTCACATCCTTGACCGGTTCTTCGCTGCCGCCCTCGACCTTGTCGGCCTGGCCGAGGAACAGGTGGGAAATGGCATAGTTATGCCCGTTATACACGGCCCTTGTCGTGCCTTCACCGATGAGCGTGATGGGGTAAAGCCCCTTGTCGCCGTCCTTGCCGGTGCCGGCATTCCGCGCTGTGCCGTCGTTGATGTACGTTGCGTTGTATGTGGCAAAATCCAGCGGCAGCAGCTGGTCGTACGTCTGTGCGCGGGCCAGCGTCTGTACGGCCGTATGCGTATTGCCATCGGAAGTATACCACGCCATGTTGGCCAGCTGGCGCGGTGTGCGGATGACGATGCTGTTATAGCTCGTGGTCGTGTCATGGCCTTCGGCACCCGCTTTTTCCTGAATGCGGGTAAGGGTAGCCAGCGGCTTGGTATAGCCGTTGATGGCCTCCGCCGCAAAATGCGGGTTGAGGACCAGCGGCACACCGTCGATCAGGAACTTCTGGTAGTATGCATCGCCGGGGGCGACCACCGAAATATAGCTGTTGCTCAGCCATGTACCGATATATTTTCTCGTGGTGCCGTTGGTGGCTGTGACTGTCAGGGGGATATCCCCCTCCATGGGGCCTGTGCGGGTGCCGCTGATGCCGTTGCCCGCCCATGTGCCTTTTTCGCCATCGACAGTGTCGGCTGTGAGGCCGGCATAGCCGTCCTCGTACAGATAGATGCCCCGGTTCGCCATTTCTGCGACCTCGTCCGCAGTGGGCAGCGTGTTGATGGTATAGGTCTTGCCGTCCGCCTCTTGCCAGGTGCCGTAGTAGTAATGCTCTTCGGAATCAAGATTCCCGGATGTATCCAGCTCACCATACAGCTCATAGTACACAAGGTGGACGGGGTACGCCCAGTCACCATGATGGAGGGTCTGTTCGGCCGCCGTGGCATAGGGGTACTTCTGGAATTCCGCCGCCGCCGCGGTGCGCCAGTGGTCATCATAGGGCAGCGCGTTTATGCCGCCCGCCGTGCCGGAAAGGGGCGCGGTGGCAGCCAGATATTCGTCTTCATTATGGTATGTGGCCGCGCCCGGCGCAAGCAAGTCAGCACCCTTGCACAGCGTGCCGACGGCGTACAGCGTTGCGCCTAGTTTTGCCGCGCTGTTCGTCCATTTTACCGTGTCGGTGCCGTCTGTTATGCGGCCGATAAACTGGCCGGCAGCGCTGCCGGGATCTTTCGCATTGGCACCGATGCTGACCGTACAGGTGGAGTAGCATATGCCGTTCATTTTGATGCTGGCTTCAACGTTTGTTACATCTTTTACATCCAGCTCCGCCGCAAAGCCGCCGGCATATACCTCCAGGCTGCTAACACTTGCCGCGGCGGTGACGTTGACAGGGTAGGAGTTATCCCCCTTGATATACACACCGTTCACGGTATGGCCGCCGGAATAGCAGTCCTCAATGGTGGTATTTTTGAGCACGCCGGCAAAGCCGCCCGCGCGGCGGTAGCCCGTGACCTGGACGGCCGCGAAGCTGTTGCTGATCGTCGATTCCGTGACATATCCGAACAGGCCGCCGGTATAGTCTTTGGTATCCTTTGCATTGGTGGCTGCCGGCGCCTCGCGCTTTACGGTGTAGGTCTCGTACGCATGGTCATAGGTCTCGGAGGTGTTGCCCGGTTCCACATAGGCGCCGCAGTTCGTTACCGTACCCTTGAGGTACGCCGCCAACGCACCGGCACGCAGACGGTCGTCGTCGTCGTTCCCGCCGACCGTCGCGCCCAGATGGACGGTGGTGTTGACAAGGCGGATGTTTTGGAGCGCGGCGTTGTTTACATAGCCGAACAGGCCGGAGGAATAGTCGTTTGCCCCCACGCCATTGCCGTTGAGCACACCGGTATACAGGCCGCGGATGACATAGCCGTGGCCGTTGAAATACGTGTTGGTGGAACTTGTGCCGCTCAGCACGAGCGGGTCTTGGACGTTGGCCTCGGTGGCATCCTTGCCGGTGTTGAACGTCACACCGCCGCCAAGGCCGGCGTTGGCATTGCCGTATTTGCCATAGTCGATGTCCAGCAGCTGCTCATAGGCGCCCGCGCGGTAGGCGGAACCGTCCACCTTGGCGGTGACCTTGCCCAGCTCCGCAAGCTGGCGCGCCGTGCGGATGACGCCGGCGGTCTCCTTGCCCGTGTCAAGGCCCAAATCCTTTTTGGCGTAATGGGTGCTCTGATACGCCGTGATGGCGTCAGCGCTCAGCTCCTCGCCCGGTTTGGCACTGACGGCCTCGCAGGCAAGCAGCGGGTTGACAAGGTACACCTTGCCGTTTACGGTGAGCTTCTGGTAATACGCGGCCCCGTCCGCTTCGGCCGCCGTTATGAGGTCATTCCAGACATCCGTGGGCAGCGGGTAGAGGTATTCCTGCGCGTCGGGGCCGGCGCCGGGTGCGGAGATATCAACGGATTTCCCATCCCCTTCGCTGTAAGTTTCCGTATACGTTGTGCCGCCGTTGACCTGGAATGTCACCGTGCCGGCAAGCGGCTGCGTGGTGTACAGGGCGTAGCCGTCGGTGGCGGCATAGATGCGCTTGGCGGCATCGGCGTCCTCGTCCTTGGCCGGATCCGTGACCTCGCGGCTGACAAGGGTGCTGGTCAGCTCCCATGTGTCCTTGGCGGCATCGGTGCGGGTCACGCCATAGATGCCGATGCCCGCCTGCGGTTTCTTCGCAAGGGCATTATAGGCGTCATTCGTGTTGTATTTCTCATAGTAGGTAAGGGTGATGTTGTCCTCAGCCTCCAGCCAGTCGCCGTAATGGAGCATGGGCTGAGCGGCGGGCGCGGCGGTGCCGGGGAGGACGAGCTGGGGATAGGGGTAGGGTGTTTCGAGCTCGGATGTTTCCTCGATATGGTTGTAGGGGAAGGTCGCGTAGGAGGGGTTGGCCTGCTCGGGTTCGCCGTTGTTGTCCGTGTCCGGCTCGGCGGGCAGCCGGTACCACGTGCCGGGCAGGAAGTCCTTGGTAAGGTCGGTGGGGTCGGCGGCATTCGGCAGGGCGGAGAGCTTTTTGGTGGAAAGGGCCTTGCCGCTGTTGGCCGCGTAGCTCACGCCCGGCTGGCGCACGAAGAAGACGTGGTTGGCGTTGATATTGGTCGCGTCATCGGTGACGTTACCGGCCGCGCCGTACACGGTAAAGGACGTGGGTTTTCCCTTAATGGCATCGCCGTAGAGCACGGCGGCGTAGCTGTTTTCTATGCCATTCGCTTGGGCCTGCCCGTCGCCGACCAGGCCGCCGGCGCTGGTGCTGCCGGCGTTGGCGATAACGCCCGCCGCGTAGGAGTTT
>CANRCB010000064.1 GCA_947629015.1 uncultured Gemmiger sp.
CTGCGTATGCGTGGTGGCCGGCGCGGTGCTGGCGCTGCGCGGCACGGCCTGGCCCGGCGCCCTGGGCGACAACGGGACGGCGTCCGGCGCCGCCTACGCCGCCCCGCGCGCGGCTGATACGGCGCCGGCGCCCGATGAGGCATCGGCACCCGCCGACGCGCCGCAGGCGGCCGGGGGCGCCGATGCCGGCGGGCCGGGGGCGATATTGTATGAGGCGGACACGGACGCCCTGGCCCCCGAGGCGGAGGAGGAGGACGGCACCGGCGCCGATGCCGCCGCCGGGAACGAGAAGGGGACCACGCCCGCCGCCCTGCTGCCCGCGTGCGGCAACGTGTTCTACTGGGGCAGCCAGCTGGAGCCGGAATTGCAGGCGGCCCTTTGGGCGGACGGCGAGCCGGAAGCCTGGCAGAGCGTGCTGGCCGGCCTGCCGGCCGAGGTGCAGCCCGACGCCGTGCCCACCGCCCTGCCGGTGCTGCGCGGCGGGGAGGCCCTTGGCGAATACCCGCTGCTCGACCGGGCCGACGCGCAGGCGCTGCTGCTGGACGGCGTGTTTTTGAGCGCCGAGGCCGTGCCGCGCGGCGCCGCCGCCCCGGAGGACGAGCTGCCGGCCGAGCTCCTTTACAACCCCGCCGGGGCGGCGCTGCGGGTGCCGATGTGGGCCTTTACGGTATCGGCCGCCGCGGACCACGGCGATGTGGTGTGCTATGTGCCGGCCGTGGATCTGGAAACACTGCGGGAACTGGTTCCGGCCGATGGGGCGCAGGGCGGCGCCCCTTGACAAGCGCGCCGCGCGCGTGTACAATAAAACCACGAAAAACCCGCTATACCATATAAAGAGGTGAACTTCCTTGAAACACATCGTTACCATCGAGACCCGCGATATGCGCAAGAGCCTTGCGGACGGCGGCTGCGGCGAATGCCAGACCAGCTGCCAGAGCGCCTGCAAGACCAGCTGCGGCATTGCCAACCAGCCCTGCGAGAAGAAAGACTGAGGGCTTTCCTCTGCGTCTCACATCGCCAATGCTTGCAGGGGCCGCATCCATGCGGCCCCTGCAATGTTGCCCATAGACTGTCTATTTTGGGGAGCTTTTATGATCCACGCCTACCAGTTGAACGGCTACAACATCGTGCTGGACGTGAACAGCGCCAGCGTGCACAGCGTTGACCCGCTGGCCTATGATGCCATCACGATGCTGGACGCCGGCACCCCGCGCGCCGGGGTGCGCGGCGCCCTTGCCGCCAAATACCCCGAAAACGCCGCCGACATCGACGACGTGCTGGCGGACATCGACGCGCTGGCCGCCGCCGGCAAGCTGTTCAGCCCCGACGGCTGGGCCCCCCGCGCGGGGGAACTTAAAGACCGCTCTACCGTCGTCAAGGCGCTGTGCCTGCACGTGGCGCACAGCTGCAACCTGGACTGCGCCTACTGCTTTGCGGCGCAGGGCAAGTTCCACGGCGAGGCGGCGCTGATGCCGTTTGAGACGGGCAAACGCGCGCTGGATTTTCTGGTGGAAAACAGCGGCACCCGCCACAACCTGGAGGTGGATTTCTTCGGCGGGGAACCGCTGATGAACTTCGCGGTGTGCAAACAGCTCGTCGCCTACGCGCGCAGCATCGGGGGGCGCACGGGCAAGCATTTCCGCTTCACGCTGACGACCAACGGCGTCGCCCTCACGGACGAGGTCATCGAATGGGTCAACAAAGAGTGTTACAACGTCGTTTTGTCCCTCGACGGCCGCAGGGAAGTCAACGACCGGTTCCGCAAGGACCTGGCCGGCAACGGCAGCTATGACCGCATCGTGCCGCGTTTCCAAAAGCTGGTGGCGGCGCGCGGCGGCAAGGGGTATTATATGCGGGGCACCTTCACCCACCACAACCCCGATTTCACGCGCGATCTGTTCCATATGGCGGACGACCTGGGCTTTTCCGAGCTGTCGATGGAGCCGGTGGTGGCGGCGCCAAACTCCCCCGAAGCACTGACCGAGGCCGACCTGCCCATCCTGTCCGCGCAGTATGAACTGCTTGCCAGGGATATGCTGCGCCGCCAGCGCGCGGGGCGGCCCATCACGTTCTACCATTATATTTTGGACTTAAAGCACGGGCCATGCATCTACAAGCGCATCGCGGGCTGCGGCTCCGGCACGGAATATATGGCCGTGACGCCGTGGGGCGACCTGTACCCCTGCCACCAGTTCGTGGGGGACGCCGCCTACAAGCTGGGCGACGTGTGGCACGGCGTGACCAACACCGCCCTGCGGGACGAGTTCAAGCTGTGCAACGTTTACGCCCGCCCCGCCTGCCGGGACTGTTGGGCCAGGCTCTGGTGCGCGGGGGGCTGCGCCGCCAACGCGCTGCACGCCACGGGGGACATCCACGGCGTGTATGAGTACGGCTGCAAGCTGTTCCGCAAGCGCATGGAATGCGCGCTGATGATGAAGGTGGCCGAAGCCGCCGACCCGGCCCTGGCCGCCGGCGCCCCGCATTTGGAGAGCGACTGCGACGGCTGCACGCCCAAGGCCACACTGTAAACGCCTGAAACGCTTTTTTGCCCGCGGCGCCATGCGCCGCGGGCAAAAACTTTCTTTTGAAGGGTCTGCGGCGTTATTCCGCCACGACGCGCAGCCCCCACGGCGCAAGGCGGAACGCCTCGCCCGGGGCCACCGCCGCCCCGGTGTGCACGTCCCGCCCGGCGGCGCCGCGGTAGACGGCCCGCCGCGCCTCGCCGCTGTAGTTGAGGTAAAAGCGCACCGTCCCGCCGCGCGGGGCGGCGGCGCGGCGCACCGCCACGCCGGCGTCGGCCTCGGCCAGATCCACGCCGGCCGCCGCCAGCGCCCGCATGAGCACGGCGCGCAGCGTTTTGGGGCCCGTCATGCAGCCAAGGTAGTAGGCGCGGCCGGCGCCGCAGCGGTTTTCGGTGATGGCGGCATAGCCGCCCCACGCCGGGTGGTCATACCGCGCCAGCGTTTGGGCCGTGGTGGGGGCAAGCAGCTCCATGAACACCTCGGCGCCCTCGTCCGGGCAGGCTGCCTCGCCCGTAAGGCCGACGTTATGCGGGAAGGCGAACTGGTCATACCGCACACCGAGGCAGGCCGTCAGGGCGTGGGGCTGGGTGTCGTGCCAGACTTTGGCGTTTTCATCGGCAAAGGCGGTCTTGAACGTGGCCAGGAGCACGCCGCCCTGCCTGACATAGCCGTCCAGCCGCAGCAGCAGGTCCTCCGGCGCGGCGTAGAGCGCCGGCACCAGCACCGCCTTGTAGCGGGCCAGCGTTTCGGCCGGGACGTCGGGCCAGAGGATATCGCATTCCACGTTGCACGCGAACAGCGCCCGGTACAGCCACAGCACCACGTCGTTGTACTGTGTGCCGCCCGCGCCGTGCCAGTCGGCCGAGGTGGCCTCGATGCCGTACCATTGGAGGGCGGTCAGCGCCGTGTTGCTCACGAGCAGCGCCACCTCGTTGTGCTTTTGTAGCCCGGCCAGCTGCCCGCCCACCCGCGCGAGCTCGCCGCCGACGGCGGCCAGCTCCCGGTAGGCGGCGTTCTCGCCAAAATCGTGGCTGAGCACGCCCTTCCAGTAGGTCTCGCAGGCGTTGTGGAGGGAATGCCAGTGCCAGTATTCCACGCACTGCGCCCCGGCCGCGATGTGGCTGTACGCCTGCAAACGCAGCTGGCCGGGGTAGGGCGTCCAGGACGGGAAGCCCTGGGCCTGCGTCTCCAGCACCAGATACCCGGCGCCGTCCTTGAGGCTGCGGGCGACATCGCCCCCGAAGGCGATCTCCAGCCCGGTGAGCGCGTCCTGGGAGGGGTGGTAGATATCGCACCCCGCCACCGTGACGGCCGCGGCCGCGGCGCGCTGGTCGACCAGCGGCTGTATCCCGCAGGAGTAGCCGCGCCAGTCATAGTCAAAATTGTGGGTGATGAACTGGTCCGGGCGGCGGTATTCCTCGACGATGGCGCGCTGCCAGCACAAAAACTCCGTCACCAGCCCGCGCTGGAACCGCTCGAACTCGGCGCCGAAGGAGCCGTTGACGGTGCCGCGCACGTCGGGGAGATCCTCCCACGCGCCCACGCGGCCGCTCCAGTAATCAAAGCCGAAGGCCCGGTTGAGGGCGTCGAGGTCGCCGCCAAATTTTTCGCGCAGATACGCGGCAAACCGCGCCTGCACGGCGGGGGTGGCGGTGCCGTAGGGCTTTGTCTCGTTGTCGAGCTGGAAGCCGATGACGCAGCGCCGCGGCGCGGCGACCTCGAGCAGCCTGCGGATGACGCGCCCGGCCAGGCGGCGGTAATCGGGGTTGGTGATGTCCATATTCTGGCGCGGGCCGTAGCGGTTGGGGGCGTCGTCCCAGGTTTTGAGCACGTCGGGGTATTTTTTGGCCAGCCACGGCGGCACGGCGTAGGTCGGCGTGCCGACGATGACCGAGATGCCCGCCGCCTCCATCGCGTCCAGCACGCGCACGACGTGGGAGAAATCGAACACGCCCTCCTGCGGCTCGCACGTCGCCCAGGTCGATTCGGCGATGCGCACCACATTGATGCCGGCCTTTTTCATCATGGCGACGTCGGTTTGCAGGCGCTCCTCGGGCATATATTCGTCATAGTAGGCGGCGCCGAACAGGATACGGTCCATGGGTCTGCCTCCGTTTTTTGATTTTGGCGAAGTGCGCGCGC
>CANRCB010000065.1 GCA_947629015.1 uncultured Gemmiger sp.
GGGTGCCGGTTCGGGCGTGGCGGGCGTGCCGCCCCCGGCGCCCGTATCGGGCGCGGGGGTGGGCGTCGGCGTGGCCGTGGGCACCGGCGTCGCGGCCGGGGTTGGCGTGGGTTCGGGCGTGGCCGCCGGCACAGGCGTGGCGGAGGGTTCCGGCGTCGGGTCAACAAAGATCTCGGGGCCTTCAGGCATACCGGGGTCACCGCCTACTGTGGTTGGCCAGTCACCATAGTGCACGCGGCCCAGAATGTTGGATCCCCAACCGCTATGGGGATATGGGTACACCATGCCCAACGTATCTTTATCATACGGTTCGGCAGCTACCGTACTACCGGTAACTTGTGCCGGGTTTCTTTGCACATTGTCAGGAATCATTCGGGCACTTGTGCTTGTGGAGAAATCCTTACCGAGCGCATAGCAGGCAGCGGCAGTACCTTCCTCCTCCCAAGCATCCATTCCTTTCGCGCCAATAAAATAGCCAACATTTAAAGTGCCCTTTACAGAGCATGTTGTATAGTTTGTATTATTTATACTACTAAAGGAGAAAATCCGCTTAGTAAGTCCCTCGTCTTCACACGTTACAAAACCAATGAACCCGCCAACGTTACTGTATCCGCTGACGTTGACCGTATCCGCCTCATATTGCCCGTTGACTGTATAGCCTGCGGAATAATTGGGTCCCGTCAACTCGTTGTTGCCTTCTGCCCATCCGATCAGGCCGCCGACATTGTTTGCGCCGGTGACTTTGACTGCGGCAAAGTTACCATCTAACTCCGAAGAATACTCCCTGGCAATGATCTTTCCGGTGAGGCCGCCAGTCGCCGTTTGCAAGGAAGAAATTGAGAATCCAGGAGTATTGGTAATGGTATACTTGGTATAATTGCTCGCATCGGAAACATAGATGCCGCAATTTTTTGTTTGTGCGGCCGAGAAACTCGTCGTGTTCTCCAGCAAGCCGACCAAGCCACCCACGAACAGGCGCGACTGACTTTCTGTCTCCGCATACGGGTCAAAGCCCTCGACGGCCACATTGACCAGTTCGAAACTAGACAGGCTGATGTTACGGCCATAGGCGATAAGACCCTGGCCCTTGATGAACAGGTTCTTGATGGCATGGGAATTGGTAGTATATCCCGCGCGATAGCTGCTGCCGTCGTCTGAGACCAGAAGCATACCGATGCTGCCCTGCGGGTGCGCCTTATCGGTACCAACCACGAAATCGTCCTCGCCGGCACGCAGGTGGAGGTAGTGGTACTGCGCATAATCCAGATCCGCCTGCTGGTTGATGGTCCATGTGGCCGCAGCCGGTACGTCATTTTTATTACTACTGGTCTTATACGAAGTATCGGTGATATACCGGTTGTAGACTGTCAGGTTGTGCAGGTGGCGCGGGGTGCGGAGGGCCACTGTGTAATTAACGCTGGAATTCACATCCTTGATCTTAGGCTCCGCCACGTTTGCCGGCTTGGTGTTCAGCGCCTCATACGGGAAGTGGGGGTTGAGCCACAACTCGGTCGTGCCGACGGTAACCGTGGTATAATAATTCGGGCTGGTCAGAGTCTTGCCGTCAAGCGTATAAGGACGCGGCATATGGTCCAGCACATAGGGGGACATCGGGTAGACATAGTAAGCCACACCGTCGATGCTGACCGTGAGCTTGCTGCCGCCGCTTTCCAACGGCAAGGCATAAAAATTGCGGAGATCGGTGGTAGGTTTGTCAGATTCTATGCCCAACTCTGTACGAGAATCATCCTCGTCCTCCAGCTTTTGCTGCTCTGCAAGATACTTCACGCTTGGCACATTGGGGTTGAGATCCTGCGGCAGCAGGATGGCGTACCCGTCAGAGACGATCTGGTTGCCACCATCCAGAGCAAGGTCAAGGGTATCGAGGGCAGCCGTCGTATCGCTACTGGTCTTATAGGCGTGGAAGCCGTAATAGTAGTTGTTGTCGGCCTTGACCGTCTTGCCGGTCGTACCGGCCGTGTTGTAGGCCTCATAGTAGGCGAGTAACGGCTTGGCGTATTCGAGCTTGGGCCAGTCACCATAATGTTCCTGGCCACCGGCGGACAGGTAGGGGTAGGTGGTGTTGGGCGTGCCGACCAGGGTCGCATCGTAGGGGTGCGCGGCGACACAATCCGCCGGGTCCTCCACAAATACCATGTTCGGGTCGGTGATGACCTCGGTCTCGTTGCGGATATTGTCAGCTTCGCGGTAGACCGGGCCCAGCGCGTAAAGTTTGGCATCGGGGGCCGTTTTCAGGCTGTTTGCATAAGGTGCTTCGCCGCTTACCTTAGCGGCAAAAGCGCCTGCGGCTTCGTCACCGCTGACAGCTACCGTCGTATAGCATACGCCCTCAAAGGTCAGCTTTTCGCTGTCGTCGATTTGACCGATAAGGCCGCCGCCGGGTCCTGCTCCAGCAGTTACATTGCCTGCTTGCTGGCCGCTGCCAGTGTAGGCATCGTAGGTGCCGTTTGTGGTGCGGCCGCTGGCGTAGCAGTTGCTAATCACATGCGTGGCAGAGGTATCATCGCCCGCCTGCCAAACAGCCACAAGACCGCCGGCGCCATGATACCCGAAGACGCGCACCGCGGCAAACGAGCTGTAGAAATCACAGCTCGTTGCTGTACCGACCAAACCGCCGGCCACACCGTTGGCGGCATCGTAATCGTACTGATAATTCTCAGGGTAGATGTTGTCGTCGGATTCATCTTCGGCCTTGATAACATAGTCTGTGCCCGAACCATTAAATGTAGAAACATTCACCACAAGCGGGTCGTTCTTCAAAGCATCCTCATCCAAATACACACCGACATTGCGGATGGTGGCATAGCTTGCCCAAGACGCCAGCGCGCCGCCCCGCGCCTGCATATTGACAAGGCGGAGGTTGCGGATCTCGACCTCTTCATCCAATGCTCCGGCCGAGAAGAACAGGCCGTAGTTTGTGACCATATTACGGATGGTGTGGGCGTTTTGGGCGGCATCACCATTGGTATCGACGCCGTCGCCGTCATAAGTTCCCTCGTAGATATTGCCGACGCTCTGGTTGGTTAGGGTGATGCCGTAGGTCGCGCTCGTTGTCGCATAGGTGTCAAAATCAATGTCCAGCTGCTGATAAAAACTGCGTTTGTACGTCAAATTCTTGGCATCCTTTACCTTTTCAAGGCCATCATCGGCCAAATCCTTGTCCGGGCAGGCCTGATACCGGGTCAGGTTGTTGAGCTGGCGCGCGGTGCGGATGACCACATCGTCAGAATTTTGTATCAGCTTATCGCCGGCATCGGCCGCGTGCGCGGTGGGGGCCAGGTACGGATTAAAGGTGTATTCGCCCTCCATGCCGGTGACCGTGACGGTACGGTCCACAGGGGACCAGTCACTCATGGATGTATTCTCCACCGTCTCCGGATCTTTCTCATCCAGCACCTTGGTGGGCAGGATGTAGACATAGTAACTCTTGCCGGCGATGGTGATGGTGTCATCATTGTCGTCGGCATCCGTGGCACGGGCCAGCTCGGCAGCCTGCGCAACACCGTCGATAGACCATGCAAGGTTTTCGTCGGGGGTCAGGCCGGTGCCGGCCTCCCACAGCAGGGCGTAGCCGTCCGCAGAGGCGGTAAAGCCGTAGCCGCCGGGCAGTGTATTGAGGGTGGAGGTGGAGTTGCTGCTGTCTTTGCCGATGCCATAGAAGGCAAAGTTGTACGGCGTTGTGTCCGCGCCGGTGCCGCCCGCTTTCAGCTTGACGAGCGCGTCCTCCTGGTCAGGCTTGCCGCCCACGGCACCCTTCATCGCGGTGAGGTTGGCATCGTCATACGCCTCAAAGTAGGCAAGCTGGAAGCTCGGTTCGATCCAGTCGCCGTAATGGGTGGTCTGGGGGTTGAGGTAGGGGTAAGTCTCCGGCAGGGTAAGGTCGTAACGGCTGGTAGCCGCAGCCTTGTGCTCGGCGGGGGTAGAGGCCGCGGCCTGCACGGCGAACATCGACGCCAGGTAGGATTCGGTGCGCACGGTGCTGTCAACGGCG
>CANRCB010000066.1 GCA_947629015.1 uncultured Gemmiger sp.
TTGCGGAGGCAGGACTTGAACCTGCGACCTCCGGGTTATGAGCCCGACGAGCTGCCAACTGCTCTACTCCGCGACAGGGCCCCGCGCACGGGTGTTCTTGCGGGTGCTTTGTTACTATACCACGGCACGCGGGGTTTGTCAAGGCCTTTTGCCCCTGTACATCCGGCAAAAAACGCGGTACAATATCCCTGTTCCCTGTATTTTTGCGCGGAGGTGGGCGATGAAACGGCTGGCCCTTGGCATTTTGGCGCACGTCGACGCCGGCAAAACGACGCTGTCGGAGGCGCTGCTCTACCGCGCCGGCGCGCTGCGGCGGCTGGGGCGCGTCGACCATCAGGACGCGTTTCTGGACACCGACGCTTTGGAGCGCGCGCGGGGCATCACCATCTTTTCCAAGCAGGCGGTGTTCACGCTGCCGGCCGTGCCCGCCGCCGGCGGGCAGCCGCCGCGGGAGGAAACGGCCTTCACCCTGCTCGACACCCCCGGCCACGTCGATTTTTCCGCCGAGGCGGAGCGCGTTTTGCAGGTGCTCGATTATGCAGTGCTCGTCGTCTCCGGCTCCGAGGGGGTGCAGGCCCACACCCTGACGCTGTGGCGCCTGCTGGCGCGGTATCGCGTGCCGACGTTCTTTTTTGTAAACAAGATGGACCTTGCCGGGGCCGACGCCGCCCTGCGCCTGCGGGAGCTGCGCGCGCATTTCGGCGATGGCTGCGTGGATTTTACCGCCTTTTCGCCCGACGCCGAGGCGCTGGCCCTTTGCAGTGAGCCGCTGATGGAGCGGGTGCTGGCGGGGCAGGCCCTGCCGCCCGATGACCCCGACATCGTCACCGCCATCGCGCGGCGGCAGCTGTTCCCCTGCTTTTTCGGCGCCGCGCTGCGGCTTTCGGGCATCGACGCGCTGCTGCGCGGTTTGCAAACCCTGACCCGCGCCCCGGCCGCGACCGCCGCCTTCGGCGCGCGGGTGTTCAAGATCACCAACGGCGAGGACGGCGCCCGCCTGACCTGGCTGAAGGTCACCGGCGGGGTGCTGCGCGTCAAGGACGCGCTGCCCGCCCGCGGCGGCGCCGCCCCCGAAAAGGCCGACCAGCTGCGCCTGTACAACGGCACGCGGTTCACCCTGCTGGCCGAGGCGCCCCCCGGCACCGTCTGCGCCGTGACGGGGCCGGAGCACACCGCCGCCGGGCAGGGCCTTGGCGCCTGTGCCGACGCCGGGGCGCCCTTGCTGGAGCCGGTGCTTTCCTGCCGGGCGGCGCTGCCCGCGGGCCTGGACACCCCCACGGCGCTACGCGCGCTGCGCACGCTGGAGGCCGAGGATCCTCAGCTGCACGTCGTGTGGGATGACCGCCTGGGCGAGATCCGCGTGCAGCTGATGGGCGAGGTGCAGGCGGAGGTCCTGCACAGCGTGCTGCAAAGCCGCTTTGGCATGGACATCGCCTTTGACGACGGCGGCATTTTGTACAAGGAGACGCTCACCGCGCCGGTGGACGGCGTGGGCCACTATGAGCCGCTGCGCCACTATGCCGAGGTGCACCTGCGGCTGGAGCCCGCGCCGCGCGGGGCGGGCATCACGCTGCAAAGCGCCTGCCGCACCGACGATTTGGACCGCAACTGGCAGCGCCTTGTGCTGACCCATTTGGCCGAGCGCAGCCACCCCGGCGTGCTGCTGGGCGCGCCGCTCACCGATGTGTGCATCACCCTGACCGGCGGGCGGGCGCACCTCAAGCACACCGAGGGCGGGGATTTCCGCCAGGCCACCTACCGCGCTGTACGCCAGGCGCTGCGCTGCGCGGCGGCCGCCGGCGCCGCGCAGCTGCTGGAACCGTGGTACCGCTTTACCCTGACGGTGCCGCAAACCGGCGTGGGCCGCGCGATGGCGGACCTGCAGCGCCTGTGCGCCGAGTTTGCGCAAGGCGCCGCCCCCGACGCCGATACCGCCGTGCTCACCGGCCGCGCGCCGGTGGCAAGCCTGCGCGGCTACGCCCGGCAGCTGGCGGCCTACACCCACGGCGCGGGGCGGCTGGCCTGCGTGCCGGACGGCTACGCCCCCTGCCACAACGCCGCCGAGGTGCTTGCCGCCGCCGGGTATGACCCCGACGCCGACACCGCCAACCCGGCCGATTCGGTCTTTTGCAGCCACGGCGCCGGGTATATCGTGCCGTGGGACGAGGTCCCCGCGAAGGCGCACACCCACCCGCAGGGCAGCGGGCCGCGCGCGCCCGTACCGGGCGCCCCCGCCGCCGAAGGCGGCGATGGCGGCGATGCGGGCATCGCCGCCGCGGCCCGCCGCCGGGCCGACGCCTACCGCGGCAGCCTGGAACAGGACAAGGAGCTGCTGGCCATCTTTGAGCGCACCTACGGCCCCATCCGCCGCCGGGGCCAGGCGCCCGGCACCGCCCGCCCGCAAAGCGACGGCGGCAAGGCCGCCTACACGGCCTTTGCCCCCGCGCCCGCCGCCAAGCCGGCCGCGCCGCAGGGCCCCGAATACCTTTTGGTGGACGGGTACAACGTCATCTTTGCGTGGGAGGAGCTGCGCGCCCTCGCCAAAGACAACCTGGACGCCGCGCGCCGCCGTTTGATGGACATCCTGTGCAACTACGCCGGCTACCGCCGCTGCGTGCCGATTTTGGTGTTCGACGCCTACCGCGTCAAGGGCGGGGCGCGCACGGTGGAAAAGCACGCCAACCTGTATGTGGTCTACACGCGGGAGGCCGAGACGGCCGATATGTTCATCGAGCGCGCCACGCACGAGCTGGCCCCCACCCGCCGCACGCGGGTGGTCAGCTCCGACGGGGCGGAGCAGATCATCATCCTGGGCCACGGGGCGCTGCGCGTCTCGGCGCGGGCGTTCGCCGCGGAGGTCGCGGCCGTGGAGGCCGAGATCCGCGAATACCTGCGCGCGCCGTGAGCCGCGCCAGCGTGTCAAAAAAGTCAACTGCGATCCCAAGGCAATCTGTAGGGGGCGGCGTCCTCGACGCCCCGTGAACGTTGCAACAGCGGAACGTTTGCGGGACGTCCGGAGGCCGTCCCCTACAAGCGTTCCCAAAAAGCATTTGGTACTCTTTTTTTTGACAGTCCGCCGCGCCGTGAGCCGCGCCCTTGTAAAAACCGCGCAAAAACGGTTGCGCCCGCGCGCGCGTTCTGCTATACTGGAATCAGAATGGTGGGGTGGTGTACGCCCTGGCCGGGCAGCCGGCCCGGACGCCCCGGCGCCGCCGCCCGCGACCGTGTTTAAAATACTTTTATTGTAAGAAAGGAGCGGCATCATGAAACGATTGTTGAGCCTTGCCTTTGCCGGCGCGCTGGCGCTGTGCCTGTCGGCCGCCGCCTTTGCACAGACACCGGCGGAGATATCCGCCCCGCTTGGCGGCGTCTGCGGGCAGGCCTCCGGGTGGATCGGCACGCTGGGGGAAAACGAGGTGCTGCTGAACTGCGGTGCCGGCCAGTTTGAAGGCTGGTCCCTGTTCGTGGTCGATCTGGAGGACGAGCGCAAGCTGCCCTCGCTGCGCCTGTACCAGCCCGTGCGCGACGGGTACCGTTTCCTCGGCTGGTATCTGAGCGAGGAAGCCGCGGCCGCCGCCGGCGCGCCGCTGGAACCGGGCGCCGTCATTCCGCCCGAAACGCGGGAGCTGTATGCCGGCTATGTGCGCGTCGTCACGCTGGACGCCGGCCCCGGCAGCTTTACCGGCATGGCGGAGGAAGGCGAGGTAGCGGACAACAACTATACCCGCACCGTTGACCTTGTGGGCGGCCTGCTGCCCGCCGACGCG
>CANRCB010000067.1 GCA_947629015.1 uncultured Gemmiger sp.
CGCCCGTAGGAGCCGTCGTCGGTGACGACGATGAGCTCATCGCAGCATTCCTTGAACTCGTCCTCCAAAATCAGCAGATCCTTGCTGCGGAAGCCGATGATGCCGGTGACCTTGGTGCCCTGCGCGTGCAGCGCGCGGGCCACGGGCAGCGCGATGGCACAGCCGACGCCGCCGCCGACCACGCACACGCTCTTGAGGCCCTCGATGGCGGTGGGCTTGCCCAGCGGGCCGACGAAATCCTGCACGCACTCGCCTTCTTTGACGGCGTTGAGCTGCATGGTGCCGGCGCCCACCACCTGGAAGATGATGGACACGGTGCCGGCGGCCGGGTCGGTGCCGGCGACGGTGAGCGGGATGCGCTCGGAGTCATCGCGGGCACGGACGATGATGAACTGCCCGGCCTTCGCCTTTTTGGCGATCAGCGGGGCCTCGATGACCAGCTCGGTCACGGTGGGGTTCAGTTCCCGTCTTTTCACGATTTTGAACACGGTCGTCTCTCCTTGCTGTACGGAATTTTCGTTATTTTTTTGACAAAGCGGGGCACACCAAAAAACGGGCCGCCCCGCTCCGTGTTCTCTTATTGTATCGGATTTTTGGCGGTTTGTAAAGCACCCGCCGGCAAATTCCAGGCACGGCGGGCGCCATATTTTGCGCTGCCGGCACGCGCGGTTTTGTAAAAAACGGGCAAAAACCCGCCGCGGCGGATTTTTTGCTTGTACGCGGGGGCAAAACGCGGTATAATAATCAAAGAACGGCTATTATACCCGCTTTTTTAAAGCCGGCGCGAACGTCCGTCCACCAACGCCTGCGGGAGGGTTTTTCTATGAAGTTGTCAAAGCGCGTGCCGGCGCTGCTGGCCGCGGTGCTGCTGGGTGCCTGCCTGAGCGCGTGCAGCGTGGAGGAAATGCGGGAAAAAGCGTCCGACCTCATCATCGATATGGCCACCCGGTTCGGCTTCATCTCGGAGGAAGAGGCCGAGGACGACGTCCAGCGCACCGAGGCGGCGCCCGGCGGCAGCATCACCTTCCCGGAGGATTTCGTCGACGAGGGCGAATCCATGACCACCATGCTGCGGGACGGCACGCTGTATATCGACTTCAACAACATCCGCTACAAGACCACCGACTATTTTGTGGCCACCTCCAACAGCGTGACCATCACTGCCTTTGCCGCCAGCACCAACACCGAGGCCAAGACCCCGCCGCTGTACAAGGCGGCGCTGTGGATGCTCTCGGAGGACATGGCCCACACGAGCTATGTGGAGGGTTCCACCGTGTACCTGTCCGCCGCGGGGGAAAACACCTGCTACACCCGCACCGTCTCCGGCCTGACGCCGGGGCGCCGCTATAAGGTGAGCATCAGTTACGACACCACCAGCTACTATGTGACCGGCGGCATGACGGTGGGCCCCGTCAGCGACGAGGACCTTCTGACCACCGAGCCGGAGGGTGACGCGTAACGCCGCCGGCACACGCCTGGCAACCATTCCGCCCCGGCTTTGCCGGGGCGCTTTTTGAGGGGTTTTTGTATATGCAGACCATCCGTTTGGACCGCACCCGCCTGCGCAACACGCTGCTGCTGGTGCTGGGCAGCTTTTTGTGGGGCACCGCCTTTGTGGCGCAGAGCGTGGGCAGTGAATACCTGCCGCCTTTTACTTTTCTGGCGGCGCGCAGCTGGCTGGCCTGCGCGTTTTTGGGCGGGCTGGCGCTTTTCCGCGGGCGGCGCGGCGCGGGCGGCGGCTTTTGGCAAAGCCCGCGGGTGCTGCGGCGCGGCGGGGCGCTGTGCGGGTGCGTGTTGTTTGCGGCCAGCGCCGCGCAGCAGATGGGCGTGGGCAGCACCTCCACCGCCAAGGCCGGCTTTTTGACGGCGCTGTATGTGGTGCTGGTGCCGGTGTGCGGCGTGTTTTTGGGCCGGCGGCCGCGCCGCTGGCTGTGGGCGTGCGTGGCGGCGTGCGTGGCGGGGCTGTACCTTTTGTGCCTGGCCGGGCACGATACCCTGGCCCTGACGGGCGGGGAATGGCAGCTGCTTTTGTGCGCCGTTTTGTTCACCGCGCAGATCTTGTGCGTGGACCGTTACAGCCCGCGGCTGGACGGTGTGCAGCTGAGCCTTGTGCAGTTTTTTGCGGTGGCGGTGCTCTCCACGGCCGCGGCGGCGCTGGCCGAGGGGCTTTCCCCCGCCGCGCTGGCGGTGCTGGCGCAGCCGGCGGCGCTGGGGGCGGTGCTGTACTGCGGCATCCTTTCCAGCGGCGTGGCGTACACCTTGCAGATCGTGGGGCAAAAGGATCTGGACCCCACCATCGCCAGCCTGGCCATGTGCCTGGAAAGCGTGTGGAGCGCGCTGGCCGGCTGGGTGGTGCTGGGCCAGGGCCTGACCCCGTTCGAGCTGGCGGGGTGCGCGCTGATGTTCGCGGCCATCGTGGGCAGCCAGCTCGCCGCGCGGTAAGAAAAGGGGCAAGAGAAGGTAAGAAAAGGCGGGCAGCCCCCCGCCCCGCGGCCCGGCCGTACCCGCCAGCCAAAAACGCAGGGCGCAGCCCCACCCGGGTGCCCTGCGGCCCATACGCCGCTGCGACGGGATCCCCTTCCCGGCAAAACCCCTCGCGCGTGGTTTTGGTACACAAGCGGGGACTCTCCCGCGCCCTGACGAACCGCCCGCAGGACGGATTCGTCACCGGCGGGACGTGTGGTTTCTCACCGCGCAAAAGGCCGGCCCCGGGCAATACCCGGCCGCGCATGGCTCTTGCCCTCTTTACCGCCGGCACGGGCTGTTCGAGTCCCTTACCAACACCAAAGCAAACAGCCCCCGAACTTTGTTCGGGAGCTGCTCGCTTTGGTGCACCATCGGGGGCTCGAACCCAGGGCCCACTGATTAAGAGTCAGCTGCTCTCCTCGGTGGCCAAAATATGGGGTGAGCGCTGCGTCACACGGAAATAAACGTTACAGTGTATTTCTTTTATTGCAGGCTGCCAACCGGGTTTTAGGCCGTCGCTTTTGGCTGTTCCGGTGTTGTCACGCTCAGTTTTAATCCAAGCGTACCCATTACTTTAAGCAGCGTATCCAGATTGGGCGCCGTCTTGCAGGATTCTATCCGGGCAATGGAAGACTGCGGCATACCGCAGCGCGCTGCCAATTCTCGCTGCGACAGCCCCAACGCATTTCTTCGCTGCACCAATGCCCCAACAATGGCTGCCATCTCTTCGATTTCTTCCATGTTCTTTTTTTCGTCGGCATTGATGCTTTTTACATAATCTTTGTAATCGTTCCATGTTTTCATAGTTCGCCGCGCTCCTTTCTTGCCTTGTAATCGTTGCGTTCGGCTTTTGCCCTCTCGATTTCTCTCCGCGGTGTTTTCTGGCTTTTCTTTCGGAAATGGTGCAGCAGAACAAAACCATCCTTCTCTATGCAGAAATAAAAGATACGGTTGTTGCCCGGACGCAATTCCCAGATATCTTCATCAATGTGTTTCGTGATATTCTCAGGCAAATACGTCCCGTTGTTCTGTAGCAGCTGGATGTACATCGAGATTTGGTTGAACTGTATCCGCGCATCTTTACTGT
>CANRCB010000068.1 GCA_947629015.1 uncultured Gemmiger sp.
CTGGCGTGCGCCGCGCCGCGGCGCGGGGCGGGGCGCGTGGCCGCGCTGGCTGGGCGGCACCGCGCTGGATGTGGCCGTGGCCCCCGCCGGCTACCTTGTGTGGCTGACGTACCGGCGGGTATGCGGCAGCGGGAGCGTGGTGCCGGGCCTTGCTGTGGCTGCCCTTCTGGCGGCGGCCGCGGTGCTGTGGCGTGCTTTGGGCGCCGGGCGGCGTGCGCGCTGCCGGGCCGCGGCGGCGCGTTTTTGGGCAAAATGGGCGCGCTGGCTGGGCTTGGCGGCTGCGGCCGTGCTGGCGGCGGCGGTGGCGGTGCTGGGGCGCAGCGGCGGGCTCGGCTATGCCGTGCAGCGCATCGGCGAGGCCGGGCGCATCCTTGGCGGCATCTTTGTGCCGGCGCTGCGCAGTGAGGGCTGGCAGCAGACGCTGGATATGGAGGTCCACTCCTTCTTCCACGAGCGGCTGCTCTACCCCCTGCCGGACTGGGGGCTCGTGGCCCTGCTCACGCTGCTGGTGCTGGCGGCCCTTGTGCTGGAGCGGAACCGCGCGCGCGGCGTGCGCGTGCTTCTGGTGCACGCGGCGCTGGGCCTTTGTGCCGTCGCCTATCTTATCACGATGGCGTATTTCGTCACCCACCATGTCGAGACGCTGGGCATGATGGAATACGGGCGCTATTTTACCGGTTACCTGTTCGGCTGGGTGTACCTGCTGCTTTTGCTGCTGCTTTCCTCGCCCGGCAAGGCGCAGTGGCAGCAGCTGCTCGCGTTGGCGTGGGCGGTGTTCTGTGTGGGCGCGACGGCGTCCATGGGGCTGGACCATACCGCCGCCGCGGCGCCGGAAAATTACCGCCGGCAGGACGGCGGGATGCGCTGCATGGCCGCGCAGGCCGCCGCCGCGCTGCAGCCGGGGGACAGGGTCTATCTCGTCATCGAAAAGCTGGACAGCCTCAGCGGCCTCGCGATGGGGCATATGCTCTATCCCGCGCTCGTCAACTGCCCGAAGGTGGATACCCAGCTGGACTATAACGTCCTGTTCTGCACCGCGCGCGACCCCGCCGACCCCTACGCCGACCGGTATTACCTTGCCGCCCCGGCGGAATTTGCCGCCAACATCCAGCGTAATTTTGACTATGTGCTCGTCAGCGGGGACGATGGGGACTACGCGAGGGACTACGGCGCCCTGTTCGAGGGCGGGCTGGAGGTCGGCGCGCTGTACCGCGTCACGCAGGACACGGACGTGCCCTTCCGGCGCGTACCGGTATGAGCGCGCCGCGGCAAAGGGCCCTTGCCCGCCGGCAGGGCGGTATGCTCGGCGCCATCTGGGTGCTGGCGTGGCCCACCATGCTCGAGCAGTGTATGCAGACGGCCGTGCAGTACATCGACACCGCGATGGTCGGCGCCCTCGGCACCGCCGCCACCGCCGCGGTGGGGGCCACCGCCACCGTCAACTGGCTGCTGGGCAGCACGGTGTCCGCCGTGGGGGTGGGCTTCCTTGCCTGCATCGCGCAGGCGTGCGGCGCGGGGGATACCGACCGCGCGCGGCGCGCCTCGGCCCAGGCGGTGCTGGCGGTGCTGTGCTGCGGCAGCGTGTTCACGGCGCTGCCGCTGGCGCTGAGTGGGCAGGTGCCGGTGTGGATGCAGGTGGATCCGGATGTGCGCGCGCTTGCGGCGCGGTATTTCTTTATTTTGTACACCCCCATGCTGGCCCGCACCGCCACCATCATCTTCGGCACCGTGCTGCGCGCCGCCGGCGATACCCGCACCCCCATGCGCGTGGGGGTATGGGTCAACGCCATCAACATCGTGCTCAACTTCCTGCTCATCTACCCCACCCGCACCGCCGTGCTGGCCGGGCACAGCTTTACCGTGCCCGGCGCCGGGCTGGGCGTCGTCGGCGCGGCGGCGGCCAGCGCCGCAGCCTACGCCTTCGGCGGGGTGCGCATCACCGTCACCTTCTGGCGGCACCCGGACGTATCGCCCAGGGGCCTGCCCCTGCGCCCCGATTGGGCGGTGCTGCGCCCCTGCCTGCGGGTCGCCTTCCCGAACGCTTTGCAGCGGTTCGGCATCTCGCTGGGGTATGTGGCGTTCGCCAGCATGGTCAACGCGCTGGGCGGCGTTTCCACCGCCGCGCACACCATCGCCAACACGGTGGAATCGGCGTTTTACATCCCGGCCTACGGTATGCAGACGGCCGCCGCGGCGCTGGCGGGCAACGCCCTCGGCGCCGGGGATCGTGCGCGCCTGCACCGGCTGGCCCGCACCATCCTCCCGCTGGAGGTGGCGCTGATGGCCGTGTCCGGCGGGCTGCTGTTCGCCTTCGCGCCGGCGCTGGTGGGGCTGTTCTCGCGTGATGCGCAGGTCATCGCGCTGGGCGGCGCCGTGCTGCGCATGGTCGCCGTGTCGGAGCCGTTCTACGGCGTCTCGGTCATCATCGAGGGTATGCTCCAGGGCATGGGCCGCACCGTCATGCCCTTTGTGTGCAGCCTGTGCGGTATGTGGGGCGTGCGCATCGCCGGCACATGGCTGTGCACCCGCCGGCTGGGCATGGGCCTTACGGCGGCGTGGGGCTGCATGATCGGGCACAACCTGCTGCTGTTCGCGCTGTTCGGGCTGTATTTCCTGTCCGGCCGGTGGGATCCCATGCGCCCCGCGACCGGCGGCGCCTGAGGCCCGCCCGCAAACAAAAAATGGACCGCCGCGCCCGGCCGGGCGCGGCGGTCCTTGACGTATGGGGCAGGGGAGGGCTCAGCCGGGCTGCTTGCCGATGTAGGCAAGGATGCCGCCGTCCACATACAGGATCAGGCCGTTGACGAAATCGGAAGCCTCGGAGGCCAGGAACACCGCCGGGCCGCCCAGGTCCTCGGCCTCGCCCCAGCGGCCGGCCGGGGTCTTGGCGATGATGAACTGGTCAAACGGATGGCGGGAACCGTCGGGCTGCGGCTCACGCAGCGGGGCGGTCTGCGGCGTGGCGATGTATCCGGGGCCGATGCCGTTGCACTGGATGTTGTACTGGCCATACTCCGACGCGATGTTCTTGGTCAGCATCTTGAGGCCGCCCTTGGCCGCCGCATAGGCGGAGACGGTCTCGCGGCCCAG
>CANRCB010000069.1 GCA_947629015.1 uncultured Gemmiger sp.
CGCCCGGTCTATTGCAGCGAGTGCTTCGCCAAAATGCGCGAGAACGGCTGATCATTGGCCGCAACAAGTGTAAAGAGCGCGCCCCGGCCCTGCCGGGGCGCGCTTTTGCGTGTCGAAAAGCGGCCGCTGCCGCATGGAAGCGTGTAGGGCGGGGTCTTGACCCCGCCGTGCAAGCAAGATCCCGTCCCCCTCATCAGTCGCCTTCGGCGACAGCTTCCCCCAAGGGGGAAGCCCAGACTGTCGAAAAAGAGGCATTTAAAATCCATCGGCCTCGGCGGGCGTGTACCGACGAGGCCGATACCTCTAGAGCAAAAAATTGCGGTCGAGTCGCCGCAGGCATGAGAACGCGATTTTTTGCGATAGAGAGAATCCAAAGGGGAGGCGCAGGCGACTTGGCGAGCATAGTGAGCCAACGAAGCCGAGCCTTCTCTTTGCAGCGTGTCGAGTTTCTCGACACGCTGAGCTTCCCCCAAAGGGGGAAGCCTTGCGGGGCACCTCACTCTGAAGCCTTCCCCCTCCGGGGGAAGGTGGCCGCGCAGCGGCCGGATGAGGGGCCGGAACGGGGAACACCCCCGCCAAACGGCCGTTTTGCCCCAAAGCAGGTATAATAGCAATGACCATCGCAAAAAGGGGGTGGGCGGATGCAAAGCACTGCGGCCGAACGCTGGCGGCGCCGGCGCAAATGGCTCCTTGCCGGCTTTTACGCGCTGGCGGCATTGGCGGTGCTGGCCGTCTGGGCCGGGGAGCCGCTGCTGTACCGCCTTGGCGCCATCCGCCCCCAAACGCTGTCGCTGGCGGACTTCACCCCCGTGGATGTCGAGCGCATCGACAGCGAGACCCTCATCACCACCAGCGATGACAGCCAGCTCTGGCTCACGGGCAGCGGGATGCACAGCCTTTGGGTGCGCTGCACCTTCTCCGACCCGCCGGGGGAGTTCGTCGCCTTTTACCAAAACCGCGCCGACGCCCCCTTCACCGCCCGCAAGGCCGCCTATGCCCGCCAATATGGGGACTGGTACGTTTTCGCCCTGCCCGCCGGCACCCGCAAGCTGCGGCTGGACCTGGGCATCTTCCCCAGCGTCACCGTCCATTTTGACGAGATCGTGCTCGACCGCCAGCCGCTGCCCGGCCGCGTGGGCGGCACGCTGGTGTGGGCGGCGCTGCTGCCGGGGCTGCTGTTCGCGGTGCTGGACTGGTGCCTGGAGCTGTGGTTTACGCGCGGGCTGGCAATGCGCCGCGCCGCGCGCCTGCGCCGCTACCAAAAGAAAAGGAAGGGGAACCCCATGACCGTTACCAAAGATACCGTCATCGCCGACATCCTGCAAAACGACCCCCTGCGGGAGAGCGTGGCCATCTTCCTGTCGGCCGGGATGCACTGCCTTGGCTGCGCGGCCGCCCACGGCGAGACGGTGGCCCAGGCGTGCGAGGTGCACGGCACCGACCCGGACGCCCTTGTCGCGGAGCTCAATGCCTACTTTGCCAAACTCGCCGGCTGAGCGCCCGCCCCGGCTGGACGCCCGCCTTGCCGCCGCGGCGGCGTTCGTGCGGGCAGGGCACACGGCGGCCGATATCGGCTGCGACCACGGCAAGCTCAGCGCCTACCTGGCCGCCAGCGGCCGCTGCCCGCGGGTGCTGGCCTGTGAGCTGCGCGAGGGGCCGCTGCAAAAGGCGCGCCGCACCTGCGCGCCCTGGGCCGCAAAGATCGAGTTCCGCCTTGGCGACGGGCTCGCGCCGCTGCGCCCCGGCGAAGCCGACGACATCATCATCGCCGGCATGGGCGCCGAGACCATCATGCAGATTTTGGCCGCCGCGCCGTGGGTGTTTGCCGAAAACATCAACCTCGTGCTGGTGCCCGCCACCAAACACAGCCTGCTGCGCCGCTGGCTGGCGCAAAACGGCTTTGCGCTGGCGGGCGAGACGCTGTGCACCGCCGCCGGCCGCCTGTACGCCGTGATGGACGCGCGCTACACCGGCCGCGCCTGGCAGCCGGACGCCTTGTGGTGCGTGTGCGGCACGCTCAAGGGCCAGCCCGGGGCGGCGCAGTACCGCGCCGGGCAGCTGGCCAAGATCCAAAAATACCGCCGCGGTCTGGCGGGCGGCCCCGAGGCCGACGCCGTGGACCGCCTGATACAGGAATTGGAGGCAGACCGATGGCCGTGACCGTACAGCAGGCGCTCGCCGCCCTGCAAAGCATCGCCCCGCCGGCGCTGGCCCAAAGCTGGGACAACGTCGGCCTCTTGGTCGATGCCAAACGCCCCGTCACCGGCATTTTGACCGCGCTGGACATCACCCCCGCCGTCGTGGCCGAGGCCGCCGCCGCAGGGTGCGAGCTCATCGCCGCGCACCACCCCGTCATCTTTGACCCGCTCAAGGCGCTGGCCGCCGACGATGTGCCGGCGCTGCTGCTCAAAAACGGCATCTCGGCCGTCTGTATGCACACGAACCTTGACGCCGCGCCCGGCGGCGTCAACGATGTGCTGGCCGGGCTGCTGGGTATGCCCGCCGAGCGGGAGCCCATCGCCGGGGGCTGCGGCCGCCTGGGCACGCTGGCGCGGCCCACCACCGCCGCCGCGCTGGCGGCGCTGTGCGAAGAAAAGCTCGGCCGCGGTGTGCGCTGGGTCGAGGCCGGCCGCCCGGTGCAGAGGCTGGCCGTGGTCAGCGGGGCAGGGGGCAGCTTTTTGCCGGAATGCATCGCCGCCGGGGCGGACTGCCTTGTCACCGGTGAGGCCGCGCACCACATCGCGCTGCTGGCCAGACAGAAGGGCATCGGCCTCGTCGCGGCCGGCCATTGGGCCACCGAGCACCCCGTGACCGCCGCGCTGGCCGCGTACCTGGGCGAGCGCCTGCCCGGCATCCGCGTCAGTGCCGCGCAGACCGACACCGACCCGTTTGACTATCGGGAATGCGGAGAGAAAAGATAAGAGATAAAAGATAA
>CANRCB010000070.1 GCA_947629015.1 uncultured Gemmiger sp.
GTGCGCTGGCTGCCGAGCGAGTTCCGCAAAAAGGACGGCTACAAGCGCAGTTTGGAATTGAGCGCGGCATACGGGCTCTACCGGCAGGAGTACTGCGGCTGCCAATACAGCCGCGCGGTGCGGCAGGCACAGCCCTGACCGGCTTTGCGCAGGCGGCGGGCATAGCCCGCCGCCTGCCAAAATATTTTGCTCTGGAGCCAACGGCCCTGACCGCGTTATCGGTCAGGGCCGTTGGCTTTAAAGCCCGCCGTGGCGCGGGCTGCCGTTTGCGGCTGCCACCCTACGGGGAGATACGGGAAACGTATCATTCGGACTGTAGGGCGGGGTCTTGACCCCGCCGCGGCGGGCGTGAACGCCCGCCCTACAAATGGGCGGTGCGTTTCTCACGATTTGCGGGCCGATTGTAATCGGCCCCTACGGACGTTCCGCGGGTGCCTGCAAAACGGTTTGCCGCGCCCTGCCCGCAGTGGCGCACAGCGCGGCGTGAGCGTGGACGGCGCCGCAAGGTGGCGTCCGTCCGGCGGACGGGGGATGGTGCCCGCCGGAACACCCGGACGATATCCGGCCTCGGGGGATTCCAAAGGGGGGAACCCCCTTTGGTCGTGGGTCCGCTGTATGCGAAACCAGCGGGACCTTTCTGGTTCTCTTTCGGTCACGAAAGAGAACGGAAAAACCCAAATCCCGGCAGTGGGCGGCAGCCAACGGCCCCCTATGGCGCGCGTGCGCGCGCTGCCCATTTCGGAACGGCTCTCGTTCCGCTGCGCTCCACTCCGGCCGTTTTTGCCAAATCAAATTTTTATTAGTTAATAAAAATTTGATTTGCGCGGCGCATGGCGCCGCGGGCAAAAAATCGGCCCCTACGGGATGGATGATACGTTTTCCGCATTCCCGTAGGGGGCGGCGTCCTCGACGCCCCCCTCACACGCCGGAGGCGCCGTAGTTTTTCAGCACGCGGGCGCTGGGGTCGTCCACGTTGCAGCTCGGCCACGCGCGGTTGGGTAGCCAGTAATCGACGATCATGCCGGCCTGGCCGGGGTAGTACTTCTCAAACAATTCGCGGTAGAGCAGGCTCTCCTTGGTGTAGGGCGCGCAGTAGGGGTATTTTTTCGCCTTCTGGGCCAATTCCTCGTCGGTGTACAGCCCTTCGGCGTAGGCTTTGATGTCATCCACCATCGAGTGGCCGACGGCGTCGGAGAAGGCGGCCTTCTCACGCCAAAGGATACCCTCTGGCAGCCAGTCCCCCTCCTCGAACGCCTTGCGCAGCAGGTACTTGCCCTTGCCGTAGACGTTCATCTTCTTTTCCGGGTCGATGGCCATGACGTAGCGCACAAAATCCAGGTCGCCAAAGGGCACGCGCGCCTCCAGGCTGTTCACGCTGATGGAGCGGTCGGCCCGCAGCACATCGTACATATACAGCTCCCGCACGCGCTTCTGGCTCTCGGCCTGGAAGGCCGCGGCGGTGGGGGCGTAGTCGGTGTATTTGTAGCCGAACAATTCGTCGGAGATCTCGCCGGTGAGCAGCACGCGGATGTCGGTGTGCTCATGGATGTATTTGCACACGAGATACATCCCCACCGAGGCACGCACGGTGGTGATGTCCCAGGTGCCGAGCATCGCCACGACCTCGTCGAGGGCGTTTATCACGGTGTCGCGGTCGATGATGACCTCGGTGTGCTCGGCGCCGAGATGGTCGACCACCTGGCGGGCGTACTTGAGGTCGATGGCGTCGGTGTCCATGCCGATGGCAAAGGTGCGGATGGGTTTGCCGAGTTTCCTGGCCGCGATGGCGCACACCAGGCTGGAATCAAGCCCGCCCGAGAGCAGGAAGCCGACCGGCGTGTCGGCGTCCAGGCGCTTTTCCACCCCGGCGATGAGCTTTTCGCGGATGTTGCGGTAGATGGCGGGCAGGTCGTCCCCGTGGGGGGCAGGCACATCGGCGATATCGCAGTACCGCACGAATTTGCCGTTGCAATAGTAGCTGCCGATGGGGAAGGGGTAGACCTTTTCGACCAGGCCCACAAGGTTTTTGGCCTCCGAGGCGAAGGCGATGTGCCCCGAGCGGCTGTAGCCGTAGAACAGCGGCCGGATGCCGATGGGGTCCCGCGCGGCGATGAGCCATTTGCGGCGGCTGTCGTAAAGGATCATGGCGAACTCGGCGTCAAGGTGGCCAAACATCTCAAGGCCGTATTTGTAGTAAAGCGGCAGGATGATCTCACAGTCGGAATCCGACTGGAAGGTATACCCCTCGGCCTCCAGCTGCTTTTTGAGCGGGCGGAAGCCGTACAGCTCGCCGTTGCAGGCAACGCAGTCCGCCCCGCGGAAAAACGGCTGCATACCGGCGGGCGTGAGCCCCATGATCGAAAGCCGGCCAAAGCCCAGCAGGCCGAACTCCGCCGTTTCAACGCGGTGGGCGTCCGGCCCGCGGCTGCCCGCGCGCAGCAGATGCCGGGTAAACGTCCCAACGGGCAGATCATGCCCGGCGTAGCCCATGATACAACACATTTCGCAGCACTCCCTTTTTGTTTTTTACACCCTGCGGGCCGAAAAGGGTATAAAAAACCGGCAGCCCTTTCCGCCCTTGCCTTCAGGGCGGAGCGCTGCCGTATGCTCCGCGGTGCCACCTGAATTACCCCGCGCCCAAGCCGGGCGCGCGGTCACTTTCCGTACGCGTTCACCTTTGAAACGCTGCCGCTGTAACGCGCGGCCTGCGGCGCCCTTACTTGCGCACCGCACGGCGGCGCGCTTTGGGTTTGCAGCTCGCGGGTGTTCTTCGCCCCGTTCCCCGTCCCGGCTCACACCGGCCGCCGGGCTCTCTGCGCAGGGTGCGCGGGGGTACTTTTCCCGTTCATCGCTTTTACCAAGGGCAGTGTAGCACTTTAAACCGGCAGTGTCAAGCGGCAATTTTTTGCCCCCGTGCCG
>CANRCB010000071.1 GCA_947629015.1 uncultured Gemmiger sp.
CCCCCGGGCAGGCCGATGCGCGCCGTGCCGCGGCGGCGCGTGCGCGCAAGGTGCGCCGCAACCGCCGCCGGCTGGCGTTCGCGGGCACCGTGGCGGGCATTCTGGTGCTTTCCGGCATCATCACGCTGCTGCTGCCCGCGCCCCCCGCCGATGCCGTGGCCGACCCCGTCGCCACGCCGCCGCCGGTCAGCGCCGGGCTGGTCGCCCCCATGCCTTACAACGGCGGCAGCACGGCCGCCGCCCCTGCCGCCGATTGGGGCGCCGTCGGCCCCGTGCGGCAGGCCGCGCCCTACCTCTACACCGCCGTGCCCGCCCCCGCCCCGGCCACCCTGCCGGAATCCGGCAAGGTGGACATCAGCTGGTTCAGTGACGCCGCGTTCTTGGGCGATTCCATCACCGCCGGCCTGCTGGAATACAACATCAACCTTTCAGGCGGGCTGGTGTGCGGGTATGTGGGCGCCAGCCCCAACCAGATCGTCAACCGCACCACCCTCAAGAACAGTGAGCGCGGCGAGGAGGTCGCCCTCGATGTGCTGGCGCAGCGCCAGCCGCGCAAGGTGTATGTGCTCATGGGCACCAACGCGCTGGCGGGCGGCTCCTCGGACGAGAGCTTCCTTGCCTATTACGGCGCCATGCTGGACGAACTGCGCGCCACCCTGCCGCAGGCCGCCATCTATGTGCAGCCGGTGCTGCCGGTGCGGCCCGAGGCGCTGGCCGACGCCCCCGGCATGGCCACCGACCGCCTGAACACCGTCAACGCCGCCCTGCTGGCGATGTGCGAGGAAAAGGGCTGCTATTACCTTGACCTGTACGAGATCTTCTCCGACGAAACGGGCGCCCTGCCCGAGGCCATCGCCGAGGCCGATGGCATCCACATCAAAAAGGCCGCCTACAGCACCTGGCTGGACTACCTGTGCACCCATGTGCCCTACGACAAACGCAACCCGTACCAGCCCGGCGCGCCCTATTATTTGACCGACGCGCTCAAGGCGCTGCTGGCCGATATCCCGTAAAAACCCGGCCGGGGCAGCCCGGCAAAAGGAGCACCAGATACCGATGCAAAACGATCCCAACGGCCAATACCCCTATTACGGCAACGGGGAATACCACCCCGGCGACGCCCCGTTCAAGTTCCCGTGGTGGGCCATCCTCATCGGGTTCATGACCTTTACGCCGGTCGGCTTTGTGATGCTGGCCGTCAACTTCCTTTCCAAAAGCCCGAACCAGAGCGCGCGGCGCCCGCGCCCGGCGCAGCAGGCCAGGGCCCCGATCTACGCACAGGGCGCCGCCGCCCCAAAGCGCGCAGCCAAAACGCCCGCGCGCAAGCCCGCCGCTGCGGCCGACCAGCAGCAGGCGGAAAAACTCTCCCGCATCCTTATCGGTGCCGGCGCGGTGCTGGCGGTGGTCGGCCTGCTGGCGGTGGCCGAGCCGCTGGAGATGGCGTTCTGGTCCGTTGCCAACGGGTTTGGCATCTGGAGCGAGCTGGAGGACCTCATCGTCTCGCTGGTCATGCTGGGCGGCGGCGTGGGCAGCGTGCTGGCGGGGCTCACCGTGCGTACCAACGCCCGTATGCGCAAAAAGATCGCCAACGTCGTCGGCAAGGCCGACCATATGTACATCGCCGACATCGCCGCGGCCATCCCGTGCAGCGCCAAGCGCTGCATCCGCCATCTGGAAAACTGCATCGACAAGGGCGTTTTCGGCCCCGACGCCTATCTGGATATGCGCACCGGCTGCCTGGTAGTGCGCGGCCCGGCGCCCCAGAAGGCCGCCCCCGCCGCCAGCCCGGCACCCGAGGCGGAGGAGCCGGGCGGCCCCAACCAGCACTATGCCGACATTTTGCGGGAGCTGCGCCGCGTCAACGACGCCATCCCCGACGATGAGATGAGCGACAAGATCTCCCGCCTGGAGGCCGTCAGTGCCCGTATCTTTGCGCAGGCGCAGGAAAACCCCGAAAAGCTGCCCCAGATGCGCAAATTTATGGACTATTACCTGCCCACCTCGCTCAAGCTGCTCAACACCTATGCTGAGCTGGACGCGCAGGGCATCGAGGGCGAGAACATCACCGCCTCCAAAAAGCGCATCGAACACACGATGGACACGCTGGTGGTGGCGTTCGAGAACCAGCTGGACCAGCTGTTCAGCGCCGACGCGATGGACGTTTCGGCCGATATCGAGGTCATGGAGAATATGCTCCGCGCCGACGGGCTCTCCCAGCCCGACCCCCCGTCGCCCTCCGGCCCGCAGCTGCATTTGTAAGCGCGCAGGGCGGGCGCGGCAGACCGTGGAAAGGGGGCGGCGTATGCCCAACCGTGTGAACTACCAGCGCGAGATGGAAAACGTGCTTGCCGCGCTGGGCGGGGGCGCGCGCCCGCCGCTTTTGCTGCACGCCTGCTGCGCGCCCTGCTCCAGCGCGGTGCTGGAGCGCCTGGCCGGCTATTTTGCGCTGACCATCCTGTATTACAACCCCAACATCGACCCGCCCGAAGAGTACCGCCGCCGCGAGGCCGAGCTGGAACGCTTTGTGCGCGACGCCGGCTGGGCCCAAAAGGGCATTGCGGTGGTGGAGGAGCCCTACGCCCCGGCGGAATTCGCCGCCGCCGCCAAAGGGCTGGAAAACGAGCCGGAGCGCGGCGCGCGCTGCACCGCCTGCTACCGCCTGCGGCTGGAACGCGCCGCGCAGTACGCCGCGCGGCATGGCTTTGGGTGGTTTTGCTCCACCCTTTCCATCAGCCCGCTGAAGGACCCCGTGCGCCTCAACGCCATCGGCGAGGAGCTGGCACAGCGGTATGGGGTGCGCTGGCTGCCGAGCGAGTTCCGCAAAAAGGACGGCTACAAGCGCAGTTTGGAATTGAGCGCGGCATACGGGCT
>CANRCB010000072.1 GCA_947629015.1 uncultured Gemmiger sp.
GGCCCCGGCCGGCCGTCCGCCGCGGCCCCGGCCGCGCCGCAGCCCTTTGCCGCGGCGCCCGCGGCCCCTGTCGACGCCCCACTGCCCGTCCAGCCGGCCCCAGCGCAGGAAACGCCCCCGGCCCCCGCCGCACAGCCGGCGCCCGAGGAAGAAGCGCCCCCGCCCCCCGCGCCGGAAACCGGACCTGCCGCCGCCCCGGCGCCGCCCGCCGCGCCGCCCGCCGCCGCCCCGGCGCCCGCCCAGGAGCCGCTGCCCTTTGCCAAGTGGCCGGCGGTGCTGGCCCTGATGGAGGAGCACGACCCCATGCTCATCTCCTTTTTGCGCGGTACCAAGGCGTTTTTTGACGGCAAGCGCGTTCTGATCGATTGCTCCAACGCCTTCCGCGATTATATGCGCAAAAACCGGGACACTGCCAAAGACCTCAAGGAATATATCTACCAGGCCACCGGTGTGCGCTGCGGCATCGGCCCTTACGCGCCCGCCGCGGCGCCGGCGCAGGCCGCCCCCGCGCTGGACGATACCCTGCAAGCCATCCGGGATCTCGGCGTCGATGTCGTCGTTTCGGATAAATAGGCCGCCGCGCCGGCCATACTAAACAATAAAGGAAAAGGAGTTTTCGCCATGAAAGCAAGGCTGCCCCAGGGCTACGGCCGCCAGGACCCCGGCGCGATGATGCGCCAGGTGCAGAAATTGCAGGAGGATATGCGCGCCAAACAGGCCGAGCTGGAACAGACCGAGTATACCGGCACGGCCAGCGGCGGCCTGGTCACCGTCACGATGACGGGCAAGCACGCCGTGACCGCCGTCACCCTCAAGCCGGAGGCCGTCGACCCCGATGACATCGAGATGCTCGAAGACCTCATCGCCGCCGCCGTCAACAGCGCGGTGGCCGCCGTCGATAAAGACGCCGAGGAGCAGATGGGCGCGCTGACCGGCGGCATGAACCTGCCGGGCCTCGGCCTGTAAACCGCGGGGGAAGGTACACTATGCCGCAAAACGCTGAACCGCTCGAAAACCTCATCGACCAATTCGCGCGTTTCCCCGGCGTGGGGCGCAAGGGCGCCACACGCATGGCGTACGAGGTCATGGGCATGACCGACGCGCAGGCCATGGAGCTGGCCAAGGCCATCGAGAACGCCAAGGCAAAGCTGCACCGCTGCCGCCTCTGCCAGGACTATACCGCCGCCGATACCTGCCCCATCTGCCAAAACCCCAAGCGGGACCGGAGCGTCATCTGCGTGGTCGAGACCCCGCGGGACATCAAGGCCATCGAGCGCACGCACGAATACCACGGCCTTTACCATGTGCTGCACGGCCTCATCTCACCGATGGACGGCATCGGGGCGGAGCAGCTCTGCGTCAAGGAGCTGCTGGCCCGGCTGGACGGCACCGTCCGGGAGGTCATCATGGCCACCAGCCCCACCGTTGAGGGCGAGGCCACGGCCATGTACCTCGCCAAGCTCATCAAGCCCCTGGGCGTCAAGGCCACCCGCCTCGCCTACGGCCTGCCGGTGGGCTCCAGCCTGGAATACGCCGACGAGACCACCATCTACCGCGCCATGCAGGGCCGCGGCGAGCTGTAAGCGGGCGCGGATCGGCCTTCCTTTTGCAGGGGGCGGCGCCCCTTGGCGCCCCGCGCAAAACCGATTTGTAACCATTTTCCCCTTGCTTTTGCCGCGCGGCGGGGGTATGATGAAACTCCACCGCGCCGAAAGGGGATGAATGCCGTGGCGGACGCAAAGCAAAAGCCGGGCATCAAGCCCATCGCCCACAACCGCGAGGCCCGGCATGAGTATTTTGTCCTCGAAACGCTGGAGACCGGCATCGAGCTCGTCGGCACCGAGGTCAAAAGCCTGCGCGCCGGCGGGGCCAACCTCAAGGATTCCTGGGTGGACATCGAAGGCGGGGAGCTGCTCGTCAAGGGCCTGCACATCAGCCCTTACGCGCAGGGCAACATCTTCAACCGTGACCCGCTGCGCCCGCGCCGCCTGCTGGCCCACAAGGCCGAGATACGGCGCCTCGCGCAGCAGATCAAGCTCCAGGGTTACACGCTGGTGCCGCTCTCGCTCTATTTCAAGGGCGGGCGCGTCAAGGTGGAGCTGGGGCTGTGCAAGGGCAAAAAGCTCTACGACAAGCGCGCCGCCGCCGCCGCGAAGGATGCGCAGCGCACCATCGACCGCGCGATGAAAAACCGCGGATAAGCAAACGAACGAAAAAGCTACCACACCCAAAACGCCATCCCGGCCATGGACGCCGTTTGATACGGGGATGCAATGGTTTCGACGGGAGGAGAGGGGCGTGAGCAGCGGGCCGTGGCGGTGCCCCACGTTAAAAGCGCCAAAATAATTGAACTGACGACAATTCTGTTGCAGTTGCTGCCTAAATAAAGGCAGCCGTCCTGCCCACTTTAGCGCCGCGTGGGGCCAGGGCGCCGACAGGCGCTGAACATGCACGGGCTTGAGCTTGGCGGCCCGTCAGGTATTTACGAAGCTACCAACGCAATGAGCGCGGCTGCCCGCGCTTGCCGCGGGAATCCAAACGGCAGCCTGCGCCCGGAGATACTCTAACCGCTTTCTTTTCGGACATGGGTTCGATTCCCATCATCTCCATGGAGAAGCCGGGGCCCCCCGCAAGCGCTTGCGCTTGCGGGGGGCCCCGGCTTCTCCATTTGAAATTTGGAGGGAATCGAACAGCCCGTGCCGGCGGTAAAGAGGGTGCGGGCATAGTGCGGCTGCCCTGTGTACCGGAGCCGGCCGCCTGCCATGTGAGAAGCCACACGTCCCGCCGGCGCGCGACCTGTCCGGTGGACAGTCGCGCAGGGCGCGGGAGATTCCCCTCATCTGCCCGGAGGGGCAGGGCGCGGGAGA
>CANRCB010000073.1 GCA_947629015.1 uncultured Gemmiger sp.
CGCGCCAGCAGCTCCGGCATGAAGCCCAGATGCAGCAGCGGGCGCAGGTTGAGGCCCAGCAGAAAATCGAAAATTTTATCGGTATAGGTGAAATTGTAGGTGGGCGCGCCGGCCGCGTCGTGGATGTATACGCGCAGCTCGTCGGAGAAGATGCCCTTGAGTTTGACGTAGGAGAACCCGATCTCCCGCTGCATACGGCGTATCATCTCCTGCACGTCGCTGTACAAAACGTCCCGCGCGCTGCCCACGCACAGCAGCGTGCGCCAGGTGTGGCGCAGCGGCAGCGCCTCGGCCGCGGCGCTGCACCCCTGCCGGACGCAGGATGCGAACCTCGCCGCGCTGGACCGCATCGCCTGCCGCACCCTGCGGGAATGCATGCAGCGGGTGTTTGAGGACGGCCCCAAGCGCGACCGCCGCCTTTGGATGGGCGATCTGCGCCTGCAGGCGCTGGCCAACTACCAGACCTACCGCAGCAACGACCTTGTCAAGGCGTGTTTGTACCTCTTTGCCGGCACCACGCTGGCGGACGGCCGTGTGGGCGCCTGCCTGTTTTTGGAGCCGGAGATCGAAGTGGACGACACCGTCATGTTTGACTATTCGCTGCTGTTTATCGCCACCCTGCGGGACTATCTGGCCGCCACCGGCGATACGGCGGCGGCGCAGGAGCTTTGGCCCACGGCGCTGCGCCAGCTGGAGCTGGCCGCGGCAAATTTTGACGAGCGCGGCATCGTGCGCGATTCCGACGTGCTGGGCTGGTGCTTTGTGGACTGGAACCTCGCCCTCAACAAGCAGGCCGGCGCGCAGGGCATCTACCTGTACTGCCTGCAGGCGGCCATCGAGCTGGCGCAGGCGCTGGGCAAAACCGAAGAACTGCCCCGCCTGCGCGCGGAGCAGCAGGCGAAAACGCAGGCCGCGCTCCGCTTCCTGTGGGACGAGGAAAAGCAGCTGTTTGTCAGCGGTGCCGAAAAGCAGCTTTCCTGGGCCAGCCAGGTGTGGATGGTGTTGGGCGGCGCGGTGACCGGGGCCAGGGCCGCCGCGCTGCTGGAGCGCCTGCCCACCTGCATGGAGGCGCTGGAGATGGTCACGCCGTATATGTACCACAACTACGTCGACGCGCTGCTCAAGGTCGGCAAGCGGGAGCAGGCGCTGCACGTGCTGGGGGAGTATTGGGGCGGCATGGCGGCGCACGGCGCCGATACCTTCTGGGAGCTGTACAACCCCGCCAACCCGGCCGAATCGCCCTACGGCGGCACCATCGTCAACAGCTACTGCCACGCGTGGAGCTGCGCGCCGGCGTATTTCCTGCGCAAATATTTTGCCTGAGCATCCGGCAAAGGCACACCCTGCCCGCCCGCAGCATCCCCTGCGGGCGGGCAGGGATTTTTGGGGCTTTAGCTTAAAGAAACCCCTGGTTCTACTGAAAAGGGCAATAGATAGTAGACAGAAAAGGCCAAAATCAATTCTAGAAGCCCTGTTCGGTTTTAAATTGGACAGGGCTTTTGTAATGGAGCTTGTAAGAAGGACGAAAGAGGTTGAACTCAAAGACAGCCTTTTCAAGGATTTGCTGTATTGGCTCATCTGAGCGGTTGAGGTATTCGGCGCACAGGAATTCTTTGAACCAGCCAAAGACGCTTTCCATAACAGCATTGACATACGGAGTGTCGGCCCTTGACATACTTTGGGTAATTAAGTAGGCTGTGGAAGCCTGCGGATGAGTATTGAGAGCCCTGGTTGCCGTGCAAGAGCATTGGGCAGTCACTACTCATCCTTTTTCTTTGCCGTAAGCGTCTTAAGGGAGGAAGGACAAGCTGCATAGTCTCATCTGTGCGGACGTTCCATTCAAGGATCGCTTTTTCGAAAGCGACTTCGACCGCCTCCTCGCGTTGGAGC
Organism: uncultured Gemmiger sp.; assembly: GCA_947629015.1. Classification (GTDB taxonomy): domain Bacteria; phylum Bacillota; class Clostridia; order Oscillospirales; family Ruminococcaceae; genus Gemmiger. The sequence goes on from CANRCB010000073.1 coordinate 1,891, forward strand.
AGTCCGCCGGGTACGTCGGCAACACTTGATTGCCGCCTGTTATCCCTGGCCCCCATTATTTAAGATGATTTTAATTGCAGAGCACTACGGCCACGGTAATTTAAAAAGCATAGCCTCTTTATAATTACTGCCAAGTATATGCACATCCCAAAGACACCCCCGGGACGGCTGTCACGTCAACAGCGGTTCCGAGGGCATTCCTTTAGAATAGAATAGAAGCTGCCGCTTCAGGATCTGTAAAGATAAGGCGGAGATCCAACTTCCGATCATCGTGAACAGCCTCCACATCCTGCACAGGGCACGAAAAGAGCTGTTGACTTCTGCGCTTGAATCATTCATAGCAACAAGCACAGAAGTCAACATAAGTGTATAAAATATGTGCCGTTTTGGGTATGACTTTTACTTTCCGGTCATTTGCCAGTCATTTGCCGGTGCGCTTCACGGCATATGTTTTGATGCAACAGCAAACCTGACCCCCGAACAGCCCAACGGCGAGGAGAACGTATTCGCAAAGCGCGTTGTCGGGATGTCGGGGGAGACTGTGGAAATCAAAGATGGCCGCACCTATATAAATGGAGAGTATGATGATGAATCTGACTGAAAGAAAGGCCGAAGCCGCTCGACTTTGGCACATTCGTTATCCCAGCTGGCCATCACTTTATAATGGAGGACAATCGCAGCAACTCTTGCGATCCACGATTTTGGGCAGAGCCATATGTGGAGCAGTGTGATAGTTGCCCTTGCGCTGGTGATCTTCTTGAAATGGGGATCGTTTTGCGGATCTCAGCAAAATGATTAGAACAGATCGCACCGTTCCAATAAGAAATCAAGCAGGTTGCAATGGAAAATCCCGTTGTCGTCATAATAGCTGTGGGAAATATCCAG
>CANRCB010000074.1 GCA_947629015.1 uncultured Gemmiger sp.
CCGCCAAGGCGGCCCCCGCGCGCCCCGCCGCGCCCGCCAAGGCGGCCCCCGCGCGCCCCGCCGCGCAGGAAAAGGCCCGCGGCAACGGGTGGTATGCCTTTTTCCTGGTGCTGTTCGGCGCGCTTTTCCTCATCAGCGCGGGGCTGCTGCTGGCCCGTTTTTTGCAGGACCGCCGTTCCGAGAACGATTTTTCCGCCCTGCGCCGGCAGATCGCCCCTGTGTCGGCCGTGGCGCCCCCCGCCGCCGCCGATGCCGCCGCGCCGACGCCCGCGCCGGAGGACCCCTACGCCGCCCTGCGCGAGCAGAACCCCGATTTTGCCGGCTGGATCCAAATCAAAGATACTGTCATCGACTATCCCGTCATGTACCGCCCCCAAAACGAGGACTACTACCTCCACCGGGATTTTGACGGCGCCTACAGCAACTACGGCGTGCCGTATATCGAGGAGCGCTGCACCCTGACCGAGGCATCCCGCAGCAACAACCTCATCATCTACGGCCACCACATGAAGACGGGCACCATGTTCAGCGCCCTGGTCAACTACCGCAACGCGGATTTCTTCAGCGAGCACCCCACCATCACTTTTGATACCGTCTACGGCAGCGGCACGTATGAGGTGTTCGCCGCCTTCGCCGTGGATGTCGTCGAGGAGCCGGATTTCGCCTACGATACCTACACCGACCTCTCGCCCGAACAGTTTGACTGGTTCGTCAGCGAGGTCATCGCGCGCAGCGACATCGGCACCGGCATCCGCCCTGTCTACGGCGACGAGCTGATCACCCTTTCCACCTGTGAGTATTCCACCGCCAACGGCCGCTATGTGGTGTGCGCGCGCCGCGTGCCGGCTTAAAAAAATGAACTTTGCGGGCCGCCGGCACCGCACATTCTTCAAAAACAGGCGGTTTTGCTTGCCCGCGCAGGGGGTTTGTGCTATGCTGTACCTGCGCGGCCCTTTTTCGGGCGGGCGGCTTGCCGCCATGGTGTAAGAGACCGGAAAGGGAGAATGAGCGCGGCAGACGGCCGTTGCCCTTGACGGCCGTCTGTTTTTGCCCGCAGCGCCCTGCCTTTGCGCAAAGCGGCGGGCCGCGTTTTGCCCGTTTTCGCATTTTTTCGGTTTTCGGCATACACTATAGCCAGAGCCAGAGCCATTTTCCACAACGCACCGGAGGTGACGCCCATGTGTGGCATCGTAGGCTATACCGGCACGGCGCAGGCCGCGCCCATTTTGCTGGACGGCCTTTCCAAGCTGGAATACCGCGGCTATGATTCCGCCGGCATCGCGGTACAGGCAAAGACCGGCAAGATCGAGATCGTCAAGGCCAAGGGCCGTTTGAAGGTATTGCAGGACATGACCGACGCCGGCCGCACCGTCAAGGGGCAGTGCGGCATCGGGCACACCCGCTGGGCCACCCACGGCGAGCCCAGCACTCTCAACGCCCACCCGCACTATTCGCGGGGGGAGAAGGTCGCCGTCGTGCACAACGGCATCATCGAGAATTATCAGGAGCTCAAGGAGCGCCTGACCGCCCGCGGCTACGATTTTGCCACCCAGACCGACACCGAGGTCGTGGCCCAGCTCGTCCACTACTATTATACGGGGGCCTCGGCGGGCGACGCGCTGGATGCCATCGCCCGCATGATGCTGCACGTGCGCGGCTCCTACGCGCTGGGCATCCTCTTTGAGGATCAGCCCGGCGTGGTCTATGCCGTGCGCAAGGATTCCCCCCTCATCGTCGGCCGCACCGGGGACGGCAGCATCATCGCCTCCGATGTGCCCGCCATCCTCAAATACACCCGCACCGTGTATTACATTGACAACCTCGAGATCGCCCGCCTCACGCAGGACGGCATCGAGTTCTTCAACATCGACCGGGAACCGGTCGCCCACGCCGCCGCCACCATCGACTGGGACGCCGCCAGCGCCGAAAAGGGCGGCTACGAGCATTTTATGATGAAGGAGATCCACGAGCAGCCCACCGCCGTGCGGGATACCCTGTCCCCCCGCATCAAGGACGGCCGCATCGACCTCTCGGAACTTTCGCTCGACGAGGCCGCCATCCAAAAGGTGGGGCGGCTGTATATCATCGGCTGCGGTTCGGCGTACCATGTGGGCGTGGCGGCGCGCTATGTGTTCGAAAAGCTGGCCCGCCTGCCGGTGGAGGTGGAGGTCGCCAGTGAATTCCGCTACCGTGACCCGGTGCTGGAACCCGGCGCCCTCGCCGTCATCATCTCCCAAAGCGGCGAAACGGCCGACAGCCTTGCCGCCCTGCGGGAATGCAAGGCGCGCGGCGTGCGCACTGTGGGCATCGTCAACGTGGTGGGCAGCTCCATCGCGCGCGAGGCCGACGCCACCCTGTATACATGGGCCGGGCCGGAGATCGCCGTCGCCACCACCAAAGCCTACAGCACCCAGCTGGCGGCGTGCTACCTGCTGGCGGTCGAGTTCGGGCGGGTGCGCGGCGTGCTGGACAAAGAGCGCTATGCCGCCCTCATCGCCGAGCTGCAGGCCCTGCCCGGAAAGATCGAAAAAACGCTGGAGGATACCGAGCGCATCCAGTGGTTCGCCAGCAAGTACGCCGGCGCAAAGGACGTGTATTTCAT
>CANRCB010000075.1 GCA_947629015.1 uncultured Gemmiger sp.
CCTGCCCGCCGCCCGCCGCGCCGCCCTGGCCGACGCGCTGGCCGGCCTGCAGGCGGAGCACGCCGCCGGCGGCACCCCCACCGCGGTGCGCATCCCGCAGGGGGAGGGCGAGGCGCCCAGGCCCGTGGAATTCAGCTTTTTCACGCCCCGGCAGTACGGCCCGGCGGCCATCCTGACCACCTACCCCACCTACAGTGAGCTGCTGGAAGATTACTACGCCGCCAAGGACCGCGGCGAGCGCCTGCGCCAGAAAAGCCGGGAGCTGTACAAGGCGGTGCACAACCTCTATGACCGCGCGCTGCGCAAGCAGGCCGCCCGGCGTGAGGAGCTGGCCCAGAGCGAAAAGGCCGACGCGCTGCGCCTGTGTGGCGAGCTGTTGCAGGCAAACCCCGGCGCGTGCCAGAAGGGCGATACGCAGGTCACGGTGCTGAACTACTATACCGGCGAGGAGATGGCCATCCGCCTAGATCCGCGCCTGAACCAGAGCGGCAACGCGCAGAAATATTTTAAGGACTACAAAAAGCGCCAGACCGCCGGCAAAATGCTGCAAAAGCTGCTCGCCGAAGGCGAGGAGGAGATCGAGTATCTCAAGACCGTGCTCTATGAGGTGGAATCCGCCCCCGGGGAGCAGGCCCTTGGCGAGATCCGCGCCGAGCTCAAGGGCCAGGGCTACCTCAAATACTACAAGCAGCGCGACAAACGCCAAAAGCCGGCCGACTTTCTGCGCTACCGCTCCTGCGACGGGTTCGAGATCTTGGTCGGGCGCAACAACGCCCAAAACGATAAGCTCACCCTGCACACCGCCCGCGGCCGGGACGTGTGGTTCCATGTGCAAAAGGCCCCCGGCAGCCATGTGGTGGTGATGAGCCGCGGCGAGCCCGTGCCCGATACCACAAGGCAGGAGGCCGCCGAGCTGGCGGTGCTGCATTCCAGCCTGAAGGGCGGCGCCAAGGTGGCGGTGGATACCACCGAGGTCAAAAACATCTGGCAGGCCAACGGCGCCAAGCCCGGCATGGTGCTCTACACCGTCTATACCACCGTCTACGTCACCCCGCGCGAGGGCCTGGAGGCGCAGCTGCGCCAAAACCGTTGAGCGGCCCCTTGCCAAAACGGGCAAAATGCGCTATACTGCAAGGCAGGGCACGGGCGCCTTTTGTAAAGGCGCCCGTGCCGTCTTGTACAGGAGGGATACGGGATGGAAAAACCGCTGATCGGCGTACTGCCGCTTTGGGACGAGGGCAGGCAAAGCCTTTGGATGCTGCCCGGCTACTTTGACGGCCTTGCAGCGGCCGGCGCCGTGCCGGTGATGCTGCCGCTCACGGCCGACCCGGCGGCGCTGGCACAGCTGGCCGGTATCTGTGACGGCTTTCTGCTCACCGGCGGGCAGGATGTGCAGCCTGCCGTATACGGCGAGGAACCGCTGCCGCTGACCGGCGAGGTCTGCCCCGCGCGCGATGCGATGGAGGCGGCGCTCCTGCCGCTGCTGCTCCAGGCCGACAAGCCGGTGCTGGGCATCTGCCGCGGCATCCAGTTTTTGAATGCGGCGCTCGGCGGTACCCTCTGGCAGGATCTGCCGGCGCAGCTCCCCTCGGATGTGGTGCACCACCAGGGCCGCCCGTATGACGCGCCGTCGCACACCGTCACGCTGGTGCCGGGCACGCCGCTGCATGACCTGCTGGGCACCGACGCCGTGCCGGCCAACAGCCTGCACCATCAGGGCATCCGGAACCTGGCGCCCGCCCTGCGCGCGATGGCCTGTGCGCCGGATGGCCTTGTGGAGGCCGTTTACCTGCCCGGCAGGCGCTTTGTATGGGCCGTGCAGTGGCACCCGGAGTTCAACTGGCAAAGCGAGCCTTCCTCCCGCGCGATCCTTGCCGCCTTCGTGCAGGCGGCGCGCGGCCGCTGACCCCCACATTTTGTGCCCCCGAAACGCCCGGCCACAAGTTTGGTCAAAACGCAGAAATTTACAAAAAATATTTTGCGCTTTTTCCAAAAAAGCACTTGCAACGCCGGGCTGCGTGTGTTATACTCTAACTCGGCTGCGATCGGCCCGTGGGTGTTTTGCGCCCATTGGCCAACGATATGCGTTGATGCGGGAGGTTGCCGCGCCGGTGCTTTAAGGCCCGGGCGGGTTTTTCCGCGGAGTATGTCCGATCTGGAACCGGGCGAAAGAATTACGGATGCAAAGGGATATGTACGCGCTTTGCAAAATGGGCGCGGACCGCTTTCCGCTGGCTTTGCGAGGATTCTTTCCGGTCGAACTGCGCGTCGGTTCGCCGGATTTTATCATGCGAAACAGCTGAACACCCGGAAGCGTGTGTGATTTATCGGCTCGCCAACAGCAAATTTTTACAGGAGGCGAAAGCAATGGCAGTCAAGGAGAAAATCAGGATCCGTTTGAAGAGTTATGACGCGTCCCTCATCGATGCGGCATCGCAGAAGATCGTGGAGACCGCGCGGCGCACCGGCGCCCGTGTGTCCGGCCCGATCCCGCTGCCCACCGACAAGGA